>JAGNEJ010000049.1 GCA_018003315.1 Verrucomicrobiales bacterium
CTGGGCGCCCATGAGTGCTGCAGCGAGCTGAGAAAATGCAAGGACAGCGTCGGCATCTCCGTGGAAGGCGTGGCCAAACGCCTAATGGACTACGGGTACCACAGCCCCGCCATGTCCTGGCCGGTGCCCGGCACGCTGATGATCGAACCTACGGAGAGCGAAACCAAGGCGGAACTGGACCGGTTTTGCGATGCCCTCATCAGCATCCACGGGGAGATCACCGCCATCGAAAACGGCCTGCTGCCGAAAGACAACAACCCGCTGAAACACGCCCCGCACACCGCCGAGGTGCTGCTGTCCTCCTCCTGGGACCGGCCCTACCCGCGGGAGCAGGCTGCGTTCCCTGACAAACGCCTCCGCCACCACAAATACTGGCCGCCGGTCAGCCGCGTGGACAATGTCCATGGCGACAAGCACCTCATCTGCACCTGCGATCCCGTCAGCGCTTACGAAAGCTGAACGCATGGACTGGACCCACTGGCAGCCCGGCATGAGAGCCACGCTTCTGTTCGTGGTGAGGGACGGGGAAATCCTCCTCATCCGCAAAAAGCGGGGACTTGGCGCGGGGAAAATCAACGGTCCAGGCGGAAAAATCGAACCTGGCGAGACGCCCCTCGCCTCCGCACTGCGGGAAACCCAGGAAGAATTGTGCATCGAACCTACTGATCCCGAAGAGGCTGGAATTCTGCGCTTTCAGTTCACCGACGGTCTGGCTCTCGAATGTCATGTCTTCCGCGCCACCAAATTTCGCGGTGAAGCGGTGGAAACGGACGAGGCCATTCCGCGCTGGACGCCGGTGGACGCCATTCCCTATCAGGAAATGTGGGCGGATGACGCGCTCTGGCTCCCCCTGCTGCTGCAGCGCCGGAAATTTCAGGCATGGTTTGAATTTGACGACGAAACCATGCTTTCCCACGAGGTGCGCGAAACATCCCCCGGCAGCGGCGCATGAACTGCTTCATCACAGGCACCGACACCGGCGTCGGCAAAACCCATTGCACCGCGCTGCTGCTGCGCACCCTGACAAAATCCGGGATGACCGCCGCCGGCTACAAGCCGGTCTGCAGCGGCGGCCGGGAGGATGCCGCCGCCCTGCTGGCAGCCTCCAGCGCCCCACTGGAGCTGGATGAGGTGAACCCGTTCTGGTTTCGCGTCCCGCTTTCCCCGCTGGTTGCCGCCCTCATTGAAAACCGCCCGGTGCCTTGGGAAGCACTGCTGACAGGCTACCACGCACTGGCAAAACGGTTCGACCGCGTGCTGGTGGAGGGAGCGGGCGGCTGGGAAACCCCGCTGAGCCAAGGAAAAACGATGGCCGATTTCGCTGCTGCCCTCCAGTTGCCGGTCATCGTGGTCGCCGCCAACCGCCTGGGCGCCCTGAACCACACCATCCTGACCGTCCGCTCGGTGCAGGCCCGTGGGCTCCGCTGTGCGGGAATCATTCTCAACCACGTTGAGGAGGAACGCGATGCCGCCAGCATTTCCAACCGTGCGGTGCTGGAGGAACTGCTGCAGGTTGCAGTGCTCGCCGAAGTCATGCACAACGAAACGGAACTGGCGCTCGAACAAGCGCTGTAAACATTCCCGCCGCTGCACCGTGCCGGTTATTGCTTTGCCAGCGGGAGAAACTGCCCATCCGGCATGCGCAGAAACAGTCCTTGACGCCCGGACTTGGCATCCGGACGGTAGAGCCAGAAGGCGCCATCCGCTGCCGCTCCCGCGCGCAGCAGGCGATCGGGCGCCAGCTTCAGCGGAGGTTCCGCCGTGGCTTTGAACGACGCTCCGCCGGGGTCCGCATCGGTCCACGCTTGAAACACCGCCCCCGCAAGCACCGTCGGAGGTACTTCCAGGGCATCCCCCAGTGCGGTGGGATACACCACGGATTCCAACTGGGGACGCATCTGCCCGTCCCGCCACACCGCCGCCACCACTCCCGCGAATAAAAACGCGAAAAGCAGCAGGACACGGGCAGGAGTGGACCGGGGTAGGTTTTCAGCCATCGAAAACGCAACGGAACTGCGTCCCTGCCAACATGCAAGCACCGCAAATCGCCATTGGCATTCCCAGAACACTCAGGCACACTGCCATTGCCTCTCCGGACCTCCAGTCGCTCAAGTCAACCCGCGCAGTCCGTCCGTGAATCTTCCCTTTCTTCATCGTCTCATGCCCGGATTCAACCGCAGCCTTTTTGAAATGCGGGTGGGCCGTTCGTTGTGGTTTGCAATCACCATCGTTGCCGTCCTGGTTGCCGGGACGGATCCTGCCCGTGCTGGCACCCCACCCTCCCGGACTGGCGAAACCATTGATTCGCTCCACCAGCAGATTCGCACCGCCGAAGAGCAGATCGGCACCCTAACCGGAATGCTGGACGACCTGCGGCGCGAAATCAGGGCTGCCGACAGCAGCAGCCAGTCCCTGCGGGAGAAAACTGTGCAACTAACCAGGGAAAACGGCAGACTCCAGGAGCAGTTGGCATTGCTGGCGAAGGAACGCGACGCGGCCTTGCAGGAACTCGAAACCGTCCGCACGGAATCGGCAGAGGCAAAGGCACTGGCGGAAAGGATGCAGGCAGAAAATTCATCCCAAGCAAGCCGGGCACAGCAGGCCCGTGAAGCGGATCGCATTGCCGCGCAGCGCATGCAGGCACAATTTCTCGCGCAGGGCCGCCGGTTGAAGGAAGCGGAAGCTGCCCTCGCCGCACGGGAAGGAGCGCGGCTCCCCGAGGTCCGGAGTGCGAAGGAATCCGGCGAATCATCCCTCAAGCCCACAACGCCGCAGAATCCAGCGGCCAAAAACGCCGCCCGGTTGCAGGTGGAAGACTCGATCCCTCCGGTTTGCTTCGCCACGAGCAATGCGCGACTTTCGGGCGACTACTCCCGGGTGCTCGCGGCGATGAAAAAGATCCTCACCGAGTCTCCGGGTGCCCGGTTCACCCTGACCGGCCACGCATCGCAGGAAGGAAGCGAGGAAACAAATCTCCGCTTCAGTGCCTGCCGGGCCGAATCCCTGGCGCAATTCCTCACCACCCGTGGCATCCCCCGCGAGCGCATCACCGTCGTTGCCTCCGGTGCGCTCCACCCGATTGCCGATGCAAGCAATCCTGCGGAGGATCGCAAAAACCGCCGCGTCGAAATCCTTGTGGAACGTTAGGCCGCAAAGCTTTCCCCGCAGGAACAGGTCACCACCGCATTCGGATTCTTCACCTTGAATCCGCCGCTCTGCAGGTCCTCGCTGAAGTCCAGTTCCGATCCCGAGACAAACAGGGCGCTTTTTGGATCGATGACCACCCGCACTCCCCCGCTTTCCACCAGAATGTCGCGGTCCGCAGGTCCGTCCACCAGGTCCATTTTATACTGCAGTCCGGAACAGCCTCCCCCCACCACGGCCACCCGCAGGGCTCCGTGCAGAGCCCGGCCCTGCTTGTCGAGCAGGGAGGTGAGCTTCTGAGCTGCGCCGGGCAGCACGCGAATCAGCTTTTCATTGCCGATCCGGTAATTGATCTGGCGGAGCGAGGATGGAGTCATGCGGGAAAATGCCGGTGCGCAGCCGCTTCGTCAACGAATTCGCTCCATCCACGGACCGGCCATCCCTGTGCTCTCAGCCAGCCGAAATTTGTCCGTCATCGTGTGTTTCTTTTCTGGTAGGGGCGCAAAAGGTGGGCTATGGCAGCCCCTGATGTCACGGCAACTGTCCATCATGAATCCACCGGCCACCATTGGGATCGTGACCAACCTGACAAAACCAGAGGCGCTGGAGCGAACGCGGGAACTGGCAGTGCGGTTTCGCGCCTGCGGGAGGCAGGTGGTGCTGGAATCCGGAGGTGCCGCCGCCCTGGGCGAGGCGCCCGGTGTTGCCTTGACGGAACTGGGTTCGGAAGCGGATGTCGTGGTGGTGCTCGGCGGGGACGGCACCATCCTGTACACCGCCCGGAGGATGGGCAGGCTGGTCCGCCCATTGGCCGCCATCAACACCGGACGCCTGGGTTTCCTGACAACCTCCACCGCTGGGGAGATCGACTCATTTGTAGAAAGCCTCTGCACGGGAAACTTCCAGCTCAGCCAGCGCAGCCTCATCCAGGCGGAGTTTACCGACCGGAAGGGGCGGCAGCATTCCCTTTGCGGACTGAATGAAGTGACGGTTTCCCGCGGAGCGATTTCCCGGCTCCTGAGGCTGGAGGTGTCAATCGACGGCGCCCAGCTCAACCGCTACAGCGGCGATGGCCTGATCGTGGCCACGCCGACCGGCAGCACTGCCTATTCGCTTTCCGCCGGCGGTCCGCTGGTGAATCCGGAGGCGGATGTATTTCTGGTAACGCCCATCTGTCCGCATGCCCTGGCCAGCCGGGTGTTTGTAGTGAACGATGACGCCACCATCCAAATCCGCCCTGAGGAACACCGTGAGGAAATCCTCCTGACAGTGGACGGCGGCGAACCGTTCAGCCTGCGCAAGGACACCACGGTCAACCTGCGCCGCGCGGACTATACGCTGCCGCTGGTCATGCTGCGCCACCGCAGTTTTTACGCAGTCCTGCAGCAAAAACTGCGGTGGATGGAGACGAATACCTGAGGTTTTCGGAATGCTTTTTCGTTAGGAAATCAATCCCAGCCGTGGGCATCGCGGACTTCCATCATTCGGGCGAGAATGGTGTTCCAAGTTTCGGTCGTTTCGAGCACCGCATTCGGGAACATGCACCCGTCCCAGCAGATGTGCTGGATGCCGCGGCTGGCGGCGTCCTTCAGCCAGTAGCCGGAGCATTTCACGATGTCGAGTTTGCCGTTGGGATCGTCTGCGCGGCAGTGTTTGCCGGTTTTGTCATGACTTCCGGCTCCGTGGACGGTGCCATCGTTTTGCGCGACGTGAAAGTCGATCGTCCAGGGACGCAGGGCATCCGTCATCTTTTCATAGGCGGCGTAGAATTCGGCATCGGTATAACCTTCCTTGAGCAGCGCATGTTCCGGCGCATTGTAGCCTAACGTGTAGAGATAGGTGTGGGCGAGGTCAGCCTGGAAGCCCAGGGTCTCCGGCATGCCGACGCCTTCGAGGACATCGAGCATGTCCCGCCACGAATGCATGCCGGCCCAGCAGATTTCCCCTTCGGCGGCAAGCCGTTCGCCGTTGTCGCGAGCGATCTGTGCGGCCTTTTTGAAGGTGTCGATGATGCGGCCGGTGCCGGCCTTGGAATTCTCCCGCCATTTGGCCACGCCAAACTCCGCAGAGTCGATGCGGATGACTCCATACTTCCGGACGCCGTGAGCATTGAACACCCTGGCAATGCGGCAGGCCATCCTCACGGCATCGAGGAATTTTTCCTGCGCAGCGTCATCGCCCATCGCCGAGTCCCCAACCGTGCCGGGCCAGACCGGTGCAACGAGGGATCCGACCGCAAAGCCCTTCCCGGCAATGAGATCGGCAATGCGCTTGAGTTCATCCTCACTGGCATTCGGATCGGTGTGCGGGAGAAACAGAAAATAGTCGATGCCTTCAAACTTCTGACCGTTGACATTTGCCGCGGCAGTGAAGTCGAGCATGCGTTCGAGGCTGACCGGGGGCTCCTGGTCCGGTCCGTCGCCTTTGCCGACGAGCCCGGGCCACATTGCATTGTGCAGTTTTGGTTTGGTGTGTGCCATGGGATGGATGGGATTGGGTTGCGTGAGATCTTGGCGAACCACTATTTAGGAAATCCCGGACGGGATGCACGCAGAAAATGCCGGAGATTCTCGGCTGGCGGCCATTTCTCCATCCTCCCCAGACAACGGCCATCATTTTGGGCAGTCGCCTTGCGCCGAAAATCCCGTGAAGCGCCGATGTCAGGAAAAGTCTCCCCAGTCAGGCCACCGGTGCCTGCGCCGCCGGCAGCGTGATGGATTCCGCCGTGGTCTCTGGTTCTTCCGCGGATTCCGGACGATGTTCCGAGGCGATCAGGGTGTAGAAAACGGGAACGACAAAGAGCGTGAAGATCGTGCCGATGAACATGCCGGACACGAGCACGATCCCAATGCTGTTGCGGGCCTCGGCACCGGGACCCGAAACCAGGACGAGGGGGAAGTGTCCAAAAATCGTTGCCGCCGAGGCCATCAGAACCGGGCGCAGGCGAGTGAGGGATGCTTCGCGGATGGCCTTTGCCCTGCTGTGTCCTCGCAGGCGCAGTTTGTTCGCGAACTCCACGATGAGGATTCCATTGCGCGCAATGAGTCCGACCAGAGTGATCAGGCCGACCTGCGAATAGATGTTGATGGACGTGAGGTCGAGATAAGTGAAGGCCAATGCACCGGACAGGGTCAGCGGCACCGAACCGAGCAGCACAATGAGAGGGTCCCGAAAGCTGCGAAACTGTGCGGCGAGCACCAGATAGACCAGGAGAATCGCAAAGACGAACGTGACGACAAGGGCTGATCCTTCGGATCGAATCTGCCGGGATTCGCCGGTGTAGTCGGTCCCAATGGATTCTCCACCCGCACTGCGTGCCGCGTTTTCCAGCACATCGAGGGCCGCTTCCTTGGTCCAGCCGGGAGCGACTCCGCCAAAAACGCGCACCGCGTTGCGCTGTTGAAACGTGTTGAGGCTGCGCGGGGAGTTTTTTGATTCGATCCTGACAAAAGATGAAATGGGCACCAGATCGCCCGCTGGGGTTTTGATGCGGAGGTCCAGCAGTGCCTCGGGCGTCGCCCGGGCTTGATCCTCGATCTGGGGAATCACTTTGTAACTGCGGTCGAAGAAGTTGAAGCGATTGACATAACCGCCGCCGAGCAGAGTGCCCAACTCTCGCCCGACACTGGCCAGGTCCAGACCGAGATCGGCGATGCGTTCCCGGTCCACCACCACCCGTGCTTCGGGGCGGTCGATTTTCAGATCGGAGTCCACGTAGAGAAACTTTCCGCTCTTGAAGCCAGCGGCGATGGTTTGCTGGACAAGTGGGAGGAGATCCTCCACGGAGCCATTGGTCTGAAGCACCAATTCCACGTCGTGCTGGCCCGGAGTCGGCAGGGGTGGATTGAGCCGAGGAAAAACCCGCAGCCCCGGGATCCCGGAAGTTGTCGCGTAAACATCCCGGTACATTTCCTTGGTCGAACGGCTCCGCTGATCCCACGGCACTGTGTTGTAGCCTCCAAAGCCGCCCCAGTTCGTGGTCTGAGACCAGACACGATTGGCCTCCGGCAGGGCCAGCAGGGCCTTGATCAGCTCCAGCGATTGGCGGGCGGAGGCTTCAGGCGTGGAATCAGGCGCGGCTTCAAAAAACAAGCGGATGGCACTCTCATCCTCGACCGGAGCCAGCTCTTTGGAGGAACCGAGATAGAGCGGCACGGCTGCGGCCATGATGACCAGGGAGAGGAGGACGATCACGCCCCGGATTTGCAGCGCGCCGTCGAGCAGGCGGCCGTAGGCATTGCGCACCTTGTTGAACAACCGATTCACCTGCCGGGTGAGCCAGGCCTCCTTCCCCTGGGCGTGGATCATGTGCGCACTGAGCATAGGCGAAAGCGTGAGCGCAACGAGACCGGAAATGATGACGGTGCCTGCCAGAGTAATGGCGAATTCGAGGAACAGGGAGCCGGTGATTCCCCCCTGGAATGCGATGGGGGCGTACACGGTGGCCAGCGTGATGGTGAGGGCGATGATGGGGCCGACCAGTTCACGCGTCCCCTCAAGCGCCGCCTGGATCCGGGTTTTGCCCAGCCGGATGTGCCGTTCGATGTTTTCCACCACGACGATGGCATCGTCCACGACCAGGCCGACGGAGAGGACGATGGCGAGGATGGTCAGGAGGTTGAGACTGAAGCTGCAGGCCAGCATGAGGACGCAGGCGCCCACGAGGGAAATGGGCATCGCAATGAGGGGGATCAATGCCGTGCGCAGCGAGCCGAGAAAGAGAAACACCGCGATGCCCACGATGATCATCGTTTCCACCAGTGTTTTGGAGATTTCCTTCAAGGCATCGCGCATAAACTCGGTGCCATCGTAAACCAGGATCATGTTCATGCCCGCGGGCAGCGTTTTTTGAATGCGGTCCATCTCGGCGACCAGCCGTCCGTGGACCTCGATTTCGTTGGCACCGGGCAGCGGCCAGACGCCCAGGGAAACGCCATCGTGGGTGTTGTGCCGCGCGACAAATTGCAGGTCTTCGGCTCCAAGTTCGACGCGGGCGACGTCGCTCAGCCGCACCAGGGAACCCTCGCGCTCCGCCACAATGAGCCGGGCAAATTCATCCCGGTCGTGAAGGTCCGTATCGGCCAACAGATTGATCTCCACTTCCTTTCCCTTGGTGCGTCCGACGGCGGCCAGGTAGTTGTTGCGCTGCAGTGCGCGATAAATGTCGCCGGGTGCGAGGTTGACCGCGGCGAGGCGGTCCTGGTTGATCCAGATGCGCATTGCCAGCGCCTGACCACCGCCGACGGTCACCCGCTGCACCCCTTCCACCGTGGCCAGTTGCGGCTGAATGTGCCGCGTCAGCCAGTCGGTGATCTGCGGGATGGTGCGTTCCTTGGAGTTGAAGTTGATGTAAAACGCAGCATGCGGACGGTCCGCCCGCTGGATTTCAACCATCGGCGGTTCTGCTTCGGAAGGCAGTTCGGAGCGCACCTGCTGGAGACGGGCGGAAACCTCAGCCAAGGCGGCCGTGGCGTTGTAGTTGAGTTTCAAGCGCACCGTGACCACGCTGGAACCTGCCCGGCTGATGGACTCGACGTAATCGACTCCGCCGATCTGGGCAACGGCCTGCTCGATGGGATTGGTTAGAAATCCCCGGATCGTCTCCGCGCTGGCTCCGTAGTAGAGCGTGGTGATCACCACCGAGGAACTCTCCAGTTTCGGATACTGCTGCACCGGCAGGGATGTCGCCGCGCGCCAACCCATCAGAATGATGATGAAATTGACAACCAGGGCAAGGACCGGATGCCGGATGAAAATGTCAGTGAAGGATCGGCCGCGCATCGCAAATGAGGGAAGCTGAATCAGTGTTCACCCGCGTCCGATACGGCAGGCTGCTCCGGCGCTTCCGCCACCAGCACGCCCTCGCGCAGCTTGAACGATCCGGTGGCGGCAATCCGTTCGCCGAATTTCAACCCCTGGGCGACGAAAACCATTTCGTTTTCCAGCGCCTCCACCTTGATCGGACGCAGCGAAGCACGCTCCTTTCCCTTGGCGTCCTTGGCCACCACAAAGACGAAATCCCCGTCAGCTCCCCGGCGCAAGGCACTGATGGGGATGGCAGCCGCCTTCTCCGGACTTCCCACTGGAACCCGAACTCGCACGGCGGCCCCAGGCGCCAGGGCTGCCGCGTGATCGGCGACGTCGATCCGGGCCCGCACCGCGATATTGCGCGTGTTTTCGTTCACGCGGGAGTCGAGGGCGACGATTCGTGCAGCAGCCTGCTGTGCCGTTACGCCCGCCACGATCGCAACAGAGTCACCGACCTTCAGTTGTCCGGCTGTCTCCTGGGTGACTTGGAAATCGACATGCACCGCGTCGGCAACTCCCTGGAGGGTGGTCAGTTCCGTGCCGGCTTCCAGATACTGTCCGCGATGCAAATCGCTCAACCCCACACGAGCCCGGAACGGCGCCCGGAGGGTTTTGCGCGCCATGACCGCACGGATGCCCTCGATGCGGGCCAGCGCCACGTCGCGCTGGGCACGCGCCTGGTCCAACTCCAATTCTGGAACCGCCTTCTCCGTGGAGAGTTTCTCCATCCGCTCCAGCGTGCTCCGCGCCAAAGCGGCCTGTGCTTCCTGGGCCTTGAGGTCCGCCTCCTCGACACTGATGTCGAGGGCCACCAGAATCGTGTCCGCTTCGACGATTGCCCCCGGAACCAATGAAACCGAGTGCACCGTCCCGGGCAGTTCGTTTTTCAGGACAATCGATTGGAGGGCTCTGACGGTGCCGGTCGTCGTGCTGTAACGATGGAATTCACGCTCCTCCACCGCCGCAATCCGCAGCGATTCGACTCGCTCCGGAATATGCGCGGTCGCCTCGGCAGCCTTTTTCTTGGCATGCGATTTCCATGCCCACAGGCCGGAAAACACGGTCCCCACCAGCACGATCAGAGAAATGGATGCCAGCCAGCGGCGCAGGTTCATGGAATAGCAGTTTTTTGGGGGTGGAGAATGCTCAGGATGAAAGCGCGATGGTGAGTAAAACGGAGCCTGCGAATCATGCGGTGGTTCGAGTGCCCTCAGGTGCCTTGGGAGCAGGCTTTCCCGGCTTCGGCATGGCGCAGTGATCCTTGAGCACCTTTCCCAGTGCGCGATGCACGCGTTTCAACATGGCGTAGTCCAGATCGGAAATGTGCAGGGCCCAGTGCAGCCACATTCCGTCAAAGGCGGCGCCGATCATTTCGCTGACGCCCTCGGGAAGTCCGTCTTCTCTCAGAAAACGGTAGAGTTCCTCATACGTCTCCCTGACCGGGCGCACCAGCGACTGGTTGTGCATCAGGGCTACCAGCACGGAAGAGAATCCGCGGCGCATTTCCTCCGCCCATGAATCCGGCTCCATGAAACCGCTGTGCAGCAGCGCCCGAGCCATGCGTCCAGGACCTTCGGATGTTTGGTGATAGGCTCGCATGTAAAATTCCCGCCAGCGCCGCGCGCTCCGCTCCACCATCGCCCCGATCAACTGGTCCTTGCTCCAAAAATGGTGCAGGACGCCGCCCTTGCTGATGCCTGCTTCGAGCGCAATCGCGTCGAAGGTGAGGCGGGAAATCCCGCAACTCAATGCCACTTCCTCCGCTGCATCCAGCAGGCGTTCCTTGAGGTCGGATCGATGGAGCGTCATGCGACGACCCTCATACCGCTCCTGCGATCCCTCGTCAAACCGTCCAGACGGTTTTTTTATTGCGCAAGTGCGGGTCCACCCTTGGGGCAGTGCCGTCTTTCTCCTGCCGACGCACAGGCGTGGCCCATCATCCACACGGCGCTGCTGATTTGTGGCAACCGGGTTGGAAGCCCCGTCCCTGCGGAGGCAAGGAGGCCCGGACGATCGTCAGCCGGCATCCCGCAGCCGCAGGAGGTTTTCCGGCGGCCACCATTGATAGAGCATGAGGTAAACCAGAACGCCAGTCACTGACACATAGAGCCAGACCGGAGCGGTCCAGCGGGCCACCCGGCGGTGCCCGGTGAAGTTCCCGCGCAGCGCCTTGACCACGGCGGTGAGTACCAGAACCGCCGCTACTGGCGCCAGGAGAATGTGGCTGACCAGCGTGGTTTTGTACACCAGGTTAGCCCAGGCCGGATAGCGCGCGACATCGAAGCGCAGTGGTTCGGGTTTGCTGAGGTGGTAGCTCACATAACAGATCAGAAAGGCCACCGAGGCCAGCAGTGCGCAAGCCATGCAAAGCACATGCGGAGTTTTCCGTCCCCTGCGGATAAACCACAAACCGGCGAGGATGAAACAGGTGCTGATGCCATTGAGCGTGGCATCAACCGCCGGAAGATCATACACGGACATGCGGCAGGCTTAACTTTGCTGGATTTTTTCGATGCCGGCGATGATTTCCCGCACCTTGAAGCTCAGCCCGTCGGTTTTGCAGACGGACTGAATGTTCGGGTTGGCGAGCCTGGCGCGCAGCATGGTGGCGAGCTGGCCGAATCCATAGAGACCACGGTCGTTCATTTCCACGACCGCGATCTTTTTGAATTTGTTGAAAATGCCGTCCAGCCCGTTGGGCAGCGGATGAATGTGGCGCAGGATCATGCAGCCGACTTTTCGCCCCTGGGCGCGCAGCCGTTCGGTGGTTTCCTTGAGGGGACCGGAAGTGCTCCCCCAACCCACCAGCAACACATCCCCATTCTGGTCACCATGGACCGCTGGGACCGGAATTTCCTCCATCAGGCGGATCAGTTTGTCCCTGCGCCGGGCGGTCATTTCGGTGTGCAGTTTCGGACTCGCGCTGGGGTGGCCCCATTCATCGTGTTCCAGGCCGGTTACCACCGGATATTTTCCGCCCAGCATCCGGGTGCCCGGCGCGGCATGGTTCACCTCGCCTGCTGTTGGATAGGGCCGCCAGTCGGCCTCGCGCGGCGTGAGGTCGAGGGCGGCGTCGGTCATCCATTCATCGAGATTCGGTTCCTTGAATGCCTCGATGCGGCTGGATATCGACTGGTCGCTGAGAATGATCACCGGGCAGGAATACTTTTTGGCAATGCGTCCGGCTTCGATCGCGATGTAAAAGCAGTCCTCCACGTCCTTCGGTGCCAGAACCACGCGGGGGCAGTCGCCATGCGATCCGTAAATGGCCTGCATGAGGTCGGATTGTTCGACGCTGGTCGGCATGCCCGTGGACGGGCCGCCGCGCTGGACGTTGACGACGATGAGCGGCAGTTCCGCCATCACCGCGTAGGACAGCGCTTCCATCTTCAGCGAAAGCCCCGGGCCGGAACTTCCGGTGACCGCCAGATGGCCGGCATAGGCAAAGCCCAGTGCCGTTGCCACGGCGGCAATTTCATCTTCCGTCTGCACAAAAATGCCGCCATAGCGCGGCAGCTCAGTGCGCAGGGACTCCATGATCGAGGACCACGGGGTGATGGGATAGCTCGCACCATAACGGACTCCCGCCGCCAGCAGGCCGCAGGCCATGAGTTGGTTTCCATCCGTTGTCAGCCGGTGCTCGTCCGAATTGTGACCGGGGTGGAAATGAAAACGCAGCCGGGCCACGTCGCCGACCTGATAGCCATAGCCGCTGTCAAAGGCCAGCATCACATTGCGCAGCACATCCTCCTTCTTTTTGCCGAACTGGCGCTCGATGATGCCCTTGAGCTTTTCCACGTTGAGCTGGAAAATCTGCGCCACGATGCCAAGGACGAACATGTTTTTGCCCTTGTCCTTGGAGGTGCCGCCCAGCGCTTCCACCGTTGCGGTGGTGATGGGCACGCCCACGTAGCGGTGGTCCTTGTCCGTGTCGTCGGGCGTGACCTTGTCGGAATCGTAAATGCAGACGCCGCCCTTGCGCAGAAAGCCGATGTGGTTTTCGTAGCTGTCCTGATAGAAGGTGACGAGGAAGTCGGCGTCGTCCCCGGCGGAGAGCACCTCCCCGGAACCGATGTGCACCTGAAAGATGGAAGGGCCGCCGGAAATGGTGGCCGGAATGGTCATGTAGGTCATGACATCCTGCTGGGTGCGTCCGGCAAGGCGTGCCAGAAAGCCGCCGATGGACTGAATGCCGTCCTGGGAATTTCCCGCGAAACGAATCACGGCATCGCGAATGTTTTGGTCACCGGTGCCGGCAGTATTGCCGGCCTGGTCAGGAGAGGGGGCAGTGGGAAGACTCATGGAAAAAAATGTGGGGAGGCGAAGTTAGGAAAACAAGGATCGGCTGCACGGGAGGAACCGTTCCGGAGCAGGCACGGCTCGAAGACCCTGCGAAGGTGGCAGACACCGCAGTGCCATCAAGGACGTTTTCCTCCTTGACGATGAAATTTTCTCGCCCCTGCGCCGCCGGGTTTCAACCGGGAAAACCGATTGCGCATGAATTTTTGAACGACCGCGCTCAGCGGGTGAGCGGGATGAGCGGCCGCGTCAGGCGTTTCCAGAAGCCGTCGAGGTGGTCAGAAAGCACCAGGAAGATTTCATCCGCCGGCGGGAGGCCTTCGTTGGCGTGTTCGGAGGCATGGAGCAGTTCATCCGCCGCGTAGAGCGTGGCCAGCGAATCCTGGTCGAGACTGACAATGTCGAGGTAGCGGCCTTTGGCTTCGGCAATCTGGTCCGCGGCCAACCATTGTTGGAGGTCGGCGGGCGACTGTTGGGCGGAAAAAACGGTGAGCCGCTGGCGGTTTCCATTGCCGGAGCGAAGCTGGGTTTCCCGGACATGCGCCGCGAGGGCCTTCCAGTAGGCAACATCCTCGGCAGGTTCCGAGCCGAAAAAGATTTCGCCGTCCGGAGTGTGCCAGACGAGGGCAGCCGGGCCGTTGAAGCCCGGGATGGCCAGGTACTCCACCCTGACAACTGCAAGCCGCCGCCCGCCGGTCTCCAGCAGATGGCTGAAGATGTCCTGGTCGATGCGCAGGGGCTTGGCATGCAGCAGGCGCTGCCGCAGCGCGTGGAATTTTTCTTCCACCGGGTGCAGCTGCGGTGCCGGTGCGCCGGTGACTGGCACGGTGCCGCCAGACGCCAGGGAATGCGGCGGGTCGGCCAGCACCACTCCCGAAGCGGAAGCCGGACGCTCCGGCGCGATGGCCTCAGTGAATTTCCGGCCCAGGCGCAGCTTTTCGAGCATGCTCTTGAGTTGCTGGAACGAGGTGCCACCCACCGGCATGGGGGCGGAAGCCGCGGGATCGGCTCCGGGCGGGGTCAGCGGCGGTTCGGTTGGTCCACCAGAGGCTTCGAAAAGCGGGGCATCTTCGAGGCGCAGCGGGGCAACATCCGATTTTCCGGCCGCCCGTTCCGCTTCCGTTTCCTCCCAGAGGCGCGCGGCGTGGCGCAGCAGGGAACGTGCAGAAAATACCCGGCCTGACTCCTTGGCCATCAGCTCGGGAAGCCGCAGGCGGTCGAGAAACGATTCCCCCTGCACCACATCGACCCCGGCATGGTGCAGCCGGTGGCGCAGCAGGGCGTCCGCTTCACTCCGGGAGAGGCCCTCCAAATGGACCTGATCACCGCTCAGCCGATCCTCCAGGGCGCTCGGTAAAAACTTTTGGAATACATTGGCCCAGAGGTCCTGATTGACACTGAGCACGATGAGAGCGTGAGGCTGCAGGCGGCGCAATTCACTCAAAATGCCGGCTAGCTTCACGGGCATTTCAGTGCCCCCCTGGATGCGGTCGAGGTGGTCCACCAGAAAGACCACCGGCCGGCAAAGCCCGGCGAGGCGACCCAGCTCCATCAGTCGATCCTTGAAATAGGGTTCATCCAGCATCGGTGCCTGCACCAAGCTGAGCCCTCCGCTCTGCACCGCAGGCGCATGTCCCTGCTGAACGGCCCAGCGCAGCCCTGCAAACCGAACCTCCGGCCCGTCCGCAATGCCCTGGGCATACCCGCACAGCATCCGCAACCACCCGGCGGCGGCGGATTCTTCCAGTCCACCTTCTCGTGCCAGCAACTGGCTGGCAGCCGGCAAAAGCCGCTCAAAATGCTCGGCAAACCACCGCGCCACCGGCTGCTTGGAGTCGGAAAAGTCAAACAACTGAAAATGACGCGTTTCCAATGCCCCCAAGGCGGCTTCGGGATTGGCGCAGGGAATTCGCCCTTGCCGGATCAATTCTTGGTTGATCCGTGCAAACAAATGTCGGGTCAGGACATCCAGCAGACTCCCCTGCCCTGCACCGGAGGGGCTTGCGTGCAGCTGCTCCAGCACCTGCCAGAACAATCCCGCCCATTTCAGATCCCGGTCGGCATCGTATTCCACGGCGACGACAAATGCCCGACTGCTCTGGCGCTGCCGGACCAGTTCCAGGAGGTGGGATTTTCCAAATCCCGCCCGCGGTGCCTTCAGCAACACCACCCGTCCCGCCAAATCCGGACCGGCTCCCACCCGGTCCAACAACCGCTGAAACTGCTCCAACGCCACCGCATGCAGCGGGAACTCCGTAGCCGCGACCGGGTATCCATCCGGATAAATATCTGAAGAAAAAGGGTTCCAAACCATTGGTAATCAGCAATGTGAGCGCTAAATTTCTCAGACACTACTTAATCACCACTTTATTGAAATTGCAATAAATTTCACAAACGAATTGCATTTTCCAGAACAATTTCTTTCAACAACACCCTCCAGAACCAACAAGCTCCATTCATGCCATGCACCCTTACTTGAAGGCGTGCATTTCAACATAACACATTGTTCTTCAGTGAATCCCAACCGTTTTTCCGTTTGAATCAGAACTATGTATAGCGTGCCCCACGGTGTTGGGGAAGGAAAAAATCGTGGAGCAGTCGATCCACTTGCAGGAGGCTGTCGCGGTTCAGGGAGAATATGTCGCCTTCCATCTGGCCAAAATTTTCGTCTGCCAGGCGGTGCAACTGGGGAGCGAAACGTTCCCAGGGATCAATGCCAAATTTGTTGAGGAAATAGCGGGCGGAAACCCGCCCGGTTTTGAGGGTGAGGATGAATTCCCGGATGAAGCGCTCTTCCTGGTTGGGAACATAGGCCCGATAGACCGGAAGCTGACCGTTTTGCACCAGCAGCATGTAGGGGCCGATGTCGGCATGGTTTTGAATATGCACGCCGCCGAGGTGCCCGAAACTGGCCACTCCCAGCGGCACCAAATCCGCTCCCTGCCAGAGGGCGTCACGATACACAAACCGGGTTTTGGCAGGGTCTTTCACCACCGTGGTCACGCTGGTCACGGTGTAGCCGGCGGCTTCGAACTGCTGGAAGGCGTAATCCACCCACCGGCGCTTGGTGGGCCAGTCGGCGACGGGAGCGACCAACTGCCCTGCAGCCTTCATTTGCTGGTAGATTCCGGTATTGTAGGGCACCTCCATCTGGTAAACGGTGAGGCTGTCCGGCTCCAGTTCCAGCGCCCGCGCCACCGCGCGCTTCCATTTTTCCTCGGTCTCCTCCACCATGCCCGCGATCAGGTCGATGTTGATCTGCGGAAAGCCAATGCTCCGGGCGTGGGCGTAAGCGCGCTCGATCTCTCCGCTGCGATGGGCGCGTCCGTTGATTTCCAGAATGTGATCGTCGAAGTGCTCCACCCCCAGACTGAGCCGGGTTACTCCGATCTGCCGGATGCCGTCGAGCTTCTTTTCCGTCAGGGTGCCGGGTTCCGCCTCGAAGGCAATTTCCTGCGCCGCATCCCAGGGGAAGAGATCCTTCATGCGGTTGGTGAGATCCGTAAGCTGCTGGACGCTCAAATAGCTGGGCGTCCCACCGCCAAAATAGACAAACTGCGGCTTGCGACCCTGCACCCAGGGCTTGGACGCCATCATTTCCATCTCTCTGACCCCGGCATCGAGATACTCTTTGATCTCGGCGGCGTTTTTGTCCGTATAGACGCGGAAATAACAGAAATGGCAGCGTTTCCGGCAGAACGGAACGTGGAAATACAGCCCCATGGGTAGATCCGCCGGGGCCGGTCGCTCCAGCACCGTCAACGCCTCCTGCACTGCCTCCCGCGTCCAGAAGGAAAAAGGCGGATAGTTCGCCACAAAATAATTTCCGGCTTCGGTGGCCTCGTTCTTTTCGGTGGGTGGCGGCGGCAGGGAGATTCGGGTCTCAGCGGGAGGTTCAGCAGACATGGCGTGCGGCGGTGATGCCTGCACGCTACGTTTCCCGTCTCACCCGGCAACTGCGGAATCGCGGTCCGACCACGACGGCCCCACCCCACAGCCGCCTAATCAGGAGGTAATCCTCAGCCCAAGGATGCCGAGGATGATGAACCCAAGACAAACGATGCGGACAGGCGGGATCGGTTCGCTGAAAATGACCGTTCCACAGAGCCGGTGCCCACCGCGCCAATCCCCGTCCAAACCGCATACGCCGTGCCAATCGGCAGCGCCCGTGCGGCAAGCCCCAGCAGCCCCACGCTGATCACCAATGCCACAAGCGTGCCCACGCTCGGCCAAAAGCGCGTAAAACCCTCGGTAAATTTCAAACCGACGGCCCAGGCAATTTCAAACAGCCCGGCACAGAATAGAATCATCCATGACATGCGCAGTCGTTCAGTTGTCAGGGCCTCCCCTGGTGAATTCATCCTGGTTTCCCATGCAGCAGAGAATGAGGAGGCCACAGCCTGCGGCCGATGTCAAGGCCAGGGCCGCACGGTGCCGGTCGCACTGGAGCCCGCAGACGGCCATCCCTGAAATGGGCGATGTGAGGAAAATCCACCTTGCGGTCTTGGCCTCGGGGCTCAGATTTGCGCCAATCCATGGAACGCATTGCCGCTGTTTTCGCTGTTCTCCTGTTCGCCCTGCTGGAAGCCGGAGCCGAGGAATTCAAAATCGGTGACCCCGCCTGGGGTGCCCGGATCCAGTTCCCTGAGCAGTGGGAGAGCGACAATTCCACGGGCATGTGGTATCAGGGGTGGACGAAGGACCGCAAGGTGTGGCTGTCCGCGATCACCTTCGGCCGACTGCCCATTGACTGGCACCGGAAGTGGCTGGTCAAGCATTGCGACACCTTTGGCGTTGGCATTACCGTCGCCGCCAATCAGCCGGAGGAACGGGATTGCCGAGTGGGTGAATTCCATGCCAAAGAGTATCGGATCGCCGCCACCTGGGATGAGTCCCCTGTCGAAATCAGCGCCTTTGCCGTGACGCTCGCGCCGGGCCGGATCGTTCTGTTCACGGTGGGCGGCAGGGCGGCGGATCGCCTGCGGCACAAGGACACAATCGCCAGGATTGTCGAGTCCTTGCGAGTGGAACCCGCCACGGCCAAGCCCCCGTCCCGCGAATAATCGACCGTTTCCGGAGCGATGGTTATTCGCCATTCTTCCTCGGATGAGGGAGCTTTGGTTTCCCTGTCCACGGAATAGCAAACACTTGGCAATCGCCCGCCCTGTGCATGAAACTCCAAGTTCCATGCGACAAGTCCCTCTGCTTTTTCTGCTAACACTGCCACTGATGGCCGGTGCCCATGAACTTTCCGCCGGCGCTTGCGAACACGGAAAAAAGGAAATGTTCCTGCCCGCTCCGGTGGGAGACAAACCGGGACGCAAATATGCCCGCGACCGGCTGGTGGACATCCGTCATGTGGCGCTGGATGTGACGCCCGATTTCGCGGCCCGCAATGTTTCCGGTGCCATGCAGATGCGTTTTGCGCCGATTGCCCTGCCGCTGGCCAAACTGCAGCTCGACGCGGTGGAGTTGCGGATTTCAGCGGTCGATTGCACCCAGCCACTGGCCGAATGGCACAACGACGGCGAACACCTGCACCTGCTGTTCAAAACGCCGGTTCCACCGGATGCCGAGGTCAAGCTGAATGTCGCCTTTGCCGCGGCTCCGGAACGGGGGCTGTATTTCCGGACTCCGGAAATGGGCTACAAACCGGAGGACACCCAGGTCTGGACCCAGGGCGAGGCGGAACTGCACCGCTTCTGGTTTCCCTGCTATGATTACCCCAACGAGCGCTTCACCACGGAGCTGACCTGTCATGTGCCGGACCCCATGGTGGTCATCTCCAATGGGACTCTGGCAGACCGCATCAAGGATGCCCGCGGTTTGACCGCCTGGCACTGGAAACAGGACAAGCCCCATGTGAACTACCTCATCGCCATGGCAGCGGGGTACTTTCACAAGGTGGAGGACCGGCTGGGCGATCTTCCACTGGCCATGCATGTGCCACCATCCGAACGGGAGCAGGCGGCCTTCGCCTTCCGCGACACGAAGGACATCATGGCGTTCTACCAAAATGAGATCGGAATGCCGTTCCCCTGGGCGAAGTATGACCAGGTGTATCTGCACGATTTCGTGGCGGGAGGCATGGAAAACACCTCGTGCAGCTTCATGGCCGGGCGGCTGCTGGCGGCGGCAGAATCCGAAAACCTGCACACGGTGCGCGGGCTGGACGCCCACGAAATGGCGCACCAGTGGTTTGGGGATCTGGTGACCTGCCGCGACTGGGCGCACCTGTGGCTCAACGAGGGATTCGCCAGCTACTATCCAATCCTGTTTGAAGAACACCGGGACGGCCGCGACGCCATGCAGGCAAAGCTCTGGCACGAAGCCCAGCGGGTGCTCAATGCCAACGACTCCCGCCCCATGGTCTGGCGCGACTACGGCGATCCCATGCAGCAGTTCGACCACCGGGCCTATCCAAAAGGCGCCTGGGTGCTGCACATGCTGCGCTGCCAGCTGGGTCCGGACCTTTTCCGCAGGGCGATTCAACATTACCTGGAGCATCACCAGTTCGGCAATGCCACCACCGACGACCTGCAGGAGGAAATGGAAGCGGTCAGCGGACGGTCATTTGACCAGTTTTTCGACCAGTGGGTGCATCATGGCGGAGCGCCGGATCTGGAAGCCAATTATTCCTGGGATGGCCAGGAAAAGCTGGCCCGCATCAGCATCCGCCAAAAGCAAAAGGTGACCCCGGAGGTGCTCCTTTTCCGATTCCCGCTGCCGGTCCGCTTTTTCCTGCCGGGGGAAGCGGCGCCGCGTGACTTCACGGTCACCGTAAGCCGCGACCAGGAAGACTTCCATTTCCAGCTTCCTGCCGCTCCGGAATGGATGCGGCTGGACCCGGACTTTACCATTCTCGCCAAATGGGAGGCGAACCTGCCGCCGGAGATGCAAAAGCGGATCCTGACGGCAGACTTCGTCGGACGCCTCCAGGCGGTCATTAAACTGGGCGAGCGCAAGACGCAGGAAAGCATTGATCTGCTGAAGGAACGGCTCAACGGCGATGCCCATCACGAAATCCGCCGCGAAGCCGCGGAAAGCCTGAAGAAAATCGCCACCGATCCCGCCCGGAACGCCCTCATTGCCAGCCTCAATCAACCGGATGCCCGCGTACGCCTGGCGGTGGTTGCCGCGCTGGCCACTTTTCTCAATGCCCCGGCACAGACGGCCCTAACCACTCATGCCGCAGCGGAGAAAAACCCGGAAATCCTCGCCGCGATCATCGAAAGCTGGGGTGTCCGCCCTGGAGATCCCGCGCTGGCGGCGGAAGTCCGCCGCTGGCTGGAAACCTCCAGTTACAATCAGGTCCTGACCAATGCAGCGATCAGGGTTTTTCAGACTTGGGACGACGCCGCGGCCGTGCCGGACATTCTGCGCCGCCTCCAGTCCGCTGCGCTTTCGTTTGAGTCCGGCACGCTCATTACCGCCTGCGAAGCGCTGGGATTTCTCGGCCGCCGAATGGAGCAAAAGGATGCGGTTCGGACATTTCTCACCGGCCACCTCACGCACCCCAACGAACGCATCCGCGCCGCCGCCGCCAAGGCGCTGGGCACGCTGGGAGATCCCGCCGCCATCGGACCGCTCACCGCCCTGACCGCCGTCAGGAAGCCGTTCCGCGACGCCTCGCGCGATGCGGCGGAAAAGGCCCTGCAGGAAATCGGCGCACAGCAGGCGGGTCCGCCGGAACTGCAAAAACTTTGGCAGGAACTCCAGGCAGTGCAGCGCAAGAATCAGGACCTGGAAAACCAGATCCAAAAGCTTAAGGAAAAACAACCCCAGCCTCCGGCACCCACGCCATGATGACAATGCTTCCTCCACGCAGCACTCCAGATTCGTTTTCCATGCCGATGCCTTGCCCTGCATTCCACGCGCCGCTTCGGTTGACAGCGTTGCTGCTGATGCTCGGCCTCTGCGCGGGAGCGGCGGAACGTCCGAACGTGGTGCTGATTTACGCCGACGATTTTGGCTATGGCGATGCGGGATGCTACGGTGCCAAGCGGGTCAAAACACCGAACATCGACCGCCTGGCGGAATCGGGCCTGCGATTTACCGACGCCCATGCCTCCGCAGCGACCTGCACGCCGTCGCGCTATTCCCTGATGACGGGGGAATATGCCTGGCGGAAAAAGGGAACGAACATTTTGCCGGGGGATGCCGCGCTCATCATCCAACCCGGACGCACCACCCTGCCGGGCATGCTGCAGAAAGCGGGGTATGTGACGGGAGCCACGGGGAAATGGCATCTGGGGCTCGGCGACGGACCGGGAAAAACCGACTGGAACAAGGACATCAACCCCTGCCCGCTGGACATCGGATTCAACTTTTCCTTCGTCATGGCGGCCACTGCGGACCGGACGCCGTGCGTGTATTTGTCAGGACGCCGTGTGGTCGGCCTCGACCCTGCCGATCCGATTTCCGTGAGCTACACCGACCCGTTTCCCGGTGAACCAACCGGGGCGAAGAATCCGGAACGGCTGAAAATGCACTCCAGCCACGGACACAATCAGGCCATCGTCAACGGCATCGGTCGCATCGGCTACATGAAGGGCGGTGCCGCAGCGCGGTGGAAGGACGAAGACATGGCCGATACGTTTACCGGGCAGGCGGTGGGATTCCTGGAACAGCGCGCCAAAGAAAAGGAGCGTCCATTTTTCCTCTACTTTGCGCTGCATGATCCCCATGTGCCCCGCGTGCCGCATCCCAGGTTTGTCGGGAAATCCGAAATGGGACCGCGCGGAGATGCCCTGGCACAGGCCGACTGGTGCGTGGGCGAGGTGCTGGCCGCGCTGGACCGGCTGAAGCTGGCGGACAACACCATCGTGATGTTCAGCAGCGACAACGGCCCGGTCGTGGATGACGGCTATCAGGACCAGGCGGTGGAAAAACTGGGGGACCATCGCCCCGCCGGGCCGTGGCACGGAGGAAAATACACGCCCTACGAAGGCGGAACGCGGGTGCCTTTGGTGCTGCGCTGGCCAGGCCGCGTGAAACCCGGAACGAGCAGTGCGCTGATTTGTCAGGTGGATTTTCTGGCCTCTTTTGCCGCACTGACCGGGCAGGCATTTTCCAGGCAGGACGCACCTGATTCCGAAAACGTGCTGCCTGCCCTGCTGGGTGAAGGCCAGGGGCGGGCCACCCTGGTCGAGCAGGCCGGGTCCCTGTCGCTGCGCGAGGGCGCCTGGAAATACATCGTCAACGGTCCGCAGCTCTACAATCTGGCGAACGATCCTGCGGAGGAGCACAATCTCAAGGACGCCGAACCGGAGCGCGTGCAGCGCATGGCGAAGCAGCTTGTGGAAATCAAACGACGAACCACCAAATGAAGCGACGACAGGGCCGCCACGTTCGTGACGACCCTGTGCAAAGCTGGCGGTGGATTTACCGCTGAATGAGGTATTTCGACTCCTGAAGTTTGCTGATGCGGTTGATGGCATCGCGCAAGTGGGCGCGGCTGTAGGCATCGACATTGGGGAGATTGGCGACGTTGCCGATTTTCCCTTTCAGATCATCCAACTGCGCAACCGCGAGGTCACTGATGGGCTTGGCGGCCGGGCCGGCCATTTTGCTGCTGGCCAGGTCCATGAGTCGCTCGAGGTGTTCCCGCTGCAGATTGCGGCGCAGGCTGCTGATGAGCGGCTGGCGCGGAGTAAACGGCTTGTTCGCGTCCACCTGGTCCAGCTCGCCCCAGATCCCATTGCGGACGGTGTCGAGCAACTCCGGGAGGGTCAGTGCGTCCTGATCCTTCGGCGTGCGGAATTCATTGTCGAACACACGGCTCAGGGTGGAGGGGTTCATCAGCGCGGTCAGAGCACTGGCCTGGATGCCCAGGATCCGGTCATGCACCGGCCAAGTGGGTTCCTCAAACTGCGTTTCCATGTCGAACCACTTGTCCACGGTGAGGTGGTTGAGCAAATCCGGAGTGAGCCCAAACGCTTCATCCCGGAAGGTGTTTTCCGCGATAAACGCGATAGCGGCGCGCTGCTGGTCCACCGGGACCACCTGCACGGGCGGACGGGAATTGGGATCGCCCTTGCGGTCGCGGTTGATGAAGCTGCCGCCCACCCAGTCGGACATCATGCTGACGGCGCTGATCTGCGCCCTGAGCGTCAACTGGTATCCGCGCCGGGCCTTGGCCCAACTGTCCCCGTCCTTGACGAACCGGTTCAAAATCTTTGACCGGTGTTCATTGACCAGCACCATCTGGTTTTGAGCGTAGGCCAGCGGATTTTTGCCGAAGTCATAGCGTCGCGCCAGCGGGTCCGGGCCGCCGGTGTCCTCGTCGGTGGCATAGGTTAGCAGCGGATCCGCCACGCGGGAAAGGATGGGTTTGAGATCCTTTTCGAAGCTGTAACCGTATTCGATGACCCATTCGTCGTAGGGACCGACGGAGATCATGCCCCAGTCGCCCTGGGGAAGCTTCTTCCCGGCGACGATGTTGGTGGGGATGTAGTCCATGACCGACCCGGCAAAGGGTTTTTTGCCTTTGATCGCGTCACCTTGGATTTCTTCGAAAGAATAAATCGAGGAAGCTTTAAAGTTATGGCGGAGTCCAAGCGTGTGTCCGACTTCATGCACGGTGACGTCCATGAGCAGCGGTCCGATGAAGCTTTCCGGCACGCCGTCGAGCAGTTGTTCACCGGAAGGCGCGGGCTGGGGCTGCGGCGGTTGCGGTGCCGGCGGGGGCGGGGGCGGGTCTGCCGCCACTTCTGCGGCGGCGATTTCCATCTCCATGGCCATCTGGGAAAGCCCCATGACTTTCGCATTGGTCATCGCGCAGTAGCCGTTCTGCTGGCTGTAGCGGCCGACCAGACCATCGAATTCCCCCTGGCCCAGCAACCCTTTGCCGGCCTGCGCCAGCGGGTGGCCGCCCAGTGCGGGCATGGGTTCGCGACTGCGGGCATCAAGAATTTCCTGACGTTTTTCCGGCGCGGCCATGCGGACCCGCGGGTCCCACTGCGGATTCTTGTAGAGCCATTCCATGGTTTCCGGCGTCATCCCTTCCATCGCCAACTGCGGGACGATGTCGTTGTAGTTGGTCCACCAGTGGCGGATCCAACCGTCGGTCAGGATGATGTCGGCATCCAAAATCTGGCCGGTGAGCGGATGCACCCGGCTGGGTCCGATGGCGGTGCCGACGCCGTTGTTCAGCCAGCGGATAAAATTATAGCGCACGTCCTCGGGGTCCTTGTCCATGTTTTCCCCGGTGGCGGCATCCTGGAAGCGCACTTCCATCGCATTGACGAGGCCGACTTTTTCAAAGGCCTTGTTCCACAACAGCACGCCTTCCTTCACCCAGCGGCGGTAGCGGATGGGGCAGGTGTGCTCGATGTAGAAAATGATCGGATTTTTTGGGGGACTGAGCTTCAGACTGGGATCGGCCTTTTCCAGATGCCAGCGGTTGATGAAACGCACGCGGGTCTTGTCCGGTTCGAATTTGCCGAAGTCCGTGTAGTGGGTGATGAAGTAGCCGATGCGCTCATCCGCCAACCGCGGCTCGTAGCCGGTTTTGTCCGGCATGTTGCTGAAGCTGTAGTGGAAGGTCTTCATTTGCCCGTCCGCCACGGCCGCTTCAAATGCCAGTTCCACATTGGTCGGAAACGTCTTGGCCGTTTTGGTGGTGTAGAGATTCCGGTTGATGCCCGCAGCATGTGGTCCAAAAAATTTGCCGGCCATGCCGACGCACAGTTCGTCCATGTCAACGAGCGGACCGCCGCGTGGCACCCAGCCGAGAATGGGCACGTCCAGCAGCACCTTGTCGGTAAAGAGCCGCTTCACGGAACGCTGGGATTCCTGATCCCCCGTGCTGCGGATGTCCAAATTCGGCACCACCAAGGCCAGCCGTTTGCCAAACTGTTTCCAGTAAAAATAAACATCCCCCGCCTGGAGCCCCGCATAACTTTCTCCGCTGGCCACGGTCAGGGCCAAAAAATGCCGCTGGGTGGCGAAAGCCTGCGGCAGTTCCGCCATCACCTGCTGGTCCTTGCCCCGCACCCACAGGGTGTAAAATGGCTTGGCTCCGTCTGCAGTGGACACCACTTTCTCGAAATCCTTCAGCGTCTGTTCCACTGGCGGGTAATCCGCCTCCGGAGGGGAGGGCTGCGGAGGTGCGATGGCCGGAGCCTGGCCGGGAGCAGGTTGCTGCCCGAATGCCAGCGTGGCAGCTCCGGCAAGCAGCAACGTGCTGAAATAGAGTGTGTGTTTCATCGGTTTGTTTCGATTCGATTGATTATTTCTGTTTATTGAAATCGGGGTTTTTCTGAAATTTCGAGTGAGCCTATCGATTCTGAAAGTTTTTTCAACTAAAAAGACGCGGGAGGCGAAGCGGCAGCAACCCAAGGCGTTGTCGGAACCAGAATTTGTCCTGAAATCCCTGCCGCACCGCGAATCCGTGGGAGGCAGGGAGACCATCGGGAAAGAATCCACCCCCGATGCTGTAACCTTCGGAATCCGCTTTCCCGTCTGAGGAGGGAAATGATCGCCACTCCAATCGATCTCCCATTTGTCGGGTCTGCACGGTCCGGAGCGTTCTGCCCTGCGCTGCCGGGGCTGTGTGCGAAACCTGCTGGACGTGCCGCACCTCCCCCGGCATGGTCCGCTTCCGTGGACGAAGACCTCGAACTTGTCGGCTTGGTCCGCCAAGGCAATCATGCGGCGTTCGGCGAGTTGGTGGTCCGCCACAAAAGCCGGGTGCTGGCCATGGCGGCCCGCTACGCCCGCAACCATCACGAAATCGACGACCTCGCGCAGGAGGTTTTCATTCGCGCCTGGCAGAAATTTTCCCGATTTCGCGGCGAAGCCCCGTTTGAACACTGGCTGATGCGCCTGGCCGTGCGCTGCTGTTTTGACTTCCTGCGCAAGCACCGCCGCCGCCGGGAACGGGAAGTGTCCTATGAAGCGCTGGGCAGCGGAGCCCCCCTCCCGGAGGGGGCGGTGGGACCAGCCGCCGACCCTTCGGACGCAGTGCTGCGTCTGCGCCGTGCCTTGCAGCAGCTGGCACCCAAGGAACAACTGGTCATCACCCTGCTGGAAATCGAGGAGCGCACCGTTCGCGAAACCGCCAGCCTCACCGGGTGGAGCGAAGGCAACGTCAAAGTCCGCGCCCACCGCGCCAGACTCAAACTCCGGAATCTGCTCGCCTCACCCTGACCAATTTTATGGAACCCGACCCGCTCACTCCCTACTTTGAAACTGCCCGGCGGCAGGTGGCAGCGACCGATCTGTCCCGGATCGAACTGGGATTTGAAACCCGCCTCCAGGCCAGGCTCCGGGAAATCGAACCGGAGGGTCTCGACTCCCCAGCGTTGCTGCGCCGCCTCTGGAAAACCCTGGCAGCCTGCGCGGCGGTGGTCGGATTTCTCTCCTTTTGGATGCTTTCCGGAGGCCATGTTTCCCTGGATCGGGAGGCACCCCACTGGGCACTCTGGGGAGGAGCAGACCAATCCGTAAACCTCTTTCCCCACTAACATCATGCGCCGCACCTGGAAATTCTGGCTCGGCATCGGCGGACTCTTTCTGCTGGGACTGATGCTCGGCATCGGCTTGGGAATGGGCGCGGTGCAAGGCTGGGTGAAACGCCTGGCCCAGGCCCCGCCAGCCGAACTGGAATCCCTGGTCCTCAACGACTGGAAAAAGAAACTGGACCTCAGCGAGGGTCAGGTGGAGGCCCTGCGCCCGGCATTGGAGGAAAGCACCAAAAAAATCGTCCCGCTGCGCGACCAATTCCGGCGCGAGGTCATGGGCGTGCTTTCCAACCTGCATCCGCAGGTGAAAAGCGTGCTCGACGAACGACAGCGCAAAAAATACGAGGAAATGGTCGGTCGCTTTGAAAAGCGTGTCGGCAAGGGTCTCGAATAACCGGCAGCGAACGAAGGGAAAGACCACCCGCACAGCCTGGCACTGCGCAGTCCTCCCCGCAGCGGAGATGCGCGCTTGATCCAGTCCCGGCGGAGGCGGTTGGAGAAACTTCCGTTTCCTGATTTGCAATCGGGAGCGCTTCCACCACTGTCGGCTTTTGCACATCATGAGCCAGCCCCTCCAGAACCTTCCCGGATTCCGCGATTTCTTTCCCGAGGCTTGCGCGGTGCGCAATTACATTTTCCAGCACTGGCGGAATGTGGCCTTCCGCTATGGATTCGTCGAATACGAAGGCCCAACCCTGGAGCCGACGGAACTCTACACGCGCAAGAGCGGCGAGGAAATCGTCCACCAGCTCTTTAATTTCCAGGACCGGGGAAAACGGGAGGTCGCGCTGCGTCCGGAAGTCACCCCCACCCTGGCCCGCATGGTGGCGGCAGGACAGCGCCACTACAAAAAGCCGCTCAAGTGGTTTCAGATCGGCCCCTGTTTCCGCCACGAAGCCACGCAGAAAGGCCGGGGCCGGGAATTTTACCAGTTCAACTGTGACATCGTCGGCGAATCCGGAATCGAAGCCGATGCCGAGCTGGTGGCCATGGCCATCGATCTGATGCTCGATCTCGGATTCCAGCCAGGCGACTTCAAGGTGCGCCTGAGCGACCGGCGCGTCTGGAATGCCTTTGCCGACGGCAGCGGAATTTCCAGCGAAAGTCTGCCGCTTTTCCTGCAGGCCATCGACAAACTGGATCGTGAAAAACCCGAAATCACCGCGCAGAAACTCGCACAACTGGGCACCAGCCTGGAAGCGGTGCGGACGTTTTTGCAGAATCCGGACGCTGCCAGGGAAGGCGTGCTCGGAGCACTGCTGGACAGTCTGGATGCCCGCGGTCTGGCGGAGCATGTGTGCGTCGATCTGGGTGTGGTTCGCGGCTTGGCCTACTATACGGGCGTGGTTTTTGAAGTCTTCGACGCCGGTGGAACCCTGCGCGCCGTGGCTGGCGGGGGGCGGTATGACAGTCTCTGCCAGCTCATCGGCGGCGTAGACCTGCCCGCCGCTGGCTTCGCCATGGGGGACATGGTGCTGGCCGAGTTTATTCAAGCCACTGCGCCCGCCAGGAATCGGCTCATGGCCTATCAAAGCGCGGTGCACAACCTCGACGCCTATGTGATCATCGCCGAGGAATCCTGCCGCCGCCAGGCGCTGGAAATCGTGCAGATGCTCCGCGCGGAAGGGGTGCGGGTGGACTTTCCACTCGCCCCGGCCAAAGTGGGCAGGCAGTTCCAGAACGCGGAACAGGGCAGGGCCCGCGTCGCCGTGGTGGTGGGAGCCGAATTTCCCAGTGTCAAAATCAAGGACATGACCAGCCGCAGTGAAATCGTGGTGGATGCCGACGACGTGCCTGCGGAAGTGTTGGAAACGCTGGTGCGCCCGGAAGAAACGCCGCTGCTCGCCCAGGACTAGGCGGCTCCCTTCCCCGCATTTTTCCGGTTTCCCTCCGGCTGCTGCACCGCATAAACTATTGCACCTGCTTCCTCCATGCTTCCCAGTTCCTTCTGGATTGTCCTTTTCTTCGCGATCACGCTGCTGGTTGCGTTCGTGATCCGCGAATTCCGGCTGCGCACCCGCCGCCAGAAAGTGTTGGCACACTGCTTTCCGGAGGAGTGGGTGGGCATCCTGGAACGCAATGTGCCGCTGTATCGGTCCATGCTCAACGACATGCGGCAGGATTTTCAGAACAAGGTCCACCGCTTCATCGAACACAAAAAATTCATTCCCTGCGGCGGACTGGATGACGTGACCGATGAAATGAAAGTCACCATTGCCGGCAATGCCTGCATGCTGGTGCTCAACCGCGACATAACCTACCCATTCAAGCGGGTTTACTCGGTGCTGGTGTATCCCACCAGCTTTTTTAACAGCCGGGATGAAGAGGAGGAATTGATGATGGGGGAAGCCTGGTCCGGCGGTTCCGTGGTGGTAGCCTGGGACAACGCCCGCAAAACCGCCCGTGACCTGCGCGATGGAAAAAACCTCGTCCTGCACGAGTTCGCCCATCAACTGGACCTGGAACACGGCGGGGAGGCCGACGGACGCCCGGTGCTTGAGGGCTACCAGCACCGCACCTGGGCTCGAGTGCTGGGCAGCGAATTCCAGAAACTCCAGGAAGCCACCGCCCGCGGCAAACGCACCGCCCTTGATTCCTACGGAGCCGATGACCCCGCCGAGTTCTTCGCCGTGGCCACAGAAGCCTTCTTTGAAAGACCCGACCGCCTCCTGCGCGACTATCCGGACCTCTACTCCGAACTGCGCAGCTACTACAAAGTGGACCCCGTCCGCTGGCGGCGCTAAGCTGTTAGGCAGCGCTCACGGTTTTGGCGGAGGCGCAGCAGGATCCGGCTCCGGAATGCGGCTGGCTGCGGGAATATTCAGGACGTTCTCCAGAAATTTCAGCCGGGTGATGACCGTGGGAAAGCGCTCCGAGGGTCCCTGGTCATACAGCTGTTTCAGCAGGCGGTAAGCCTGCTCCTTGCGTTCCGGCAGGTTGGAAACACTGAAGACATAATTGCGGTAAAGATACCGGGGAGCATGGGGACACTGGCTCGCCTTGAGAAAATATTCCGCCGCCTTGCCGTAGTCCGGATTGGGATTGATGTCCCGGCTCGGCCAGGCCAGAATCCACGCCGCCCGTTCATAAATCCGGTAGTCGTCCGGGTTGAACTTCATCCCCCGTTCGGCGATTTCCAATCCGCGCCGACGGTAGTCCTGTCGGCGTGCCTGATCCAGACCGTGGACGGATTTTTCCGCCAGGTCCTCCGCGGCATTCGAGGAAAGCATCCAGCTGTGCATTTCCCAGTAGTGGCCATCCCTGGGCTGAAGCTGGGTGCAGAGCGCATAATAATGGTCCACCACATCCCAGCGGGGCGGTTCTCTGGCAAATCCGGAGAAGGCCTCCAGTTCATAAAAACTGGCCAGCAGCGAGCGCAGCCCGCCAAACGCCGCAGCGAACGATTCCTGGCTCATCTGCTCGCGCAGGGTGGCATCGAGCTTTTCCGGCAGCAGCTGCTTTTCCCGCAGTTCGGTGGTCAGGTGCTGTTCCGCGGGCAGCCTGACAAATGCCCCTGCCAGCAGCAGCGCGAGGGCCAGCATCCGGTTGCGGCAGGAACGGGTCATCGGTCAAAGTTCCTTTTCCGCGAAGATAAATACGGCGATGCCCAGGTAAATGGCAAGATAGACCGCGGTGAGTCCCAGCATTTTCAGCACGGAGCCCTGGTCCAGCGATTTTCCGGCCACCACGGCATCCACCACATTGTATGCCTGGAAATCCGGAAACACGACGGCGATGGCCCCCGCCGCCACGCGCAGGACCGGGCTGGGCGGGACCGCCTGCGGGGCTGCCGCCGCGCCGGGACCGCGGTGGGAATGCGGCGGCTCGGGATTCATCAGTGTCTCCCGCGCGGTGGCCTGCAGGTGGCCGATGACATACATGCTGAGCGCCACGAGGATCGTAAAAATGGTGCTCCCGGCAAAAGTGGACACCGCCAGGGTCACCGCGGTGATCACCGCCGCTTTCAGGAAAATGGCCGCCACCGCCGCCTGCATTTCCCAACGCAATCCGTGCCGCGCCAGCTCCCCCACGGCTGCGGCGCGGGCTTCTTCAAATTCCTGCGGACTCATCTTCCCACTGTCACGCACGGATTCGACCTGTGCGACTGCCGCCGATTCTGCCAGGTGATATTTCAACTGCAATACGCCGCAGGCCAGCAAGTCCATCACCACCAGGCTGAGCAGCAGCACCAGCAGCACCCCCAGATATTTCCCCAGCAGGTATTCATGCCGCCGCACCGGCTTGCTGAGAATGGTGTAGAGCGTCCGGTCCTCAAGATCCTTCGGCAGCAGTTGCGCCATGCCCACGATGCCGAAAATGGCGCTGAAAACCTGCATGACCCCAAAGGCGGCATCCTTCACCAGTTTCAATTCCTGGTCCGGTGAAATGCTGCTGAGCACAAACCCGGCAACAAACAGCACCACGCAGAAGACAAGCATAAAATAAAACACCTTCATCCTGACCAACTGCGTGAAGGTGTGCATGGCCAGCACGCCAATGCGCCGGAGCCAGCCGGACAGTCCGCGCCGCACCGGCGAAGTGGCCGTGAATGAAATCAGGTCCTGGTTCATGTCAGTGCGCGGCGGGATGTTCCTCTTCGGCAGCGCCGGTGACCTCCAGGTAGAGGTGTTCCAGCGTGGTGCGGGAGTTTCCCGCATGCACCAGGCTGGCCCGCGCATCCTGCGCCACCAACAGGCGGATTTTTTCCAGCAGATCGGGCGTGGCGCCCTGGAGCACAATTTCCTGCCGGTCCTGCAGGGCGATGAGTTCCTCCAGCGGCCCCTGCCGAACCATGCGGCCCCGGCTCATGATGCCGATGCGGTCGCACACTTCCTGCACCTGCTCCAGCAGATGGCTGGTGAGAATGACCGTGATGCCGCGGGCTTTCAGTTCCAGAATGAGATCGCGGATGGTGCGGCTGCCCGCGGGATCGACTCCCGCCGTGGGTTCGTCCAGCACCACCATGCGTGGATTCTGCACCAGAGCCTGCGCCAGCCCGATCCGCTGCAGCATCCCCTTGGAATAGCTTCCGACGGCCCGCGAGGCCGCCGGTTCCAGCCGGACCAGACGCAGGAGTTCCGCGGTGCGTTCCCGCAGCGCCCGACATCCCAGACCGCAAAGTTTCCCATAAAACTGCAGCGTCTCCAGGCCGCTCAGATGCTTGTAGAAATACGGGTTTTCCGGGAGATAGCCGACCGCGTCGCGGCTGCCGGTTTTCAGGCTGTCCTGACCAAAAATCTCCGCTGTTCCGCTGGTGGCGCGCAACAGTCCCAGCAGCACCTTGAGCGTGGTGCTTTTGCCGGATCCGTTCGGCCCGATGAGGCCGTAAACCTCCCCGGGAGCAATGGTGAAGGAGACATCGTCCACGGCCCGCACCTCCCGTTTTCGCAGGGTGGGAAGCCGGAACACCTTGACCAGATGTTCGATGCGGACAGCAGGGACGGCAGCCATGAGGGGGAAGGAGGATGGAATTTTCTTACGCGCAGCACGGCAGGCCGTCAACCTGGCTAGATGACATCCGGATCAAACCAGACGCCGTTGCCCCAGTCGTGCCGGAGCATGGTCAGCCGCCAGACAATGGAGCAGAAAATGAGGACGTGGATGCCGCGGTAAACCAGCCGAAACCAGCGGCCATCCCCGCCGCGCCGGTCCGCCCATTTTTGCAGGTATTCCGCACCCCAGAGCAGGCTGAGCACCAGCGGCGCATACAGTCCCAGCAGGAAGCGCTCCCCGCGACCCACCGGATGGTACCAGCCGTAGGCCAGGCAGTAGGCGGCAAAGGTTCCGATGACAAAAATGGCGGCGGAGCCGGCTTCTGGATGCAGCGCGGGGCCAGTCTGAAACCACGCCGGTCCGCGCGTCCGGGCATACACTGCCGCCAGCCCCAGCATGACCACCAGCCCGCCCAGATAAACCCCGCGCAGGTCCAGAATGCGCTTCCATCCGTCACGCGGTTTTTTGAATTCCGGTTTCGGTGCCAGAAACTGGTCCAGCTTGGCATGGGTGCCATCGGTCAGGCGATGCCACCACTGCGGCCATGGGTGGGCTTTGAAGTAGTTGCGGGCATTGGGAATTTCCTCCGGAGGCACCGCCTGCAGCTCTTTGGCCGTCGGGTGCTGCTGCATCCACTTGTAGCCGGTGGTGTCGAAGTCATCCATCCACATCCAGTAACGCGGGAAATTGTGGAAGGCGCTGCCGAAACGCTCCCGGTTGTAGCCCAGCGTCGGTCCGATGACCAGCAGGTAGGCAAACAGAAACGCCAGCACCCCGATGAAATGGTTGCGGCAACTCCACGCTGAGGGATCGCCCCGGTGCAGGCATCCCCTGACAAACCGCCAGCTGCTGACTCCAAACCATCCCAGAATCAGCGGCTCGATCGACGTTTTGCTCAAGTAGGCCAGCCCGCAGAGCAGTCCGAAAAGCGCGTGCCGCCACACCGCATTGCGCTTCAGCAGGGCGATGGCACAAAGCCACGCCAGCAGGAACAGAATGAAAAACAACGGCTCCGGTTGGAAATAAACCGCTCGCGGCAGAAACGCTCCGAATCCGGCGAGGAGCAGGAAATTGGCGGTGCCCAGCACGCTGAAATGCCGCGCCGTCCACAAGCCGAGCAGCAGCAGAAAGCCCAGGGTCAGCCTGACATTGAACCATTTTCCGCGCTGAAAAAAAGCCAGGTCCTGCGGCGTGTCGGTGGCAAAGCTTGCCTCGTCAATGCTGTCCTCCGGTGCGGCAAGCCGAGCCGCCACCCACGGCCACAATGGGGCCACCACGCCATCGGTGGCATGGGGCATCCAGTCGGTCAGCCGCTGCATCACCCCGCGATTGTCAGATCCTTCCAGCAAATCCCGCGCCACCAAGGCGCGGCGCATGTTGTGCTTTTGGTCCTGACGTTGCGGCTCCAGGTTGGTGGTGGAAATGAGCTTCCCCGCAAACGCCAGGTAGGCCCACGCGAACGCCCCCAGAAAAACGGCCACCGCCAGCCAGTGATACGGTCCGGACCGCGCCCTCAGAAGGGCAGCCCCCTCCGGACCGTCTGCAGATGCTCTATGAAACCAGGGACCCATGATTTTCCCGCCATGCAAGCACGCATTGCATCGTGTGGGAACCCCTTTTTCATCCTGCCTCCGTTGCGGAATGGTTTCTCAAATTGCCCGCCAACGACGGAGAGATCTGACAATTTGGAAAACACGCCCCATTTCGATTGGCCTTGGCGTGTCACAGGCCATGCTTGAAATTCACCGCCAGGCGGGCTTGGATTTCCCCTGCCATCACGACCCGATACGATGACCACCGACCTCACCAATCCCAAATGCCGCACGCACCTTGCCGCGCTCTATCGCAGCACGCTGCTCGACAACGTGATCCCCTTCTGGCTGCGCCACGGACTCGATCGCGAGCATGGCGGCATGATCACCGCACTCGACCGCGATGGCTCGCGCCTCGACACGGACAAGAGCGTCTGGTTCCAAGGCCGCGCCGGCTGGATGTTCGGCACGCTCTACAACACCATGGAGCAACGGCCTGAGTGGCTCGAAGCCGCGCGGTCCTGCGTCGAGTTTTCGCGCAGGCACTGCCACTCGCCGGAAGGCAAAATGTGGTTCACGGTTACCCGCGAGGGCGCACCGCTGCGCATGAGGCGCTATGTTTTCAGCGAAAGCTTCGCCGCCATCAGCTACGCCGCCTTTGCCAAAGCCACCGGCGAACAGCGCGCCGCCGACGATGCGATAAAGGCCTGGGAAACCTACCTGCATTTCAGTTTCACGCCGGGAGCAATGCTGCCGAAATTCGAGCCCACACGTCCCATGAAAGGCATCGGCGCGCTCATGATCGGCATTGTGACCGCGCAGGAACTGCGGACGAACCTCGGCGACATCGCCGTCTCTGGAAAAACCTGCACCGGGTGGATCACCGCATTCATCAGCGAGATCGAACGCGACTTTCTCAAACCCGGACACCGGGCACTCATGGAAGTCGTCGCACCGGATGGTGATGTTATTGACCATATAGACGGGAGAATGCTGAACCCCGGCCATGCCATTGAATGCGCCTGGTTCATCATGCACGAAGGCCGCCACCGCAGCGACCAGCGCCTCATCGCCCTCGGCGCACAAATCCTCGACTGGATGTGGGCGCGCGGCTGGGACGAGGAAAACGGTGGACTGCTCTACTTCACCGACCTCCACGGCAAACCCGTGCAGGAATACTGGCAGAACATGAAATTCTGGTGGCCGCACTGCGAAGCCCTCATTGCCACGCTGCTCGCCTGGAAACTCACCGGCGACGAGCGCTACGTCTCCCTGCACGCCATGGCGCACGACTGGAGCTTCGCCCACTTCACCGACGCCGTGCATGGCGAGTGGTTCGGCTACCTCAATTACGACGGCACCGTCGCCCAACCCGCCAAAGGCAACCTGTTCAAAGGCCCCTTCCACTTGCCGCGGGCACTGTGGTATTGTGCGCGGGAACTTTCCTGATGCCGCCGCGACCAGCCCCGCCGCTTGTGCAGCTGCGCGCGTTCAGCAACCGGGGGAATCTGGGATCAGTCAGCGTGCCTCAGTCGCCCGCCGCAGCGTCTTCACAAACGCCGCGGTTCGGTCCGGAAAATCGCTGAAGACACCGTCGATTCCAGCTTCGACAAAAAGGATGCGGTGCAGTTCTTCGACTGAGGTGACGGTCTTCGGCAGTTCATCCACGCGCACCGTGTAGGGGTGCACCACGAGATGATGTGCCTGCGCATCTTTCACCAGCGAAGTCACCCGGCGATCCGCGACACTTTTTCCGCTGATGATGCTGGCGATCGCCGGACCGATGCCGTCCGCCACAAGGGCAAGTTCCTTGAGACCGGCGGGACTGCGGAGAAAGGCCATGTTGGTCCCCGCGTCGCCTTTGGCACCAGTGCTCAGCAACTGCAAAAGACGGCCCTGCCAGCCGAGTTCCCTGCGGATGCGCTTCACCTCGTCATACTCGAAACACTGCACCCAGCACGCGTCGGCCTTGGTGCGGTAGCCGTGGCGCTGGAGGATCGGAATGACAATGCGGCTGATGTCGCGGCCCTGCTGCCGGTGCCAGGCCGGCATTTTGATCTCTGGATAGACGCCCACCGTGCGCCCGGTGCTTTTGTTGAGTCCGGCGATGAACTCCAGTTCCTCCTCCAGCGTGTGCAGGTGGAAATACGGCTTGCTGCCCGCCGGGAAGCGCCCAGGCAGCGCCGCTTGGCCGGTCTTCAAACTGATGCGTTCGGTGACCTGAAGCTGCTTCAGCTCGGCCACGGTGAAATCAATCGCGTAGAAACGTCCGTCGGTGCGCTTGCGCCCGGGAAAGCGCGCGGCCGCGTCAGTCACCGTGTCGATGTGAATGTCGTGCAGCACCACCGGCACGTCATCCCTGGAGAGCACCACATCCTGTTCCAGAAAATCTGCGCCCATGCCAAGGGCCAGCGCCTTGGCTTCCAGCGTATGCTCAGGCAGGTAACCGCTCGCACCGCGGTGGGCGATCACGGGAGGCGGCGCATCCCCGGCAGTGGCGATGAACGGTGTCATACCTAACAAAGCGGCGAGAAGCTGGCGAATGGTCATGAGTTTTTCAGTCTGGAGTGGCTTTCCGCCCGGTGGCCGAGCGTCAGTGCGCTGAACAGGATCGTCAACAGGCAGCAGGCGATCATGGTGATGAAAACGCCGTCCCAACTCCACCGGTCCGCAATCCACCCGACGCCCGTTCCGGCAATGGCTGATCCAAATACATAACCGAAAAACCCGGTGAAACCCGCGGCCGTACCTGCGGCCTTTTTCGGCACCAAATCAAGTGCGTGCAGTCCGATGATCATGAT
>JAGNEJ010000107.1 GCA_018003315.1 Verrucomicrobiales bacterium
GTCCTGCGCCTCCTGAGGCAGTGCGGAGGGCACGAGGCTGGCATACAGTGGCTGCCACTGCAGGTTCCAGGTGAAGAAATCGAAATTCACGGGCGGGGTGCTGTTGGCGTCCGCATACCACATGAGCGCCGGAAAGGGAAGCGGCTGGTCGCCGACGGTGACGGTGCTCCAGTCGTCGCTGACCACGGCGCGGTGGGAATTTCCGTCCTGGGTCCAGGAAATGAGGGTCTGGCCGTTTGGGAAAAACGAGAGGCTGAAATGCTGGCGGACGGTGTCCGGGGCCGGCGGTTCCCACGGCCCGGGAACGCCCGGCGGCGGCGGGGTGATGGAAAAGAGGTATTTGCGCTGTTCACCGTCGGTGCCCATGACGGTGTCCGGCAGCGACTCCCACTGGGCAAGGTCCGTGGATTGCTCAATGGCATAGCGCCGGGCAAACTGCGTTGGCCACACCAGAAAAACATCGCCGCTGGTTGTCGTTTCCATTCGAGCGGAAAACGAATCCTGCGCCCGCAATCCCATGGTCAGGGCGGACAGAAGACAGAGAGCGGAGAGCGGAGAGCATAGGTGACGGCGGGATTTTGTTATGTGATAGAACGGAAGGCGGGGGAAAGCAAGTGGCTGCGTATTGCCTCAATCGTGGAATCGTTTTTCAGCATCAGAGCCATCCCATCGCTTCAGACCCGGTTCCGAGGTGAACCCGGCCTCATCCGGGAAAAAGATCGATGCTCCGAGGCGTTTGGCCCGTTTTCTGAGTTTTGGATTGGTCTTGTTGAGCCATTCGTCCACTGCCTGCGGGTGGCGCTCACAAGCTCGGTGCCACGGCTTCCGCGCCGTGCTGTCCAGACTGGCCAGCAGTTTGCCGACTGCCGTGAGTCCCAAGGGCGATGCCGAATTTCCTCCCGATCATTTCGGCTAGGATCGCGTGCGTCCAGAGTGCGAAATCAATTCCATCCTGGCGTGGGTCCTTCCCCACGATCCACGTCCGCACCTTCTGCTTCTGTTTGTCGGTGCGTTTGGGTTGCGGGCCCTCTGCCTGGCTTGATTTGAGCACAGCGACTCCGCCATTGTCATCGGCTCGCCGCCAGCGGTAAATAGTGGTGCGGCACAAGCCGAGCGACTTCATGATTTCGCCCGGTTTCTCCCCGTCCTCCCGCACCCTGAGCACGGCCAAAATCCGGATCTGTTCGCTTGTCCCGTGATCCAGTGACCTGCCGTCATGCTTTGGCATGAATGGATGATGGCACCAGGATCGGTTGTACTCTATGCCAAAGACCTTTCAATAAACTCACCGAATGGAGCGCTGCAATCGAGGTCGATGCGGGGGGAGGTGGCGAGCAGGCGGCAGGAGAACGGGCCGTTACGCGAAGCGTTGCGGCCCGTGGGTGCGGAGCTTCAAAACAAAAGGTTCGCTGCGGCTGGTGGCTTGGTAATGGCCCCTTCACCGCCGCTTGATGAATAACTTTGGAACCGGTAACAGCGCTTTGCTGGCGAGATTGGGGCGGCGCGCCGCTTCGCGGACGAGAAAACGCACGTTGTTGACGATGAGGTTGCGCCGACGGGCACAGGTCAGGCCGTTCCAGCCGATCCACGCCTCGCGTTCCTTGAGATGATAGGCGCACGCCGCCCACTGGACCACGGCCACAGGCTCTCCGTCCTCGCGGATGATGTGGAGGAGGCTGTGCCCCACCGGTTTGAAGCTGCCGAGGAAGTGCCCGGCTTCCAGCCAGCCGGCGGCAGCGGCTTTGTCTTCGGGTGAAAGGGCGGCACTGACGGTGAATTCACCCCAGCCGGCCCACGTTGTCGGATCGCAAGTTACAAGTGCAGTCATGGCAGCCTACACTCGACTTCCGAGTGGTATTTGTTCAGCTCAAAGTCTCAAACCCCTGACTCACACCGCCCCGCCGCGGGACGGGCAGAAACCCTGGGCAGTGCCGGGTGACAACGGCAGCTGGAACATGGACGCCTATGACCGTCTGACGCGCGAGTTTCTTGTGATCTCGAGGCCGCAGCGGAGCGATTTGGGGCTGCAGGTCATTCCTGTTCACCGTTTGGTGAGTGTGCAGTTCGGTGAAGGAGGCTTCAAAAAAGGGGATGGGAATCAGCCCAAGTCAGGGATGTGAGAACGACCACGTTGACTAACAATAAAGTCCGTATTGCTGCGGGCCCAGGGCGTGATTCCCGGAGTTGAGGTGGTCGCGCCAGCAACCGAGGTCTTGGTTGAACAAGCCTGCAGCACCGGGCGTGCGAATCAGAACTTTGGCCGAATGCGTTTTGTGTTTCCAGGCCGGGGTTGCGCTGGGTGCGGCGAAGCGGTGGCTGCGGGTCGGGACGTTGGAATCGAAGCCCGAACGGAGTTCGGCAGGCTTCCGGCTGCCCGAAGGGTGAAGGAGCCGCAGACGGTGGCGAAGTGCCGGTGGAGCATCCGGAAATTCCCTCCATTTTGGAAAAATGTTGTCACAGTCGGCAAATTGTCATGTATTTATTTTGAGATAGCATGTCGCCAGGCTCCGAAGATTTTCAGATAGACGAGCGCACTAGTGTGGGGGACCTGGGTCCGTCTGCCCACATGAAGCATGCGCAACCTCCGCTGGCTTCGTTGAACTGGGAGGTACCCCCAACCGATGCGGTGGCCCGCTGGCTGCCGCAGTTCGACAACGTGCAGTTCATCGGACGCGGTGGAATGGGGGCGGTGTATCGGGCGGTGCAGCCGCAACTGCGCCGGACGGTGGCGATCAAACTGCTGCCTGAAGAAATGAGCCGGGATACGGAACTGGCGGAGCGTTTCCGGCGGGAGCCGCTCCACCTCGCCTCGTTTCACCATCCAAATATTGTCAGTGTGTTTGATTCGGGTGAAACGCCGGCCGGTCATCTGTTTTTCGTAATGGAGCATGTGGACGGCGAGGACCTGCGCACGCTGCGGCAGCGCAGCGTCTTGCAGCCCTGTGTTGTACTGGAAATCCTGCAACAGGTGTGTGATGCGCTGGGCCACGCCCATGCTGTTGGGGTGACGCACCGGGACGTGAAGCCTGGCAACATTCTGGTAAGCCGGAATGGCCGGGTGAAGGTGGTGGATTTTGGCCTGGCCCGGGGCAATGCGGATTTCATGGAGCGAACGCTGCTCGATCCGCTGTCCACCAACCAGATCGTGGGTACTCCGCTCTACGCCGCTCCCGAACAGGTGATCCATGGCAGGGCGGACAATCGTTCGGATATTTACAGTCTGGGCGTGGTGGCTTACGAACTGCTGACCGGGCAGCTGCCGCAGGGGGCGTTCCAGGCACCATCCCGCATTAGTGCGACAGATGCCAGGCTCGACCACATCATTCTGCGAGCCCTGCAGCCTGATCCGGCAGACCGCTATCAGGAAATCACAGAAATGCGGCGTGACCTGGCCCGCGTCCAGGAAATGATCCTGATGTCCGAGCTTGTCCCCACGCATTTCGAGGATGTGTGGAGCGATCTCATGCTCAACCTGGAAGAACGACGGGTGGTGCCTATCGTGGGGCCGGATGCCCTGGTGGTGGAGGAAAACGGGCGACCAGCGCTGATCGGGCGGATTTTGGCCCGCAGGCTGGCAGCGACCTTGGGCGTGGAGGAGTCGGCACTGCCCGGCGACTATACGATCAACCATGTTGCTGGCATTTTCCTGAAGCGCGGCGGGGCACCGCACAGAATCTACACCACATTGCACCGTCTGGCCCAGGATCCCTCCCTGCCTCTGCCGGATACCCTGCTGAATCTGGCGTCGCTGGAGTCGTTCACGCTATTTTTAAGCACCTCCTTTCTGCCTCTGCTGGACCGGGCGATCATAGCGGTGCGGGGAGTCCCGGCGGAAACACAGGTGTTCTCGCGCCTCGACAAGACGCCTACTGACCTGCCGGTCTTGTTGCCGGACAGGCAGGACCGCATTTTTCACTTGTTTGGTCAGACCTGCGGAGTTGAAGGCAGTTTTGCGGTGACGGATGAGGATGTGATTGAAGTTCTTCAGGCCTTGCAGGGGGACAAGCGTCCGCAGCGACTCTTCGACCATCTTCAACAGCACCATCTGCTGCTCATCGGTACGGGACTGCCGGACTGGCCGACCCGTTTGCTGGTCCGGCAGGCCAAGGGAAAGCCGTATTCCCTGCCTGGACCTTTCAGGGAGTTGCTCGTTGACCCCGGCGTGCAGCGTGATCCCGAGATGCATTTTTTCTACAAGCACTTCGGTTGCCGATCCATCGTGTTTCCGCGGGGGGATCCCCGGGAGTTTACTGCCGAACTGCTCGAACGCTGGCGCAAGCGCCACCCGGCAGTCCTTGGCCCGACCGGTTTCCCGCCCGGAATGGAGGTGCCCGCCCCGTTGGTTTTTGTCAGTGGAACGCCGGATGATGCGGCCTTTACCGCGAGGCTGGCGGATGCGCTGGAATCAGCCGGACTCAGCGTGTGGCATGATCCGCTGCGGCTGGCGGGCGACATCCAGCGGGAGGATAAAATCCAGCGCCGCATCCGCCAGGCGCTGCTCTTCCTGCCGGTGATCAGCCGGGCGTCCGAAGGGCAGATCGAAGGCTGGTTTCGCCGCGAATGGAAATGGGCTAGCGACCGGATGGCCTCGTTGAACTGCGGGGCAGAATTCCTGTGTCCTGTGCGACTGGGACCCGTCACCGGAGCGGAGGCGAGGATTCCGGCATCTTTCCACCAGAGCACATGGCTGCCCGTCTCCGATGAGCAGTCAGACCTCAATGCCACCGTCCAGGAAATCGTGTGGCGCTACCGGAGGCAACGAAAACTCCTCAAGCCGTGAGCGCCAACCCATCCACCCCCCCGGACACGCTTGACCGTTGGCCCGGCCTCGCCGCTTTCACGGAAGCAATGCGCGGCCAGTTTCACGGACGCACCGAAATGGCCACGGAGTTGCTGCGCCAGGTGCGGCGGGATTCATTTTCCGTTCTCTTTGGTCAGAGCGGGCACGGGAAAACCTCCCTGCTGCGTGCGGGGCTATTCCCACTGCTGCGGCAGGCGGAATTTTTGCCGGTGTATGTCCGCATTGACCACCGCAGCCCCTCCGCCTCGCCGGAGGGGCAATTGGAAGCAGCCTTGCACGCAGCGTGTGCGGACGCCGGTGTCACAGCGCCGCCTCGCCAGGCCGGTGACACCTTGTGGGAATACCTGCACCGGCCTGAGGCCGACTTTTGGAGCCCCACGCAGGAATGGCTCACTCCGGTTTTCATCATCGACCAGTTCGAGGAAGTCTTCACGCTTGCCCAAGGCAGTAACGCCGCCGACCGCCGCCGGGCATTTCTCGATGCCCTGTCCGATCTCGGCGGCAATGCGATTCCGCTGGCGCTGAAGCGGCGGCTGGAGGCCGATCCGGAGATCCATGCCGCCTACGATTTGAAGCGCCTGCCCTGCAAAGTCCTGATCTGCCTGAGGGAGGATTTCCTGGCTGACCTGGAGGCACTGCAGTCGAGTTTCCGATCCATTTCGCGGTCCCGCCTGCGCTTGAAGGGCTTGAACGGATTGCAGGCGCTCGAAGCAGTGGAAGGTCCAGGCCAAGGCATTCTGGACGCGGGCGTGGCGCAGAGCATTGTTCAGTTCGTCGCCAATGCCCCGCCTGCCACCGGTGCGGACGGCGAGAGCGCCGAATGGTGGCAGCAACTGCAAGTGGAGCCGGCGCTGCTGAGCATCGTGTGTCGACAACTCGACCGGCGCCGGCAGGAGCAGGGGTTGGAAAAAATTTCGACCGCACTGCTGGAGGGGTCGCACCAGGAAATTCTGGCTGATTTTTACCGCAAGTCCCTCGAAGGGTTGCCAGATGCAGTCCCAGCGTTCATTGAGGAGCAGTTGCTCACGCACTCCGGACACCGGGACAGCCGGGCCTTCGAGGATGCGATCGCGGAGCCGGGACTCACGCGGCAGGATTTGATGCAACTGGTGGACCGGCGCCTGCTGCACCTGGAGGATCGTGCCGGCACCTCCCGCATCGAACTGACTCATGACCTTCTGACCTCCGTCATCCGCCGCAGTCGGGATGCGCGTCGATCCCTTGAGGAAACGGAAAAAACGGCTGCTCGGGAACGGGCATTGCGGCATCGCCTGCGCCTGAGCCGCACGCTGGCTGCTGCGTTTGCCCTGCTTTTCCTCATGGCCGTCGCCGCAGCACTCTGGGCATTAAACATGCGGAACGAGGCACGGCGACAGGAAGTCCGAGCAAAGCATTCGTTGCAGGAAGCGGAAAAACTTGCCGCTTTCATGACCCTGCCGCTGGATAACATGGTCAAGTCGTATGGGCGACTGGATGCGCTGGATGCCGTGCAGCAAAAGCTCGACGAATATTTTGCCGTCAGGGCCGCGGCAGGGCCGCCGACACCCGAGGGCCGGAAACAGGAAGCACGCTACCGGATCATCAAGGGGGAGCACTACATTCGCCAGGGCCGGTCTGAAGAAGCGGAAGTCCAGTTCCGCCTGGCCGAAGGCGGTGCCGACGGGATCGATGATCCAGCCTGCGAAATGATGGCCCTGCGGGCGAAGACCATGCTGGCCGATTTGCAGACAGCTCGGGGATTGCCCGCCGAGGCGAACGCCATGCTGGCTGCTGCCGAAGGGCGCGCCCGGGAACTCGGCGATCTCCATCCGCAGAATCCAGAAATTGCGGAAGGTTTGGCCGAGGTGCTGGATGCAGCCGGTCGCAGCAATCCAGACCCCGCGGCCGGAATGCTCCGGATTTCCATGGCGCGGGAGGTTTGGTCTGGCCTCGCAGAGGCGCACCCGTCCGACTCGCGTTATGCCATGAAGGCGGAGGAGTCGCTTTTCCACATTGCTCGGCGGCAAATGGATCTTTCCCGCATGGAGGAGGCGCGGAACACTCTGCGGCAGTGCCTGGAAATCATCGACGCCCGCCTCGCCATCCAGCCAGACAACCCTCTGTGGCTGCGGGAAAAGGCGGTGCGGCACCATGTCAGGGGGGAAACGCTGAATCCCCTGACGGATTCCGCAAGAATTGAGCCTGACTATCAGAAACACGATGAAATCACCAGGCAACTTTTGGCGCGGGATGCCGGAAACGCCGACTGGCAGCGCGAAGCGGCGATCGGGTCGCTGGCGCGAGGCCACCTGCTGCAGGCACAGAAGAAAGACCGGGAAGCGCTGCAGTTCATCGCGGAATACCACCGGGTGGCGTCCCAACTGGTGATTCGGGACCCCAGCCGCGAACAATGGCAGGAGGATCTCGCATGGGGGGAGCATTGCCTGGCCAACGCCCATGACATGCTGCACGCGCAAGGGGGCGGGGCGGATGACGCTGTTGCGGCACTGGAACACTACCGCACAGAGCGCCGCCGATGCTGGGCCATTCTTCGCGTCAATCCGCACAACCACCTTCTCTGGACGCGACTGGCCGACACACAGTCCGCGGTGCTGAACCTGCTCAAACGCAGCCAGCCTGAAGGCGCAATGATGCAGGAAGCCCGCGCGGTTGTGGGAGAAGTACTTGCTCCCGAAAATGCAAAACTGCGTGAAGCCGCCGTTCCGCGGGTGCGCGACGTATTCGAGGCTCTCGTTCAGACGCGAGCGCTTCGGTCCCCCCAGGAATTGGCGGAGTTGACTGACATGCTGACGCAGCAGGCTGGCACTGCACCCACCGGGGAAAAATAAGCATCCATGCCTGCCGCGCGAATCATTCTCCGCTCCAACTTGTGCCCTGGGGACATCCTCATGCTCACCGCTGCCGTGCGGGACCTGCACCTCCTGCATCCCGGTGAATTTGTCACCGATGTGCGCACTCCCTCTCCTGCACTTTGGGATCATAATCCATGGGTGACGCCCCTTGACGCGTGCCGCGGTGACGTCCGGGAGATCGACTGCCATTATCCATTGATCAACCGTTCGAACCAGGAACCATGGCATTTCATTCACGGTTACGTCCAGCACCTCGGCGAAATGCTGGGATTGCGCCTGCACCCCACGGCATTTCATGGTGACATTCATCTTTCGCCAGAGGAGCAGGGAGGCAGATCTCCGGTCGCAGAGATGTTGGGAGCGGCGCTGCCATACTGGATCATCGTCGCAGGCGGGAAGCCAGACTATACGATCAAATGGTGGTCAACGTCCCGGTTCCAGGAAGTGGAGGACCATTTCCGTGGCCGGCTGCTTTTTGTGCAGACTGGTGAAAGTCACCATTTCCACCGGCCATTGCGCGGCGTGCTGAACCTGGTGGGAAAAACCAGCCTGAGGCAGTTCATCCGGCTGATGCGGCATGCCGATGGTGTGTTGTGTCCGGTTACCTTCGCCATGCACCTGGCGGCAGCCGTCCCAAGGCATGGGTCCTCTGCGCTGAGGCCATGCGTTGTCGTGGCTGGCGGACGCGAGCCTCCGCACTGGGAGGCCTACCCGGGCCACCAGTTCCTCCACACCGTCGGCATGCTGCCCTGCTGCGCCAGCGGCGGATGCTGGAAGGCCCGCACTGTTCCGCTGTTCGACGGCAACACGAACGACAGTCCGGAAAACCGTTGCACGGATGTGATCCGCAGACTTCCTCATTGCATGGATCTCATCACCCCGCGTCTCGTCATCGAGGCCATCGACGGCTATCTGGAAGGCGGCATGGCGGGCGAGCTTTCCGCACGCCAGGCTGCCCTGGCGCTTCCCGGCGCCCCCGCCATCCGCTTTGCCTAGCCATGCCTCTGCACCCCCGAGCCTTTGCCTGCACTACGGACGCATCCTACCTGCCCGGCGCCCTGGCCCTGCTGCAAAGCATCCGCGTCCATCATGGCGGCGCCATCCCGGTGTATGTGTTCGGACTCGGGCTATCACCAGGGGAAATGGCGCAACTCCGTGCCAGCGGAGCGAACGTCATCGTCGAGGATGGAGCCACACTGCCGTTCCCTCCACCGGGAGCATGGGAGGCGAAGCAGCAGATTCCCGGCAGCCTGCTGCCTCTGGTGTCCACCCTTTTTTTGCTGGATGCCGACATCGTTCTCACTTCGCCTGTTGGTGACATCTTCGCGCTGGCAGAGGCGGGTAAAATCGTCAGTTCCAGCGACGGTGGTCCGCTGAGCTTTGGACGGGAATATGCCGCCTTCGGGCCATCGCTCCCAGGGCGCAGCAGGGTTCATCTTAACAGCGGCGCCGTTTGTCTGCACCTGCAGCATCATTGGGAACTGTGCGGCTTGTGGGCGTTCTCCAGCCGGTTTAGCGCATATTCTTCTGCAGGGGGCAGTCCTCTCCGGCTGCCGGGGCACGGCGACCAGGGGACGTTCAATGCCCTGCTGAGCCTGCTGAACAAAGACGACGCCATCCACGTCCTGCCGGAGGCTGAATGGTGTGATGCCACGCTGGGATGCTCGGTCTGCATCCGCGAAACCAAAACCGACGGCTCGCTCCTCGTCATCAATTCGGCCACGGGACATCGTCAGCGGCTGGTCCATTGCAGCGGACCCAAGTGGTGGACGGCTTCCGGACGCCGCCACCTTGCCGGGTTGGGGGACAAGCTCCGGGTGTTTCAGCACTTTGCAAGCTTGTCCGCTGTGGGAATGGATCAACACGGCGCCAAGCAATGGCATATCGTGGTCGGTGTCTGCAGTTGCGCTAACCACCGGCAGCGGCGTGAAGCTGTACGGAAAACATGGGCTGCACAGGCGCCGCCTGGAGTCAAAGTTCTGTTTTTTACGGAAGCCTGTGATCCGGATGAGCGGATTTGGAGCGGTGGCAAGGAAGGCGACGTTGTCCTTGTGGAGACAGAGGGAGACTATCCAGCCCTGCCGGCAAAGGTAGAAGGGTTTTTCCGGTCGATTGTGAATTCGTGCCGCTTTGACTACCTGTTCAAATGCGATGATGAGACCTATCTCCGGCTCGACCGACTGGCGTGCATTACCGCTGTTGGAGACTTTGTCGGGTCAGAAACCGCCTCCGGAACGGGCTCCGTGAGCGGAGGTGCCGGATATTCGCTGGCCAGGCCGCTGGTGGAACTGATCGCCTCCACCGGGCTTCCACCGCTCGGCACCGAGGACGTACTCGTAACTGAACTTCTGCGCAGGGCCGGCATCCTGCCAGCCTGGGATGAGCGGCTTCGCATGGATCACGCAGACTGGCCGTCCGCCGACAACAGCATCATCAGCGCCCATGGGGTTTCCCCGGAACTCATGCATCAAATGCATCAGAATGCACCGGCAGCTCCGAACTGCGCCCCGGGTGTGGAGGACATCCTCTTGCCGATCGATCCGGATCCCTGGTGAAGGTTGCAGGCACACCGTTGACCGCAGCGCAATTCCGTGCTCAGGTGGACTCTGCAGCTCCCCTGAAAGCAACAAAACCGGAAACAACCTCAGGAAATGCACAAATATGAAAAAGGTCTATCCACTGATCGGAGTTGTCGAAACGCTCGCAGAGTTGGTCAATAAGCATAAAAAGGAAATCCAGGCATTGGGCGGCCATCTGGCAAGCTATGCTGGCGATGGCAAAAAACGTGCGGCGCAACTGGTCGCCGCCAAACACCAGTTGGAACGGGTTCTGGCCGAGTTCAATGAGACCTACGAAGAGGTTATGAACCACTGGAGAAATCAAAGCACGCAGTTGCAGCAGGCGCTTTACAAATCACTGGAGAACCCATCTGGCAGGGCGGGCCGGTTGAAGTTGCTGCGCATCGTCCAGCGTCTCCACCTCGAAGGAGCGGAAATGGCATCCGGCCTGTTTGACAGCTCCAGCAATCCGTCGAGTCCCCCATGCAGTCCTCCTCCGCCCAGCAGTAGTCCTCCGCCCAGCAGTAGTCCTTCGTCTCGTCGTTCCAGCAGCGGATTGGGCATCAGTCCCGCTCCAGCGGCGCGAGTCACCGGGTCCGCATTGGGAACCACCTCCACCAAAGCACGCAAACGTTCACTGCGACGCTCTGCCAGCGCCAGGTAAAAGCGGGGCAGGATTTTTCAGGTGGATGGTGCCGGTGGCGTGTCATCGGCACCAGTTCGTCGGCCGTCCGATGTGAATTGCCAGTGCCTTGGCAATTCGAAGTAACCGCGTGCTGGAATGAACCTTGGCGGGGGAGGGGGCGCTGCCTGCATGTTGCATGCCCCAGATCATGAAACGAGCCCAACACGAACTCCAGCGTGCGCTTGCACTTTCACAGGGCGCAGTCGGCTGGCACGTTTCGCGCGGCGACACGGACCAAGCGCATGCCACCGCGGCAAAATCTCACGTCCACCACGCCCCCCCTGCAGACGGCTTCGATCACGCCACTGTCAAAGCGCAGGCATTCGGCCGGGGCTTCCGCGCAAGCCGCCTGGCATCCATTTTCAACGTGCAAAAGCATGCACTCAAGACGTTTGATCAAAGGAGCCAGCGGCTGCATTCTTCACTTTGGCCCCATCGCTCTCCACACCAGCAGGTTTTTGGCCCTGTTCGGCAAGGTTAGGATTACGAAACTTTTTCAGGGTTGCTTTGAGCGGGGGGCAAGCAACTTGGACTCCGGCGCGTTGTTTTGGTTGCGGCATCACGAGGATTGCCGCAGCCGCAGGACTTCCTTGACGATGGGAAGGTCGGCTTCGGCCCAGTCGAGTTCGGCCAGATTCTGCGGAGCGATCCAGCGGATTTCCGCATGCTCACGGGCCGCGGGCTGGCCGTTCTGAATGCGGCAGTGGAAGGGAAGGAGGTGAATTTGAAAATCCGGATAGTCATGCAGGACCGGTGTCAAGCCAGTGCCGACTTCGATGCGGATGTCCAATTCCTCCTGCAATTCCCGGCGCAGGGCGACCTGCGGCGTTTCATTGGGTTCGAGCTTGCCTCCTGGAAATTCCCATTTTCCCGGCAGTGCCCGGCCCGCTCCACGGCGGGCGGCCAGAATGTTTCCCGCAGCATCACTGAGTACGGCGCAGACGACAAGCAGGGGCGAATCGGATGGCATGGACGCAGTCGGTGGTGTGGACTGACCCGGGCACTGGGGACGTTGAGATCGGCAGCCCGCGAGGTGCCTTCGGAGGCCGGGCTATGGTTTCTTCCGCTTGAACGGCTTGGAGTGGCCGCCGCCTTTGCCAGGAAAATCAAATGGTGGTCGCCGATCGTCATTTCGCTTGAACGGCTTGCGATCGCGAAATCCTCCGGGGCCACCCGCGGAGCTGCGCGGAGGGCCTTTTCGGAAGTTTTCCTCGCGTCCGGCTCCCTTGCGGAAACCGAACCCCTCGTCTTCCCGCGGGCTGCGATTCCGAAATCTCCCGCCGCGGGTAGGGTGCGATTCCGGGGCTTCCTGCCGGTCGGCCATGTTCATGCGCAGCGGGCGTCCGCGCCATTTGGTGTCGCTGACGGATTGAATGACCAGCTCGACATGTTCTGGGGGCACGCCCACGTAGCTGCTGCGTTCGAAAATTTCAATTTTCCCCAGTGAGCCTGCGGGCAGCTGGGCCAGCCGGTAGATGGCGCCAGCGATGTCTCCCGGGCCAACGTTGTCGATGGCTCCCAGGTTGATGAACAGACGAGTGAATGGCCCCTGCGGCAACCGGCGGCGGTCCGGCGCTTCGCTGCTTCCGGGCGCGTCTTCGTCGTGGCGTGTTGGGCGCTGCTCCTGGCTGCTGCGTTCGGCATGGGCCCTGGGTGCGGGTTTGGGCCGATCCTCCATGATTTCCTCCCGCTCCTTGGCAGATTCAGCCAGCCACAGGTCCATGAGGGCGCTGAACACATCGGTCGTGGTCTGACCGGCATCGAGCAGGCGTTGCAGGGTGTCTTCATGAGAACGGAAGCCTCCGCTCTCCAGTTTCTCGCGCAGTTTTTCAAAGAAGGAGTCGGCCCGAAGCCCTTCGAGTTCTTCCCTGGACGGGACATGTCGGCGGTCAATTTTCACCTTGGCGTAGCGCATGATGCGCTGGAGGAGGAAAATTTCCCGTCCGCTGACCAGACAGACCGCTTTTCCGCTGCGTCCGGCGCGTCCGGTGCGACCGATGCGGTGGACGTAGTCCTCTTCGTCGTAGGGAGGTTCGAAATTCACCACCAAATCGACATCGTCCACATCCAGCCCGCGGGCGGCCACGTCGGTTGCCACCAGGACTTCGACGCTTCCATTGCGAAAGTTGCGCATGACCCGCTCTCGCAGCTGCTGGCTGAGATCGCCATGGAGCCGGTCCGCCGAATAGCCGCGGGCCAGCAGGGCGTCGGTGACATCATCCACCGTCCGCTTGGTATTGGCGAAAATGATCGCCAGGCGGGGTGCTTCGATGTCCAGCACGCGGCAGAGCACTTCGAATTTCGACCGGCTGTGCACTTCGTAATACATCTGCTGCACCGTCGGTACGGTCAGGGCCTTGTG
>JAGNEJ010000002.1 GCA_018003315.1 Verrucomicrobiales bacterium
CCCTGATCAAGAAGTCCCCCCTGCCCGCCCGCCCCGCCCGCGCCGCCGGCCTGCCCGGCTCCCCCGGCAGAGCTTGAACCCGATAATCCCTGACTGGCCCCCGCGCCTCCGCCGCCATTCCGCTGCGAGCCCGAATTGGTCGGATCAGTGCCGCCCGAGGCATCAATCAGCACGCCCTCCGGAATGGTCAGGTTCCCCTGCACCATAATCTGCGCCGCCCGCCCCCCGCGGAAGAACACCCGGTCCCCGGAGGCAAAGGTGATGGAACCCGGCACCGTGAAAATACCAATGCCCTCGGCATCCACCTGCATTTGAGGCACCGACACCCCCGCCAGCGGCACGGCGACGCCATTCGACTGCTCAATGCGCCCCTGAGTGGTATTGATGTAATAATCGAATGCCGACGCCGAAACGGGGAAGGCGAGCAGCAGGGCGGCGGAACAGCGGCGGATATTCATGAGGGAAGACAGATTCGCCCGTTCCTCTCGGAAACGGGGCGCGATTCGTTACAAGGAAAATTGTCCCCGCTCCCGGCGCGGCGGCACCACCGTCGATGGATGGCTTGCGTTCTGCATGATGACAGGGTGGCGCAGGCATCCCTGCCGGTTTGCTAACTGCCGCACCAGCCTGGAAGGCTGCGCCGCGGTTGGTGTTTGGTCGCCTGCAGGCGCGATGACGGAGACGCGGAAAAAGCGCGGGCGGTTTTCATCGGCGGTGGATGAATGTTAGGAATTGTGGAAACGGGCGGCCCGGGACAGCACAGCCCGTCATTTCATGCCGTCGTTGCTGACGGTGACGCGGAAGAAAAGGCTCTCCGCCGGACCGGTGGTGACGATGAAAGTCTTCACGCTTCCATCGCCTTGGACGAAGCCAAAGAGCGAGCCGACCCAACTGCCCGCGGTCAGGTCCGGACTGCTTTGCAGGCGGTAGGTGCGGCCGGCGACGGTGGGGAAGGTGAGGAAGAGAAAGCCACCGTTGCGGACGAGGGAGGCGAGAGCGAAATAACTCCCGGGATCGCCGGGCTGGGTGAAGGCGAGCCATTCGTCCTCGTTGGACCGGCCGTCACCGTCGAAGTCGAACGCGGTGTCGTGCTGCTGCGCGGTGGCGGTGGCAGGGAGGCTTTCCCAGATGAAGGCGTTGTAGTTGGTCAGCAGGCCGTTGCCGGCTTCGTAGGCTCCGAGGTCGGCGGTGCCGATGCGTGGGTAGCCGCGCTGGTCGGTGAGCAGGCTCGTGACCGCTCCGGCATCGAGCGCCGGGCTGCCGGGCCGCAGCGGCATCGTGTGGGTGCGGCCACCGTAATTGGCGAGGGGGGCGAGGAGGGGATTGCCGGTGAGCAGGGTGGGGCCGACGATGAGGCCGGAGCCGGCGAGGGTTCCGATGAAATTGACGCCCGCCGCGCTCACCGGGCCGGTGACTTTCCGGATGTCGGGGCCGGAGGTGGCGGTGTTGTTGGCGACGAGGCAGTTTTCCAGTCGGCAGAACGCGTTGGTGGCGTGGAAGATTCCGCCGCCAGAGCCGGGCGCGCCGGGAGAGCCGAAAGGTGCATCCGTGCCGCCGTGGCTGCCGACCGCGTTGCCAGAGAGCGTGCAGGCGGTCAGGCTCACCGAACCGCTGCTGGATAGGGCACCGCCATTGCCGCCGTCGCCGGCGATAAATCCGGCAAATGGGCCGTTGCCGGCGGAGTTTCCAGCGAGTGTGGAGGTGACGATGCTGAGCGTGCCGGAGTTAAAAATCCCGCCGCCATGACCCCCATCGCCCGTTTCGGTGGAGGTGAGACTACCCCCGCCGTTTCCCGCCGAGTTCCCGCTCAGCGTGGAGGCGACGACGTGGAGGACGCCGGTATTGTAAATGCCGCCGCCGTCGCCGCCGTCGCCTGATGTGTTAGTGCTTGAACCGCCATTCCCCGCGGCATTCCCACTCACGGTGCAATCCATGAGGGAGAGCTTGCCCGCATTGAGCACGCCACCGCCATTTTGGCCGACTCCGGCGGTGCCGTCGAAAACATCGGCCGCATTCGCCGCCTTGCCATTCACGATCCGCAACGAGTGCATGGCCACGGTGGCAGTGGCGGGGATGCTGAAGACGCGGCTGTCGTCGCCGCCGGAGATGGTGACGGGGCCGGACAGGTTCGAGGCATCGATGAAAAAGGACTTCCCGGCGGGCGCGGTCAGTTCGTTACCCGCGAGGGTGATGGTGGAGGCGGGGAAGAGGGCGGGATCGAAGGTGATGCGCAGGCCCTGAGCGGTCGAGCTATTGATGAAAGCGAGGGCGCTGCGCAGGGTGAGTCCACCGCCGTCGCCGGAGGCCAGCACGATCAAAGGCAGCCCGGCCTCGACCGCGCCGAAGTCGAAGGCGGGGGTGCCATTGGCATCGCCATCCACGAAGCGCGGGAAGCCGCGGGCATCGGTGCCGCCGGGATCAATGGTGCTGGCACCGTCAATGGCCGGGGAGCCGATGAGCGGGTGCAGCGTCTGCACCGACCCGCCAAAGTGGCCGAGGGGGGAGAGTTTCGGATCGAGCGGCGCGGCCCCGGTGCCGACGAAGGGTCCGGCGGGGTAGTGCGCCTCCACGCTGGTGTTGTCGCCGATGAGGCTGGTGCCGAGGGTGTTGAAGGTGCCGCCGTTGTAGTAGATGTCAGGCCGGGTGCCGCCGGGGTCGGCATTGCCGGCGATGAGGCAGAACCCTACGTTCGCCGTGGCGGGAGATTGCATGTAGAGGCCGCCGCCGAGGCCGCTGCCGATGTTTTGCGAGACCGTGCAGTGCTGGAGGTTGAGCGTGCCACCGAAAGCGTAAATGCTGCCCGTTGTGTTGGTGCCGGTGGTGCGGTTCCCAGTTACTGTGCAGTGCGAGAGAGTCGTGTCCGCTCCCTGCGCGAAGGCTCCTCCGGTGTTGGCCACGTTGCCGGAAATCGTGCAGCGGGACAACTCCACCGTGCCGGAGAACAACAGGAATCCGCCGCCGTTGCCAGTCGCCGCATTGTCCGAGATCGTGCAGTCGGTAGCCCGCAGCGTGCCTCGGGAGTAAATGGCCCCACCTTCCGACGTGCTGGCATTTCCCGTGAGGGTGCAGCGGTCGAGGGTCAGGGTGCCTTCATTGAGGATCGAGCCGCCGACTGGAAAGCCACCGCCCGTGCCATTGCCCCGGGTGAACGTGAGGCCGCGCAGGGTGAGGGATTTTCCCGTCTCCACCTTGAAATGCCGGTGGGTGTTATTGCCGCTGACGGTGAGGCCGCCGGGCAGGGCGGTGGCATCCACGGTGAGGGCGGATGGGATGAGCATGTCGCCATCGGCATGAGTGAGGGTGATGGTTTGTCCGGAAAGGGCCGGGGCAAAAGTGACGCGGCTGCCGACTGGGGCGTATTGCACCGCCTCGCGCAGGGAGATGTCTGCCGCATTGCCCAGGGAGGCGGGGCCGTCGTCTTCATCATCCGCGGTGGTGACGACGACCGGGGCGAGGTCACTCCACGCGGTGGCGACGACGAGGTCGTCCCACGTCACCGCGCCCGAGCCAGCGCTGGCGAGACGCACGGCGGTGCTCCATTTGGTTGTATCGAACGAGAGGGAAAGCAAGGGAACCGGTTCCGGCGCGCTGAGATCGGGATTGACGAAGATCGCGGCCGTGCTCGTGAGGTAGTCGAGCTTGGTGACGAGCGTGTAGGTGGTGTTGGGTGCTACCGGGAAGCCGGAGGCCAGGGTGTTGCCCGTCACACCAACGCCGAAGTGGCCCTGGCCGAAGGGTTTTCCGAAGAACACGCGCTCGTCGCCGAAGTCATACGAACTCAGCCCGAAGGCATCCGGCAGCGTGGCCCCGGTGGTGACGGTGACGCGGTAATAGACGGCATGTTGCTGGAACGAGATGGGACCGCTGCTGAAGTTGTTGACCGCGCCGAGGCCCTCGTCGGTCTCGATGGGCAGGCCCTCGCCGGGCCCGTTGTATTCGCGCTTCGCCGCGCTGTCGTCGGTGACGAGCCGTCCGCCGCCGATGGTGGGCGTGCCCGTCACGTTGTCCCAGTCGGAAGTGCCGGCGGTGCGTCCGGCCGGGGTGCGGTTTTTCCAATTCCAGAGCTGCCCGCTGTTTTTCCCGGCGAGGGGGCCGTCGAGGTATTCGAACGATTCCGTGCCGATGATGGTGCTGTGGTAAAGCTGCACCTCGGAGAGTTGCATGGAATTTGCCCCCGGCCCCCGCACGGTGGGGAATACGAGGAGGTAGGCGGTGTAGGCCGTGGTGTTAGGGATGAGCACACTCTGGCTGAAGCCGGTGGCATCGGTGGCGATGTCGCGGGTCGCCGACAGGGCGAGAGCGCCCTCACTGAGCAGGGTGAAGGAGGAAAGCGCCACCGTCTGGCCGCTGGTGAGCGCGGGGATGGCGGCATTGGTCCCGTAGAGCTGATAGCTGGCGGGGTCACGCTCCGGAGCGTCATTGGCGACCCAGAGCTCCATCCGGTTGACGGGCAGCGGCGTGGTGCCGGCGAAGATGACGGCGGTATTGGTGACGGCGAAGTTGAGATACTTCTCGCCATCGCCGCCGATGCTGCGATTCACGAGGTCCGTCGGCGGTTCGCCGGCGGGCCAGTTGTTGGTGTTGGCGACCGTGCCCACCGCTCCGGTGACGAAGTCCGTCCCGGAGACCACCCCGCCATACACGGTGGTGGAGGGCGAGAGGATCGGCGCGGCGGCAACCGGCAGGGTGGAGGCAAGCAAAGCGGTGGCGAGGATGAGGAGGCGGGCGGTTTGCATGGGTGAAACGGTTCCGTCGCTTCCTCTCGGAAGAACAGCCTGGTTCGTTACAAAGAAAAATTGCCGATGCTGACTTTGTTGACGCTGGGTGAGCAGCCCGGTAGCCTCGACCCCATCGCCCATGTCCTCCGAAGAACCATTCTTTCCTGCCACGCGCTGGACGCTCGTGGGTCGGCTGCACGGCAGCTCGAAGGCGGAGGCGGACCGGGCGCTCAACGAAATCTGCCGGCACTACTGGTATCCCATTTTTGCCCTGCTGCGGCACGAAGGCCATTCCCCGCCCGATGCCGAAGATCTCACCCAGGGATTCTTCGCCGCGCTGCTGGCCGACCGTGCCCTGCTTCGCGCCGATCCGGAACGCGGCCGCCTGCGCAATTTCCTCCTCGGTGCACTCAAACGCTTCCTCGCTGACGAGTTTCGCCACCGCACCGCGAAAAAACGCGGCGGCGGAGTGCCGCTGGTTTCCTTCGAACGCGAAACTGCGGAGCACCGCTATTTGTCAGGACCGCTGGATGAGCACGATCCGGAAAAACTCTATCTCACGGCCTGGGCACACAGCCTGGTGGACCGGGTGCGGCAAAAGATGAAGGCCGAATTTCCCGGCGGTGAGGAAGCCTACGCTCACCTGGCTCCGTTCATCGAAGGCGATGCCGTGGACATGCCATACCGCCAACTCGCCGCCAAACTGGGGCGGACAGAATCCGGCGCTCGGGTCGCTGTCCACCGCCTGCGCCAGCGCTTCCGCGAGCTGCTCACCGCAGCGGTGCGGCAGACGGTGGAGTCCCCTGGCGAGGTGGACGAAGAACTGGCCTGGGTGCTGAGCGTGCTGCGCCGACGCGACGCCTAGCCGCGTCATTGGTGGCTCCCCGCTCCCCTGCGGCGGCCCCTGGCTACTGCTTGGAACCCACTTTGCACCGCGGCAGCGCGGTGCGCAGCATCGTGAGCGTGCTCTCCTGGATCCCGGAAACCGCAAGCCACCGCAGCGGTTTCATTGCCGCAAGCGCGGCCACGCCAGCATCGGTGACGGCAGTGTGGTCGATTTCCAGACTTTCCAGTCCGGGGTGCATGCACAGTGTGGGCAGGCACGCATCGGTAATCGCAGTGCTGCTCAAGGCCGCGGTCCGCAGGTTGGGAAAGGCCAGCAGGCCGCAGGCCGCGGCATCATCGAATCTGGTTCCAATGACCACAAGGTCCGTCAACACCGCACGGCAGGCCAGCTCCCCCAGGCCACGTCCGGTGAATGGGGAGCCCTGAGCCAGATCAGCGGAAATGTTGAGCCGACGCAGATTTTTCAGATCTTTGATGTGCTCCAGCACGGCATCTGTCAGGGGGAGCCCCTCCAGGCTCAACTCGGTCAGGGCGGGGTTGTTCCGAAGAAAAGCCAGGTCCGCATCAGGCACCTCAATGATTCGGCAAAACAGGGAACGAAGCCGGGTGAGCCCCGCAGTGTGCCGCTGAAAATCCTGACGCAGGACCGGTTGAGCGGCGGGCAGGCATTGGAAGCGGTCCAGCCACAGCTCCACGACCTGCCAGTCACCCGGCGGCAGCGCTGCCAACGATGTCACCTTCACCGGCTCCACCCCGGGGCGCTCCAAAGTCAGATAGCTGAAGTCGTTTCCCACCCTGAAAAGCCACTGCGCGGTCTCAGGCAGCGAAGGCACCGGACTTCGCGCAGCCGCGGGAGCAGCAGGGGAGGTTGCGCTCCCTGCCGGCAGGAAATACAACGCGGACGCCGCAGCCGCCAACATGGCCCCGACCGCCAGCACCCTCACCAAGCGCGGCCCGCGTTTCAGCGGACGCCGCTGCGCCGCCGCCAATGCCGCCTGCATTTCCACCGCACTTTGAAACCGCTGCTCCGGAGCCTGCCGCATGGCTTTGGCAACGATGCGGTCCACGCGGGCAGTGCACTTTGTTCTCCGCGAGGGCGGAGTGAAAACGCCCCGCGGCACTTCACCGCAGAGCATCTCGTAGAGCATCACCCCCGTGCTGAACAGGTCTGCACGCTGGTCCACTGCCGCGCCTCTGCACTGCTCCGGGGCGATGTAGTCCGGAGTCCCCAGGCAGCGCCCTGTCTGGGTCAGGGTGAGGCTGCCGCTGCCCTCCGCCATGTGTGCAATGCCAAAGTCTGCAACCTTCACCCGCCCCTGCTGATCCAGCAGCACATTCGCCGGCTTGATGTCCCGGTGCACGATGCCCGCGGCATGGGCGCAGGCCAGCGCCTCACATACCTGCAGCGCAATGCCCAGCGCCTCTTCCGGCTGCAACCCCGCGGCGATTCTGCCCGGCAGGCTCGCACCATCCACGAACTCCATCACATAGTAAAGGTGCCCCTCTGCGGTCCTCCCGGAATCATACACCGGTGTGATGCAGGGATGATTGAGTCGCGCCAGCGCCCGCGCCTCGCACACAAAACGCTGCGCGAATTCCTCCTCAGCACTCATCTCCAAGGGAAGCAGCTTGATGGCCACCGGCCGGTCCAGCGCCGGCTGCAGCGCCAGATACACCGCCCCCATGCTTCCGCACCCCAGCAGCGCCAGCACCTGATAGTCCGGCAACAGGCGCGCCACTTCCTCCACGGCAGGCGGAACCCACCCCGTCCCCCCGCGGAGGGTGGATGCCGAACCGAAAACGGGTGAGGGGCGTCGCGGTGCCGTCATGAGCCTGGATCCAAAAGCGGAGTTCCTTCGCGTGAAGCGTAACCCATTGCGCTGCGGCATGCATGGAAAGTTTGACCCTGGCATCCGCACCAAACTGTCGAGCGCGAAGCACCGGACGGACGGCAGGCGTTCAGAGATTTGTTTCAAAAGCAATGCGCGCCGGGAAGACGCGGCATTTTTCCGTGGAAATGGTCTCCTGGCGTTGCATGGTCGTGCGTTTTTACGACGATGAGCATTGCGTTCAAAGAATGGTCCCTGGTGTGCGATGCGTTGCGGCGCGGCGCAACGAGTCTGATTTTGCGCAAGGGCGGCATTGCGGAAGGGCGTGCCGGGTTTCAGTGGAAACATGAGGCGTTTTATCTGCTGCCGACGCATTTCCATGAACAAGTCGGGCAGATTCGCGGAGCCACGGAACTGCCAGCGCATGATCCCGAACAGCACCGGATCGACCTCTTTGCCCGCGTGGAATTCCATGCGGTGGTGACCGACTGGGGCCAGGTGGCGGCATTGCTGCCTCATCACGTGTGGACGGAGGAAGTGGCGAAGGAACGGTTCGGCTATTCCGGACAGCAGGGTCTCTCCGTGGCCTTTCTGCGGGTCTTCTCGATGGCGCAGCCGCTGACATTTCCCGACGCCCCAGCCTATGGAGGCTGCCGTTCCTGGGTTACGATTCCGGATGCTCCAGCGGAACCGGTGCTTCAGCCCGTGCTGGACGAGGCGGGACATGCGGCACGGCGGGAGGTGGTCCGTTCCATTTTGGGCCCAGCCGGGGGGCATTCATGAGCGACCAAAATGCCCAACCTCAGCCTGGCTCCACGCCGCCCGCCACCCAGACGGTGAGGACGTTCAAGGATGCTGCGGATGCGGAAAAGGCCCGGGCCATGCTCAAGGCGGAGGGGATTGAGGCGGCCATTCTGGACCTGGCGCTTCCGCCGGGCCACCACCAGCGCTCGTCGGGCGGTGTCCGGCTGGTGGTGGACAGCGACCAGGCGTCCCGGGCGACGCAATTGCTGCTGCGCCATTTGCGGGAACAGCAACCCAATGCGCCGTCGAAAACCCTCCGGCGTCCGCAGCCCCGCGTGGTGCCGCAGGGGCGGTTTGCGTCCACGGCCCTGTTCGTACTCATTGGCATCACCGGCGCGGCGTTCGCCACCTGGTATTTCACCTCCCAATTCGGCGGGGCAAAACGCAGCGGCGGAAAACGGGGTCCCCAGCCGGACCGCTACGTTTATGAGGACATCAACCATGACGGAAACATCGATGCACGGCGTGTCATCACCGCGGAAGGGGCGCCCATCCGCGAGGAATGGGATGTGAATTTTGACGGCAAATGGGACATGCGGCGCAATTTCGCCGGCGGGCGGCTGAGCGTCCGGGCCATGGACACCGACGGCAACGGCATCACGGATGAGGAAACTTATTACGACAGTGCAGGACGGCCATTTTACAGCCAGTTGATTCCGAATGGCAAAGGGGCGGTGCGCAAACGCATTTTCTATCAGGATGCCGACCTGTTTGAAGGCTGGGAACCAGACCCGGAACTCGCCCAGTTGCTCTCGGCGGAAGATCCGCGAGACCCGGTTCCTTTGGGCGGAGAAGTGCGTCCGGTTCGAATCCTGCTCGATGATGATGCCGACGGCCACTTCGACCGCGAGCAGCAACTGGATTTGAAAGGGCAGGTGAAATCCGAGCGGAAACTCGAAAAAAACGCTCCGGAAAACCAGATTCCGCCATTCCCGTAAGCGCTGATTCCGGGAAAGGAAGGGAGCAGGGTTTATCTGCTGCTCCGTTGGAAATTCCATTCGACCCGCTGCCACTGCACACATAAACATCGCTGAGAACTTCTTCCCACTGTCATGAATCAATCCGGTTGCCTTGGTTTGCTCAGTCTGCTGTTTGCCATTGTGGCCTGTTTGATGGCCGGGGCGGAAGAAAAGCCGCTGGACCGGAATGCCCTGGAAACGGCGGCCAAAACCATCTGGAAGGAGCGGGTGGCGCAATTAGCCGTGGAACGGAAGGAGGAATTTGAAAAGAGAACCATTGTCTGGAACGGAAAATCCATGCGGTGGGCAGAGCGGGAATTTGGGACTGCGCCCGAGGGCGGCCACAGTCTGTGGATTTCGATGCATGGCGGCGGCGGAGCGCCCAAGGAGGTGAACGACCAGCAGTGGGAGAATCAGAAGCGGCTCTATCAGCCGGAGGAAGGATATTACGTGGCCCCGCGGGCGCCGACAGACAATTGGAACCTCTGGCACGAGGCGCACATCGACCCGATGTTTGACCGACTGATCGAAGATTACGTGGTGCTGCGCGGGGTGAATCCAAACCGGGTGTATCTCATGGGGTATTCCGCCGGCGGTGACGGCGTCTGGCAACTGGCTCCCCGCATGGCCGACCGTTGGGCGGCAGCAGCGATGATGGCGGGGCATCCGAACGAGGCTTCGCTGCTGTCACTGCGCAATCTTCCCATCGCGCTGTTTGTGGGCGGAAACGATGCGGCCTTCAAGCGCAACGAAGTGGTCAAGCAACGGGGCGAGGAGCTGGATCGGCTGCAAAAGGAGGACCCCAATGGATACGAGCACCTGCTTCGCGTTTACCCCGGCCTGCCGCACTGGATGAACCGCAAGGATGCCGAAGCCCTTCCTTGGATGGCGCAGAGGACGCGCAACCCTTGGCCAAAAAAAATCGTGTGGTTTCAGGATGATGTGACCCACACCCGGTTTTACTGGCTGCGAATCCCGGATGGGGCCGCGGTGAAAGGGAGCAAGCTGGTGGCCGAAGTGGACGGTCAGACGATCCGCCTCTCGGGTGATGTCCCAAAAGGAACCACGCTGCGGCTGTCCGATGCGCTGCTGGATCTGGACAAACCGGTGACGGTGCTGCAGGACGGCAAGGAATTGTTCAAGGGAGTGGTTTCCAGATACTCCGCGGCAGTGAGGGAATCGCTCAAGGAGCGTGCGGATCCGCTTTCAGCCGCAGCAGCCCTGCTGCCCTTGGGGGAATGAACCGGCCTGTGGATGACCAGGCGGCGGTGGATGTCGGCGGTCAACACCTGCTGCACTGAGGAATGCAGGCTGCCGCGCCACCAGCCAACCGGCCAGCGATGCTGCGGGATCACCTGCTGCTCCATGCCATTGTGGCCGCCTGGGGTTTCACGGCCATTCTGGGAAAGGGGATCGAGCTGCCAACGCCGGTGCTGGTTGCCTGGCGCACCGGATTGGCCATCGTCGGGGTGCTCTGCCTCCGCCTTGGACTGAAGCGAAAACTCTGGCCCGGCGGGCGGGAAGCCCTGGTGATGATGGCCGTCGGTGCCTGCATCGGGCTTCACTGGCATTTGTTTTTCCTGTCAGGGAAACTGGGGTCTGTCTCCGTGGGCTTGGTCGGCGTTTCCACCTGCAGTTTGTGGTGCGCCCTGCTGGAACCGGTGTTCATTCCCGGAAAGCGCCTCGGCATGCTGGAATGCGGTGTCGCCGCGCTGGTGGTGGCGGGAGTGGTGGTCATTGCGGTGGGCGAGCCGGTGTCCCTTCCCTCCCTGCTGGCCGGAGTGGCCTCTGCGGTCGTCGCAGCGGTTTTTTCCTACTGCAACGGACGCCTCATTCTGCGCCAGGAGCATCAGGTCATCACGCTCTATGAGATGGCCGGCGCCTGCGTGGTGATGAGCCTTGCGGGGCTGCTGGGCAATTCCGCCCGCTGGCTTCCGGATGGCAGGGAGTGGCTGCTGCTGCTGGTGCTGAGTCAGGTATGCACGGTGTGGGCCTACGCGGCGTATGTGGAACTGCTGCGGCGGCTCAGCGTTTTCACCATCAGCCTGGCTTCCAATCTGGAACCGCTTTACGGCATTCTGCTCGCCGGTCTGGTTTTTGGGGAATATCAAAAACTGGGCGCAGCCTTCTGGACTGGCAGCATTCTGGTGCTCGCAGGCGTCATCGGTTATCCGCTGCTGAACCGGCGGCGGCGGTTCTGTCGGGGAATTTCGTGCTGATTCCAAATCGCGTTCAACAGGAGCGGCATGATCAAGCCGACCGGCTTGCCTGCCAGCAGTCCGCGGTTGAGCGGGAACCGGGTGACACCACCGGAACGATCGCCCCAAAATGTTCTCCATGCCGAAGGCACGGCAGTCCACTGCTGCGGTGCCGTGCCGAAACTGGTCAGGGCAGCTCGACTTTCAGCCGGATGTAGTGGCGGGGGATTTCGTAGGTGGCGTTGATGTCGCGCACCTGCCACGTCTGGACCGGCGGCTGTGCGATGAGGAGCGTGTGGTCGAGGTAGGCCGGTCCTTCGTTCCATGCGGCCAGATCTTCAGAAACCTGGGGAATGATGAGAATGGCCGGATCCGCTCCGAGATTGCGCTGGTAGTGCAAAGTGAGGTGGTCATCCTGCTGCACCAGCGTGACCAGCGTGCCAGCATCGTTAACCAATGGGTTTCCGCCCAGGGCGAATTCGATCAGGTTGGCCATGCCGTCGCGGTCGGGATCCGCCTCCGGCTGCCGGTTGGCCGGCGGCTGGGCGGCCAGCACGCGGGATGCCCAGGAGGTGTAGGTTTCCTGCACCACGACGGTGGTTTCATCCGCGGAAGCGGCCCCGGCGGGTCCGGTGGCGCTGATTCGCAGGATGTAGGTGCCCGGCAGGCTGAAATTCGCGTTGGAATCCACCGCGCTGGTGGTGGTAAACGTGACGGTTCCCGGACCGCTCACCTTGCTCCAAGCGACGCTGACTTCCGACGCCAGATAGGTGCCCAGGAAGAGGCTGCCGTCCAGCACGGCGGTTTCGGGGCCAAGCACCGTGACGTCCAGGCCGGCATGAACCTGGAATGGCGTGGGGCCGCCGGGCGTGGGGGGACCGGCCTGCCAGCTTTCTTTTTCGTCCCAGTCCCCGGCATACAGGGAAGTGCTGACAATTTGCAGCGAATGGCCCGCGCCGTCTGCGGAGTCCTCCCAGCCGTCCTTGTAGTCGAAGCGATGGATGTAGAGTTCCTGAGGAACCGGCAACTGGAGTCCGATTTCCTCCCCGCCGTTGCTGAGCGAACCGGCGTAGATTCCAGCCACCGGTTTTCCCGTGCCCCAGCGGTTTTCAAAAGCGGCCTGATCCTTGATGATCACGACATAGGCCCCGGCGGCCAGAGTGTAGTTCGGGAAGGTGAAATCGATCCCCTGGGTGAAGCGGACGCCCGCGAGTTCCAGCGGTGTGGCACCGGTGTTCTGCAGCTCGACGAACTCAAAGTCGCCGCCTCCGTCCGGGTTGAAATGCAGTTCCGTAATGCGGAGGTGGTTGATGAGTCCCAGCGTGTTGGCGTCAGGGGTGGCGTTGCTCAGGCCCGGCGTTGGCAGCGTGGCCGGAGCGGCAAACGCAGCCACGGTGGCGGCACCGTCGCCGCTGCGTCCGTGGGAGGCGTCCGGCGGCTGCAGGATGAGATCGACGGTGTCCACCAGGGTTCCGTTGGCGCCGATGAGTTCGAGCAGGCCGTAGGAGGCCTGGAATTTGAAGGAAACTTCGGTCGCATTTCCAGGCGTGGCCTCGCTGCCGAGTCCGTCGAAGCGGGTGAAAGAACCCGGCGCGAGGAAGCTCATCGCCGGGAACACATACCGCGTGGGGAAGCTGCGCCGGTCATTTGTCAGGCTCATGCCGCTGATCGCCACCGGCAGGGCTGCGGGATTGTAGAGTTCGCAGAAATCGGAACCCACCATGTAGTCGGGATTGCCGAGCCATTCATTGATTTTGATGTCCCCGGGCGCACCGAGAGAAGCCACAGCGGCATTGGCAGCACCGGAAGTTGGCGTGCAGAGCGCCCAGGTTTCCAGACTGGATCCGGTGCGGCCGATGGACAGATCGGCAACCTGCAGGCCGTAGGCAATGGAATCGAGCACTCCGCCTCCGTTCGCAGCGGAGTTGAACAGGGTGATGGTTTCACCGGTTTCCTTGAGGGAGAAAGGAAGGTGATTGGGGCCAGTGCCGCCGTCGGCATAAAGCACCAGGTATCCTCCCGCCGGAATGGTGGTGCCGGGGGGAAAGACATGCCGGGCGGGCGCGGCGACGTCGTCCGTGATGCTGAGGCCGGTCAGGGTCACGGAGGAGGCTGCGGAATTGTGCAGTTCGATGATGTCAGGAAATGCTCCCGAGACATTCACGGCGGCCACGTTCTTGGCGAGGATTTCGTGAATCATGAGCGTCCCGTGGGCGGCGTCCACCGTGGGGTTGGCGGTGGCGGCTGCGGGCGGGAGGGATGCACTGCCAATGAGTCCCAGCAGATAGGCCTGGCGCTGGGTGGCGAAGGATTTGATGCTGGAGATGATGTTCGCGGGCGCCCAGCCGGTCAGGTGGGCGTCGATGAAGGCATGATAGGGCGGATAGGGATTGCCGGTGGTGTCGGCATTGAGCACACTTCCATAGTACTGGCGGATGTATTGGTGGTAGAGGTCGCGGAACGGAGCGTAGCCCGGTGCCGAGCTGGTGCCGAAGAGCGGGAGCAGGGTGCGGAAGGTTTCACCGGACTGGCACATGTCATAAAGCCCGCGGCTGTTGAAAGGCGTGGAGGAGTCACCCAAACCAAAAATGGTGTCGAGATCATGGGCGACGGGGAGCATGCGACGCTTGCCATCCGCTCCGGTGATGAAAACCGCACCGTAGTCGTCGTCCACGCCGTTGGAGAGATTGGTTTCGATGTCCTGGAGAATGGTCATGACCGCGAACCAGCGGGCCCAGTAGTCGAGGTCGGACACCTCGCTGACCGCGGCGTATTCGGCGGCGCTGAAGGCAGTGCTGTTCCAGGCGCCGACGCCGGAAAGGCGGCTTCCATTGCTCTGGGAAACGTCCGTGGCAGGGGCTCCGGGAAAGTGGGCGGTGGCTGCGGCCTGCCAGACGGTGAAGAAATTAGTCAGGTCACCCCAGTCGTTTTCCGCGGAGTTGTTCAACTTGGTCCATCCGTCGATATTGCCATCGGGATCGGTGGGCATGGTGTAGCCCGCGCTGCGCCAGTAGTAGTTGGTCCGCAGGCCGCCGTCCAATTTCTTGTAAATGCTGGCACCAGAGGCCAGGGGGAAGTGGTTGTTGACAAATTCACCGCCTTCCGGTTCCAGGCGCACCCATTTGCCGAAGTCCGGGGTGCCTCCGCTGCTGGTGGTGGATTCCACTCCATTGCGGCGCAGTTCGGCAGGCGAACAGTCGCTGGCAGCCAGTCCGGCAGTCTGGAGCGTGCGATTCCCCAGATACTGCAGGTGGGATGCCTTCGGGTGCATGTTGATCTTGGTCTGGTCATCCAGCGGATTGTCAGCGGGGATGCTGAGGCGCAGCGGCTTGAACTGGTAGCTGCGGCTGCTGTTGCCGCGGATGCGCATGCTCGAACGGTAGCGGATGTCATGCTGAGCACCGCGGGAAACCACCAGCGTCTGATTGAAGTTCCGGTCGCTGCCCTGGCTCACGCCGTTGAACGCGCTGTTTTCCGGTCCGGTCAGCACCATGCGGTAATAGGCGTCCTGGCTGTTCATGACCTCGTTGGCCACCTGATACTGGCAGTTGGCCACCTGGCCTTCATTGCCCACCGGCGGCGGCCAGGTTCGCGTGTTGGCGCCATCGCTCACGGAAAGGTAGAATTCGACAATGGCCAGATTGGCCTTGGGCGGCAGGGTGGCGAAGAAGTCTCCACTGCCATCGCCGGTCATGGGGACGGCCTGGAATGAACCCAGCCCGCTGGTGGCGGTGGCGTCCCGCCAGAAAAGCAGGCAGGTGAGCAGGCCCGGCGGCGTCTCATCTTCCAGTTCGCAGGAGATGGTGACGGAGTCCGTTGATTTCGGCACGGCCGGCGCATGTTTCACCTTGGAAATCAGCGGGGCGACATTCGTGCTGAGCAGGGAGTTCGGAACCCCCGGAGTGCCCCCAACGGCGGAGGAATCCCCCCAGTTTTGCCCGTTCAAGCTGCTCAATGCGGCCTGGCGCAGTTCTAGGGTGTGACCGCCGCCGTCAGCCAGACTCTGCCAGTCGTAGCCGTTGAACGTCGTTTCACGGTAGCGCACGCCCCAGTCTCCCTGCGTGCAGTATTCGGTGTAGTCCACCTCAGTGCCGGTGGTGTCACTGAGTGCGATTTTCTCCCCGTTGTTGGAGAGCCTGCCCGTCCATGGTCCGACGACGTTGCTGATGGAGGGATTTTTTGCCTGGAAGGCCGCGAGATTGGCGCAGACCACCAGATAGCCCTGGGATGGAATGACCGTGCCGGGTGCAAAGGTAAACGAAACGCCGGAGGTGAGCTGCCAGCCGCTGATGTCCGCTGGGAATCCTTCGGTGTTGCGCAGTTCGATCCATTCCTCCGCGACGGGTTCCGGGAAGGAGGGTGCCGGGCGAAACATGATTTCATTGATCTTCACTTTCCTGACCGGCGGCACCACGGAGATGCTAACCGTGGCGGGGGTGGAATTGAGCTGTCCGTCGCTGACGCGGTAGGTGAAGCTGTCCTCGCCCAGATAACCGGTGGCAGGGGTGTAGGTGAATCCGCCTGCGCTTCCGAGGACCAGCGTGCCGTGGGTGACATCGGAAAGCAGCGCGAGGGTGAGCGTGGTGCCGGTGTCCGGGTCCGAATCATTGGCCAGGATGCCTGGCGGGGCGATGATGAGCGGCGTGTCGATGGTGGTGCTGTAGGTGTTGCCGGCAGCAACCGGAGGGTCCTGCACGTTGGAAACGGTGATGGTGACCGTGGCCGGGGCCGACTCACGGACGCCATCGCTCGCCTTGTAGGTGAAGGAGATGACCCCGGCAAAATTGAGTGCAGGGGTAAAGGTGAACGACCCGTTTGCATTGAGCGTCAGGTCCCCGCTCAGGGGCGGCGCGACCAGCACCGCGGAGAGCGGCTGATTTTCCGGGTCCGAGTCATTGGCCAGGACGCCCGCAGCGGAGATGGACAGGACATTGTCCTCCACCAGATCATAGCTCTCGGAAACGGCGGTGGGCGTTCCATTGACCACCAGGGTGACCGTGGCTGGCGCGGCGGAAGTGGCGCTACCATCATTGGTTCGGTAGGTGAACGTGTAGGTTCCAGCAGCCGCCGGGGCGGTGTAGGAAAAGGCACCGCTGGCGTTGAGGTTCAGGGTGCCGCCGGTCACGGGGGAGTTCAGGACCGCAGAAAGATTTGCGGGAGCCGTATCGATGTCGGTGTCATTGCCCAGCAACCCCGGAGCAGCGAGGTTGATGGTCTCGGAAGGGTTGGCAAAATAGGTGTCATTGACCGCCACGGGCGGGTCATTGACCGGAGCAATGTTGATGGTGACGGTGGCAGGCGGGGAATTTTTCCCGTCAAAGGCCGAATAGGCAAAGGAATCCGCCCCGTTGGCGTTGGCGTTGGGTGTGTAGGTGAAGGAGCCGTCCGCATTGAGGACGACCCCGCCTTTTTGCGGCGGCGTGACCAGCATGGCGGTAAAGGGATCGCCTTCGGCATCCGTGTCATTGACCAGGACCCCGCTGCCCGCAGCCACGTTCAGCACCTGGTCCTCGGTCGCCGCATAGGTGTCGGCATTGGCGACGGGAGCGACGTTGGGGCCGGTGGTGATGGTGATGCTGGCGGTGCCGCTGGCGGTGCGTCCGGTTTCGTCCTTGACCACGTAGGTGAAACTGTCGGCCCCCACGTATCCGTTCGCGGGCGTGTAGGTAAAGGTGCCATCCGCATTCACCGTGACCGAACCATGACCCGGCTGTCCAAAGGAATCCACCGTGATGCTGGAACCGGCATCCGGATCGGAATCATTCGACAACACCCCGCCCTGGACAACACGGGTCAGGCGCAATCTCAAGTCGAAGCTCACATCGGAACTGCTGGCATTGGTTTGATGGACCTCCGCGGCGACCAGATTGGTCCCATCCTCAATGGCACTGACGGACAGCGGCCAGGTCTCCACCAGATTTTCAGAGAAGGAACCGCTTTGGAAGTAGTCCCATGCCAGATCCGGCATGGTGGCGGAGGATGGCAGGTTGCTGGTGCGGGTGACTTCGGTGCCATTGATGAAGACCACGGCGGCGTCGTCATGGATGATTCTGAGTTCCACCGCGCTGATCAGGGCCTTGTTGGCGATCTCGAATTGCCTGCGGAAATAGTAGGTGGCGAACTTGTCCGCGTCCCCGGAGTTGAAACCGGCGGTGCCGTTGTCCTCGATCACCGTGGCTTCGTCACCGTCGCCATAACCGAGTTCCGCCGGACCCACCTTCCAGTCGGCGTTTTCGGCGTAGCTCGTGCCCCGCCAGGCTGTGCCCAGGTTGCGGTTGGCGAGGACCAACGAGTTGTAGTAGTGCCAGTCCGCGGCTTTCAGCGGAATGGCATCCTCCGTGGTGGTCGAGGCGGTGACGGCAGTGACGACCAGCGGGGTGTTCTTCAGCGCAACATAAGTGTCGTTGACGGCCACAGGGTCGTCCGGCGTGTTGGCCAGATTGATCGTCACCGTGGCATCGTTCGAAAACAGGGTGCCGTCGCTGACCCGATAGGTGAACGTGGTGGTGCCGGAAAAGTTCGCGGCGGGCGCGAAGCTGAAGGAGCCGTCGGCTTGCACGGTGGCCGTGCCGCTGGTCGATTGCGTGACCAGCGATGCGGTGAGCGGGCTGTTTTCCACATCGGAATCATTGGCCAGCAGTCCCTGTGCCGCGGTGACATTGAGGGTGGTGTCCTCCGTTCCAGCGTAGGGGCCGTCATTCACCGCCACCGGAGCGTCATTCACGGCGGTGATGGTAATGTTCACCGTGGCCGGAGCGGAATCGCCCGTGCTGTCATGCGCGTGATAGGTGAAGGCATCGCTGCCGTTGTAATTGGACTGCGGGGTGTAGGTAAAGGTGCCGTCGGCGTTGAAGGTGAGGGATCCGTGTGCAGGGTCCGTGTCCTTCACCGCAGTGACTGGAGCGGTTCCGGTATCGTTGGCCAGCACCCCATCACCGGTGGAAGGAACGCTGATGCTCACGTCATCCAACCACACATCGAACCGCTCCTTGCCGCTGAAACCCTGGGTCCCTCGGTTGGCGTAGCCGCCCAGGGTCAGCGTGTGGGTGCCCGCGGGCAGGGCGATGTCAAAGCTGGATTGTTCCCAGCCGGTATCCATGGTCGAGCCGCCGTTGCCGTCGCCGATGCGGAAGGCCACGGCATTGTGCGTGCTGGGAGCGGTGGTCGTGCCATACTGGCTGCCGTTGACATCGCAGATCACTTCACAGTACTCGTTGGTATCATAGTCTTCCAGACATAGCATGCGGTGGCGAAAGGAAACGGTCACCGTAGCCGGGGCGGCAAGGGTGAACTGCCTGCGCCATCCGGCGGAAACTGCGCTCTCAGTGTTTCCCCCGCCAGGAACATTTCCCATCCGGGCTTTCAGCGCCCCGGTTCCGTTGAACCCGCCGGTGGGATCCAGGGTGAGCGTTTCATTATCCGGTCGGTTGGTGCCAAAAAAGCAGTCTTTCACTGCGGTGAAGCCATCCGTGGCATTCGCAGTCTGCGTCGGGATCAGCGTAAGATTCAACCCCACATCGCTACTGGAGAAGCCCGTGGAGGAAGCTGAGTTGTTCAACTGATGCACCTCCACCGCGATGACATTGTTTCCGGCGTTGAGCTTCCCTGCCAGATTCAATGTTAGCAGGGTGGGAGTCGATTCATTGGAATTGAGGGTGGTGGCGGTGTTGGCGGTGATCGGGGTGGAGGACCCGTCCGGGTTGTAGGTCTCTCCGGCTCCCATGCCGACCTGCCCCACCTGCTGGCCATTGATGTAAATGATCGCCCCGTCATCCATCAGCACGGAGCAGTCCCAGTCGGCAATGGCTGCCTGTGCTGCCGTCAGGGTGAAGACTTTCCGGAACAGATAGGTGGTAACCAAATACTGGCCGCCCGGTCCGCCGGTCATGCCCGTGAGCACAGGGGTGGTGGAAATGCCATCCACCGTGCCGCCTTGTATGCCGCCGCCGGCCCCCATCGTCCCGGTGCCCCAGGGGCCCACCGTGGAGGTCGGAACGTCGAACCCCAGGTCCTTCCAGGAAAACCCCTCCCCGTCCACGGGATAGGCCCCGGTGCCGGGAGGAGTGGCGAGGTGATTGCCGAGCTTGTCCAGATACTGCCAGGTGCCGGCGGTCACATCCATCCCCCCCGCGTCGAAGGTTCCAGAAATCAAGTTCTGACCCGCGCCACCCGGGGAGAATGCGGCGTCTTCGTTGGTGGTGTAGCTGTCATTGACCGCGACCGGCGCACCCAGTGTCGTCAAGGGCAGCAGCAGCGGCAGCAGGAGGGAGGCGCGGAGAACGGAGAGAAAACCGGTGGGGGGGGTCATGGTGGAGGCAAAAAGGGAAGCGGGAGTGTGGTGATGCTACCTGATTCTACCGAATCCCACCCCCGCCGGACAAGTGAATTTCCCTAATGGAAACACCTAAAGAATTCCGCTGCTTGAATTTCTCAAAACCTCCCCCCACATTGCCGCCCCCTGTTCCCACCCCCCAATTTTCCAGAAAGCGCCGCATGTCCAAAACCCTCATCATCGCTGAAAAACCTTCCGTCATGACCGAACTGGCCCGAGTCCTGGGCCGGATGCCCGGCATGTCGAAGTTTGAAAACCACAAGGAGTATCTCGAAAATGACTCCCACATCATTTCCTCTGCCATCGGGCATCTGCTGGAGCTGATGATGCCGATGTCTCCGGACGGAAAGAAGCTGCAGTGGAAATTTGAGCATCTGCCCATTCTGCCAAAAAGCTTTGACCTCCAGCCCATCGAAAAAGCCGAAGCCCGGCTCAAGCTGCTGAAAAAACTCCTCAAGCGTTCCGACGTGAACCTCATCATCAACGCCTGTGACGCCGGGCGGGAGGGCGAGTTGATTTTCCGCTACATCATTCAGGATTCCGGAATCAACAAGCCGCTGCAGCGTCTGTGGATGCAGTCGATGACCGCACAGTCCATCCAGGATGCTTTCCACCACCTCCGGGAGGATGAGGCCATGCATCCGCTGGCGGATGCGGCGGTTTGCCGCAGCGAGAGCGACTGGTTGGTGGGCATCAACGGCACCCGGGCGATGACCGCCTTCAATTCGCGCAACGGCGGCTTCCTCAAAACGCCGGTAGGCCGGGTGCAGACGCCAACGCTCACCATTCTGGTGCAGCGGGAAAAGGAAATCTCCGCCTTTGTCTCCCGGACCTACTGGGAAGTGTTTGGCGACTTCGCGGTGGCGGCTGGGCAGTACCGCGGACGGTGGTTTGACCAATCCTTCCGCCGGGACGAGCGAAACGGCGACGACCATTCCCGGGCGGAACGACTCTGGGACAAGGCGCTGGCGGAGGCCATCCAGGCCCGGTGCGAGGGAAAGCCCGGCATCATCGAGGAAACCAAAAAACCCGCCCGCCAGGCTCCTCCGTTGCTCTATGACCTGACCAGTCTGCAGCGCGAAGCCTCCAACCGCTTTGGCTTTTCCGCCCGGCGCACGCTCCAGATCGCCCAGTCGCTTTATGAAGGCCACAAGGCCCTGACCTATCCCCGGACCGACTCCCGCCATCTGCCCGAGGACTACCTGGACACCGTGCAGGGAGTGATGCGGACCTTTGGCGGCCTGCCGGTTTCCTCGGGCGAGGCATTTCCGGATGGGCTGCCCAAGTTCGCCAAAAAGGCGCTGGAGCAGAACCTTGTGCGGCTCAACAAGCGCATTTTCGACAATGCCAGGGTCAGCGACCACTTTGCGATCATTCCCACCGGGGTAGTCCCCAAGTCCCTCAAACCGGAAGAGGCGAAACTCTTTGACATGGTGGCCCGCCGGTTTGTGGCGGTGTTTTATCCCGCTGCCGAATTCGAGGTGACCACGCGCATCACCCGCATCGGGCAGGATGCTTTCAGGACGGAGGGCAAGGTCATGAAAGTGCCCGGCTGGCTGGAGGTGTATGGGAAAGCAGCCTCGGAAAATGAGGATTCCATCGTGCCCGCAGCGGAGGGCGAGCAGGCGCGGAATCAAAAAATCGAAGTCACGGAAAACCAGACCAAACCGCCGCCCCACTACACGGAAGCCACACTGCTTTCCGCCATGGAAGGAGCCGGAAAACTCATCGACGACGAGGAACTGGCCGAGGCAATGAGTGAGCGTGGTCTGGGCACGCCAGCCACGCGGGCCGCCATCATCGAGGGGCTGATTTACGACGGTTACATCGTGCGGGACCAAAAGGACCTGGTCGCCACCAACAAGGGAATCGCCCTGGTGGAGCAGCTGCAGCAGATCGGCATTGAGACGCTCACCAGCCCGCAAATGACGGGCGAATGGGAATTCAAACTCAAGCAGATGGAGCATGGTCGTCTGGACCGCCGGACCTTCATGAGCCAGATTAAACAATACGCCGCCGATGTCGTGGAAAAGGCGCGGCGTCATGCCGACACCGTCCGGACCATGGACTATCCGGATTTGCAGGTCAGTTGTCCGGTCTGCGGGGGCAAGCCGCTGCGGCAGACCGACAATGCGTTCAAATGCAAGGATCCGGAATGCGGCTGGTCCACATACAAAACCCTGGCCGGCAGACAATTGACCGCAGAGGAAGCCGGGGAACTGCTCACCACCGGCCAAGTGGGTCCGCTGGAGGGATTCCGTAACCGATTCGGCAAGGATTTCACCGCCGCTTTGAAGCTGGATCAGGACCGCAAGGTCGGGTTTGTCTTTCAGCAGGGGGACGGTGTCTCCACTCCGGAAGAGGATCTGGAAATCCTCAAAGATCCGGCCAACATTCTCTGCCCGTGTCCGGTCTGTGCGTCCAAGGGCGTGACGGCGAACATTTACATCACCGATGCCGCCTACGCGTGCGAAAACGTCATCAAAGGCAACAAAACCTGCAAACCCAAAGCCCGGCTCTCGCGGGAGCTGTGCCGGTTTCCCATTTCCAAGGAACAGGCGCTCAAGTTCTTTCAGGAAGGGCGCACCGATGTCATTGACAAATTCATTTCCAAAAAGGGCCGCCCGTTCAGCGCCTCGCTGGTCCTCAACGTAAACAACAAGGTGGTCTTCGAATGGGACTTTCCGCCCCGCAAACCAAAAGCAGGCGGCAGCCCGCGGCGCGGCGCCGCAGCGAAATCCGCCGGGACTTGAACGCATCGGCATTCGGCACTCCCTGACAATTCCGGCACATCTCCCCCGTCTCAGAGGAGCCGGGCTGGTTTTACACGGATTTTACAAATTTGTGACGGTCCCATGACAACTGCGACCGGGGATGCGACGATGGTGCGGTGACTCCATGAAAAAGGCGGCTGTGTATTTTGTCCTCACGGTGCTGGGCCCCTGCGGGGTGCTGGCATGGATGACCCTGCGGACGATGAAAGAGGAAGAAGCGGCCTTTGAGCGCCAGCGGGTGGAAATCGCCCAGCAGCAGACCGATGCCGCGGCCGCCCACATCAACGCTTTCATGACCGGCGAACTGCGCGGACTGGAATTGCAGGTCGAGCAGCTCTTGCGGGAAAAATCCGCCGAACAGGCGGCGGCGGACTTCGATGGCCTGGTCCGCCCCCACTGGGATCGGGCGGAGGTGGGATTCGCTCTGCAGGCACCGGATGTGCTCGTCAGCCCAACCGGCACCGATGACCGGTCCGCCCGTTTTCTCAGGGAGAATGCTGGATTTTTTGATGGCCGGGGCGGGATCATGGCCTTTGCCACGCCGTTCTCCGAACTATTGAATGCAGAAGTGGACAATGCCGCCTTGGCCGTTGTGAGGCAACCGCCACTCCGGGAGCCGCCGGCGGCCCAGGTGACGGCGGCCCCTGCCTCCAAGGCTCCATTGGCGGCACCGGCCAGCGTTGCCATGGACGCCCCGCAGCCGAATGTCGCCGCGACAGCACCATCCAGGCGGCAGTCAGCCAGCGAGGGCGCGTCAGTCATGCCGCCCGGGCTGGCTGCGGAATTGGCGACGGATGCCGGAGGCGGACAGAACAGCAAACGTCCGGAGCCACCGGCTGCCACATACGCTGCCGCGCCGCCGGCTCCAGCCGGAGCCGCGAGGGCGGAAAGCGCCGTGGCGACTGCCCGTTCCGACGGGGCTCACCCCGCGGAAATGCCCGCGCCGGAAGCCGCAAAGGACCAGCCTGAACCAGCCCGGCGCGGGGTCGCACCTCCACCGCCCCCTCCCGCAACGTCGGCCCATGCGGAAAAGTCGCCGGAAAAACCGAAAGCAACACACGCCCTGGCCGATCAATGGATGGGGCGGACGATGGAGAGAAAGGACAAGGCATCACTCGGAAGTGGGGCCGAATCCCGCCAGCCGGGAGAAAAAGCTTCCGCGGATCTGGCAAAATCCTCGATGGACGACCGTCTGGAGGAAAATGCAAACCGCACCGATGCGGCGGTGGAAGACCGAAAGCAGGAACGCGTGAGGGCGAAGCCCTCTGCCGCTCCTCCGCCCGTCATGGAAGCGGAGGCGCAGCGGGAAAGGAACGGTCCGGCTGCTGGTTTGGCGGCAGAGCCTCCGGGCAGGCCGGACGCGCCTTCCCTGGAAGGAACACCGCTGGAATTCCGCCAGGTCTCGCCGCAGAATCCCAGTCCACGCCAGCGGGAACTCGCAGCCCGCCTGACCACCCTCACCCCAAAGGAACTGCGCGTCGCCGACCTCTGGACCGGCGAAAAATCCGGAATTGTCTCCCGCTTTGCCCCAGACGGCGCACTGCATCTGCTGCTGTGGTGCCGGCCGGCTTCCGCTCCGGAGCACCTTTTCGGCGTGGAGCTGTCCCTGACAAAACTGGCTCCGCTGCTGGCGCAGTTTCTGCAGGCAGATGCTCTGAACCGCGGGGAGTTCTGCATCGCCCTGCTCAACCACCAGGGACAGCCGGTGGCGAAATCACACCCGGCATTCGATGCCCCGTGGTCCAGACCCTACGTGAGCACCGAGGCTGGCCGGGCGCTGCCCCACTGGGAAATTGCCGCCTATCTGCTGGATCCCGGAACGGTGAGCCGAGCCGCCCGGGCCGCCGCATGGAAACTGGGCCTGCTGGTGCTGGCAGTGACGGCGGCGGCGCTCACCGGAGCCGTGCTCATCTGGCGGGAGTCCCGCCGCCGACTGGAGGAGGCGCGCCAAAAGGCGGACTTTGTCAGCAGCGTCAGCCACGAGTTGCGCACGCCGCTCACCAGCATCCGGATGTTTTCCGACCTGCTGGCGGAACCCTCCGTCGATCCCTCGCCGGACAAGACCCGAAAATACGCCGGCGTCATTTCCGAGGAAGCCGGACGCCTGACACGCCTCATCAATTCCGTGCTCGATTTTGCCCGGCTGGAGCGCGGCCAGACGCCGCTGCGCCTGGAAAAAATGGACCTCCGCCAGGTGGTGGCGGACACCCTGGACCATTACCGCCCGCATCTGGAAAGCGTGGGGTTCACCCTGCGCTACTCCCCCCCGGCGGATCCGGTGCCGGTGCGGGGAGACCGCGACCGCCTGGCCCAGGTGCTGCTCAACCTGCTTTCCAATGCGGAAAAATACAGCGGCAGCGGACGGGAAATCGACGTTTCCCTGACCATCGATCCGAAGCAGACGGAGGTTTCGCTCGGTGTCTGTGATCGCGGCCCAGGCGTGCCTCGCGGAAAGGAACGGAAAATTTTCGAAAAATTTTTCCGCGCCCACGACTCGCTGGCCAGCGGCATTCCCGGCACCGGACTCGGCCTGAGCCTGGCCCGCCAGTTGGTCCGGGCCCACCACGGAGACATCTGCTGCGAGCGCCGCGAGGGTGGCGGAAGCTGCTTCCGCGTCACACTGCCGCTCTGCCAGCAGGACTGACCGGGCGGGCCATGGGCCGTCACCGCTGGCCGTTTGCGCATTGGAATCGAACGCCGCGGCAAACGATCAGGGAGCGACCACCGAATCGGTGGCGTCCTCGCGCCAGCGGGGCGGAGATGCGGAATAGTCCGCCAGTTGGATGGTGAGCGCGGCGGATTGTGCGTCTCCCTGCAGCGGCAGAGCAAAGATTTCCAGACTCCCGGAGGTCAGCCCGGTCAGGATGAGGTCCGGCCGGCCTTCCGCATCGCGATCATGCCCCGGGGCAATGTGGTCTCCCGGTCCGGTGAAGACGCCGTCCCCCTGGGCATCGACCGCCACCAATTCCCCGGTGGCCTCGCGATACATTTCCAGCCGGCATGGCACCGAGGTACGGGCGAGGAAGTTTTCCACCACACTGCCGTTGCCGCGGAAAAACAGTTCATGGTAGAGCGGAGCGGGCCAGGCCGCCTGGCCGCGGACGATGCTGCCATTGATCACCTGGCTGCGCCCGGAAGCGGCGGCATCGAAACGAAATTCGCAGTCCGCCTGCCGGGCGCCGTCCGCATCCGTCCAGGTCAGGGCGACCTTGTCGGCGAACTCCGTCCGGCCGGAAGGCAGGTGTTCCAGAAAAATCCGGAGCTGCTGACCGGGCAACAGGCGCAGGTGGCGGTTGGTCGCCTGTTTTTTCGCGGCGGGGTCCAGGTGCACGAAATGACCTGCCTGACCGGCCTGCCACGATTTCACCCCGGCCTTGTCCGCCAGAATCGAAAGATCTCCTTCGGTGGAAAAAGCACTTTGGTTGATGAGCAGAAAGCGCGTCCGTCCGTCCTCCGCTTCGCTGTTGGCCACGACCACCGCGCTGCGCAGCGGCTGCAGCAGCACTCCTGGCTCAGGCACCGACTGCGGAGCGGGAGTCAGGGCCAAAACGTCATCAAACTGCACCGCCGCCCGGTCGATCCGGGCTGCCGTTTCCGTGGAATACTGGCCGTGACGCTGCCGGCGCACCAACTGGAGAAGCGTCCAAATCTGCCGCACCCGCACGGCGTGGCCGAGGTTCGCATACACCCGCCCGGCCTGCAGCAGGGAGTCCACCGCTGCATCGACCAGCCCCAAATCCAACCCCAGACTGGCCGCCAATTCCAATTCCCGGCAGGCGGAAACCGGTTCGTCAATTTCCCCGAGACACTGGGCGTGCAGCTCCAGGGCCTCCATGCGCAGCGTCTTCCATCCGAACGCGCTGCACTTTTCCAATGCGCTTTCCAGCAGGGGCATCGGCTCCACCGCCACCACCTCGCCGGATTCATAATCCGCTTCCAGCACGATTCTGGCCAGGGCCAGTTGCGCTTCGGCCGTGGCGCGGTCATCGTGCGCTTTTTCCGCCTCCTTCAACAGCATCTGCAGTGTTTGCGCAACCGCCGGACGATTCCCGGGCCGGGCTTCAGCCGCCGCGGCGGAAATCTGCACCCGCAGCAAGGTGCCATCCGCTCCGGTCTGCCCTCGCGCCACACCCGCCACGCCGGCCAGGCTGGCGAGGGAAAGCAGAAGGGACTTGAGAATCAGGCGCATTTGGGAATACCATGCCCGCATCCCGCAGACATTTCCAGTTGGAATTCTCGGGAAAATGGCAACCGCATTGCCGCAAAAAGGGAGCACGCCGCAGATGCACCAAGGGCCGCCGACACACGCACCTCCCCTTCGCAGGAAAGCAGCGGTTTCATGGCTGTGGACTCGCCAACTGCACGCGAAGTTTTGCGGAAGACTCATCCTCTGCCGAGAGAGCGGCCGCACGGTCGAGCAGGTCGAGCGCGGCCGCTTTCTGCTCGGGCACTGTTTTCGCGACTTCGGCCACCAGTTGTGCCGCGAGACGGAGATCTGGAGCGGAAACGGCAGGGGGAAGCTGCTGGCGGCCGCGGGCGATCAGCCAGACAGCGCGTTTGGGATTGCGCCCGGCCAGAACGGGATCCGCCGTCTCGATATGCGCGCAGGCAAAGGGGAGCAGCGGATGGGCCGGATCCAAAAGCAGCGCTTCCCGAATGGCGGCGGGATTCAGGGTGCTGATGAGGTTGGTGGCGGCATCCCGCTGCGTGACGGAAGCAGGCGGAAAAACCAGGCGTGTAGTTGGCTCTCCAGGAATCAATGCCGCCACCGCCGCCTGCCACTGCGGTTTCCCAGCAAGTGACGAAACCAGGAGTTGCAGCAGACGCGCGCGTTCCTCCGCCGGGAGCACCCGCAGGGCCGCCGTTTCCCGATCCATCTTCGCCCCGGCACAGGCAGCGACCAGTTTGCCGGCAAGGGAACCATCCAGCGTCTCCCCACTGGTGAGCCGCCAGATGCGCGCGGTGAAATCGCCGCCGGCAGTCACCAGAAACGAGCCGTCCGGACTGAAGCCGGCCTTTTCAATCCCTGCATCCTGACAAATCGGGATGCCGACCCCCCGCTGCGATTGCACGTCCCAAAACCGGACACCGGACGAGGAAACCGTGAGCAGGCGGCTGCGGTCCCTGCTGCACTGAAGCCAGGAGGCGACTCCGCCATTTTCCAGCCCTCCCACTGTCTCCCCGGTGACGGCATTCCAGATGCGGACGACCGCATCCCCGCCGCCTGCCGTGAAAATGCGCGAGCCGTCCCCGCTGAACCGGGCGCCGAAAATGCGGTCCTTGTGCCGAATGACAGGACCAGCCGGCAGGTTTCCCGCTCCATTCCACACCCTGACAATTCCATCCGAATCGCCGCTGAGAAACCGTCCGCCATCCGGACTGAAATCGCCGACCGTCAGCGAAGCGCCTCCGAGCAGGCTGGATCCATTCGGAAACCGGGCAATATTCGATCCTGATTCCGCATCCCACAGCAGCGTCACATCCCCCTCTTTGGAAAACTGGCTTTTCAGGGTGCCTGTTAGGATGCGCCTGCCGTCGGGACTGTAGCGGGCAAACTCGACATGGCTGTCATGCTTTAGTGGCGCACCCAATGGCTGCCCGTCCCTGGCGCTCCATTGCCGGGCGGTTTGATCCCAGCTCGCCGTGAGGATGCGCGCGCCGTCCGGGCTGAATTCGGCATCCGTCACAAAACTCTCATGCTTCAGGACAAATTCCGGCTGGGCCGCTTCCAGCACCCGCCAAACCCGCGCCGCCCCATCGTCACAGGCAGTGACCATGCGCATTCCGTCCGGACTGAGGTCCGCACTGCGCACCCGCTTCCGATGCGCCAGCGACAACCCGGAAGACTGCCCCCATCCAGCCTGCCAGAGGTGCGCGGTTCCGCCAGCCTCCGCCGTCAGCACCTTGGTTCCGTCAGGGCTGAACGCCGCGCTCCAGACACTGGCTCGATGCCGGAAGGGAGGCCCGAGCGGCTTCCCGGTGGAAGCATCCCAGATTTGCGCCTTCCGGTCCGCGCTGGCGGTGAGCACCCGCGTGCCATCTGCACTGAAACAGACGGAAAGAATGCTCCCGGCATGTTCCATGGCGCTTCCGATGGACGTTCCAGTGGCCGCATCCCAGAGGTGAGCGGCATGATTCCAGTCAGTGGTGACGACGCGTGTCCCCTCAGGGCTGAAGCGGGCGAAGTCCACGAAGGAGGCCCCGTGGCTCATGGGCGTGCCGGCCGGCTGGCCGCTGGCGGCATCCCAGACCTGTGCGGCCCCATCCCAGCTCGCCGTCAGCAGCCGGGAATTGTCAGGACTGAAACTGACCGCAGTGATCCGGCTGCGATGCTGCACTGTCGCCACCAGGCTCCCCTGCGCGGCATTCCAGATCCGGGCCGCATTGTCCGCGGCTGCCGTGGCCACGCGGGTGCCGTCCGGGCTGAACGCAACCAAGTGAACCGCTGATGCGTGGGGCAGCCCGAATCCCTCGGGTTTGCCCGTCGCGAGGTCCCAGATCCGTGCCGTTTTGTCGGAACTTGCCGTAGCCACCCTGCTCCGATCCGCATTGAAGACAGCCATTTCGACCTTATCCTGATGGGCGAGCGGCGGACCGGCCTGACGCCCGGTTTGCGCATCCCACACCATGGCGGCGTGGTCCGTCCCGAAAGTGACAATCCGGGAACCGTCAGGGCTGAAACCGGCCTTCAGCGGGGGCTTGATGGCACTCTGAACTCGCGCAAGAAAAGGATTTTCTGGAAGCGGATCCAGCAGGGAAGCAGGCGTTTTTCCCGTCAGCAGCGACGGCGTTTTTGGGAAACCATTGCGCGGGATGAGTCCGAACCGGGAAATGCCTCCGGGACCTGCGTGCCGCATCGGTTCGGCAACGGGTTTCCCCGTTTCCGCATTCCACAGCCTTGCCGTGTCGTCATCGCCAATAGTTAGCACCAGCGAGCCGTCCGGACTGTAGGCGGCGCTGCGCAGGCCGTTGACGGGCGGAAGGGAACGCAGGAGCAGCGTGCTGGCATCCGGCCTGCCGTAACGGATCGCCATCCAGAGGGTGTCCTGCGCTTCCTGGTTGTCCGGATCATAACGGACGGCCCGGCCGAGATACGCGCAGGCTTCCTGCCATTTGCCCTCATCCATTCTGGCCTGGGCGGCGGCCACGTCGGATCGGCTGGCTTCCTGGAGTTGCTGGCGGGCCCGGGTGCGCTCGGCATCGGCCACGGCGGTCTGCGTGATGGCGCGCCTCCGCTCGCGCAGCGCCCAGAACATGAGCGCAAGGGAAATCCCCGCAACCGCCAGCGCCGCTGAAGTCCACGCCAGGGCGCGGCGGCGGCGGCGGCGGAGATGGCGTTCCGAACGGCGCACCACGGCGAGACGGGCCAGGGTGTCATGACTGAATTCCAGGCGGGCGATGCCATTGCGCTCCTCAATGAGCAGGATGCGATCCTCCACCAGCGCCTGGAGCCGGGTCCTGACATCCGCCGCGGAACCCAGCGTGGAGAGCGCGGAATCCAGCGTCACCGTCTCACGCAGTCCGGATTCGGAAGCCAGTGCATCTTCCAGAAACTCACAAAGCGCCCGGGGATGACGCCGGGTTTTCTCCGCATAGAAATCCGCCAGAATGCGGGATGCCTCGCCCGGAGCGAAATCGGCGGATGAAATGGAGACCTGCGGCTCTCCGGTGCGGGGCTCCGGGCCGAAACGCCGTGCGTTGAGCCGCTCGCACAGCAGGCTGAGGATGGGCGGAACGGCCTTGATTTCCTCCAGCGGACATTCCGGATCCGCACCGGCTGCCGCCCTGACAATGGAAGCAGCGATGTCCGGAGCGATGATGGGCGGCAGTCCGGGGCGTTTGGTGCCGGGTTCGAAAACCGCCCGGAACGCCTGCGGACCGGAAAGCAGCCGCAGTTCGATCCGGTGTTCCATCATTCCGGGCATGGTCCGCCGCCAGCGCTCCAGGCGGCCCAGATAATCCTCCCGCAGCGCCACCACCATGCGCACCGGCCGGGACTGGAAATCGAAACGCCGCAGCAAGGCGCGCTTTTCCTCAGCGTTTCCCTTTTCCAGCCGCTGGCGCAGGGCGGCAGGCGGGCGGTTTTCCACTAGGTCGGCAAGTTCCGTTAGGAAAATGCGGGCATGCTCCCTGGCCCGCCCATCGTTGACGGGATGGCCGGTGGAACAGTCCTCCCCCTTGACAAAAATCTCCTCAAACTGGTCCAGCACCAGCACGGGAAACCGGAACGCCGAATCCTCCTCCTCCAGCGTGCGGTCGCACCAGGGCTGACGGCGGTCATGGAAAAACTCCCAGAGCGAGACCGCCTGCGGCGCAGCGTCCCCTGCCGGTTCGGATGCTGCTCCCGCGCCTCCCGGCAGCACCGTTCCGGGAATTTCCCGGACCACATCCGCGAGAATGTCCCCGGTCAAAGGGCGTTCTGGCAGGTCATCATAACAACGGCGCAGGAAGACCACGGGATGGCCGGCATCGCGCAATTCGGGAATCAGCCCCGCGCCCAGCAGGGAAGATTTTCCGTAGCCGGACACTCCGTACAGCACCGTCAGCGCCGCCCGTTTCGCCCGGTCGGCCAGTTCCCGAATCTCCGCATCGCGCCCGTAGAAATAGTCGCGGCATTCCGCAGTAAAGGCTGCGAGCCCAAGCCACGGGCATTCCGGCGTCACCAGGGGCGCCGCGCCGGAAACGGATAGGGGCGTCTGGCTCATGGTTTTGTCAGCAGTCGGCGCTGCAGGTTGGCGAGTCTTTCCACGAAAGCCTGGCTGCATTCGCCTCCGGGGGCTCTTTCCGCATCGATCTTCGCAAACGCCCGGGGTTCGTGGCGGAGCGGAAACGTCACCCCGGCGTCAATGACCACGGGAAAGTAAAACGGGCGGTCCTCCGGCATCGAGGCAAACCGTTCCGCAGCCCAGCGGCGTTCCTTGTGAAAATAGGCCTCGTTGCGGCTTTCCGTGGTGAGGGAAATGGCGGACACAAAGAATCCACAGTGCCTGCGCACTGCATCCTCGAGGTTGTTTTCAAAATTGTCCCCGCAAGTGAGCCGTTCATCATCCAGCCAGACCACACACCCGGCCGCGCGCAGTTTCTCCACCAGCCGGAAGACCGGAGCCGCATCGGAATGGGCGTAGCTGATGAAGACGGACCCGTCTGGAACCACCGGTTCCATCAGGGGAATGTGCAGATTTGTCCCCGGAACCATTCCGGCCGTCAGTGGCGGTTCCAGCGCCGCAGCACGGCGGCAAAATTCATGGGCAAATGCCACCGGCGACACCGGAAGGACTTCGATGCCCCGTTTCAGACTGTCGTAAAAGATGACCGCATCCTCCAGGCTGGGCGGAGCGGCATCCGCCAGCAGCAGATTCCGCCCTGCACCTTCGGTCAGGGGCCGCTGGCGAATGGCCCGGAAAAGAAACCGCACCATCCAGTCCGACAGTTGCGCGCCGATGATGAGCAGGTTGTTTTCCGCCAGGCACCTGCCCAGGTGATTGAGCGCCGGAAGCTGGCGCTGCAGTTGATAGACGAATTCCACGGCATCCGCATCCCACAGGTGAAAACCCGGATTCGGCGACGCCTTTCCAAACAGATACCCCAGCACGGTTCCGGAGGTGGCAGGCAGATCCTCCGCCGGACGGTCCAGTGAAAAATTCCAGATCTTCACCACCGGGCGGCCCGCGCCCCGGGTCACGTTGAGCGCCCGCTCCAGCAGCGGATCGAACGCCAGAGTGAAAAACAGGCGGCATTGCGAAACCGCAGCCAGCTCCAGCAACAGCCGGCCCGGCTGCAGATTGGAAGCATCCAGCACCTCGTCCACGGCGAGGCACACATCCTCGACGCTGCCCTGCGCTCTGAGATGGGCACAGACCACCGCATGCAGGCTTGTGAAAGCGCCGGTGATCCCGAGGGCATCCGCCACCTTCGCCACCATCCAGGGGCGCAACAGCGCATCCTCCTCGCCAAAGGTCACCGCCCCGGCACCCAGCACGGGTATGAGGGTGCGAGCCTTCAAAAACCGGTCGATTTTGCGCCAGAAGTCCTCAGTCATGGAAGCGTTTTCTGCCGGCCGGACCTGGTTACAACCCCGGGGATCCACTGTCCATGACCCCTTCCGGGTTTGCCCACCAGGGCTGGTCCGCATTGTGGACGGCCGAACAACGATAACCGGGTTGCCACCTGCTGGTCCAGCATTACTTTCTCCGCCCCATGCTAGCCGGGGCATCGCGTGAAAGAAGCTACGGGAAGCCCATTGCGCCCTTGGGGATCGCGTGCATAGTCGCACTTTCCCATTCTCCAACTTCAAACCCCACCCCAGCCAGCGGCGGCATTTTCTGCAATCCTCTCCCGGCTGAGATTCTCCGCTTCCGCTTCCACATTCACATGGCCACTACCACTGAAATCAACCCGCTGCCCAAGGAACTTGATGCCGGCATGATGATCCGGCGCGCCCTGTTTCTGCTCGTGCTGGTGCTGCTGACTCTTTATTATCTGGCCTATGATTTCAAAGGACTCTCCCACCCCATCGGGATGGAGCAGGCCACCGTAGGGCGCCAGATCGCCCGCGGGGAAAAATACATGACCAAAAGCATCATTCCGGTGCGCCTGGCACAGATCAACGAACACCTGGCCGAGGAGGAGGGCGAGGGCAAGACGGTGAAATTTTCCCAGGTTCCGGAAACCTACCATGCCCCGCTCAACCCGATGCTCAACTCCATGATCCTGAGCATCAACCCCGACCTCTGGAAGTGGGAGCAGAAAGGCGTGATCTACACGCCGGACATCCTGATCGCGGGCATGGCCATGGTGCTGCTGCTCAGCTCCATCGGCGTCACCTACCTGCTGGTGTCGCGGATTTTCGACACCCGCATTGCGGGCGTGACGGCCTTTCTGATGCTTCTCTGCCAGCTGCTGTGGCGTTACGCGCAAAGCGGGCTTCCGCAGATGCTCATGCTGTTTTTGTTTTCCTTCGCCACCTACTTCCTCTACAAGGCCGTGGAAAACCAGCAGCAGGGCCGCCCCATCTACGTTTGGATTTGTCTTGCCGCCGGGTTCTTCGCCCTGCTTGCGCTCAGTCACTGGCTGGCGGTGTGGCTGTTTCTGGGTTTGGCGGTTTTTTCCGCATTTTACTTCAAGCCCAAAGGCATCCAGACCGCGCTTCTGGTCGCCATTTTCGGCCTGGTCTGCCTGTTCTGGGCGTTTCACAATTACCGAAATACCGGCGACATTCTCGGTGCCGGACGCTATGCGTTTTATTCCGGCCTGGCTGTCGGCAGTGAAAACCAACTGCTGCGCGACTTCGAGCAGCGCTCCGGCATCCTGACATTCGACGGTCTCGGCAGAAAGATCATCATCAACTTCCTCGGCCAGCTCACCAGCCTTTACGGCTACCTCGGCAGCATTGTGGTGGCCCCGCTGTTCTTCCTCAGCCTGCTCCACCCGTTCCGGCGCAAGGAAATCGCGGATTTCCGGTGGTGCGTGCTGGCCATGTGGGTCTTCGGAACCATCGGCATGTCGCTCTTCGGCATCAAGCCGTTCTCTTCGCTCAACACCAACGACGTGGTGGAGCTGAATGCCGCCACGGACTCCAACAACCTGCACGTCCTGTTCATTCCGCTGTTCACCGCTTACGGACTGGCCTTGCTTTCCGTGCTCTGGAACCGGCTCAACCTGCCCATGCACCAGACCATTGTGCGCAACGGACACTTTGTGCTTGCCATTCTGGTCAGCGCCCTGCCGTTCATGTTGGGCATGCCCATGAACCTGCTCTACACCGCCCAGCTCCCCCGCCAGGCCAAATGCTACCACCCTTACTACATTCCCCGGTCCATCGGTTCACTGACCGCCGCCCTGAAGGAAAACGAAGTGATCGTCACCGACATTCCGTGGGCGACGGCGTGGTATGCCGACCGGCTGTCCATCTGGGTTCCGAAGAACAAGAAGCAGTTTTACAAGCTGCAGGAATACGGAAGGAGCCACGGGGAGGAAATTGCAGGCATTCTCTTTACCGCGACCACCATGCGCGCCCCCATTGATGAAATCACCAATGTCAGCGCGGGGGAAGGCAGCTACACCGACTGGCAGGAAGTCATCCTGCGCTGGCCGATCAGCGCCCACACCGGCGGCATCGACATCATGCAAAATCAGTCGGAATTCCCCTTCAAGCAGGCCCTGCCCGTGGGTGGAAACATTTTTTACACCGACGCAGGCCACGCCGAAGCCTATCTGGAGGATTTGAAATCGACCCGCGACTAACCGCCGTCCACGTTCCCGGCGCGGATGCCGCCCGCAAAACCCCTTGAGTTTTAGCAGGGCAAGGCAGATGCTTTCCATCCCCAAAAACCTGCTTTCTGCCCATGACCCGCCGCAAGTCATCCGATCCCCCTGCCGCCGCTTCACCTCCCAGTTTCGAGGAAGCGCTGGGCGAACTGGAGGGGATCGTCCAGGCGATGGACAGCGAGCGGATGCCGCTGGAGGAAATGCTGGCAAAATACGAACGGGGACACCAGTTGCTGCAGTTTTGCCAGTCACAGATGGCATCCGCCCAGCAGCGCATTGACCTGATCACTTCGGGCCGCGGCGGGTTGAGCCTGCAGCCATTCCCCGCCGCTGGAAATGCCGCCGCTCCCGCCGCTCCCGCCGATGCCGACTCCCGCGGCAGTTCCGCCGGCAGGCCCACCCCACCCACTGGAGAAGATGACCTCCGCCTCCTCTGAGAACATGGACTTTTCGATGCTGCCGGAAATCAAAAGCCCGGCTGATGTCAAGGCACTGCCCGCCAGACTGCTTCCGCTGCTGGCGGAAAAAATCCGCCATGACCTCATTCAAAGCCTTTCGCGCACCGGAGGGCATCTCGGACCGAATCTGGGCGTGGTCGAACTGACCATCGCCCTGCATCGGGTCTTCGACTCACCAAAGGACAAATTTGTCTTCGACGTGAGCCACCAGGGCTACGTCCACAAGATGCTCACCGGTCGCTGGGACCGGCTGCACACCATCCGGACCTACCAGGGTTTGAACGGATTCCTGCTACGCACGGAGAGCGAGCACGACTGCTACGGCGCCGGCCATGCCGGCACCGCCATGTCCGCCGCACTGGGCATGGCCGTCGCCCGCGACGTGGCCGGCGGCGACGAACACGTGGTCTGTGTGGCCGGAGATGCCGCTTTCACCTGCGGTCCCACCTTTGAGGCGCTGAACAACCTGGCCTCGACCCGGCGGTTCATCGCGGTGCTCAACGACAACGAATGGTCCATCGACAAAAACGTCGGTGCCATTGCGCGCTATCTGAACCGGATCGCCACCAGCAGCACCTTTCAGCACCTGCATGGAAAGGCGGCCGGCTTTGTTGAAAAAATCATCGGCAAAGGAGCGCGGCAGCTCGCCCATAAAATTGAGGAAAGCGCCAAACACCTGCTGCTGCCAAGCGTCATCTTCGAGGAATTCGGCCTGCGCTATTACGGCCCCATCGACGGACATGACGTTGCAACCCTGGTGAAAACGTTTGAGTTTCTGCGAACGCAGCAGGAACCGGTGCTGCTCCACATCATCACCGAAAAAGGCCGGGGCTACCAGCCGGCGCTGGCAAATCAGGAAAAATTTCACGGCCTGGGACCTTACAAAACCGAGACGGGAGAAACCGAGACGGCATCCCCGCCGACGTATTCCCAGATTTTTGCAGAGCATCTCGTAAAATTCGCCAAGGCGGATCCAGGCATCTGCGCCATCACGGCGGCCATGCCCAGCGGCACCGGACTCGGCCTTTTCAAACAGCAGGTCCCGGAGCGCTATTTCGATGTCGGCATTGCCGAGGAACACGCCGCGTTGTTTGCCTGCGGACTGGCCACCCGCGGCCTCAAGCCCTTCCTGGCCATCTATTCCACCTTCATGCAGCGGGCTTACGACATGATCATTCATGACATCGCGCTGCAAAATCTTCCAGTGCGCCTGTGCATGGACCGCGGCGGCCTGAGCGGCGACGACGGACCAACCCACCACGGGCTCTTTGACATTGGCTACCTGCGCCATGTCCCCAATCTTGTGTTCATGTCGCCCAAGGATGAGGATGAATTTGTGGACATGCTCTGGACCATGGCCTGCCATGATGCAGGCCCCAGCGCCGTGCGCTACCCCCGTGGAGCCGGTGTCAGCGCCACTCCCAAGGCCTCACCCCGCCTGCTGAAAATCGGCGAAGCGGAAGTGGTCCAGGACGGCTCGGATGTGACCCTCATCGGCTTGGGCAACCTGTTTGAACTGGCGGACGAAACGCGCCGCCAACTCGAGGCGCTCGGATATTCGGTGGCCCTCATCAACCCGCGGTGGATCAAGCCGCTGGACGCGGCTACCATCCTGAAACATGCGGCAAAATCCCGCGTCCTCTGCACGTTCGAGGACCATGTCCTGCTCAATGGATTTGGAAGCGCCGTCATCGAACTGCTGCACCAGAACCGGATCTGCACCCCCGTCGAACGCATCGGATGGCCGGATGAGTTCGTGGAACATGGCAAACCCAACCTGCTCCGGGAAAAGCACGGCGTGACCGCAGCCGCCGCCGTCGGCAAGGTTTTGCGATGGCTGGAGACGCCGCAGTCCGCGAATGCCGGGGCACCGGGACTTGCCACGGTCGCGCCCTGAATGGTTCCGGGCCGACGCCGTCAGACATCTGCACCCGACAAACACCCCGCCGCCGACTGGCCGGACCGCACGATGCAGTTTGTCAGGACAGCGCCGGCTTCAACTCTGGCGTTCGGCCAGACCAGCGAATTCCGGATCACCGCCCCGGCACCCACTTCCGCCCCGGCGCCAATGCAGCTCAGACCGTCCAATTGCGCCGATGATGCCACGCGCGCCGACGAATGGACAGGGTCGTTCCAGCCGGAATCGCCTGCCAGGTGTGCCATGGGAATGCCGCAGACCTGCCCGTGTGCCGCGAGATAGCTCGTTCGGTCGCCAAGATCCCACCAGTCGCCTTCATCAATGACAATGCCCCCGATCTTCTCGCCGGCCACGATGGCACGGAGGAAGCCTTCCACGACGCTTTCAATTTTCCCCGGCACCAGCCGGCGGAAAAAGGCTGGACTGACAAAATAGATTCCGGTGAACTGCACCTGGTTCGGAAAACAGGTCCCCAGGGCGTTGCGCAGATCGAGGACGCGTCCGGCATCCGGATCGAACGCCACGTTTTTGACCTGTCCCCTGGATCTCAGGATGAGCGTCGCCAGGTTCTGTTCCTCGAGGTGGCGACGCCAGGCGGGAGCGAGCGGCAAATCTGTCAGAATGTCCCCATTGTAAACGGCGAAGGGAGCATCCTCCCCGAGCAGGTCCGCCACATTGGCGAGCCCTCCGCCGGTTTCCAGCAGCACGGGTTCGTGGCGGAAGGCAACGGGACACTCCCCAAATGCCATCGCAGGAAATGCCTCCGCATATTTCCCGGGGAGGTGGTGCGTGTTGACCACAAATCGGCGCACCCCGATTCCCCTGAGGTGGGCGAAGGCAAAGGCAATCAACGGGCGCTGCCAGACGGGAATGAGCGGTTTGGGCAGCGTCAGGGTGAGCGGACGCAGCCGGTTTCCCATTCCGGCACCAAGCACGAAAGCACGATCCATGAACCAGGAGAACAGGAAACTGCGCGATCAGAACGGGATCTCATCATCGTCGAGATTCGGGGGGAAATCCCCGCCGTCACCGCCTGGCTGGGATGCACCGGAACGGTCGCCACCGCCAGCGCCGCCGGGGTGGCCCTGGCTGCGGCCGTCCTCACCTCCACCGCCGGACTCGGCACCTGCCCCGCTGCGGGTGGACCCGTCGCCCAGGAATTGAAAGTTGTCCCCAACCACCCGCAGTTTGGAGCGTTTCTGACCGCTGGTCTTGTCATCCCAAGTATCCAATTGAAGCCGTCCTTCGATGAAAATCGGACGCCCTTTTTTCATCCACTTGCCGATCGTATCCGCCTGCGCTCCCCAAAAGGTCACATCCACAAAACACACTTCCTCACGCACCTCTCCGCTGTCCAGCCGGTAGCGCCGGTTCACGGCCAGGCCCAGTTCACAGACCTGTGTCCCCTTCGGAGTAAAGCGGACTTCCGGATCGCGGGTCAGATTGCCAATGAGAAGAACTTTGTTGAGTGATGCCATGTGCGAGGAATTACCGGAGAGTTGCCCCGGAGGGAAGTGGAATTTTTCCCTGTCTGTGCCGGAAACTCCGATGGGGAATCGCGTCGAAATTTTCGGTGAAGCCACCTCTGCGTGGCTTTTGGAAAAACCACCTCCCCAATTCCGAAAGCGACCAAACCACCACCGATGGGCGGCGTTGGCGGTAACACTCAATGCCGACGGCGGCGTGCGGCGAGCAGGACAACGGACAGTCCAGGGAGCAGACTGGCCGTTCCCGGTTCGGGAATCGCCGCTCCCGCCAAGCCCAGCGCGCTCACTTCCCCCGCACTCAGGGCACCGTCCCACAGGGCGATGGCACCCACGTTCATCGGAGCATTGTCGCCGTCGTCGTCGCTAAAAAAGTGCATCTGCGATCTGAGGGCGTAGCGGTCATCAATGAGGGGATCATCATTGGTGTGCGTGTAGAACAGGGCACCATTCACATAGGCACGCACCGTCGCAGGTCCATCAAACGTGACCACCAGCCGCGTCCAGGCTGTTTCATCAATGGGAGCGCCACTATAGGTCAACTGGGCCGTGCCGATCCAATCATTGTTGGGCCGGATGAAGTATTCGCCATCGTCGTTGTTGGCTGGTTCAGTCTGAAAGATGGTGCGCCAATTGCTGCGCGAGCCGGCAGGACTGTGGATGTCCACAAGAATCGACCATTGATTGACCATGAGTCCCCCGCCGTTTGCCGCGATGCCGTGGGTGACGGACATCATGTTCGACGACACATTCGCCGGAGTGGTGACGACCCCGGAGAGCGAATTGCTGGCGTCATCGGCCAGGGTCGCGCTCCAGACCGGGGCGGTGCCGGAAAAAGTCAGGTTATTCCCGACCGATGCCTGTCCGAGGTTGCCGGAATTCTGGAACTCCCAGAGTCCGGCAAGTGAGGCAGCGCCGACCGGTGCAGCGGCGAGCAGTGACAAGAGGAGCAAGGCAGACTTCATGGCGGGTGATTTGACTGGATGGATGGTTGTGGTTGGGAAAAAATATCTGCGGGACGCGAGGCAGGAGCCTGACAAATCCGGCCCTGCGGCGAGGTTGGCGATTTTTGTCAGGTTTGTCCAGATAAAAAGATCAAATTCAAACAAAAAAGGACAAACGGGCGCAGGCCACCTGCCAACAGGCCGCTGGGATGCCGGATCAAGGCCGCCACTGGCAGATGCGCACGTAAAATTCCGGCTCGATTCCACCCTGTTCCCAGACGGTTTCGAAGTGTCCGGATGCTTCGATGCATTGCATGACCTGCGGAAGATTTGCCCGGTGCAGGGCAGGATAGGCATAACAGACGAAAAAGCGTCTGCCGGCCGCGGCGGCTGCCTTGGCCGTGTTTTCCAATGCTGCCGGATCATCCTTCTTGAGGACGGCGGCAGCGGGCAGATACGCCTGGAAGGCATCGCCTCCGTGGCCGATGCCCGTCACTTGAAACGAATGATCCGCTCCTGCCTGAATCCAGGCGGAGGCCTCCTTCCACGGAGCATAGCTGCGGCTGGTCAGCAGGTGCCATTGCGGAGCTGCCAGCAGCAGATAGCCAATGCCGAGCGTGGCGGGTCCAATCCACCGACGGGAAGGAGAAAGGGATGCCCCGCACGCCGCCAGGATGACCAGCGGCCCGGCCAGTCCGATGAGGAACCGGTGGTAAAAATAAAATTGGGTTGCGGCGACGAGCGCCAGCCCGAGTCCAGCGGCGAGGAACAGAGCAGAAAAGATCAACGAGGCGGAAGGAACCGACCGGCGCAGGAGGATCCATCCCCTGACCGCCAGCAGCAGAAACAGGGTCACGGCACCCCAGCCCAGCCACGGTCCGACGCCGTGAAGGCTTTCCAGCGTGGGGATGCCGGAGGACTCGGGGACCTGTGGCAGGGAGCGTTCGACGCCCAGCGTTGCCTGCCCGGCGGTTTCCAGGAAGTATTGCCAAGTCAGGATGTTGCGATCCTGGTTGCGGTCCGCCCAGTGTGCGACCTGGACCAGGCAGGGCAGCAGCAGAATGGCCAGCAGCGCCGCTCCCCAGGCGTTGACCGCTCCCAGGCGCAGGAGCCGAACCCATTGTTCGCGGCGCTCCCGCGTGGTTCTCCAAAGCAGCAGAGCACCCGCACTGGTAAGGGCAGCACAGACGTAGAGGCTCAGGACATGGCTCCACATGAGCAGAAACTGGTTCATTCCAAACAGCCACCACCAGCGCAGCCGGTCCGGCTGCCGCAGGAGTTTTCCCAGCAGCCAGCAACCCAGCGGCACGAGCAGGAGCAGAAGGGCATAAGCGCGGGCATCGACACTGTAACGGATCGCCCACGGATGCACGGCCAGCAGCAGAGCCGCGCCCAGTCCGGCGATGCTTTGGTTCCAGGAGCGCAGCAGGATGGCCACCATCGCAACGGCTGCCAGCCCCGCGAGCAGACAGGGGAGGCGCAGCACCAGTTCGTTGAAGGCCCCTGCCGGCGCTGCGGTGCAGCGACGCCAGATTTCATGGCACGCTTTGGCAGCGAGGGAAACCGGAGGATGGTTGGCGGGCTTGCTGTAATACCAGGCCGCCCGCTTGAAATCCGCGGGACGGAAACGCAGCGCCGCAGCGGCGTCCGCTTTCGGATCGGGGCGGAACTCGCCGACAATCGTATTGCGCACCGTCCACAGTTCGTCCCACCACATGCTGCGCTGGGCCAGCGGCAGGCGCAGCGCCGCACCGGCCAGCACCACCAGGAACAACACAGGCACAAATGCCCGCAACGGCAGGTCCGGACGCAGGGCCGCCGACTCTGGTGCGGTCGCGGAACGCCGACCCCACCACGGCAGGGTGAGCAGCAGGGCCGCGAACACGATTTCCGCGAAGATGACTCCGGAGTGCAGCCCGGCGAGGGCCTGCTTTTCCCACTCCGCCCGTCCCACTTTGCACAAAACGGGAAGCGTCGCCGCCGCGACCATGCAGAAACCAAGCAGCGCCGCACTGGTGCGGTGCGGGCGCCATCGGTGCAGATGGGATTGCCAGCGACTCACGACAGCCTGACCATGTCTTTGAGAAACTGCCCCCAGAGGAAAAAACAGCCCCGCCAGGAATAGCGGAACCGGCCCTCGCCGGACAGGCAGATGATGCCCGCGTCGAGGTTGTGATCCACCAGCCGCCGCAGTTCCCGTTCCATGAGCGCCTGCAGCTCCTCCAGCGGAGGGGCCACGGTGAGTTCGTCGAGCAGCGGCTCGTTCTCGCCCAGGAAATACAGGTGCTCCGTGAGCAGCTGCTCAAAGGAATCCGCCCGCGTGGCGCGGTGCAGGGTGAACTCCGGCGCCAGTTTCATGTTGTAGGAGAATGGATAGTTCCAGGTGATCCAGATTCTGCCATCGGAGGAGCGGGTGACCAGACTGACGAAGACCAGAGAAACAGCCCCCTGCACGTTGAGGTGGATGGCTGCCTGAACCTTGTCATCCGGATGCGCAAAGAAGCGGATGAACTGCCGCATGTTCTCCCAGTCCCAGCCCACGTCATCTCCCTGTTCGAAGCCCAGCCCGCGGATTTCCTCGGTCAGCTCGCGCAGCTCCGGCATTTCGTCCCCCGAGGGGGCGTGCCGTTTGCGGAAAGACTTGTCCAGCGGCAGCGTCATGCGGCGCAGGCGCAGGATGATTTCCAGCCAGGGCAGCAGGAACCACAACGCCACGCACAGGGCACCCGCCCACCAGGACCCAAAAAGGAAATACCCGGCGAGAAAGGAGGCCGTCAAAAAAACCAGCGCCCCCAGCCGGCGCAGCAGGGGATGCCCGAAGGTGCGCAGGCCGTAGGCAGCCAGCAAGACCCCGAGGATGATCGCCAGTTCCGACATTGGGGGAAATAAACAGCAGGGCCCGGAGCTTGTCGAAAGCGAATTGCAGCCGCTACCGGCGGCGCAGACGCTGCAACGCCCGCGGAACGGACCATTGCGCCGCCTCCAGAGCGCGGCGGATCGTGTCGGAATTCGCCCCCGTGAGTTCGTGCAGGATGCGGACGGCCCGGTCGCGCAGTTTCAGATTGGAAGGGTTGAGGTCAATCATCAGGTTGCCGGCCACCTTTCCCATCCGCGTCATCGCCAGCGTGGTGAACATGTTCAGGATGAGCTTGGTCGCGGTGCCGCTCTTCAGCCGGGTGGAGCCGGTCAGAATTTCCGGCCCGAGGAACGGCGCGATGATTTCCCGCGGCACGCGCTTTGGCCCGGCTTTCCCGGCGTAGGATTTCACCGCGGGGTTGAAGCACACCAGCACCGTGAAGGCGCCCTGCCGCGCGGCCTGGCTCAGGCAGCCCCAGACAAACGGCGTGCGTCCGCTGGCGGCGATGCCGACCACCACATCCCGGCGTCCCATCTGCCGGGCCTCCGCCGCAGCGGCTCCGGCGGCGGGGTCGTCCTCCGCCCCTTCCACTGCACTCCACAGCGCCGGACGGCCACCGGCAATGATGCCCTGCACCAGATCAGACGGCGCTCGGAACGTGGGCGGAATTTCCGATGCATCGAGAACCCCCAGTCTCCCGCTGGTGCCCGCCCCGACGTAAAACAGCCTGCCGCCCGACTGGAAGGCGCGGACAATTTGCCGGATGACCCGCACGATGGCCGGGAGTTCCGTGCGGACGGCATCCGGAAGGCGGGCATCCTCATCGAGCATCAGTCGCCCCGCTTCCTCCAGCGGCATCGTGTCCAACGTGGATGACTTCGGGTTGCGCTGTTCCGTGGGGGACTGGGCCAGGGTGGAAAAATCCGAAATCCACCCCGGCACCAATGCCGTGGATCGGATCGCGGGAGCGGGCTGAAAGTTGTCCGCCTCAGCATGGTCAGGGGAATGCAGCGTGGCACGGGCGAGTTCCACCGCCCCCCACACGCTGGGTCGCCGCAGCGCGGCAGCGCTGGCTCCGGGCAGGCGCTGGCGGAGCAGGCGACAGACAGATTTCGCAAATCCGGGATTCTTCGTCAGCACGCCTCCGTTGAGCACGAAATGCACACGGTCGCGCGCCCCGGCAAGCCGCCGGGCACAGGCCGCCCCATCCTCCGCGAGCGAGGCTGCCGCCTCTGCCAGCACGGATCGAGCAACCGGGTCGCGCCGCTGCGCTGCCCGGAATACCGGCATCGCCACCGCGGCGATTTCCGTTTTTTCCGCCCGCATCGACCAGGGAATGAGGTCCTCCGGATCATTGAGCCCGAGGGATTCCAGAATCATCCGTCCCAAATGCCCCCAGCGTCCGGTCCGGTCCAGCGCCGCCAGCACCGCCCGCACCGCACTGCGTCCGATGTCCGTAGCGCTGGCCCGATCCCCAATGATGTGTCCGCGGCCTCCAATTTTCGCCGTGCGGCCTGCGGCATCGCGCCCGAAACAGCAGGAACCCGTGCCGCTGAGGACCAGGATTTTCACCGTGACTCCAAGCGGTGCGGCTTCGGCGGCCAGGGCGGTTTCCAGATCGCTGGTGGCGTGAACGGGAACTCCTGGCCACACCTTTCCAGCCAGACTGCGGATCAAGGCACAGTGCACATCCGTGCGGGCCGCGGCCAGGCCGATCCCCACCACCGTGGGAGTGACCGCCAACCGCGCGGCAATGTTTCCGAAATGGGCCTGCAGTTCCGGTTCCGGCATGAGCACGCTGCTGGGCCCCAGTTGAAACTCCGCCACCTTGCGGCGTCCGCGCACCGCCAGAATGCTCGTCCGCGTGGCTCCGCCTTCAATGCCCACGATGAGCGGCCCCTCCATGGATTTCAATGGCAGATCCGGCATCATGGTGTCGCGTTGGGCTGTGCCGGAAAGGCACCTGGAGTCGCTCCGCCGGGCAGGAAAATCATGTGCATTCCTTTGGCAGGGATTCGGGAAATTGTCAGGTCCTTTTCACGGATTTTCGATTCCGAAAAAAACGCAACGTGGTCCGCACAGTCCCCTGTGCGGTGCCATGGCAAAAGTCAGGAGATGGCAATTCCGCACAGAGGACTGTGCGGACCACGTTGGGGGGCTGTTCGGCCACCGGTGCCAGCGAGGTTCGCCGATCGGCGGAAACGGCAGCCTGGATTTGCTCCGGCCAATTTCAGCTTGTCAGCCATGAGGGTTGCGGGTGTGGTGTGCGGCATGAGACTGATGCCCCCCACTCTGCTCCTGCCCTTTGGTTTCGCCGCAGCGCTACTGGCGGTGCCCTTGTCCAGCCGCGGTCAGAACCGCGAGGACTGGAAGGCGCTGGTCAGCCTGCGGCCCAATGCCGCGGCCCAGGCGGAAATTTCCAAGCGCCCGTCAGAACCGCCGCTGGGTCCCTGGCATGTGCAGAAAATCGAACGGGCGGATGGGCCGCTGGGCCTGGATCTGCATGTCCTGGCCGTCACCACCCCGCCAAAAGTCCTCGGCAAGGACATGACCGCCGACGAGTTCTTCCAGTTCGTTCGCACTCACCTGTCCGCATTCTTCGCCCCGGCTGCAGGGTCTGGATCGCCCGCAAGCTTTGAAGATCTGTGGCGCTGGGAATCCAAAACCCCCATCGGGACGGTGTGGGAGCTTTCCTGGAAAAACGGCGACGAAGCCGCCCAGGCTGCGGCCATGGTCACGGAAGTGTTCCCTGCCCAGTGGACCATGACCCTGCTGTATTCCGGCAAGCTCGGATTCGGAAAATCGCCGCTGGCTGGAAGCCGCAGTTTCAGCATCAGTCCGCGAGCGGGCGGCGGCTACGCATTTGCCACCCGCGGGGCATTCAGAACCAGCGGGACCACCGATGGCGCGGCGGAGCGTTGCTTTGCCATGGACTCCGCCCTGTGGCAGGGCCTGCTGGGCAAGCTCAAGGCCCTCATCGACGGCCAGGGAGGCAAGGCGGAAGTCGAACCGCCGCTGCTGCTGAAGGAGGACTGGAATGCCGTGCGGACCGCGCTGCATGCGCCGACGGAAAAATGGCAGGATCTGGAAGGCATCTGGGAAAGCACGGACAAGGACCGCAGGTTTCGCATCGAAATCGGCGCGGGCTTCAGCCAATGCGAACTGGTCGAAAGAAAAGGCGGCCAGGAACTGAGGAAGCCCGTGGCGGTGCGCGGTGCAGGTGCCCTTTCCTGGGCTCTGGAACGGGAGAACACGGACCGCGAGGTCCTGACATTTCTCGGTTTCCGAGATTCCATTCAGGAGGAAATCCTCAAGGCCGCCCCGAAGGCATCCGTGCTCACCCTCACAAAAAAGGGCGACCGACTCAAGGCGTCCTGGCAGGGCATCCTGGTGCAACGCGACGGCAAAGGAAACATTTCCGCCATCCGGCAGCCGGGCACCGTCCGGGCCAAGGATTTCGAATTCATCCCGGCACCGGAGCCCGCGCCTCCTCCGCCCGCCACTCCCGCTCCGCAGCCGGGAGCGTGAGCAAAGCCAGAATTCATTCGCGCTGCGTGCGCTCACTCGTATAATTGAAGCCCAATTCTGCGCACCCCCACGACACCCATGGCGATTTTCACCGCAACAGAGAGCATCGGCAGGCAGTTGCTGGAAGCGCGCGTCCGCAAGGGACTGGTCGTCGAGGACGTGGAATTCAAGACCCACATCCCCGCAGCCAGAGTGCGGGAACTGGAAAATGACGATTTTTCCAATTTCGCCAATCTCACTTACGCCAGGAGCTTTCTGAAGCTCTACGCAAACTTTCTCGGCCTCGACATTTCCGACTATCTCAGCGAGTTCAACACCCGGGAACTCGCGGATGTTTCCGGTCATGAATTCATCCAGAGCGCCAACTCCGGCATCTCGGCATTGGGCTACGCCGCAGCGCCAAATCCCAACCGCGGACGCTGGAAGGGAGTTGCCCTGCTGCTGGTGCTGGTCGGCGGCATCTGCGGGACCATTTACGCCAGCAAATACTGGAAATCCGGGGAAGCCGCGCCTGAAACCGCTGCGGCTCCTGCAGCCCCCGCAGTCAAATCCACCGGCACCTTTCAACCTGGACCGAGCGTGGCCGATGCCGGACGGATCAATCCGACCGTCCCCCCAGCCATTCCAGCCCCAGCCAGTCCGGCGCTTCCGGATGCTCCGCAGAAGCCGCCCAAAGCGCGTCCCATTCTGCCAGCCCTTCCGACCGGTGGAGCTTCCCCCGCCGACAATGACGGCAAAGCCAACCCCGCTCCGGAACCCGGAGCGATCGAAATTAAGCCGGCATTGACGCCCGATGAGAATGCCTGACAGGGCAGCGGGCCGCATGCGGATTGCCGGAGAATGAAACGCCTGGATGACTGCCGTCTGTATGGAATTCTGGACACCGGTTATGTGTGCCCGGAACGCCTGCCGGAGGTGCTGCGGGAGATGCTCGCCGGGGGCATCGACGTGGTGCAGTTGCGGGCCAAGGGTCATGCCGCCGCGGAGGTGAAACCGTGGCTGGAGCCCCTGCATGATCTCACCCGCGCGGCAGACGTGCCTTTGATCGTCAACGACCATCCAGAACTGTGGCCGTGGGCGGATGGAATTCATGTCGGCCAGGAGGATGCCGCCGTCAGCGCGGTGCGCCAGCAGATGCAAGGCAGCGGACTGGTGGGGAAATCGACCCACAGTCTGGCTCAGGCGGAGGCGGCCAGCCGCGAAGCGGTGGACTACATTGGTTTCGGTCCGCTTTTTCCCACGCCGACCAAGGCGGGCCGGGCTGCCATTGGGCTGGAAACCATCGCGGAGGCACACCGGCGAGTGTCGCTTCCCATTTTTTGCATCGGCGGCATCAAGCGGGAGAACTTGGAGGAGGTCATGGCTGTCGGCGCCAGGCGGGTGGTGATCGTCAGCGGCATTTTGCAGGCGGTTGACATCGCCGGGTATGTCGCCGACTGCAAACGCCTGCTGGCCGCAGACGCCTGAGCCTGCACCAGCCGGGCCGATGCCAGCGCCCCCCAGCCTTCTTCAAACCTCCAACCGATCTGATTGCCCATGCCAGTCCTTGTTGCCGGAACCGTCGCGCTTGACTCCATCGAAACCCCCACGGCGCGCAAGAGCAACCTGCTGGGAGGTTCCGCGTCCTATGCCGCGCTGGCAGCCAGTTTCGGCGCTCCGGTGCAGTTGTGTTCGATTGTGGGCACTGATTTCCCTGCGCAACACCTGGATTTTTTCCGCGGCAAGGGCATCGACACCTCGTGCCTGCAGGTGGAGGAAGGGCGCACCTTCCGCTGGAGCGGGAGGTATTTCGACGACATGAACAACCGGGAGACGCTGAGTGTTTCCATTGATGTGCTGGAAAAATTCCAGCCGAAACTCGACGCGGCCGCCAGGAAGGCATCCGTGGTGCTGCTTGCCAACATGAGTCCGGAAAACCAGCTCAGCGTGCTGCGCCAGGCGGATCCGGAAGCCTATTTCATCGCCGACAGCATGGACCTGTGGATCAACATCGCCCGCGAAGCGCTGCTGGAGGTCCTGCGGCAGGTGGATCTGTTCGTCATCAATGAAGGGGAAGCAAAGCTGTTTGCGGAAACAGGAAATCTCATCACCGCCGGCCACCGCTTGCGCCGCCTCGGTCCCCGCCAGGTGGTCATCAAAAAGGGTGAACACGGCGCCATGCTCTTCGGGGAGGGACACTTTTTTTCCACCACTGCCTTTCCGTTAGGGGAAGTCGCCGACCCGACCGGCGCCGGAGACACCTTTGCCGGCGGCATTGCCGGCTACCTGTGCGGGCTGAACCGCCGGAAGGATGCGCTGACGTTTGTGGACATCAACCGCGCCATCATCCAGGGCACGGTGCTGGCCAGCTTTGCCTGCGAGGAGTTCAGCATGGACCGTCTGGCCCGCCTGACACCGCAGGAGGCCGATGAACGGCGCGAGCAGTTCCGCACCTACACCGCCTTTTAGCGCCGTCCATGCCGCCACCAACTGCCAGGATTCCGGTTCCATTTTGGCGCACGCCGGTGGCGTTGACTCTCGGCGGTCTCGCAGTGCTGTTCTTCATCTTTGCTGGCATTCGAAAACTGGAGCGCATCAACCTCCGCCATCAGGTGGAAAAAGCGCTGGAAGCGGATCCGGTGGTGGCCCAGACCATTGCCAGGCTCAAGGAAACGATCGCCCGGAATCTCGCGGCGAAGCCGACCGCCGTCCGCATGGAACAGGAACGCCTGGTGGTCGGCCTTTACCACGGAGAAGTGGAAAATTTCGCAACCGGCAAGGAACTGCCCGGCATGCCCGTGACCCAGGTGCTCCATCTGGGCAGGCCGGTGCTGCTGGCCGGCGAACCCAGCAACAACGACTCGCCGGACAGTGTGCTGATCAGCTACAAAAACTACCCGGCCAGAATGGAAAAACCGGCCAAAGGGCAAAAATGGATTCTTGCCGTGTGGCGCGACAAATCCGGCAACAATGTCATCCACACCGCGCAGCGCTGCGCGCCGGACTGAAGGGAAACACGGATGCCTGCGCCAGCCTCGCGCAACCGCACCGAGCGCAACCACGCTGGTTGCCTTTCCGTTTTACTGTCGGGGGAAGCGGCGCTAACTCTGCCGCTCTGCGATCCTTCCAAACCAACCCCAAAAATCCGAACCGCACTGCATGGACTCCTTCATCGACATTCTCAAACAGCCATTCTACTGGGGCCTGGGCATCGGGCTGCTCTTCTTCTCCCTCAGCGCCTGGGGACATTTCAAAACCAAGCGGGAACTGCGCCGCTACCGCAAGCACCTCAGCGACAAACTCGAACTGGAGGCCCGGCAATATGAAGTCATCCGCAAGGACAAGGACACCCTGGCAAAAGAAAACGAGCACCTGCGGGTGCGCATCCAGCAGTTGATGGAGAAGCCCGACCAGAAAATCGCCCGCGACCTGGAAATCCTGGCCCGTGCCGAAAAACGGCTGATGGTGCAAGCGCCCGGATTCGCCGGCGCCTGGGAGGCGGCCAAGGCCCATGCCGCCGACGAACTGGCTGCGGAGGATGCCGGACGCAGCCTGCCCAAGCGCATTTTCAACCGCCTCTTTGGCAGCGGAGTGCGCGACGTGGACGCCAGAACCCTCACCGAAACGGCCTCCGCCGCCCCTTCCCATTCCGCGGCGGATGCCACGGCGGTCGCCGCAGACAGCACCACTTCCCAGCCCACCGGGCCGGACGGCGCCCAGCCGGCAAAGGAGAATGCCTAACCAAACCAGAACCTCCACGGCCCTTCCGCTGTGACGCCAGAAAAACTCGGTGACATCGCCTACATGTTCCTCAGCCTGGTGCTGGAGGGAGCACCCTACATCTTGCTGGGAGCATTGGTTTCCGGAGTCATCGATGCCTATCTGCCAGCCAGGGCCATGGATCGGCTGCTGCCCCGCAACCGCCTGGGCGGCGTGCTGGTCGCGGGCCTGCTGGGAATCGTTTTTCCGGTCTGTGAGTGTGCGATCGTGCCGGTGATCCGACGGCTGGTCGCCAAAGGCCTGCCGGTGTCCTGTGCCATGACCTACATGCTCACGGCGCCGATCGTCAATCCCATCACGGCACTCAGCACCTGGTCCGCGTTTCAGGTGGGTTCCGGCGTGCAGGCAGACCCTTCCCAGCCGTGGATCATGACCGGCAGCCGTCTGCTCATGGGCTACATCATTGCGGTCATCATCGGGCTCATCTGCAGCCGGCTTTCAGCGGAGCGCATCCTCCAGTCCGGAGTGCTGGCCAGTGTCCGCCGCGCCAGCAGGGAAAAAAACGCACCCGCCGCTGCCGGGGAAGCCGGACCCAGGGACGATGGCCGCCGGTTGGTGCAGGCCCTGCGCACGGCACAGAAGGATTTTGTCGATGTGGGCATGTACTTCACCATCGGCATTCTGCTCGCCTCCTTCTTCAAGACCCAGGTGGTTTTCAATCCCGCCATGCAGGAACGCATCTATTCGGTCGCGCAAAACCATGCGCTCGCACCGCTCATTCTCATGGCCCTGGCCTTCGTGCTGTCGCTTTGCAGCACCACGGACGCTTTCGTCATCGCTTCGGATTCCATCTTCTCCAAGGCCGCAAAGCTGGCCTTTCTGGTCTTCGGTCCCATGATGGATGTCAAACTGCTGTTCCTCTACTCCACGGTTTTCAAGCGGAGGTTCGTCCTCGTGCTTGTCGTTGCCCTCGCTCTGCTCACCTGGTTTCTTTGCCGAGCCTGGCAGCCCGTTCTTGAACCTCCCAACCTGCCGACACCCTCATGAGCAAGGAATCGAACCCCACCGAGGGCGGCGAACCTCATTCCCAGGATTCCCACGGTCACACCTGCGATTGCGGACACAGCCATGCCGCACAGCAAGTCCGCCACGAAACGGAGGATGCCGCCGCCCCCAAAATGCCGACACCCGCGTGCTGCGGCCACGATCATGGGCACGCCCACGAACCTTCCTGCTGCGGACATGCGCACCCGTCCCCCCGCGGACCCGACGCCGCGGCTGCAGCGGAGACGGAAAGCCGATTCTTCTTCAGCCTGGAAACGCTGGTGCTGCTGATGTGGGCTGCGGCACTGGTTTGCTTCGTGACCTCTGGCCGCGTCACCCACTTTCTGGCTCCCACCGGCTGGTTTCGCGAGCAGGCCCTCGTCGGCGGCCTGGCTCTGGCGGTGCTGGCGGTCTTCAACTGGCTGATGCGCCGGCGGTTTCCCGGCTGCGGCCACCAGCACGGGCATGAACATGAGGAGGACGGAAGCTGCCCCGGCGGTCACGTGCATGCACACGAGGAATCCACCTGGTTAGGACGTGCGGTTTCCATCCTGCTGCTCGCCGCACCTGTCTCCCTGGCAGCCGCCTTTTCCCCCAACGACTGGAGCAGCCCCTACAAGGCCCAGTTGGCCAACTCCCTGGCCGCCTCCAACGCCCCGGCCAGCGGCAAGTCCAGCCTTTCCCCGCAAACATCGGCACCGGGTGGCGCAGATGCCTACACGCTGGAGGATTTGAAAAAGCAGGTGGATCTCTCACCGGAGGGAAACTTCGTGCTTCCCATCACTTCGCTCTGGTCTGTGGCGGGCGATGCCGTGGTGCGTCCGGTCATTTCGGGACAATCCGTCGAAACCATCGGCCAGGTGGTGAAGGACAGTTCCAACCCGGCACGGCTCCGCGCCTTCGAACTCATGGTCAGCTGCTGCGCGGCAGATGCCAAACCCGTGTCCTTCCCGCTCGATTTCGGACCGGAAAAACTCCCCGACTACCGCGAAATGGGCTGGTACAAGATCGTGGGCACCATCGGCTTTGAGGACGAACGCGGTGGCAAGGTCACCGTCCTCAAGGTCAAATCCCTCACCCCGTGGAGCCGTCCCAACGCTTCCGGACCGATGTACTAACCAATCCGCCCGCAGCCGTTTTTCCGCCGCGCCATCCGACTGCCCGCATGTCCCCTGACCCGCCTGGCACCGGGACCGATTCCCGGATGATTTCGCCCGATACCATTGCCGCCGTGGCCACCGCCCCCGGCCAGGGTGCCATTTCCCTGGTGCGCCTGTCCGGGCCACAGGCATTGGCCATTGCAAACCGGGTTTTTCACAGCCGCCGGAAGGACAACCGATTTCCGCCGCGGCGGGCAGTGCTGGGCACCATCCAGGACCTGACCGGTGCTCCGGTCGATGAAGTTCTCCTAACTAATTTTCCGGGATCCGCCAGCTTTACAGGGGAGGACACCGTGGAGATTTCCTGCCACGGAGGCGTGCTGGTGACCAGAATGGTGCTGCAAACCGTGCTGGCCGCAGGTGCACGGCTGGCCGCACCGGGGGAATTCACGCAGCGGGCGTTCCTCAACGGACGCATGGATCTGACCCAGGCCGAGGCGGTCATGGATCTGATTGCTGCGCAGACGGATCTGGCCCTGCGCGCCGCCCGGGAGCAGCTCGGAGGCCGCCTTGGGGTGGAAACCCAGGCCATCCGTCAGGACTTGCTGGAAGTGCTGGCCCATGTCGAGGCGTGGATCGACTTTCCGGAGGAGGACATCGACCCTGACACGGGGGAAGCGCTGCGCACCCGCATCTCCACGGCACAGCAGCGGTGCCGGCAACTCCTGGCCACGGCGGACCAGGGACGCATCCTGCGCGAAGGTGCGCGCACGGTGCTTTGCGGTGCGCCAAACGCCGGAAAGTCCAGCCTGCTGAATGTGTTGCTAGGCTTCGAGCGGGCGATCGTCAGCGAAACTCCCGGAACCACCCGGGATACGATTGAGGAAGTGATCAATCTCCGCGGGCTGCCGCTGCGACTGGTGGACACGGCCGGATTGCGGCCCACGGAGGATGCCGTCGAACAGGAAGGCGTGGCCCGCACCCGCCAGATGCTGCTCCAGGCGGATCTCATCCTGGAAATCGTGGATGCCAGCATTCCCGTTGTTGCCCGAATGGACATTCCCGCAGGGGCCACGCCACACTGCCTGCTGGTGCTGAACAAAAGCGACCTGGGTCTTGCCCCAGCATGGCAGCGGGAAGCTGGTTTTCCCGTGTCCTGCCGGACTGGCGACGGCATCGCCAACCTGTGCGACGCCATTTTTTCGCTGCTCACCGCGGGTTCCGGTGCGTTTGTCCGCGACCTGGTGGCCATCAATGCCCGGCATCAGGCGTGTCTGCAGCGCACCGTGGATTTCCTGACCGAATGCCTGCAGGAACTGGACCGCGGCGCCTCGCCGGAGTTCATCGCCATCCCCCTGCGGGCAGCCATGGATGCGGTGGGAGAAATCACCGGACGCCTCGACACCGAGGAACTGCTGGGAGAAATCTTTGCGCGGTTCTGCATCGGCAAATGAGGCCGTAGGGGTCCCGAATCGGATGGAATCGCAAATTTCACCGCACCCGATGGGACGGGCGGCCAGCAGCGCCGCCGGCCACACCGGACTCGGTCCGGCGTGGCCGCAGTTTTCCTAAACCGGCAGGTTTTGCTAGGGATTCAGCGCAGCCGCCACGCGCAGGAAGAGGCGGTCCACCATCCCGCTCATGGGCGTATTGCTGCGCCAGGTGATGGTGTAGCTTCCGTCGGGATTGATGGTTTGGCTCACCAGGGTAAACGTGCCGGAAAGCGGCTGCCAACCGGTGAGGGCAGTACTCGCCTCCGGTTCGTAGGTGTAGCCATCCGAAGCCCGTCCCCGCGTGTAGGAGAACGTGAGATAATCTTCCGGCGCACCCATCGGAGGCGTGTAGGACATGGTGCCGGTGACGGGCCAGTGCTGCGAAGCGCCATCGGAACTGGATGTTCCGGAAGCATATTCCAGGAGGTTGCTGGCGCCGTCGCCATCATCGTCCAGCAGGGCGCTGGCAGGTCCCGGCCCGGCAGCCCCAGCCGCTTCCCCTGGCGTGCCATTCACCTGGAAGCTGGCGCGCCAGTTGATGGGAAGATTGTGGTCGGGATTCGCCGCGGGATTGTTGAGCACCAGGCTGTAGCCGCCGCTGTCGGGCTCGGTGGGCCAGGGGGCATTGTCGTCGTAGGTAAAGTCCTTGATGGTGCCACCGGGACCGGTGACGACCACCCGTTCGCCCTGGTTGCTGAGGTTGCCATCCATCACGCCGACGACCTTCACTCCGGGGCCGGGCGCATAGCGGAAGTTAAATGCAGCGGCATGCCCCACCACGAGGGCGCGCCCACCGGGAGGCAGAACGCGCAAGTTTGCGTCCATGGTCGGCCAGGTGAAAAGGAAGGAGTTGCTGAATGAGACGCCGGACATGTCCACCGAACTGCTGCCGATGTTCATCACTTCGAGATACTCGAACATGTTGTCGTCGTTGTATCCGGCGGTGATTTCTGCACCGGTGGGAGTGGAGGGATTGTACATGATTTCGGAAACAACGATGTTGGAAGCCGAGGCGGGAACCGTGTCCACCACGAAGGTGGCTTCGGTGACCGGCGTGGCTTCACCGGATGCCGTGTCCACCTGGCGGGCGCGGATGGTGGTGCTCGCATTGATGGTCAGCGGTCCGGAGTAAAGCTGCGCCACCGGCGAGATGCCGCCGGGTGCGGCCGGGGTGCCTCCGACGTCACCGTCGAGTTTGAAGCGCATCAGGAAGTCGGAACTTCCGACGCCGTAGTTCATCCCGTGAATGGCCAGCACGTTGGTGCCGACACGCAGCGCCGCGAGGGCGCTGGCGATGTTGTAGGTGGTGAACTCCTTGTAAACCAAAGCATCGTTGTCACTGCCAGGCTGCAGGGCGGTCGAACCGATATTCCATGGGAGGCCGGCGGGTGCATTGCTGTCGGAAATGCGCACCCCGTTGACATAGGCGACAAAACCGTCGTCCACCCGGCCATAGATGCGCAGGCCAGTCAGATTCACGAGGTCCGCTGCAGTCAGGGTGAACGGCAGCCGGATAAAGCAGGTCTGGTTCACATTTTGCATCGTGGATCCGTAAATCACCGGAGGAACCGGACTGGCTCCAGCCGCAATGTTGGCGGAAGTGCCCATGAAGATGTTGATGTAGGGATAAAAGCTCACCGCCGACAGGGTGTTGTCATAGCCGACGCCGTTGAGGCCAGAGACCCAGGCGGGCGATCCTGCGACCAGATTGCCGGAATCGAAGTCCCATTCCTTCCAGTTTCTAGCGGGCAGCTGGTTGTCAATGCCGCCTCCCGTGTTGGTGTCGCTGGTGGGCCGGACCACGGAGCAGGCGTTGTTGTCCAGCACGAACGGACGGGGCGTGCCCCAAACGGCGGAGGTCGGAGGAAGAATGGGGTCGGTGCCGTCTGTGGTGTAATAGATGGGACCGGAGGAATAGTTGAGTGCGCCGCCCTTGCCATACAACGTGGCCGCAGGCGGCGTGCCGGCATAGGGCGAAATCGTCAGGGTTTGCCCGGCATTGACGCTGCCGCCAGCATGACTGAACACCGGCGGACGCAGAATGGTGTTGGTGCTGCCGGCAAAGAAGGCATTGTCGATCCAATCGAGGCGCTTGATGAGCCAGGCGCGGACGTGGGCCATGTCGGAAGTGACGGTTTCCAGGCCATATTCGTTGGCGGCAGTGCCGGTGAGCGCCAGCGCCGTGGCGGCGCTCATGGGACTGGCCCAGCGCTGGCGGGTGCCGAAGCCGTCGGCATTCGGCCAGTCATAAATGCCAATGCGCTGGTAGCGGGCATTTTGCCGCCCAGCGGGACATTCAACATTGGGGACGCTGTTGGGAAAGGCGCCGGTGCCATTGGTGATGTCGGAAGTGCCGGGGAGATTGTCCCGCAGCGTGGCTTCCATGCCGTCGAGCCGGCTGAGGATGGCATTGTTTTCAAAAATCCCGCGGCGATGCTGCCAGTAGAGATCCCAGCGGCGCACATTGGTCGGGGCGTGGGCAAACATCTTCTGCCAGTAGGTGTATTCGATGCCGCCGGCCAGGGGGTAATACCATCCGGTAGGGTCCATGCCGGCATTGTAATTGGCATTGCCAAGGCTCAGGTTGTAGTCCCACAGCGGGAAGGCCCGGAGTTTTTCGCCGCGGTCCTTGTGGAAGTAGGTGCTCAAGCGGTAGCCGTCGATCTGCTTGAAGATTTCCACCCACCACGCGTTATAGATGAAACTCTCCACGTCGGCATACTTGTAGAAATTGTTCACCGGATCATTGGGCGTATTGAGCGAGGCCTCGAACCGGTTCATGTAGCTCTGAATGTAACTGAGCTGCGCGGGACTGGGCGCGGAGGGTTCCACCACCTGGAGGTTCCAGTTGGTGGTGTTGAAATTCGGTTCGGGTGAAGCCTTGTCACGCCGGACGATGTAGCCGCCGCTGATGACCGCGGCGTCGTCCACGGCGGGATTGTTGGTAAAGACGCCGTCCGTGGGCTCCAGTTTTTCGATGTCCACGCGGTCATTGCCGCGCTTGATCTTTTCCGTCAGGATATAGACCCCTCGGTAATCCTCCCAGCCGAGGTTGCTGCCGGCGATCTGATTAAAAAACACCTCCACATACATCGTGCGGCCGGAGGCGGACGGACCGGCGGCATCGCGGTAGGTTTGGTACGGCAGAATATTCCGCACCAGCGCCTTGTCGTTGTAGTTGGAGAGCAGCACCCAGTCGGATTCAGCCGGCATCCCGAGAATGCTGGCATCCTTGTCCTCGTCGTCATTGTCCCAGAGTTCCCAGGCATAAGGCTTCTGGGGGAAACCGGCGGAGGTTTCCCCGCGCAGGTGGGTGCCGCACCGGCCCTGAAAATCGATGTTCGCCGCAGCATCGAGAATGGTGCGATTGCCCCGGGCGGCATCTGGCGCCACCACCACGCTGAAGGTGGACCGGAATGGCCGCAGCCCCGGCGTGCCCCCGGCACCATCAATGTTGATGCCAAAGCTGTCGAATACGATGACCGGCAGGTTGGAATTGAAGGGACCCGCACCCCGGTAGTTGTTCAGATTGGCGGCCAGCGAAATGTAACCGCGAGAGGTGATGTCACCCGGCAGGTGATTGGGCTCGAAGACGCTGGCACGCACCATGGTGGAGGTGGTGATGTTCAACGGCGTCGTATACAGGGCCGAAGAAGGCGTCGGCGGCGTATTGTCAGTGGTGTAGCGGATGACCGAACCGGGTCCGGGCTGGGATGCGGGGGGCGGAGCAACGGAAAGCGTGAGCGCAAATGGTCCCGTGATGAGGCCGCCATCCCTGCTGAAGGCTACTTCACCCAGGGATGGACCGCCGGGCGACTGGGTGCCGTTGTTCTTGTTTCCAGGAGTGGGAGTTCCAAAAAAGCCCACCGTCGGCCAGGACGACCAGGCATGGCCGTAGCTCACATCCTCGAATTGTGCAGGGTAGGTATTCAGCGCATCCACCTCCGTGACCCCTTGATAGAGGCCCAGATAACCGCCGGTCACCGACGGTTTGAAATTGGTGTGCAGCCGGGTGTCCGGTGCCGCTGGTGGTGGATTGCCGTGCCCGAAATATACGAGCAGGTGGGAATAGGCGTTGACGGTGACTCCGTTGGGAAACACCCACTTGGCCGGCAGGGCGGCGTTGTCGGTCAGCGCCCAGCCGTCGAGCAGGATCGGGTTGGCGGTACCGTTGTAGAGTTCCACCCAGCCGGGGGTCTGGCCGTGCTCATCTTCATACAGCGAGTTGTCGAGCAAAATTTCGGAAATGGCCAGACTGGGCGTAGCCGTGCCCACGCCAGGCGTGGCGGTGAGCACAAAGTTATCGATGGCGACAAATTCATTGGCCCCGCCGGTGCGGCAAGCGAAGGCGAAGACGTTGCTGTCCGAAGCCACCAGTCCCGGAATGCTGACGCCGCTGAAGTTCGCATTGGTCAGGAATCCGGTGGTGGTCATGCTGGCCCCGTCCACCGGATTCCAGGCGACGATCACATGACCTGTGTAGCTGGTGCCATCCAGAAGGATGTTGCCCACGTTCTGCGCGTGAATGAACTCCCCTCCGGCCGGATAAGCCGCGATGCGCACCCCGTTGTCTCCGCCGTTGATGTTGTAGGTATCAATCTGAAAGGCGATGTGGTTGAACGTCTGCGTCCATCCGTGCTCCGGGCCGCCGACATTGGCGGAAAGGCTCGCATCCAGCGGGAAGTTGCCCCAGTTAAAGGACAAGCCGTCCGCAGGATTGCCCTCGCCGGAGGCATCGGTGATGGTCACGTCGAACTCCGCCGTCCATCCGTTGGCCGCGCCGACGAAGCCGGGGATCTTGAAGGTTGCATTTTCACTATTCACTCCGTCGCGGGTGAGGCGGAGTTTGCCAGCCTGCACGGAGGCCCCTCCAGTGCTGGCGATGATCGTGCCGTTGCCAACATTGGTGACATTGTCGGCAAACGAATCGAAGTTTTCCGTATAGACGGCAGCAGGCAAACTGCCGACGAGTGCGAGCCATGCACATGGGGCGCAGCCGAGGGGGCGGGAGTGGCGGGGTGTTTTCATAATGGGGTGGTTAGCCATGACCGGTTCAGTAAATTCCGTGCATCATAAGGCTCCCCCCCCTGCGGAGGGGAAGAAAAATCTGCCCCCCATCGAAAAAAAAATCCGCACACCCCGGTGCGGGCCACGGAGCAGGCGTTGCGCTGTGCTGCGTCCAAAGGATGCAGGGCCGGAGGATGCCGAACGGCCATTCCCGCCGCACAGCAAACCCCGTTCCGTCAGGTTAGGGTTGCGCCCTGCCCGCACGGCTACAGGCGGGCGCTGAGCAATTCCCGCTGATACACCAGTTCCTTCGGCAGGTGATCATAGAGCTTCAGGAAAAGTTCCCCCTGCGAAATCACTTCCGTCTTCCATTCCGCTGCATGGAAGGCCATGCAGGCATCGAAGTCATCGCGGGAAAATCCGGGCAGTCCGTCGATGCGGAAATCCTCGAAATGAGGCACCCAGCCGATCTGGGTTTCGTGCCCGGCAATGTGCCCCTGGCAGCGTTTAATGATCCATTCCAGCACCCGCATGTTTTCTCCAAAGCCCGGCCAGAGGAATTCCCCGCCTGGTCCCCTGCGAAACCAGTTCACATGGAAGATGCGCGGCGGATAGTGGATGCGGCGGCGCATTTCGATCCAGTGCTGGAAGTAGTCGCCCATGTTGTAGCCGCAAAAAGGCAGCATGGCCATGGGATCGCGCCGCACCTGGCCAACCGAACCGGCGGCCGCAGCGGTGGTTTCGCTGCCCATGGTGGCCCCCATGTAAACGCCGTGGGTCCAGTTGAATGCCTGATAGACCAGCGGCATGGTGCTGGGGCGGCGGCCCCCGAAAATGATGGCGCTAACCGGTACCCCTTCCGGATTTTCCCAGTCGGGATCCACGCTGGGACACTGCCGGATGGGGGTGGTGAATCGGCTGTTCGGATGTGCGGCGGGCGTCCCTTTCTCCGGAGTCCACGGCTGTCCGCGCCAGTCGGTGAGTCCCTCCGGCGGGGTCTCCGTCAGCCCCTCCCACCAGACGTCGTTGTCAGCAGTCCGGGCAACGTTGGTGAAGATGGTGTTGGCGGCCATGGACTGCATGGCACTGGGATTGGAGTGCCAGTTGGTGCCCGGGGCCACGCCGAAGAAGCCGCACTCCGGATTGATGGCGTGCAGCCGGCCATCCTCATGCGGCCAGAGCCAGGCGATGTCGTCGCCGACCAGGGTCGCCTTCCACCCCTCGTAACCCTTTGGCGGAATGATCATGGCCAGGTTGGTTTTTCCGCAGGCACTGGGAAAGGCGGCGGTGACGTAGGTTTTTCGGCCTTCCGGGTTTTCAATGCCAAGGATGAGCATGTGCTCGGCCATCCAGCCTTCGTCGCGCGCCCTTGCGCTGGCGATGCGCAGGGCCAGGCACTTTTTGCCCAGCAGCGCATTGCCGCCATAACCGCTGCCATAGCTCCAAATGCTGCCTTCGTCGGGGAAATGGACGATGTATTTTTCCGGGTTGCAGGGCCAGGCGACATCCGGCTCGCCTGCGGCCAGGGGTTTCCCCACGGAATGCAGACACGGGACAAAGGGGCCGTCGCTCCCGAGTTTCTCCAGCACCGCCGCTCCCATGCGGGTCATGATGCGCATGGAAATGACCACATAGGGACTGTCGGTGATTTCGATGCCGATCCTGCGCAGTGGGGAATCCAAGGGTCCCATGCAAAACGGCACCACATACAGGGTGCGCCCCTTCATGCAGCCGTCAAAGAATCCTCGCAGCGCCGCCTTCATTTCAGCGGGCTCCCTCCAGTTGTTGGTCGGTCCGGCATCCGCCTGGCGGCGGCTGCAGATAAACGTGCGTTCCTCGACCCGGGCCACATCCGCGGGATCGGACAAGGCCAGATGGCTGTTCGGGCGTTTTTCCGGATTCAGCGGCTGCAGCGTCCCGCCCGCCACCAGTTTGGCGATCAATTCCCGGTTTTCCTGCTCGCTGCCAGTGCAGATGTGGATGGCATCGGGCTTGGTGAGGGAAGCGGTTTCCTCTATCCATTGCAGCAGCTCGGGATGATGAATGGTGGTGGTCATGCGGAAAGGTTGGAACAATGCTCGGAAGCGCGTGGAAAATTGCAGTGAAAACGGATGAATGCGGCGGTCGCGGCAACCCTGACCGGTCACGCCGCGGAGAGAATGCCCGCCGTCAGCGCCACCTGGGACGCGGCACCCTAGCGTTGCAGAATGGCGGCGTAAAATCCATCGCTATTCTGCCGGTCGGGGAACAGATGATACTCCTTGTCCAGCCGCCACGAGGCCCCTGCCTTGGTTTCCAGGAACGCGGCCACCTGAGCTTCATTTTCCTCCGGCAGGATGCTGCAGGTGGCATAGACCAGCGTCCCTCCTGGCTTCACCATGGCCGCATATTTCTTCAAAATGTCCGCCTGCAGCGCCACGAGCCGGGTCAGCTCCTTGGGGTTGAGCTTCCATTTGGTGTCCGGCGAGCGGCGCAGCACCCCCATGCCGGAACAGGGCACGTCCAGCAGCACCCGGTCCGCCCCGGCGGGAAGTTTTGACGCCGCCTCCTTGCCGGTCAGCAACTGGGTTTCCACAATCGTTGCTCCGCCGCGCTGGCAGCGTTCTTCCAGCTCGCCCAGTTTCGCCTGCTCGACATCCAGCGCCAAAAGGCGTCCCTGGTTTTCCATCAGGGCCGCCAGGTGCAGGGTCTTGCCGCCTGCGCCGGCACAGGCGTCGATAACAAACTCGCCGGGCTGCGCTCCCAGCAGCGGGGCGATCATCTGGGAGCCGGCATCCTGCACTTCCGCCAGCCCGTCGCGAATGACGGGGGATGTCGCCAGGTTTCTCCTTTCGACAAGGCGCAGGCCGTCGGGCGCTTCGGCCACGATTTCGGAGGCGACTTCCTCCTTGGCCAGTCGTTTGCGCAGTTCGTCGCGGGTGATTTTCAACCGGTTGGCTCGCAGGAAAACATCCGCCGGATTGTTGAGCGCCTCCAGTAGATCCGGCCAGCGTTCGCCGTAGGCGGCATCGCACTTTCGGTGAATCCACGCCGGCAAGGAACCCGCCACCGCCAAATCCGAGATCGCAGCACCGCGCTGCACCACTTCGGACGGAATGAGGCTTACGGGCATTTCCATGGACGGTGCCGCGCCATGGACGTCGATCCACCAAGCCAGCCAGACCTTCCACACGGCTTCCGTGGTGATCCGGTCTGAGAGGCAAAAATCCGCCGCGGGCAAGCCGGCCAGATGCCAGAGACGACGCCAATGGCGGACGATTTCATAGACGGATTCGGCAAAAAACCTCCGGTCCCGGGCGCCCCATTTCAAATGCGAGCGCAGATGTCCGCCCACGGTGCGTTCCGCCGGTCGTCCGTTGGCGAAGATCTCGCGCAAGGCCAGGACAACGGCATCGACCAGGTGACGGTGCAGCGTCACGGCGCCGTCCCTCCACCGGTTGCATGGCGCGGCATCAGCGTGATGCGCTTGAGGCGTCCGGAATCCTCCGGCGACCACGATTTCACGTCAGGATCCCCGGCAAACAGCGTGTGCACCATTCTCCGATGATAGGAATTCATGGGAGGCAGCTTGATGGCATGGCCGCTGAGCCGCACCCTTTCCGCTGCGGCCCTGACTTCATCCAGCATCTGATCCTCCTTCATTTCCCGGAAATGCGCCACATCCACCCGCACCTTGGGAGCCCCGGCATCCTTGGCCTGGAGCAGGCGGTTTACGAGATACTGAAGGTCCTCGAGCCGCTCCGCATGTTCCCCGATCAATGCTTCCGCATGCTCCATGTTCACCTGAAGCACCGGACCCGATGGCGTCTCCTCGACATCGATTTGAGCGGTGAACCCCAGATGCCCCAGCATCGTATCAAGGATTTCGTAGGCGTTTTCAGCGGCAGTCATGTGGCTCCAATGGCAGGGTGAGGAGGATGGGTAGTCGAAAGTTTCGCACAGGGAAGGAGAAAATGCAGGCGATGCCGGGACAACGCAAATCAAGACTTTGCCCGCCGCGGGGAACAACCCATCCCGTTCCGGACAGGCAGAATCCACGAGGCCTTGCGCCCAAACATCCCGCGGGAAATCAGGAAGTCTGCCCCCGGGCGGATTGCTCCATGGCCTGTCTGCCCCCCATGCCAATCAGAGGGGCATGGCACAAACATACGGCATCCGCCCAAAAGGCTCGGACCGGGGATCACTGGAAGAGGACATCGTAGATGTTTTCCTCCTCGTCATCGTCGTCGTCATATTCATACCCACCGCCGGCGGCCTGGGCTGCCTGATTCTTCTTCTTGGCTCCCTTGAGGGGACGGGGGCCCGGGTCTTCCTTCTTCTGCAGCGCCCGGCGCAGTTTTTTCAGGGCGATGTTCTGCAGCTGACGAATGCGCTCGCGGGTCACGCCAAATTCCTGTCCCACCTCCTCCAGGGTTTTCGGTTTCTGGCCATTGAGTCCGAAGCGGGCGTCGATGATTTTCCGTTCCCGTCCGTCCAGCACGTCCAGCAGCCCGTCGAGCTGGTCATGCATGTTCCGGTGGCTCAGAATCTCATGCGGATTCTGTGCCCGGTCGTCGCCGATGATTTCCCCAAACTCGGTGCTGTCATCGTCCGAGATCGGCGCATCCAGCGAGGCCGGACGCAGGCTGGCGGCTTTGAGCTGGGCGAGTTTCGCCCGGTCGATCCCGATCTCTTCAGACAATTCATCGTCCGTCGGCTCCCGGCCAAGATCCTCCGACATGGCCATGGCAACCCGCCGCATCTTGGAAATTTTATCTACCATGTGAACGGGCAGACGAATGGTTTTCGACTGGTTGGCCAGCGCCCGCTTGATGCTCTGCTTGATCCACCAGGCGGCATAGGTCGAAAGTTTCCCACCCTTGTTGGGGTCGAACCGCTCCACCGCCTTCATCAGGCCGATGTTGCCTTCCGAAATCAAATCCAGCAGCGGCAATCCGTAATTGGCATAGTCCTGAGCGATCTTCACCACCAGCCGGAGATTGGCCTTGATCATGTGGGCCCGCGCCTCCTTGTCCCCCCGCTTGATGCGGGCGGCAAGCTTGACTTCCTCTTCCGGAGTCAGCAGCGGGGTTTTGCCAATTTCACGAAGATAGATTTTGATGCCTCCGTCGAGTTCGAGGTTTGCCATGGTAATGAGGTCGGGTTGAAAAGAATGCTGGGGGCGGGGTTTCCAGTGGATCGGTTGACCGCACCCAATTGAAATACGTTGAAAATGCCGCGCTGTTGTCGGTTTTCTTTAAGGAAAAGCGGCACCCACCGGCGATTTTGTTTAGCATTGGAGGGATTTTCGCGGGGAAACCGGCAGTTCACCACAGATGCATCCAACCCGTCAATGCTTTCTCCAAAAGAATTTGTTTAATTTTCTATGATTTTAAGGAAAATAATCATTCCAGCAAGACAAAACCCGTCTTTCCCAAAAAAACCACGAAGGGTACTCCCTCCTGGGAGCACCCTTCGTTCGAAACAAGTTCGATATTTTACTCCTCCTAATGGTCCAGTTTCCTAGGTGATCAATGCGGACACTGGCACCGTTCGCAGGGAGGAGGCGCGGGGAATGATCCGTTGGCGTCAAGATACGGTGTGCTCCTCGACGTAGCGGACGACATCGCTCACCGCCTGGAGTTTTTCGGCTTCTTCGTCGGGCACTTCGATGGAGAATTCCTCTTCAAACGCCATCACCAGTTCCACTGTGTCGAGCGAGTCGGCTCCCAGATCTTCAATGAACTTCGCCTCCGGCACCACCTGCTCAGCATTCACTCCGAGCTGGTCCACGATGATGTCCCTGACTTTTTCTTCGATGGATTTTTCTGACATAAAAATGATTGGCTATCGTTGCAGTTGGTCTTGGTATCTTGGTTGGGTCGAAACTGGCGGACTCATTAACAGCCGGGTCGGGGAATGCAACAAAATTCAAGGGAGCGATTTTCGCCATGCTTTGGCCGCGCAGGCACGGCATCATGCCGGGGGTGGTGAAACAGGGTTACGGTCCAGGCGTCATGACAGGGAAAGGGCCGCGCGCAGCGCCTTCAGTTCCTGGTCCACCTGCGACGGCGTCGGATGCACCAGCGTATCCGCCACGATCCGCCGCAGCGCCGTGCGGAACTGCTGCCGCAGCCGCGCCACGGTTTGCCGCAGCGCCTCCACCGACTGGCCCAGTTCCGCACCCAGCAATTCATAGGTCGGCGGCTCGCCCACCGGTGAGAGAAAAACCCGCAGCGTGTCAAACAAGAACACCTTCCCTGCCTCATCCCACGTTCGCCTCACGGCATTCACGGCATCACGCAGCACGCACACTGCCCAGTCATGGTCATACTGGCTTTCCGGAGATTCGCCGTCGCGCAACGGGACCTGTGCTTCCACGCTATCGGCATCCAGAGGAACGACCTGCACGCCACCGCCGCGCCGCTGCGCAGTGGAGCGGCGGTGCGCGTCGATTAAATCCCGTGAAAATGCTGCCAGCAAAAAAGTGCGCAGTCTCCCCTGCCCCACCGAGGCCGCATCGAGCGTGGTGTCATTCAGGATCGCGGCGAAAAACGCCTGGGTGGCATCCTCGGCATCCGCCCGCGGAAGACCGGCACGCCGGGCAAAGGCATACAGCGGCGGCCAGTAAAGCCGACAGAGTTCCTCCAGTGCCGCCCGCCGCGCGCCGCCGCTGCGGGCCGCTGCTACCAGACTCCATCGCGTGGACGGGAATGCGGCGGCGGTGTGTGACATGCCTGAAACTAAGGGCGGAGCCGGACGGGAACAAGCCCCGTTTTGCGGAACGGAAGTTTTCGGCTCATCCCGGATTCGTGTGGGAAAAAGTCTGCGAAGCGGTTTTTTTTGAGGAAATGGGAGGATGACTGCGAAAGACCTCGAACCGATGCTGGGCCTGGCAAATCCTTGGCAGGTTACTTCTTTGGAGCTGGACCATGCGGCCCCCAAGGCGCGGCTGCGCGTGGCGTGTGCGGCGGCAGGAGCACGCGGAGTTGCCAGCGCAGGGAGACACCAACCTGACCAACACGTAGTATCGATGGCTGGCCAACCTCCTGAATTGGAGTTCTGAAAAACGCACCCGCTTCAAAGTCCTGGCGCGGCTCACGCGGAAGACATCGTGGGCCTTGGGAGATCAAGAAACGCTTCGGCGGATTCTGGGAACAGACCGGCTCGCAGCAGAGCGCGGAGTAATTTGCGAAGTGGCACCGCCTCACCCTGCGCTGCCGCCTGGAGCCGATGAAGTAGCCCAGACGCCGCTTCAAAGCCAACCTGCGCGATGGCTCAACCGGTTTGCCCGCCCCAGCAGCAACGCCCTGGCCGAAGGCTTCAACCGCGTGATCCAAGCCCTCAAATCCGCCGCCCGAGGTTCCGCAACTTCCCACACGACCGTGTCCGCATTCCCCTCCTCCTCGGAAAACGCGACCTCTCGCTGCCATGAAAATTCCCACACAATTCCGGGAAGAGTCAAAATTGTGTGTCACGCGGCGCTGCGGAGTGCGCAGAAAGGGACGAAGAACCATTTTTTGCCGCCATGAAGACCCCATCTTTCCGTTCCCCTCGCCGCTTCGGCGGCCTTGCTGTGTTTGCCGGGCTGGCCGGGCTTGTCTGCGCTGCGGACCGGGTGCCCAACAACTGGAGTCACGATGATCCGGAGGTGATCGATGCGCATTTCGGCAACCGACTGTCGCCGATGCGCTGGGATTCACTTTCGGCGGACTTGCCGGTGGTGCAGATAACGACGGATCTCAATGGTGTGCAGACGGGCACCAGCCCGACGCTCTCCGGTGATGGCAACAACCACGGACTGCCGTTTCCGGGGACCCGGGATGCGGGTGGCTGGGTGCTTATGGGGGAAACTGGGCTCGGATTTATCTTCGACACAGTGCGGCTTAATGCCGCGCAGTTTGACAATGACGGTCCCGCCACCAGTGGTGCGGTGAAGGTGAAAATGGTGATTGATGAAAAGCGGGACTCCTATCACATCGAGCGGGATGAGCAGGGCAATGTGATCGTGTGCGAACCGGCCGGGACAAGCCACGTCATCACGACCCGCGAGGCCGTCGTGACTTTCGCACAGGGGCAGGAAAGCCAGACGCTGCCCTGGGCGACCAATGTGGATCCGGACGGTCCCGCGACGTGCGACCGCTCACTCGACCTCTGGCGGGAGTATCAAATCTTTGTCGATCCCGTTTCTTTGAATTCACCGGATCCGGATCCTGACGATAGCCTGGTCATTTCCCGTCTGACGTCTGGCAAAAAATACTGCCTGCAAATCTCGGCGTTGGCATTTGATCCGATGGTGGTGTTTCATAATGGCTATCAGCAAGAGCCGGAAGGCGGCATTGGTTCGGCGGTGCTGGTTCCACCTGCTGGGAGCCGCACGTTGACGATCAATGGCGTGACGCCCGAATGGTTTCCGGGCGAAAGCCAACTGCACTTCGTCGTGGCGGGAAAGGATCAGCTCCCGGCGGGTTTTGTCACCGGCCTGGGGGCGCTTGTTGCCCCGTTGAATCCCACGGCGGCCACGGGGAATTATTCGCTGGAATTTTGGCTCATCGATCGCGATGCGGATTCCATCTTTGGCTCGGCGGGATCTGCGGGAGTAACCACAACCTATCAGAATTGTGTTTTTCAGCCTGGAGTAACGCTGCTGGGGGAAACAACCATGCTGGGCGCGACGGGTCGGGCCCAGGGGTCGCTTTCGGCGCAGAAACTGCAGATTCCACCAGAAGCACTGCTGCTGGATGCGGCGGGAAATCCACTGTTGCAGGGCACGGCTCCGGTTAGTGCGCCGTATTTGGGCCAGAGCGCCGTGTTTTCGCTCTCCGCCGCCACGGCACAGGCGATTTCCGATGCCTCGCAGGATGGCGTTTCCAGCCGTTCCATCGCCTCGATCATTTCGTCTGGCGCTGGCGGCATCGTGGGCGTGGGAGCGGGTGCCGGACTGACGGCGCAAACGAAGGCGGCGATCGTCGCGGCGGGAGCGGGTTTCGATTCCTCAACGGTCACCGGCATCATCGCGGCGGGTGCGGGAAATCCCGCCCTTCCCCCCGCCGCCGTGGGCGAGATCGTAGGCTCTGGCGCTGGTGGCGGTTTGAGCGGAGCCTCGCTGGATGCCATTCTGGCCACGCACAATGTCACGGGGCTACATGTGCTGACAAAAGCCGCCATCGTCGCCGCAGGGGCTGGTTTCACGGCCGAAGCCGTGCAGAAAATCGCCATCGCCGGAGGCGGTATCGTCGCGCCTGGAGCCGGTGGCGGCATTGTGGCGCCCGGTGCGGGCTATGGGCTCACCTCGTCCATGTCCGCTTCCATCGTGGCGGCGGGTGCGGGTGGCATTGTGGCGCCGGGGGCTGGAGTTCAGCTTCCGGCATCGTCCTTCTCCACGTTTGCTCTGCTGGAGGGAAAAGTATTGCCTAACACGATGGCCTCGCAACTGGCCGGCATCGTGGCGGCCGGGGCGGGCGGGATCTCGGTGAGCCAGATCAACAACATCGTGGCATCCGGCGCCGGCGGAGGAGTGCTGCAAACTGCCAGTGAACTGGTGAACAAGCCATCCGGCCTGCTGGCTGCGGATCTCTTTGCCAATGGGGCCACCCGCGAGGTGATGTTCGGCGAAACGAGCGGCAACTTTACCCTGGGGAGCGCCGCATCTCTGGGAGTGGGGACTTTTTCCCGATTGCTGGCCCCTGGCAACAGCCCCGGCTCGGCCAAGGTGTTTGGCACGGCGCACTTTGCGCCGACGGCGGTATTTGATGTCGAAATCTACGGACTCAACGGCGACATCCTGGCCGACGGGCTCGATGTCACGCAATCCGCCATGCTGGGCGGCAAGCTGCAAGTGAGCCTCTGGGAAGGGGCGGCGGCAACGCCCGGATTTGCAGACCGCACCTTCACCATCATCCGCTGCCCTGATGTGAGCGGCAGTTTCTCCAATGGGCCGCCCGGCGGCCGCATCGCCACCGCCGGCGGTGAAGGAACCTTCCTCGTCAGCCATACGGCGGCGGGAGTCACGCTCTCAGCCTATCAACCGCTGCCCGCCGGCCCGCCTCACACCCTGGCAGCGTGGAAAGCGCACTTCGGCATTTCCGCCGTCGCCGACACGGTGGATTCCGATGGCGATGGCCTGACTGTGCTGGCGGAATTCGCCTACGGCACCGATCCCACCGTGCCCTCCGCCCCGCCCGTCACCCACTTTTTCCAGTCCAGCGAAGTCCTGACCTGCCTGCCAGTGGACACCCGCAAGACCGGTCTGCGCTACCTCGTGCAGAGCAGCAGCGACCTCGCCACCTGGCAGACCGCCTACGACTCCGCCACCGACGCCACCCTGCGTCCCGGCATCGTGGAAAGCCGGCTCTCCAGCACCGCGCACGACGGGCCAATGAGATTTGTCCGGACAAAAATACTCACTGTTCCGTAGAAGATTCCAGTTCTGAAAAACAACACACCTTTGATACGATACTTCTGTCACACCCGGCTGAAAACGCCGCAGTTGGAGACCAGCCCGCAACTTCTCAACCCATGAAAACTCGCACTCAGTTCCTTTCGCTGCTGGTTTGCTTCATTCCGTCCTCCCCGCTTCAGGCCGGAATTCTCGCCGACTCCAAAGCCGACTTCACCGGAGTGCAGGGTACCAACGGCTGGACCTACGGCTACCGGAACCTCGCGGCGGACGGCGGCGGGGAAAATTATGATCCGGCAACGGCGTTCATCCCGTTCACCGGAGGAGCGGGACAGGGGGCATGGAATGCGACAGCACAGCAGTTCAATCCCGGGCATTCCATCCAACCCTCGTTTCATCTCGCAGCGGCTGGCGCGACACCCTACACCACCGTGGGCGCAGAATACACCCATCCCAACCAGACTCCGCTTCATTGGGCGGTGCGCCGCTGCACGTTGAATGTCGTCCCGGCGGGAGCGTCGCTGGCGTTCACATGGTCCATGCGCAAGCAGGACCCCGGCGGCGGCAACGGGGTGACAGGGGCGCTCTACGTTGACGGCAACAAGGTGGACGAGGTCGTGATTTCCTATGCAGACACCATTGGCGTGACACGGAACTTCTACACTCACCTGCCCGCCGGGACGCATCGCGTGGACCTCGTGCTGAAATCCCGCGGCACCGATGGCGGCGATCTCGACTGGTATGACGCCGTCTGGCAGCGGCTCGTGATCACAAACACGTTTCCCGAGTTTCCGATCAATCCGGATGGCTTGCTCTTCATTCCGCAGCCCGTCGTGGACACGGACGGCGACGGCCTGCCGGATGTTTGGGAGCGTTACCATGCCGGAAACCTCTCCGTCTTAAGCGCAGCCCCGGCGGACTTCGACAACGACGGCCAGACGGATGCCGCGGAATTTGCCGCCGGCACCAGCCCCACGGCGGGAAGCGGTCCAGTGCAGCGCTGGAGTTTCAACGAAAAGCCTGGTCCACTAACCGCCGCAGAGTTGAAAAACGAAGTGACCTTCTCCCAAAAGGCAGTGCCGCAAGGCTGGGGGCTGCGCGGCACGGGCCGCGGCGTTTCCATGCCCGGCGGACATCAGAACTTCGCGGGCTACATTGATCTGCCAAACCACATCGTGTCCCGCTATGACAGTTGCACCATCGAGGGCTGGGTGAGCGTGGATGCGGGCGGAAATTATTACGCGCGCGTCTTCGATTTTGGCGACTCGGCCTCCACGGAGTATTTCGGCCCCGGCGGTGTGACCGGTGAGGGTATGGACTTCATTGTTTACAGCGCCTGCAATGCCTACAACTACGACCGGCCGGAGCTGGCATGGTGGGACCGCAGCACCGCCGGACTGCCGCCGCAGGGTCAGTTGCCGGTCTATACCGTGAACTCGCCGACCACATTCGGACGCTTCTTCCATTTTGCATTCACGGCGGAAAAAACCGGCGCGGCGCAGAGCCGCATCAACTGGTGGATCAACGGCGTGCGCCATATCACCGACGTGACCCTTCCGGTCACGCTGGCGAACCTGCGTGACGTGAACAACTGGCTGGGCCGTTCGCAGTGGGCCGTGTGCGGCAATCTGGCCGCGACCTACGACGAGTTCCGCGTCTATCCGCGCGCACTCAGCGAGGCCGAAGTCCTCGCCAGCCGCACCGCCGGGCCGGATGCCGGGCTGCCCGATACCGACAGCGATGGTCTGCCGGACTACTGGGAACAAATGTTCACGTCACCCGCCAGCACGACGTCATTGGCAGCCGCCAGCAACACCGACAACGACGGCCTCACGGCGCTTCAGGAATATCAGAACTACTCCGACCCGGGAAGAGCGGACACCGACGATGATGGCATGAACGATGGCGCGGAGGTCGCCGCCGGACGGCTGCCGCACTTCGCAGAACTCGCTCCGGTGAATTACAGCGGCGGAGTCGCGCCGGGCGATTGGAACAACGCCCCCAACTGGATGTCGGCGGGCGTGCCGAACGACACGGCCACCACGAAATTCTCCGCCCGCTACGACAAAGGCGGCGAAGTCGAAATCAAGTCACCAGTCACCGTGACCGACCTGCAATTCTACGGCGGCTCGCGGCTGAAGCCCGGCGCGGCGGGCGCTTCACTCACTGTGCAGCGGAACCTGAGCATCGGCGGCGAATTCAAGGACATGGGCACGATCAATGCCGGCAGCGCCACCCGCGGCGGCATTCAAATTGACAGCGCCTCCGTCTTCTGGCCACAGAGCAACTGGCTCACCCTCGTGAACACCACGCTGGTGAACAAAGGCCCGGATGGCATTCTGCGCGGCGAGGAGACGCTGAGATTCTACGGCGGCGCGCGGCTGGAGAATGACGGGCGCTTCTTTTTCCCGCTCAGCGCCTGGCTCTACAATGACGACGGCCACGCGGGCAATCTCGTCGTCAATCGCGGCGTCTTCACCTTCGATGCGCCGGGCGGGGAGACGACCTTCCACGTCCCGACGAGCACCCGCGGCGGCGTGTGGGACGTGCGGCGCGGCAACGTCAGCCTCGGCACGTTCAACTCGGCGCCGTTCAGCCACTTCATGGAGGATGCCACAGTCCGGCTGCCTGCTTCGTCCACCATGTATCTGCGCAATCAGGCCACCGCGACGTTTGCGGGCAATTCCATCGTCGAAGGCGACGGCCAGGTGTACATCATCGGCGGTGCTCTGCATCAGCAGGACGGCAACCTGCCGGTGAAGAATCTCGTGCTCGAGCGCGGCGGCATCAGCGGCGCGGCCGGCTCGCAGATGATCGTGGAAAACCTCGAGCTGCGCCACGGCACGCTCGCGCACGCCGGCACCTTCGCCGCCAGCAACGGCTTCCAGTTCCGCAACAAGCAGGACTTCTTCTCCGACACCTGGATCAAGCTGCGCGAGTCGCAGCTCGACCTCATCGGCCCGGCGAACGAGTGGGCCAAGACGGATGGCGTGCTGTCGTTCGGCACGCTGGCACGATTGAGGATTCATCCGTCCGGGAAACTCAAGATCAGCGGCAGTCTTGGAACCTATCTGGAGTCCGGTGCGGCCGGCACTGCAATGGTCATCAATGAAGGGCTAGTCGAAATCACTGGCGCGGGCGGCATGGACTGCGCGCCGTATTTCGATCAGCGCAGCGGCGCGCAGCTTCACTGCCGGCCTGGCGCAGGCGGCCTGGCATTCCGTAATGGCCTGAGCCTGCACGGCGGAATCTATCTGAATGGCCAGACCGTAAGCATCGCCGGCGGCGGCATGGTGGAGCCGTTCAAGCCGCAGGGCCACTTCAACGGTCCCGGACGCGTGGTCATTGACAACGTGCCGCTGCGATTGGAGCCAGCGGGCGACTTCATCATGCCGAATGCGGAGTTCATCGGCGCGGACATTCAGGCCCCGATGAGCGGACGCATCGGTCTCGGCGGCGGTATCTCGTTCCGCGGCGGCGGTATCATCAAAGGCACCGCCATCACTGCCAATGGCAGCATGGAAATTCTGCCGCATTCGCTGGGCGGGAATTATTTCATCGCCCTGCGCGACGGCACGTCTCTGGAAGCCAGCGGCCCGGCCAGCCGCATTGGCGACTGGGGCGTGGCCGGCCAGGGATCGAGCATCGTCCTCGGCGAGGGCAGCAGCATCACCAATCGCGGCACCCTGACATTCGGCGGCGCCCGCATGGCCATCAGCCCCGTCGCAGCCGCGCAGGACGGCCCCCCGCCGGTGCCCGCGAATACCGGCAGTTTCAACAACGCCGGCACCATGATCCTGAGCAACGGAGTGCTCGTCGTCGTGCATAAAGATGTGAGCTTCGGCACCGGCGGCCTGCTGCGCGTGGAAGGCGGCGGCAATCTCATGCTCCAGGGCCGCCTGCAAAACGGCGGCAACCTGGTCATCTCAGGCGCGGGTTCCGGATTCGCTGCGGCGGAGATCGCCCCCGGCGCGCGGCCCGGAAGCCTGACCGCGGAGAACGGCGCAGGCGTGACGATCAACGGCCCGGTCGCTGCCAGCAGCGTGTCCGGCAAAAGTGGAGCGCGCATCATCGTGCCGGGTGCAGGCGGAAACATTGTCGCACCGGGAGCGGGCGGCGGCATTGTCGCACCCGGTGCGGGCGGCGGCATTGTGGCTCCGGGAGCTGGCATCGTCGCGCCGGGCGCGGGAGTTGTCGCGAAGGACAGCGGAAAGGTAGAGGCCGGTGGCAGCATTATCGCACCAGGAGCCGGCGGAGGAATCGTCGGCGCAGGAGCGGGCATAGTCGGAGCCGGCGCGGGCATTGTCGCTGCAGGGGCCGGCAGCCCCATCGTGGCTGCGGGCGCCGGCAGCGGCATCGTAGCGCCGGGGGCAGGCGGCGGACTCCAGGCGCCCCGCAGCCCGAGGGGAAATAATCCACCCGCGTCCGGCCCCGGCATTATCCAGGTAACGGGAACCGGCAGTTTCATTCTGCTGGAGGATGGCGGACTCGTGGATGCCGGCGTGAAAATCTTCGCCGTGCCGCAAGCGACGATGATGGGCCAGGGAACACTGCGTGCACCGCTCATTCACGACTGCGGCGTCCTCTCACCCGGGAGTGCCGGCATGTATCACGCCGGGGTACCGGTCGCCGAACTGACCCTCGACGGCGACCTGCAATTGGAAGCTACCAGCACGTTCATCGCCGACATCATGGCTGCCGCCAGCGACCTCGCACACGTCACCGGCGATGCCGCGCTGGCCGGACGCCTGCAGGTGAATCTGGCCGTCGGCTTCACGCCCGCCGCAGCGCAATCGTTCACCATCCTCACCAGCAGCGCCATCACCGGCACGTTCGACAATCTCACCGCCGGCCGCGTCTTCACCGCCGACAATCGCGGCAGCTTCGCCGTTACCGCCAGCGCCACCACGGTCGCACTCACGGATTACCAGCCCGGCGCTCCCGGCAGCGCGCTCACCTTCGCCGCCTGGCGCGGGAATGTCGCTTTCTTCACCACTGCCGAATCCACGAACGACGCCGTCAGCGGTCCCGCCGCGGATCCCGATGCCGACGGCCTGACCAATCAACTCGAATACGCTCTCGGCCTTCATCCACGGCAGGAAAGCAGCGCCGCATGCCCGTCGCTGGTCCGCCGCCCGGACGGGGCGCTCGTTTTCACCTGGACGCGTGGGAAGCACATCATCGGCTCGCTCTCCCCTGAGACCACCGGCGATGTCGCCGCCGCATGGGCGCCATTGACCGCGGTGACGTGGCTGGTGAGCGAAACCGCCGTGCAGGAAACCTGGAGCGTCATCGTGCCGCAGGACGCGGTGCGGAAATTCGTGCGCGTGAAGTTCATCCCGTGAGCGGAATCGTCGTGGCGCGCGGCGCATGGCTCATTCACCATTGTCCGCATGACCAGCACTCCGCTGCCACCTGAACTCACCGGCCTCGATCTCGCTGGCCTGCTCGGCAGCGCGCTCGTGGACGATGCGGTGGAACCGCTGGCGGACGGGCTGGAGGACGTGCGCTTCGTCGCCCGCGGCGGCATGGGCAGTGTGTATCGCGCGCGACAACCGAAGCTGGACCGCACGGTGGCGGTGAAAGTGCTCGCGCCGGAGCTGGCAGCGGATGCGGCGTTTGCGGAGCGATTTCGGCGTGAGGCGGCGACGATGGCGCGGCTGGCGCATCCGCACATCGCGGCGGTGTTCGACAGCGGTGTGACGACGGACGGGCTGCCGTTTTACCTGATGGAATTCGTGGAGGGCGGCGACCTCGCGCAGCGCATGAAGGCAGGCCGCATTCCTGCCGCGGAATGCGTGCGCCTTCTCAGCGAAGCCGCCGCCGCACTGGAGCACGCGCAGGCGCAGGGCGTGGTGCATCGCGACGTGAAGCCGTCGAATCTGCTGCTCGCGCCGGACGGCACAGTGAAAGTCGCGGACTTCGGCCTGGCCGCCCCGGCGGAACGCGATCCCACCACGCGGCTCACGCGCACCGGCAGCACGCTGGGCACCCTGGAATACGCCGCGCCGGAGCAGATCGAAGGCCGTGCAGCCGATGCACGCAGCGATCTCTACAGTCTCGGCGTCATCGCCTACGAACTGCTCACCGGCACGCTGCCGCGCGGGGCCTTTGAGCCGCCTTCGGTGCACAGCGGCGACTGGAGATTCGACGACGTCATCGCGCGGGCGCTGGCGCGTGAGCCTGACAAACGCTTTCCCTCCGCCGCCGCCTTTCGCGAAGCCCTGACGCGCGCCGCCTCGCGCGAGGCGAATGTGTGGAAACTCCTGCGCCGCAGAAACCGCGTGGCCATCGCCGTCAGCGTGCTGGCCCTGCTGGCCGCGGGGGGAGCCTTCATGGCATGGCGGCAGTCGCAGCGCGCAGCAACCCACGCCGCCGCTGCGCAGAATGCCCGCCGCGAAGCCGAAGCACTGGTGGATTTCATGATCAACGAGTTGCGCGGACGCCTCACCGAAGTGAGCCGACTCGATCTGATGGAAGGCGTGGTGAACAAAACTGGAGCGTATCTGGCACACGCCGGCGGCGATGAAAACGATCCCGCTTTTCAGCGCATCCGCGCCACCTGGCTGGAGGCCAAAGGCATCGTGCACCGCGTCAAGGGCCAGACGGACGACGCGGTGCAGGCGTTCGATGCCGCCGCGGAGATTCGGCGGCGCTTCGCCGCCAGCGGGCCGGACCAGACGAAATGGCTGGGCGAACTCGCGCAGGGCCTGCGCCAGCTTTACGAACTGCATCAGCGCTGGAAGCCGCAGGTGCCGCGCGAGCCGCTGCTGCGCGAAATCCTCAGCACTGCGGAAACAATGGCTGCGCTTTCACCCGGCGACCGCCGTGCCGCCCTCACGGTTTCCGGCGCACAGGGCGACCTGGCCGCTCATTATTCCCGGCATGGGAATCCGGCGGAGGCCGCGCGCTGCGCCGCATTGCAGCAGCGCACGCTGGAGGAACTGGCGTCCAAAGATCCGGAAGATTTCAATATCCGCTTTCAACAGGGCGATTCGCTCACCCTGCGGGCCGGCATTTGCAATGAATCCGGCGACCAGGACACCGCCGTTTCGCTGGCACGCGAAGCGCTGGCCTTGTTTGAAAATCTTTCGGCGCGCCGCCCCAATGACCACTTTCTGCGCGGTCGAATTTCCCACTGCCAGCAATACGTCGGCGGGCTGTTGGCGGATGCCGGACGCACCGCCGAAGCCATTCCCCATCTGCAGCGCGGCGCGGAAATCGCATCCTCCCTCGCCGCGCAAAGCCCACAGAACCAGGAATCCCAGCGCGACACCGCACGGCATTGGAAAGGGCTGGCCGATGCGCTCGACACCCTGGGCCGCACCGCCGAAGCCGCCGCCGCCCGTGCGCAACAGGCGGCGTTTCAAGCAGCAGCATCCGCGTCCGCCGCCTCCCCGGTTTCACCGGATGCGCTCACCACCGCGGAAGCGGCCGCCTGGGAAAAACTCACGCCGGACTCCCCTCTCGCCGACCACGTGGCATGGGCCGATGCTGCGGAAAAAGTCGGCTATGCAATCTACGACAGGGACCATCCGGAAGCCTCTCTGGAGTGGTTTCGGAAATGTCAGGAAAAACTCAACCCGCACACTTCGGATGCCGGCGGAATCTCCCTGTGGCACTGGAGCCTGGGGCGCACGCTCAACCGCATCGGCGCCATTCACGAGGACCGTGCGGAATGGGACGAAGCCGCGGCCCCCTACCGCCGCGCCCTGGATCTGCGCAAACGCCTCGCGGCATGGCAGCCCGCCGAGCGCCGGTTTCAACGCGACGTTTTCAGCAGCTTCGATCACTGTGCAGACGTGCTCATTGCCAGGGCGGACACCGGGGCGCTGCTGGCCCTCGCACGGGAGTGCCTCGCCTTTCTGCCATCACTCGGCAGCGAACGCGCGTGGCTGGAAACGGCGGCCAAGGATTTCTGCAGATGGACGGAAGCCGCGGCAAAACGGGATGCGCCAGCCGCAGTCACCCTTGCCCGGGAGATTCTCGCGGTGCTCTATCCTGAACCGGCACCGAAGCCCTCGGAGTTCGAATCACGGCTGCGGGCGCTGCTGCGCTGAGCGCATCCCCGGAAGGACGCGGCACGCCGTTCACGCGGGAGGAATCGGACGTCCGTGCGGATCTGCGGTGGGATTGCCCAGTTGTTCCGCCATGCGCCGGACATTTTCCTCGCTGAGCAGGTGCTCCATTTTTTCCGCATCTTCATGCACATGATCCGTCGCAAATCTCGCCCGCTGGGTGAGGTAGAGTTCCCAGAGGCGGTGATTGCGGACCACGCGGCGGGCTTCCGCCCATCCGGCGTCGGTTAAGGAAAAATCCCCCGGTGCAGCAGCGGCAAGCCAGCCGGCCTGCTGGAGCGGTTTCAGCGCACTGGAACTCCGCCGCACGGTGCATCCCTGGCTAGCGGCAAATTCATCGGCGGTGAAATGCCTGCCGGGGATTTCTGCTGAATCGCGTTTTTCCAGCAGATGGTAGATCGCCTTCAGGGCATTTTCCAGACGCACCCGGCGATTCCACTGGCGGGCTTTCCACCAGCGGGTGAGCCACCCGTGGCGCGGGCTGAAGCAGAAGGCGCCGGCAAACAGCGCCGCCGCGCACAGGACGACCATGGGACCTGCAGGAAGCCGCGTTCCGACGAAGGAAAAATAGCTCCCCGCCAGGGCGGAAAGCACGCCGATGGCGGCGGAAATCACCAGCAGGCGGTGCAGTTGGTCGGTGAGCAACCCGGCTGCCGCGGCGGGAATGACCAGAAGGGCGGACACCAGCACCACGCCCACCGCCTCCATGGAGACGACAATGGCGACCGTGGTCAGCAGCATCAGCAGATAATGCAAAAACCGCACCGGAAGTCCAGCCACCCGGCCGAAAGCGGCATCAAAACTGAGCACCAGGAATCCCCGGTGCAGCAGGAGCACGGACGCCAGTGTGGCCAGGAGCGACCAGGCCAGCCAGGAGACATCCTGTGAATCGACGGCGGCCAACTGGCCGAAGATGAATTTGTCCAGACCGGTCTTGTTGCCGGGCGGCAGCATGGCGATCCAGCAGACGCCAAGGGCGAAAAACACCGTCAGCACCAGACCCTGGGCGGCATCGGATTTGAGTTTGGTGGTGTGGGTGATGCCGCTGACCAGCAAGCTGCCGACGATGCCCGCCACCGCGGCACCCGCGAGCATGGCCAGCGGATCCTTGGTCATGTGGTAAAGATAGCCGGCGACAATGCCGGGCAGCACGGCATGGGCCAGGGTGTCCCCCGCCAGGGCCATGCGCCGCACCACCAGATAGCCGCCTAACAATCCACAGTTGACGCCCAGCAGGACGGCGGCAGCCAGGGAGGAACGGACAAATGGATCGCGCAGGCTGAAAAACCGCAGGGATTTTTCCCAGAGGCCGGCCTCGTCCGGATCCGGGGTGCATCCAGTTAGGATTACCGCCGCAAACATCAGCAGCACTCCCGGCCAGGAAGCGTCCTGCCGGTTGCCAAAAGGAATCGGCGCGGGATTTGTCCGATTTTCTGGCGGTCGATGTGCCACGGCAGCACTCACGGTTTTCCGGAGGATTTTTTGAAAGCCATTTCGCTCAGCAGCGTCATCTGGCCGCCATAGGTCAGGTGCAGGTTTTCCGGCGTCCAGACTTCTGAGGTTGGCCCGAAGGCGACGAGCCGGAGATTCAGCAGCAGCAGGTGGTCGAAATACTCCGGTGCGGTGGTCAGGTCGTGGTGCACCACCAGCACCGTGCGCCCCTCCCGCTTCATGTCGCGCAGGATGTCCACGATCGCCCGCTCCGTGGCGGCATCGACGGCGGCAAACGGTTCGTCCATCAGATAGAGGTCGCTCTCCTGCGCCAAGGCCCGGGCCAGAAACACCCGCTGCTGCTGGCCGCCGCTGAGATTCGCAATCTGCCGCTGCGCATACGGCAGCATCTGCATTTTTTCCAGACTGCGACGGGCGATTTCCCGGTCCTCCGCCTTCGGGCGGCGCAGCAGACCCAGCCGGCCGTAGCGTCCCATCATCACCACATCCATGGCGTTGACTGGAAAATCCCAGTCCACGGTTTCGCGCTGCGGCACATAGCCCACCCGCCGACAATGCTCCCGGTAGGACTTGCCGAAAACCTGCACATAGCCGCCAGCCAGCGGCAGCAGGCCCAGGATCGCTTTGAGCAGGGTGGATTTTCCGGCTCCGTTAGGACCCACGATTCCCACCAGGGCGCCCTGGGGAATACAGGCATCGATTCCGTAAAGCACCGGCTTGCGGTCGTAAGTCACCGTCAGGTCGTGAAACTCCAGCGCCCACGGGGAAAGGATGGCAGCAGTGCTCATTTCAGGGCGTTGACGATGGTGGCCATATTTGCCTTCAGCATTCCCGGCACCGTGCCGCGGTCCGCCCGGATTCCGTCGCCCACTTCGACGAAATCCCCGGGCGTGGAGAGGGCATCGCTCAGCAGCTCGCCGCCCACCTTGGCCCCGGTGTCGCGGGAAATGCGATTGATGGTCGTGGGTGGCACGCTGCTTTCCACAAACACGGCCTTCAGCCCGCTGCTTTTCACAATGTCGATCATCCGCGCCATGTCATTTCCAGAGGCCTCGCTGTCGGTGGAAATGCCCTGGATGCCGTGAACGGTCAGGCCATAGGCGCGCCCAAAATAGCGGAATGCATCGTGGCTGGTGATCAGCACCCGGGCCGCTGGCGGCAGCTCCTGCACCTTGGCCTGCAGCCAGCGGTGCGTTTCCGCCAAACGTTCCTGGTATTCCCGGGCACGCTGGTCGATTTCGCCGCGGCGTTCTGGTGCAATTTCCCCCAGTGCCCTGGCGGAAGCAGGAACCGTCTGCGACCACAGGCTGGCATCACCCCAAATGTGAGGGTCCACATCCTGCGCGGATCCGGTCAGCAGTTGATCTTTTGGAAGACTGCCGCCCAGCGAGACCACGCTGCGGCCCTGATGGGCCAGTTTTTCGAAGGTGTCGGTCATCCGCCCTTCCAGGTGCAGGCCGGAATAGACAATCAACCGGGCCCGCTGCAGTTTTTTGATGTCCTCCGCCGTCGGTTTGTAGAGGTGCGGATCCACGCCCGGACCCATCAGGGATTCAATTTCAAATGCGTCCCCGGCGATCGAGCGGACCAGATCGGTCACCATCGTGGTGGTGGTCACCACCACCGGCCTGCCGTTGCGCTCGTTCGCTCCGCCGCCCTGCCGCGCATCGCCATCCCGATGACAGGCGCACAAAGCCAGCATCGCCGCAATGGCGGCCACCGGCAAAACCAAAGCATCACGGAGAAAAGAAAACCGCATGGCAGCAACCATTCCCGGACTCCCCGGGGTTTCAACCGGTATCCTGACCTGACTTCACTGCCATCGCAGAACCAGCCGGGGGCTAGGGTTGCGCGGCTTTTCCTGCCAGGATTTCCACGTCCTTGAACTCCACCTGCATTTCCATGCCGCCGTGCAGTTGGAATCCAAAATGACCCTCGCGGCGGCCCTGGTCACTGGTCAGCTCCGCGCTCTTCACCCAACGGAGGGTGTTTTTGTCCTCCCACCGCCAGACCTGGACCACGGTGCGATTTCCCTGACAAATCACGCACATTTCATTCCACTCATGCGGCTTGTAAACGGCTTCCATGCTTTTGGGATCCGTCTGGGCGACCCAGCCGCGGCCGCCGGTTTCATACAGCCCGCCGGTGGCGGGGGTTTCGTCCAATTCCGCCTGAAAGCCCGCCACTGCCACCGCATCCTGAACCCGTTCGCTGCGGAAATAAAAGCCGCTGTTGCCCTTGGTGACGCGGAATTTGAAACGAATCGCAAAGTCAGACCATGACTTGTCGCTCAAAAAAATGCCGTGGCGCGATTCGCCCTGCGGGCTGGTCCCGGTCAGGATGCCATTGATCATTTCCCATTTGCCGCCGGGGGTGGGCTGCCATCCCTGGGTTTTTCCGTCTGGAAATGCGGGCACCCATTTCGCCTCGCCCAGGTCCTGAATGCGGAGGTTCCGCCAGCGGGCGGTTTTGCCGACTTTGGCGGCATCGTTGCCCACTCCGTGAACCTGCAGGCCGATGAATCCCCGGGTCGTGAAGGCATCGAGCAAGTCCGCACAGGGCACGCCGTTGACGAAGGTTTTGAGGTGCGGCCCGATCGCCTCGACGCGCACCTGATTCCAGGCTCCGCCGCGTTTGGCGGCATTCTGTGCAGCGGGACGGTCCTTCAGGTTGAAGAGCCAGCCGCGCCGCCCTTCCTCGTAGAGGCCGCCGGTCCATTTGCGGTTGGGCTGGTCCGCGTCGATCTCCACCTGATAGCCGTGGACCCGGCCGTTGTGAAAATCCGGCAGACTGTTGCTGCGAATCTGCACGCCGCTGTTCAGGGTGTCCTCGACGCTGAATTCATACTCCAGGATGAAGTTGGAGAAGCTTTTTTCCGTGCAGAGAAAGCTGTTCGGTTCGCGGGGGACCGAGGTGCCGATGATGACCCCGTCCTTGAGGACATAGGCGGCTTTTCCTCCGAGCTGTTTCCAGCCGGCGAGGGAATCCCCCTGAATGAGGTTGGTCCACCGCTCCTCGGCGGTGGCGGCAGTCAGGGAAACGGCGGCAATGAGCAGCGGCAGCAGGGAATGTTTCATGACGAAATGAAAAGGCATTCACTCACCATGAACCGGACGGCACCGTCAATGCAGCCACCCGCCGTGAATGCGGTGGCAGCGCCGACATCGCCATTGCGCCTCCCGCCCGCCGCACGCACCATCCGCCCATGCTCAGAATCGAAATCTCCGTCGCCCGCCAGGAACTGTGCCTGATTTCCGATGATGGTCGAACGTTGCAACGCTGCGTCGTTTCCACCGCCGCGGAGGGAATCGGGAGCCAACCGGGCAGCAACAAAACCCCGTCCGGACGCTTCCGCATCAAAAACAAAATCGGAGCCGGAGCGCTGTGGGGAACCATTTTCATTTCCCGTCAGGCAGTTGGCTTGTGGAGTCCGGCCTTTCCCACGGACAATGACCTGATCACCTCGCGCATCCTGTGGCTCGACGGCATGGAAAAGGAGAACGCCAACACCCACAGCCGCTACATTTACATCCACGGCACCAACCAGGAGCATCTGCTGGGCACTCCCGCCAGCCACGGCTGCATCCGCATGGCCAACCACGATGTCATCGCGCTTTTCGACTCCGTCAAAGTGGGGACCGAAGTCACCATCCTGACAGCAGGGGTCGGGCGCCGGAAAAAACCGTGAGGGCCGCACTTACCGGCTTCCAGATTTCTTTCCGTGCTGTTCCATGCGGCAGAGCAGATAGATGGCGATGCCCGCAGCGAGCGTTGCCAGGCCTTTTTTGGCTGCTTCATGGGAACCGGTTAGAAAAATGGTCATGGCCACGGCCTCCCAGAGCAGAAACAGCACGGGAGTGACCGGGTATCCCCAGGCGCGGTAGGGACGCGGCAGGTTTGGCTCGCGAACTCGCAGCACAAAGACTCCCAGCACGGTCAGGAATACGGAAACCTGGAGCAGGAAGGTCACGTAGAGCACCAGTTGGTCGGGCGTTTCGAAGACAAACACATAGGTGGCAGCCAGCACGCTTTGCAGCCAGATGCCCGCAGTCGGTACGCCGTGGGCATTGGTCCGGCCCAAAAGCGAGAGCATCCGGTAGTCCTGGCCCATGCGCTGGGTGACCCGCGGGCCGGTCCAGGTCATGGCGCTCACCGAAGAAATCAGGCCAAGGCAGACCAGCACACTAACCACCCGTGCCCCGCTGCCGCCGAACACGGCATGGGCAGCGACAAATGCCGGAGTGCTCAGGTTGGCGGGATCCACGTAGGCGGACATGGGAGCGACATGCAGAAAGGCGGCGTTCAGCGCCAGGTAGAGCACGAACACCACGCCGACGCCAATGAGCAAAGCCAGCGGCACGCGGCGCTGAGGTTCCGCCACTTCCGATGTGATGTAACAGGCGGCATTCCATCCCGAGTAGGCGTAGAGCACATAATACAGCGACGTAACGAAAGGATCGGTCGGCACCGCCTGCCAGTCGCTCACACTGGGAAGCCACTGCACCGGCTGCGGCTGCGGAACAAACCAAAGACAGGCTCCGACCAGCGCCGCGAGCAGCAGCACCTTCAGGGCGGTAAACCACCCGTGAAACCGGCTGGCAGTGCGCAGGGAAAACACATGGAACAGCGTCACCAGGAAAATCAGGCCCGCGGCAATCGCCTTGGTGGTCCACTGGACGCCGTCACCGGACCAGCCCGGCGCCAGGCCATTGAGCAGATACCCCGCAAAGGCCACCGCCGCAAAGGCCACCGGTCCGGGAAATCCGGCAATCAGGGAAATCCACCCGCTCAGAAAACCGACCCCCGGATGGTAGATGCGCGACAGAAAATGGTATTCCCCGCCGGATTTGGGCAGGGCTGCCGCCAGTTCCGCATAGCTCACCGCGCCGAGAAAGGCAATCGCAGCCCCCAGCGTCCAAAGCAGCACGATGTGAAAGGCGCCCGGCACGGCCGCCAACTGGAATCCCAGACTGGCATACACCGCCACTCCGATCATGCTCCCCACGACCACGGCCACGGCACCTGGCAGACGGATTTGGTGGCGGGAAACGGGTGCAGACGGAGCATTCATGGCGGTGAAGATTCCGCCAGTAAATGGCCTTTCCCCGCGCTGCAAGCGGCTTGTCCCTTGCAGCCATCGCCGACAGCACCGTCGGCGCTCAGAGGGCCACCCCTTCCTTTTTGAGTTGGCGCTGGAGATCCCAGTGCATTAAAACCGCACCGATTTCAGCGAGCAGCAGCACTGCCCACAGCGCCCAGGTGAGCCGTGCGGAGCTGCCGGCAACCCAGGGGATCAGAAAACAACCGAGGGCGAGGATGGCCACCCGCATGCCGCAGCCGAGACCGACGGCATAAAAAGGAGGTCCGTGCCGGTAAAGCATGCGAACCCGTCCGGGCAGCACCAGGAGCACACCCAGCGCGGCACCCAGCATCGGCCAGTGCATCTGGTGGCCGACAATCCAGTTCCACATCCGAGTCCATTCCAGATCCGCCTGCCGGGACCAGCCCTGCCCTTGGCGATGCGCCTGAATGGCTGTGTACACCGCGGCGGCCACCATCAGCAAAATCAGCAGAAACACGCCCCCGCGGGCATCCTTGCGAATGGCCGGATGGCGCAGCTTCAACTGCAAAAGCGGCAATGCTATGAGCAAAACCAAATACTCCGCCGCCATGGGCAGCGCCAAGTGAATCGCGGTGGCCTTACCCTTGAGGATCGCCTTGGCGGTGAATGCGGCAATGATGCCGGCCGTGCCGATGCGCATCGCGGCGCGTCCGGGAGTCAATTCCCCTCCTTCCACCCGCACCAGATGGCGGGCGTCCTCCACGCTGAGACGAGTGTCCTGGCTTCGACTGCCGGAGGAGAGGGCGAAAAATCGTTTGGATCGCTTCATGGGAAATCCCGTGCCGGTTCCGCGGGTTTCCAGTCACCCAGCCGCCGTTTGAGTTTCAGGAGCGTGGATGCCATCGAGAAAATACTTCCGATTCCCAACCGGCTTCCCGGACTTTCCTCCCAGGAAATGGGAATGCTGGCAATGCGGAAACCGCCTTCGAGCAGGCGAAAAGTCAGTTCGATGTCAAAACAGAAGCGCTCCTCCTGCAAACGACCCCTGATTTCCCGGTATGTCCCGGCGGCAACCACCTTGAATCCGCACTGGGTGTCGGGTACCGGAAAGGCAAAGAGTCGGGCGACCAGACGGCGGAAGCCAATTCCGGTCAGCCTCCGCTTGTAGTTCCTGCGCACCACGGTGCCGGCTTCACCAGTTCGAACGGCAAATACCGCATCCGCTTCGATTCCTGCCCGCACCTGTTTGAAGACCCGCACCACCTCCTCGGGCGCGACCGCCCCGTCGGCATCGACAAAGGCCAGCCAGGGTTCGTCGGCTTCAGATTTCCAGCCGGTGTAAACGGCATGCCCCTTTCCCCCATTGTCAGGGTGCAGCAGCGGAGGACTGAGAAAGGGAAACCGCCGCTGCAGGTCGCTGGCATACAGTTGGAGCCAGCTTTGCTGGTCCGGTCCGGATCCGTCATCGACGATCTGCACACGAACGCGCAGCCCGCTTCTGGCAAGCGTTTCGCAGAGACGGGGAAGAAACCGGGGGAGGCGATCCCGCTCTCGATAGCAGGGGATGACGAGCAGAAATTCCAGGGGCACTGCAGACAACATGGGCGGAGTGTCCCGCTCGTAAATGCAAATCTTGCCTTGAGCCTGCAATCCCGTCCGCTGCGGCGGGGAAACCGGTTCTCACTGGAGTCCAGCCAGTTTTCGTCCCACCCAGTAAACGACCAGAAGGCCGAGGATGGCGCCGCACCACCACGGATGACACCACAGCCGGAATCGCTGTTCTTCCTGACGGGGTTCCGGCAGGACGCTGATCTGGCTGATGAGGGCGGCCAGATCCCCAGGGCCGCCGAATTTTCCTGACGAAATCGCGGCGATTTCGCGAAGCACATCCAGTTTCGCAGGCTGCCCCACCTTTTCCAGCGTCGGCACGGTAACATCGATTTTGGTTTTCAATTTCCTGCCGGCATCCGGCGCGTTGACTTCCACTTCGTAGGTGCCCCCTTCCCGGGGAATGAACTGTCCGGCATGCACGCCCCACTCGGCGTTTTCCATGGCCAGGTCCACCGTCTCGGCCACGCCGCCGGGCGCCTTGAGAGTGACACTGACTTTTCCGGTGCTGATGGGGATGCCCAATTTGTCCATCACGGTGGCGCTGAGCCGGACTTTTTCGCCGCGTTTGGGCGCTTCTGGATTGAAGAAAAAGCGCAGGCCTTCCTCCTGAGCGAGGTGGCGCTGGTGGGCCATCCAGCGGACGACCTGGCCCCAGAAGCGGTAATGATAGGTGTCTTCGACCCCCTTGCGCCAGCGCCAGGCGGCGTCGGTGCCCATGTAGAGCACCTTGCCATTGCCGAAATTGCGGGTGACCAGCAGGGGGATGCGGCCGTTCTGATTGCGGGCCACTTCGTGCACGGCCAGCACCTCGGATCCGGCCCTGGCCCGGACCACCGGCGCATACCAGTAAAAGCCCGGCAGCCCTTTCCACACCGCCTGATTGGCCGCCGGGTCGGTGGAAAGCATCGTCAGCCAGTGGTCGCGTCCGCGGAAGGTCAGCTCCAGTTTGGATTCGACCGCTGAGGAGTTCCCGACTGCCTTTGAATAGTCCACTTCGACCGGGAGCATTTCCTGCAGCGGCGACTCGGCCAGCGTTTTGTGCCGTCCCAGCGAGCCGGGCAGGAATACCAGTCCGCTGGCCTGCTGTTCCACCAGGCCGCGGATCCGTTCGGCATCCTGCTGGGACAACTGGGCGCCCACGCCGACATCCCCGAGAAAAATCACATCGTAACCCTGCAGATCTTCCTTCTTTTCAGGAAATGCGTTGAGGTATCCGTTGCCCTGCCCCATGCCGAGTTGGGGATGGTAGAGCACACAGTTCACCGCCACCCCCGGGTCCCGCATGAGTGCGTTGCGCAGGTAGCGGAATTCCCACCGCGGCTGGGAGTCGAGCACCAGGACCTTGAGCGTTTCCTTGCGGATGGCCATGCGGAAGGTCCGTTCGTTGTTGGCGGGAAACACCTCCTCCTTTTCCACGGGCAGGCTCAGCTTGAATTCGCCCTCGCCCTCCTGCTGGGGGGTGACCACCACCATTTCCTGCACTTGGCCCATGGGCGGCAGGACGATCTGCTTCTGTCCGGTGGCTCCGCCGGGACCGGCCACGGTCAGGGTGGTTTTGACTTCGCGATTGAGGCGGTTCTGCACCGTGGCCATGACGCTGATGCGTTCGTTGAGCAGTCCATAAGTCGGCGCCAGCACCGACTGCAGGTCCACATCCGGCAGGTAGTTTTCCGATCCGACACCGACGGCAAAGATCGGCACGCCCTTCTGCTGCAGAGCCGACGCCGCGGTGGCGGGGGTCTTGGCCGGCGGCGCGAGGTTGGCATCGCCGTCGGTCAGCAGGACCACGGCACGCAGGTCATCATACTGCCTGGCGGCTTGGTCCAGCGGGGTGAAAATGTCCGTTCCGACCTCCGTTTCCACATCCGCCCTGGCATCCGGAGGCGGCGGCACCGAAAAGGGCTCCACACTCACCTGGTAGCGGGCCTCCAGCGGCTTCCAGAATTGCGCGTCGATTTGTTTTTTCAGCCATTCCTCACGCGCTGCGGGCGGCTGGTTTTCCAACATCACATCCCTGGTGGCCATGGAGCCGGAGCCGTCATGCAGAATGAGGATGCGGGGCTGCTGCGTGCGCTTCATGACCGCCACCCGTTCGGGCCGCAGCAGGGTGAATGCCACCAGACCGGCAACCAGCAGACGGAGCAGGTGCAGCAGCACCATGCGCCGTGACGCCCCTTCCCGCTTCAGGCAACGGATGAAAAACCACACCGATGCCGCGAGGAAAACCGCCGCGATGGCGATGACCCAGGGGGAGTGGTTGAATTGCCAGGAGGAGGTCATTGCGGCGGAAAATGCATCGTGTGGTTTGCGATCAGACGGATGCAGGCTGCGGATGATTGCTGGCGGCGGCATTCCCGGACGGCGGGCCCGGCCGGGATGCAGCCGCCTTGGGTGCGGTCTGTCCCGGCCGCACCGGCAGCATTGGCTTGCTGGTGGCAATGAACATTTCCAGACACATGGCCAGCATCGCGACCACCACCATCCACTGCCAGATTTCCGTCTGCAGCCGGTCCGCCTTCAACTCGATGGCACCGGTCATGACGGTGAGCTTCACCCCCTTGAGCATTTCCGGCAGTTTGTCAGGCCCGACCGCATCCGCATTGTCCTCCGATTCCGGACGGTTGAGGGCGATGCGGCGTCCGCTGTTTTGATAGACTCCCGCATTCCAGCGCCAGTCGCGCCGCTCCTCTGTGTCCACCGCCCGCCAGACCTCCTGCGGTTCCGCGGGCTTCCATTCACCCACGGTGGCCAGCGTCGGCGGGGCGATGCGCGAGGCCCCCAGGGCAAGCAGACGCTGAATCATCGGCAGCATCACGAATCCATCCTCCAGACTGCTCCATTCCGCGTCCGGCAGCGTCGCACAGGCGAACACCTGTCCGGCGCCGATCCGCCGCCCGGCCAGAAAGGTTTTCCCATCGGCAAATGTGCCATACACATGCACCGCAGGGTCATTGAGCGCCGGCGCCTGGCGGCGAAAAACTTCCAGCCGGGCCAGGGGCAGAGGCTGGCCGCTGTCGGTTTTTGCCAGCGGTCCGTCCAGGTCGTCCCAGGTCGCCACGCGGAAGGGACCCTCGATGGGAGCCGGTTCCGGTGCCTGCCAGGAAATGCCAAACGGCGCGGAGGATGCGTCCGCAACCGGCGGGAAACACACCACCACCCCGCCGCTTTCCACGAAGGACTGGAGGCTTTTCCCCACGTTCTCCGACGGCGCCCCTCCCTGCCAGACCACCAGCGCTGCGTCCTTCCAGGGAATGGCATCGCCCCGCGATGATTGCAGGTGCAGCGCCTTGCGCTCAGTGCGGGCCGGGTCCGGCGCGGCAGCCAGGGTCAGCCGGGCGCAGGAGGGATGGTCGCCCACCACCACCGTGGTGAGCGGAACCGGCGGGGCATAGACGAAATGGACGACGTTGTCCGCGCGGTTTTCATCGGCTGGCAGGGAAATTTCGCCGTGACCTCCGCCGGGGTCGATCCGGGGAATGTCAAACCGCAGCACCTGGCGCTGCAGCGCGGAAGCCATGGCCACATCCTGCTGGCTGCGGACGCCGTCGCGAAGAATGGTCAGGGGAATGGAGCCGCTGCCGTCAGTGGAACGGATTTCCAATGCCAGCGCCAGTTTGCCCTGCTGGTTTTTCGTTCGGAAATCGACCCCCCGCAGCACGATTCCGGAGTTCTTTTGAACCGGCATGGAGAGGTCCACAATGCGCACCGGAGTCTGCTGGGGCAGCGCGGCAAAGCGGGCGGAGAGATCCTGCCAGTCGGGATGGTCCGGGCGCCAACTGCTCGCCTGGAGGTCACTGGCCAGCCAGATTTCGGCGCTGCCGGGCTTGTTGGTGTTCAAATACTCCAGCGCGGTGCGCAACATGGCCGGAATGTCCGCCGCCGCATCCGTCGCGGTCGCCAGCGACAAGGTGGAGAGCGCCGCGCCGCCGGCGACATCCACGGGCTGGCGCAGTGCGCTTTCGATGAGGACAAAGCGGCTGCCTTCACTTTGCTGTGCAGCCTTTTCCAGCAGTTTGAGCGCATGTTCCCGCCGGCTTTCCTGGCGATCGGGTCCGGTGGCTTCCATGCTGGCCGAACGGTCCAGCAGGATCAGCACGGTCTCGGGCGCCCCGCCCGCGGCAGCGCCGATCCAGCCTCCAATCAACGGGCGGGACATCGCCCAGATGAGAAAAAGAATGAGCAGCATCCGCGAGGCCAAGAGCAGATACTGCCGGACCTTTGCCCGCCGCGTGGCGGACTTGTTCGCCTTGAGCAGAAACATCATGGCCGCCCAGGGCACCGTTTTATAGCGCAGCCGGTTCAACAAATGGATGAGCAGCGGCAGCAGCACAGCCGGCAGCGCATAAAGCATCCAGGGTTGAAGAAAAGCCATGGGAGGGAATCAGATTTCGAAAACGATCAGCCGGAACGCCGCAGGTTCCGCCGCGCTCCATGCCGGGCCCTTGCCCGGCGCGCCAGGGTTTCGCCACCGCATTGGATCGGCCACAGCCATTTCCGCGGTCGTCATCGCCCGGCCCCTTTCTTGCGGCGGATGCGGCCAAGCAGAAAATTAGTTAGCATCCCCTCGGCGCTCTGGTCGAGGTAAGTGAGGTGGTAATCGACGTCGAATTCGCGGCAGCCGTGGCCGAGGGCGTCGAGGTGGTTGCGCACCGCCTCGCAGTAGGCCTCGCGCAATACCGCCGGGTCGGTGATCAGATCCATCCCGGTTTCCATGTCCACGAAACGGATGGGCCGCGAGAAATCGAAATGGTATTCCTGGCGGTCCAGCAGGTGGAACACCGCGACATCGTGCTTGTAGAAGCGCAGGTGCTTGAAGCATCCTAGCAGGTCCGCCACCTCCGTGAAGAGATCGGAAATGACCACCACGAGGCTGCGCTGGTGAATCCGTTCGGCCAGCTCATGCAGGGTCCGCACGATGTTCGTTTCCCCCTGCGGCGTCGCCTCGGCCAGGGTGTCGTAGATGAGGCGCAGGTGGGATGGCGTGTGCTTTGGCTTGAGTTCCTGAAGCGTCTTGTCCGCAAAGAGCGACAGCCCCACGGCATCGCCCTGGTGGATGAGCAAGTGGGTCAGGGTGGCCGCCACCTGCCGGGCGTAGTCGAAGCGCGTCCGGTTGCCGCTGGAAAATTTCATCGAGGCACTGGTGTCCACCACCAGGTAGCAGCGCAGGTTGGTGTCGGCCTCGAATTCACGGATGAAAAATTTGTCCGTCCGCCCGAAAACCCGCCAGTCGATGAATTTCGGATCGTCGCCCGGAACATATTTCCGGTATTCGGCAAACTCCACCGAGGAGCCGCGCGTCGCCGACTTGTGCAGACCGGTGATGGACCCGAGCATGGGATTGCGGGCATGCATTTCCAGCCGGGCGAGGCGGGAAACCATGCCCATGTCGAGGAAATCCCAGTGATGTTCGGTGCCAGCCATGCCGTTTCGGGAGGATCGCGGGTTGCCCTGTCAGCCGTCGGCAGAGCGCCGAACGGTGCGTTGACAGGCCTGCTGTGGATTATTCCGGCGTTTCCGCAATGATGCGGCGGATGATTTCCGCACTGTTGATGCCTTCACTTTCCGCGTGGAAGTTGACCAGGATGCGGTGCATCAGCACCGGTTCCGCCACGGCATGCACGTCTTCCGTGCGGACCAGATAGCTGCCCTGCAGCACCGCCCGCGCCTTGGCACCCAGCACCAGATATTGCACCGCACGCGGTCCGGGCCCCCACTGCACCCATTTGCGGATCCAGTCCGGTGCCTCTTCGCCGCCGGGGCGGCAGCGGCGCACCAGTTTCACGCACCGCTCATAAACGTGATCCGGCACCGGCATGCGCCGCACCACGTCCTGAAAACGCAGAATGTCGTGGCCGCTGATCACCTTTTCCAGCCTGGGCGGCGCTCCTCCCGTGGTGGTTTTTGCAATCTGCAGTTCCTCGGCGGCAGTCGGGTAGCCGACATTGATGAGAAACATGAACCGGTCCAACTGCGCTTCCGGCAGCGGATAGGTGCCTTCCTGTTCAATGGGGTTCTGGGTGGCCAGCACGAAGAAGGGCGGCTCCAGATCAAAACTGTGTTTCCCGGCATTGACCTTCTGTTCCTGCATCGCCTGGAGCAGTGCCGCCTGGGTTTTCGGCGGGGTGCGGTTGATTTCATCGGCCAGCACGATGTTGGCAAAAATCGGCCCCTTCACGAATTCAAAGGCACGGCGTCCCGGAACGTCCGTTTCCTGGAGGATTTCCGTGCCGGTGATGTCGCTGGGCATGAGGTCGGGGGTGAATTGAATGCGGTTGAAGCTCAGGCTCATCAGTTCTGACAGCGAGTGAATGAGCAGGGTTTTCGCCAGGCCGGGCACTCCCATGAGCAGGGCATGTCCCCGGGAGAAAATGCAGATGAGCAGTTTGTCGATCACAACATCCTGGCCAATGATGACCTTTGCCAGCTCGGCGCGGATTCTGGCATGGATGCTGCGGAGGTGGTCGATGGCTAGGACGTCAGCCTCGCTGGCCTGGGGTGGAGTTGCGGTTTCCAACATGCGTTTGGATTTGGACGATGGTGAGTGAGGAAAATGAATGGCCAGCGGACCCGCTGGAGTCTGGAATTTATGAAAGCTAGCGCAGTGTCCGTTTGAGCGCCAAGCAAAGAAACCGGCATTTGCAGAAAGTTTGCCTTGGCACCGTGGGGATGCTGTCCGGCGCAACTGGTTCCCCGGTTTTGTGCGGATGCAACCGGTGACTTCAACCCCGTACGTGTCGCGCAGCACGCCTCCATTGCATTGTGCACCCGGCAAATTCCGGGTAATGGAATGCAGGGGTGGAAAAATCCGGAACCTGACGGAAATTAGCCGCCACCAGACTGCATCGCTGAACCCTTCCCACGCCCATGCGCCCGATTTCCCTGCTGCTTTCCTTCGCCACCGCACTAATCGGTACCGCAATCCTTGGGGGATGCGCCGGGACTGGAAGGCACTCCGCCGACCCGAACAAGCCGACCTATTGCTGCCTGTTCGATCCCGAAAAAGGCCATCGCATCATGCCGGAATCCACCGCCTCGCGGGTCCGTCTGGAACGCTGGGTGGAACGGCACACCGCCAAGCTGCAAAACGGCAAACCCCGTTTCCAGCTTCTCGCCGTTTCCTCCGACCTGCGCATCCTCGACCGCGTGCCCATTTCCGACCAAATAACCCAAAAATCCAGGCACGCCCTGACTCCCGCCGACTGCGCGGAACTCCGGGCCTGCTTTTCCGGCGGCCAGCCCGTCGCGGTGAATCTCGCTTCCGGCACCGTCACCGCACCCTGACAATTCAAGCAGATTCCCGTCCGTTCATGTCTGTGCCGCGACGCCCCATTTCCGCTCTCGGCGGGCTCCGTCCTCTGAGCGCGGCCCTCCTCACGTTGTGCGCACCCTGGATGCCATCCCGCGCAGAGCCGCACCGGCAGGCGACCGGATCCCGCGGAATGGTGGTCTGCGCCCATCCGCTCGCCGCCCAGGCTGGCATCCGCGCGCTCAACGACGGCGGGAATGCCGTGGATGCCGCCGTGGCCACCGGGATGGCGCTGGCAGTGGTACACCCCTCGGCGGGAAACATCGGCGGCGGAGGGTTCATGCTCGTCCGCACCGCGGATGGAACGGTCACTTCCTTTGATTTCCGGGAAAAAGCGCCGCAGGCAGCCACCGCGGAACTGTTTCTGGATGCCGCAGGAAAACTCATTCCCCAGTCCAATCACGAGGGGCACCGGGCCGTCGGCGTGCCAGGCACCGTGGCCGGATTCGATCTGGCACTGCGGCGGTTCGGGAAGAAATCCTGGGCTGCGGGGTGCGCGGCTGCCATCGACCTCGCCGAACAGGGCTTCCCCCTAACGCCAGCCATGGCGGCGGAATTTGCCGCGCACAGCGCGGACTGGCTGAAAAATGCCGCGGCCAAGCGTGTCTTTCTGCGGCCCGACGGCTCTCCATTTCCCGCTGGAGCTGCCTGGAAACAACCAGAGCTGGCCGCCACCCTGCGGCGCATCGCCGCACAGGGAGCCGCGGGATTCTACGGCGGCGAAACCGCGCGGCTGCTGGCCGCGGACATGGCGGCCCACGGCGGGATCATGGTGGAGGCGGATCTCGCGTCCTACCAGGCGAAGGAGCGCCCGCCCGTCCGGGGCACCTATCGCGGCTGGGAAGTCATTTCCATGGGACCGCCCAGTTCCGGCGGCGTGGCGCTCATCGAAATGCTGAACCTGCTGGAGCCGGACAAGGTGGGGGCGCTCCCACACCATTCCGCCCCGCACCTGCACCTGCTGGCGGAAGTGATGCGCCGCGCCTATGCGGACCGGGCCAGATTCCTTGGAGATCCGGACTTCAATGCGGCGCTGCCCCTGACAAAACTCCTTTCCAAGGACCACGCCCTGGCCCTGCGGCGCAGCCTGCAGCCAGACAAGGCGGGGAAAAGCGCCCCAGCGGACGTGACCGAACCGGGAGAAAGCGAGGAAACCACCCATTTCTCCGTCGTCGATGCCGCGGGCAACGCGGTGGCCGTCACCTACACGCTGGAGTATTCCTACGGCGCCCGGATCGTGGCCGACGGCCTGGGATTCCTCTACAACAATGAAATGGGCGACTTCAACCCGCAGCCCGGACGGACCGATGCCACCGGGCTCATCGGCACGCCGCCCAACCGCATCAGCCCTGGCAAACGCATGCTGTCCAGCATGACCCCCACCCTGCTGGTGCGCGATGGCAAACTGCGGCTGGTGACCGGATCGCCCGGCGGACGCACCATCATCAACACCGTGCTGCAGGTCGTCAGCAACACCGTGGATTTCCAGATGGCCCTGCCCGCCGCCGTCGCCGCGGGACGCATCCACCACCAGTGGCTGCCCGATGAAATCCGCGCGGAGCCCGCCGCCATGAACGACGCGGCACGGCACGCCCTGCAATCCATGGGCCACACCGTCCGCGTCGGATCCAAGCAGGGCCGGGTCATGGCCATTGCGGTCGATCCGGCTTCCGGCACCCGCACGGGCGTCGCCGATCCGCGTGATCCCGACGCCGCGGCCCTGGCCCAGTAGGCATCGTCGTTCAACTGGACGCCTGGCGCAGCGTGCCGCTGGTCACTCCGAGCTGCGAAGTGGCCCGCAGGTGCATCCAGAGGCTGGCGGCATCCACCTCTCCCGCCAGAAGTTTTTGATAGGACTGGATGATTTCCGCGGCTTCCTCCGCCGGTTCCTCCAGCAGTTCGATGCGATAGCGCCGCAGTCCGGCGGCCTGGAATTGCGGGAAATACCGGGCACCCGTTTGCGCCACCGCGTTGAACAGCGTGTTCCGGCAGCCCACGTCCGCCTTCAAAGGATGCTCCATGCCCACCCGGTCTCGCAGTTTCACCGCATGCTTTTCGCAGGGCCGGCCGCAGTCCAGAAAGGTCTTTCCGCTGCTGAGAAATGCCGCAAACACACAGTGCTCCATGTGAAACATCGGCATGTGTTGGTGAATGGTTAGTTCAAACCAGGACGGTGGTGCGGCATGCAGCAAATCCAGTGCCTGCTCCGCATTGAGATCATAGGAAACCGTCAGGCGCTCCAGCCCCTGGCGCATCAGGTGCCGGGCGGTGAGCGGGTTCGCAACGTTGAGGGAAAAGTCCCCCACACAGCGCCATCCCGCAGCGGTGAAATGGCGGATGCCGCCCAGATTGCGCACCAGAATTCCGTGCGGGGCGGCCAGTTCGATGAGCTTGAACACTCCCTGCTCTCCGGGTTTTTGGATGCGCGGAGTGGCCAGGAAAATACGGGTATCGCCTTCAGCTTTTGTCAGGTCCACCGCCTCGCGATACCGCCGCACCTCCTCGAAATCCACATAGAGCGTCCGAATGCCCGCCGCCAATGCAGCCCGGATCTGATCCATGGTGCGGCAGAGCACCACCAGCTCCGGCTCCAATGGCCGGTCGGCGGCAGCCCGTTGCGCGGCAATTTCCCCGAGATCCGCGGCGACCATGCCACTGGCCGGCGGCTTCCAGGTTCGTCGGGTCTGCCCGTCCAGCACGGTCAACAGTTGCCGCCGCAGCCGGTTCAGCTCGCTAGCCGGAAGCATCACCGATCCTGACAAATGATTCTCCGCCTCCGCCAACCTCCAGCCAGTGCCGCCCAGCCGCCCCAGCTGTTCCCGCAGCAGTTCCGTGGTGAGCGGGCGCCTGTCCGCAGCCTGCAGCGACATGGCGGACGACGCCGAAGCCAGCACCGTTCCGTCCTGCGAAATCGCTGCAAGCACCAGCGGCTCCCCGACACTTCCGGACACCCTGACATGCAGTTCCCGGCGCGGGCGCACGGGGATGTCTCCCTTGAACGAGCGGCGCAGTTCGCGGTCCAGTGCAGGATCACTCGTTTTCCAGACCCGGTCGCCGGGCTGCAGCCGGCTCCAGTCGATCTTTCCCCGCTGCAGCTCGATGCGTTGTCCGGCCACCGCGAACAGAAATCCGCCCTGCTCCCGGTCGGTGTCCTCGCCGGTGTCAAAAACAATGCCGTCGCCCGGTTTGAGCGGCGCCCGCATTTCATCCAGATCCGCGCCATCGCCCCGAATGGCAGCGATGCGCCCCACAAATGGCCCGCGCTTCTTGCCAAAGCGCGCCCCCACCAGTTCCTGATGATTGACGCCATGCATCCATCCGGAAAACAGACCGCGGGAAAACGTCATCTCCAGGGCATGACGGTCCGCGCTGGTTACCGGAGACGGTGAATTGGTTAGGGAAGCATCGATGGCCTTGCGGTAAACCTGGGTCACGGCAGCGACGTATTCCGGGCTCTTCAGGCGGCCTTCGATCTTGAAACTGGCGACGCCCAGGGACACGAGGCGCGGAATTTCATCCACCGCCGCCAGGTCCTGCGGGGAAAGCAGATAGCGCTTGTCGCCCAGATCGCGCAGGACGCCGTCCACCACCAATTGATAGGGCATCCGGCACGCCTGGGCGCATTCTCCGCGGTTGGCGCTGCGCTGGCCGAGGCTTTCACTGGTGAGGCACTGTCCGGAGTACGCCACGCACAAGGCCCCGTGGACGAAAACTTCCAGCGGTACCGGCGGCTTGCCGAAGCGCTCCAGTTCGCGCAGGCTCAGCTCCCGCGCCAGCACCGCGCGGTCCACGCCCAGCTCCCGGGCAAATTCCAGCCCCTCCGGCGAGGTAATCGTCATCTGGGTGGAAGCGTGCAGTTCGACATCTGGCGCCACCCTCCGGACCAGCGTGGCCAAGCCCAGATCCTGCACGATCACGGCATCCACTTCCGAGCGCTGCAGCCACGCCAGTTGCTCCTCCGCCGCTGCCAGTTCCGCGGTGAAGACCAGCGTATTGAAGGCGACAAACCCGCGGACTCCATGGTCGTGCAAAAAGCGCATGAGGTCAGGCAGCTCCTCCGCAGAAAAATTGTCCGCACGCAGCCGGGCATTGAACCGGGGCAGCCCAAAATAGATGGCATCCGCGCCATTGGCGACCGCCGCACGGGCGCAGTCCCAATTCCCAGCCGGGGCCAGCAATTCAATGTTCCGGAAATTTCCCACGCGGCATCCTGCCGCCGCTTGTCCCGCCGTGCAATCGCTGATGCGTTGCCGATCCGTCGCCACCACTGCTGACTGAACCGGGAGCGAACCCTTCTGCTGCGCCAGAGGACCGGCGCGGAGCCTCAGGCAAACTGGGAGAGGAACCGGACGTCGTTTTCGATGAGGTGGCGGATGTCGCTGATGCCCCACTGGGTCATGGCCAGGCGTTCCAGACCCATGCCGAAGGCGAAGCCGGTGACTTTGTCAGGGTGGTAGGCGTCGTCCCCGCGTTCCCTGGAGATGGCTTCGAACACGGCGGGGTCCACCATGCCGCAGCCGAGGATTTCCACCCAGCGCGGTTCCTGGCCGGCGGCGTGCAGCAGCACATCGACTTCATAACTGGGTTCGGTGAAGGGAAAGAAGTGCGGGCGAAAGCGCACTTTGGTTCGCGGTCCGAGCAGGGCGCGGAAAAACGTTTCCAGGGTGCCTTTGAGGTCTCCCAGGCTCGCGTTGGCCGCCACGTAGAGCCCCTCCAACTGGGTGAAGGCGCTGAGGTGGGTCGCGTCGATTTCATCGCGCCGGAAGGCACTGCCCGGCGCAATGATGCGGATGGGCGGGGGCTGGGCGGTCATGGTGCGGATTTGCACCGACGAGGTGTGGGTGCGCAGCAGCAGGCCGGAGTCGAAATAAAAGGTGTCACTCTCGTTGCGCGCCGGATGATTGGCGGGCGTGTTCAGGGCGTCAAAGCAGTGCCATTCGGTTTCGACTTCCGGACCGGTGGCCATGGCAAACCCCATGCGGCGCAAAATCTGCACCGCCTTGTGCAGCACCTGGGTCATCGGGTGCAGTCCGCCGGAGGGCAGCGGACGCCCCGGCAGCGTCAGGTCGATGTCGGCCACTTCCGCCGCTTCCCGTGCCGCCATCAGTGCGGATTTTTTTGCGTCGATGGCTGCGGTGATTCCGTTGCGTGCTTCATTGAGCCGCGCCCCCACGGCGGCTTTTTGGTCGGGAGGCACCTCCCGCAAACCGGCGCTGGCTGCGGTCAGCGACCCTTTTTTTCCGAGAAATTTCAGCCGGAATTCCTCCAGCGCCGCCTCGTCGGAGACGGTGGTGATTTCCTCAAGGGCGGCGGCGAGCAGGCGGGTGAGTTGTTCTTCCATGAAGTCGTTGCAAAGTGAACCCGGACTCAAGCGCATTCCGGCACGGAGAAAAGGGGAAATTCGCCGCGGCCGGACGCACAACGCGGTTGCAGACCGGCGCGGGTTCCGGATGATGGCGCGGTGCGCCCCGTGCCGCCCCCTTTCCATCCACATCCGCCATGTTGAAAATTGCTGACCGAACCTTTTCCTCCCGGCTGCTGCTGGGGACGGGAAAATTTGCCTCGCCCGAAATCATGCGCGAGACGATGGACGCATCCGGCACGGAAATGGTGACGGTAGCGCTGCGCCGGGCGGATTTGTCAGGAAAACGGGATCCCTTCGCCAACATTCTCGAATTCATCGACCCCGCCCGCTACCTGCTCTTGCCCAACACCTCCGGGGCGGTGAATGCAGAGGAGGCAGTGCGCCTGAGCCGGCTGGCGGCCGCGGCGGGCCTGCCGAGATGGGTGAAACTCGAAATCCATCCCGATCCGCGCTATCTGTTGCCCGACCCGATTGAGACGCTCAAAGCCGCGGAGATTCTGGTGCGGGAGGGGTTTGCGGTGCTGCCCTACATCAATGCCGATCCGGTGCTGGCAAAGCGGCTGCAGGATGCGGGCACCGCCACCGTGATGCCGCTGGGCGCGCCCATCGGGTCAAATCGCGGCATCGAAACGCGGCGGCAGATTGAAATCATCATCGAACAGGCCACGGTGCCGGTGGTGGTGGATGCGGGCATCGGGGCTCCGAGCCACGCGGCGGAGGCCATGGAAATGGGTGCCGATGCCGTGCTGGTGAACACGGCGATTGCCATCGCCCCCGACGCCCCCCGCATGGCCCGGGCGTTCCGCATGGCCGTGGAGGCGGGCCGCAGCGCCTTTGAAATCGGACTGGGCTCCCCGCGGCACGGCGCTTCACCCACCAGTCCCTTGAGCGGATTTCTGGAAAACTGAACCGGCTCCCTGGGTTTCCCTTCGAACCCGCCGCGGGACGCGCATCATTTGTCAGGTTGCGGCTGGTTTTGCCGCGCGGCATGGGCTCAGACCAGATCCACGATGGAGCCGAAATCGGCCTCGAAGAGACGCTTGTAGGTCCGCGCGGCAAAGCCGTCGGTCATGCGGCTCAGCGCATCGCAGAGCAGCCTGGCGGTGGACTCCGCATCCGGTGCGGCTGCCAGCGCCGCTTCGTCCGTTTCGCTCAGGAGATGGAGCCGGTGGACGGGAGGATCCTGAAGATACCGGCCACAGAAAGCCTCGAAGAGGCGTGTCAGGATGAAGTCCGCCTTGTACTCCAACTGCTGCAGTTGCCGGCTTCGGAAGACGAGGTGAAGCGCCATCCGCTTATAAAGCCGCGCCTCCTCGCGCGCCTCCTCGGTGATGCCCAGACGGAAACGATAGCGGTTGCTCAGCTCCGACATGAAATTGGCGTCCGGTTCCAGGGTGGCCGCGTCGATGGCATCGCCGATTTTCCGCCGCAGCCGCGCCTCGGCCCTCCCGCCCCCGCGGCGCATGCCTTCGAGCAGGGAGCGCACGTTTTCCGCATCGGATCCTGACAATTGTTGCGCCTCCGCCCAGTGCTCCACCCGTTCCGGGGTAATGAATCCGGCGTTGATGCCGTCGGCGATGTCATTGAGCGAATAGGCGGTGTCGTCCGCCCAGTCCATGATCTGGCACTCGATGCTGCGGAAGGAGTCGCGGTGCCTGCCCGGAGGAAGTTCCGGCGGGATGGCATTGCCACCGAGGACGAAATCCAGATAGCGATCCTGGGCGTCGTAGAGAAAGTGATTTTCCGGAGCGGCCAGTTCGCTGAAGAGCGTCTTGTATTTGAGCACGCCGTCGAGCAGGGCGCGGCACGGGTTCATGCCCTGCCGGCGGCCGGTGAAAATGGTTTCCGTGAGCAGCCGCAGCGTCTGCGCATTGCCCTCAAATCCGCCCCAGGGTAGCAGCAGCCGGTGCAGGGTACGCTCCCCGGCATGGCCGAATGGCGGATGGCCGATGTCATGGGCCAGACACGCGGCTTCCACGAGGTCCGGATCGATGAAAAAGTCCTCCGCCAGCAGCGGACTGCGGCGGCGCAGCGATTCGCAGATGCTGCGCCCGATCTGCGAGACCTCGATGCTGTGGGTCAGCCGGGTGCGGTAGAAGTCGTATTCACCGGAAAGAAAAACCTGGGTCTTGCTCTGCAGCCGGCGGAAGGCGGAAGTGTGGATGATGCGGTCGCGGTTGATCTGAAAAATGCTGCGGTATTCCCCCTCACGGGAGCGGTGCGGCTCCAGCGTTTCCAGGTCGAAGGCGGAATAGAACTGATTGTCGGGCATGGCGCATCTCCGGTTAGCGGCAGCGCGGAGCATGGCAGGCCGCCTCCCGGCCCGCAACCGCCTTGTGGACGGAAATCACACCCTGCGCCGCGAGGACGCCGCCGCTGCGCCGCCTGCGGCCGCTTACGCCCGTTTGCCAAACTTGCGGGCCAGTTCGGACAGGGAGAGCTGAATGAGCGTGGCCTTGCCCGCCGGACAACAGTAGGGCATTTCGCAGGCGAGCAGCCGGGAAACCAGGCGGTCCAGCTCGGCGGGGTCCCCCGGCAGGCGCAGCCGTGCCGCCTGACGGGAAACGCCCGCTGCCACGGCCTCCACATCCAGTCTGCGCAGGGCTGCCTTTTCGCCGACCTGGCGCAGTTCCTCGAATAATTCGGTTAGGAAGGCCTCGGGATTGGCGGTGTCAGGAAACCCAGCGGGCAGCGCCTCCACCTTCAGCGTGTTCGGGCCAAACTCCTCCGCATGGACGCCCAGCCGCGCCAGCACGGGCAGATGACTGCGGATGAAGTCAAACTCCCTGGGGCTGAGGTGCAGCGTCACCGGAACCAGAAGCTGCTGCGAGGCCGCCGGTTCCGTGCCGCTGCGCTGCCGCGCCTCCTCGTAAAGCACCCGTTCCCACGCCGCCCGAAAATCCATCAGCACCAGTCCCTCCTCGCCTTCCATGACCACATATTCGCCGGCCAGAATCCCTAATATGCGATAGGGATTTCCCTTTGCCGCCGCCGGAGTCACCGGTGCCGTTGCGGGGGGGGGCGGTTGCCGGGACGGTTCCGAAAATTCATGCCAGTCATGCGGCAGCGCGTTTTGTTCTGCTGCAGGCAGGAGGTCCAACTGCCGCACCGGCGGCTGCCAGGCGGCACGGGGCGGGACCGGCTGCGGCGACGGTTTGTCAGGAACCTGGGCGGGGGTCACCGTGCCGGCGACTTCGGGCGAAACCGGCTGCTGTCGTCCTGCGGGCCGTGCACCGCCGGCCTGGTTTCCCTGCCGCAGCGCGGCGGTCAGGATTTCCGCAAGGCCAGCCTGAACGCCGATTCCATCCCGGAAGCGCACTTCGCGCTTGGCCGGGTGCACGTTCACGTCCACCTCCGCAGGGCTGATTTCCACAAACAAAAAGGCCACCGGATGCTGTCCGCGCGGCAGCGCCTCCCCGTAGGCGGCGCGGAAGGCCCCGGCAAACACCGGACTTTCCACCGGTCGCCCGTTGAGAAATGTCAGGCACCAGCCGCGGTTCGACCGCACCAGCCCGGGCTGGCCGATGAAGCCGTGGACCCGGATCCCGCTGCGCTCCGTTTCCACCACTTCCAACAACCGCTCCGCAAAGTCCAGGCCAGCCAGGCTGCGGATGCGATCCAGCAGCGAACTTCCGCCGGGCAGGTGAAACACCAGCCGGTCATCATGGCTCAGGCTGAAACTCACCTCCGGATGTGCCAGAGCCTGGACGCGGAGGTGGTGTTCGATGTGGCTGAATTCCGTTGCTTCGGCCCGCAGGAATTTCCGCCGCGCCGGCAGGTTGAAGAACAGATTGCGCACCTCGACCTGGGTGCCCGGCGCCTCCCCGCTGTCCTCCACACCGAGCACGCCCCCGCCGTCCACGGAAATTTTCGTTCCGCTCAGCGCCTGCGCTTCGCGCGTGTGCAGGGTGAATTTCGAAACACTGGCAATGCTCGGAAGCGCCTCCCCCCGGAAGCCCAGCGTCCGGATGGCCGCCAGGTCTTCCTTGGTTTTCAGCTTGCTGGTGGCGTGGCGTTCCAGACACATCAACGCATCCTCCCGGCTCATCCCATGCCCGTCATCCACCACGCGCAGCAATGAAATCCCCCCGCGCCGCACCAGCACTTCCACCCGCCGCGCCCCGGCATCCAGGCTGTTTTCCACCAGTTCTTTCACCACCGAAGCCGGACGCTCCACGACTTCGCCGGCGGCCACCTGGCTCGCCAAAATGTCGGGAAGAACTTGAATTCGTTGCATTTTTTTGAAAGAATCGACCGAATTCCACGTAAATCTCAAGGGAAACAGATTGCTGCTTCGCAAAAATTACATGAATTTTAATAAAATTCATTGTTTCCAACTTTTCCTACCAGAATGCTCCGCATCACCGACAGCGCCGTCAGCCAGCTTCGCAAATTGCTCCAGGATCAAGGTCGATCCGAGGGCGGTGCCGGACTGCGTCTGATGGTCGAACGCGGAGGCTGCGCCGGGCTGCAATACGCCATGAAAATCGCGCAGCCCGAGCCTGGCGATGAGGTGTTTGAGCGGGATGGCGTGCGGTTCATCGTGCCGACCCCAAGCATTCCCTACCTGCGGGGTTGCCAGATTGATTTTGTGGATACACTCAATGACAGCGGCTTCCGCATCACCAATCCGAATGCGGCGCGCAGTTGCGGCTGCGGGACTTCTTTCGAACCGGTGACGGCGGACGCGGCATCCGCTGCGGCAGCCCTTCCCGAGGGCGAAGCCTGCCTGACTGAACGCCTTTCCTGACATTTCTCTGCTGACTCTCCCGGTCCCTTTTTGCATTCCCAACCATTTTCTCCCAACCAGTCACCATGCGCTTGAATGTTGAATTCATGAGTGCCGGCCGTTTTTCCCATTCGCGGACGGTGGCCCCCAAGGTCAAAGACTCCGGCCTCTTCTGGTGGGCGGTCATCATCACCCTGCTGCTGGGCGCAGCCATCGCTTCCTGGTTTTTCAGCATTTATCTCTTCGCCTATCCGGAAAAGCCGTTCAATTACCGGTTCCTCAACCGGCTGCACAAGCTGGAAACGATCACCAAATTCAAGCTCAATGACGTGCCCGCCGGGAATTTCTACAGCCCCAAGGCCGCCTTCCAGGAGTTCAGCCGCCTGACCGACGACCAGCTTGCCAAAATGAGCGAGCGGCTGCGCCGCGCCTACATCACCAATTACAAGGGCGCGGATGACAAGCCGGTTTACCTGCGGGGCGACTTCAAAATTTACCAGGTGCGTCCGCTGACTGAGGCGGATGTGTTCCAAAGCGGCCTGGTGGTCCGGGCCCAGGCATTCGAAAAGCTGGAAAAATCCGTCGAAGTTTTTCCCAATACGCTCATTGAGTTCGTTCTGCCCACCAGCGGCCCCGCCCAGGCGGCCTTCAATGTGAATGACGTGCTGACGATCGACCAAAAATCGATCTTTGCCGCTGCCGATGATGCCGCGGGCGCCGGCAGCCGCCGTTCCTATGCCAGCGTGCTCAACATCCAAAAGCTGCCCGGAGAAAAGCTGCTCTTCACCACCGTGCCGCTGCTCTACGGCACCTATGAAATCAACCGCGAGCAGGGCGCCCGCATCACCCTGGAACCCCCGGCCAAACTGAACATGGACGGACGCTGGCCGCTCACCGATGAAGCGGTTGGAACCACGGTGAACGTCGCAGCCTTCAGCAATTCCTAGCCGGGAAATCCCGCGGCATGCTCATCCGCGACACGGCGTTTGCGGCCATTGATTTTGAATCGGCGGGCACCACCCGCGGCAGCACGGATGCCCCGGTGCAGTTGGGGCTCGCCGTCCTGAGTGGAGGCGAACTGCCGCCGGAGTGGCAGTTCCGTTCCTACCTCCACACGGACCAGCCGGTGGCCTGGGCGGCCAGCAGAGTCCACGGCATCCGCAAGGAGGACCTTCAGGGCGCACCGAGCCTGCTGGACCTCTGGCCGCGGCTCAATGCCACGCTGCGCAGCCGGGTCGTGGTCGCACATGGCAAAGGCACCGAAAAGCGCTTTCTGCGGGCCTTTCCACTGCATGGGTTCGCCCCGTGGGTCGATACCCTGCAAGTCGCACAAGCCGCCTATCCGGAGCATCCGGACTTTTCCCTGGAAGCGCTGACCACCAGCCTGGAACTGCTGCCAGCGGTGCAGGCGATCTGCCCGGCGCTTTCCTTCCACGATGCGCTGTTCGATGCCGTGGCCTCGCTGCTCGTCCTGCGCCGCATCATCGCGGATGCGGGTCTCGCGGATGCCCCAGTGGACGCGCTGTGCTGCCCGGAGCGCAGCACGTATTTTGCCCGCAGACGCTGGCGTCACTGAGCGCGATGGCGCCACAACCGTCAACCCGCCCCTGTTGACTTCCGTCCTTGCACTCCGTTTCAACACCTCTATGGAGAAGGCATCCCCGTTGAGCCGCCGGGCCTTCCGTGCGGACTTTTTCCCCAGAAAACTCCATCCGATGAACCAAGCCATCCTGCAACAAGCCGCCAATGAAGCCCGTGGCCTCGCCATGGACGCCATCCACAAGTGTTCCTCCGGCCACCTCGGCCTTCCGCTGGGAGCCGCGGAAATCGGCGCCGTGCTTTTTGGAAATTCCCTCCAGTGCGATCCGGCATCGCCCCGGTGGCTCAACCGCGACCGGTTCGTGCTCTCCGCAGGACACGGCTCCATGTTCCTCTATGCCTGGCTGCACCTCGCCGGATATGATCTGCCGATCGAGCAGGTGGCGAATTTTCGCCAACTCCACAGCGCCACTCCCGGACATCCGGAATTCCATGAAACTCCCGGCGTGGAATGCACCACCGGACCGCTCGGCCAGGGCGTGGGAAATGCCGTTGGTTTTGCCATTTCCGGCAAAATGGCTGCCGCGCGCTACAACACCCCGGAGCACCGCATCTTCGACCACCATGTCATCGCGCTGGCTGGCGACGGCTGCCTGCAGGAAGGCGTGGCGCGGGAGGCCGTGGCCTTTGCCGCACACAACCAGCTCGACAACCTCATTCTCATTTTCGACAGCAATGACGTCACCCTCGACGCCATGGCCAAAGTAACCCAAAGCGAAGACACGGCCGCGCTCTACACCGCACTGGGCTGGGACGTGGTCACCGTGGACGGGCATGATCTCGCGGCCTTGAGCACGGCGATTGATTCCGCAAAACACAACGACAATGGCCGGCCCAAGCTGGTGATTGCCCGCACGCTCATTGGCAAGGGCATTCCGGAAGTGGCCGGCACCGCAAAAGCCCACGGCGAAGGCGGCGCAAAGTTCGTGGATGCGGCGAAAAAGGCGCTGGGACTCCCGGAAGGCACGCATTTTTATGTCAGTGAGGAGGTGAAGGCTGCCTTTGCGGAGCTGAAAAAAACCCGCGCCGCCGCCCAGGCCCGCTGGCAGGAAACCTTCGCCGCCTGGGCGGACGCGAATCCTTCCCTGAAAGCCCAATTGGACGCCGCCCTCACCGGCCGCCCCAGCGCCGGGGATCTGCTGAAGGCCATCCCGGAATATCCCTCCGAAGGCAAGGCCGCCACCCGCAACAGCGGCGGGGAAATTCTCAACCATCTCGCCAGAGCCCTCCCCCACCTCGTCACCGGCAGTGCGGACTTGTTTGGTTCCACGAAAAACCACCTCAAGGACGGCGGAGATTTCTCCGCGGCTCAGCCAGGCGGACGGAACATCTGGTTCGGCATCCGGGAACACGCCATGGGCGCCATCTGCAACGGCCTGGCCTACGACGGACTCTTCCGCGCCAGCGGCGCCACGTTCCTGGTCTTTGCAGACTACTGCCGCCCCAGCATCCGCCTGGCCGCGCTCTCCAGGCTGCCGGTCACCTATATTTTCACCCACGACTCGGTGGGAGTGGGCGAAGACGGCCCCACCCACCAGCCGGTGGAAACGGTCAGCGGCCTGCGGGTCATTCCGAATCTGGACGTGTTCCGGCCCGGCGACAGTGAAGAGACTGCCGCCGCCTTTGCCGCCGCCTTTTCCCGCGAGGATGGACCCACGCTGCTCGCCCTGACCCGGCAGGACATACCCCACCAGGGCCGCGTCCCGGCCACGACGCGCCGCGAAGGCACTCTCAAGGGAGGTTACGTTCTGGTGCAGGAATCCGGACCGCTGCAAGCCATCCTGCTGGCCACCGGATCCGAACTCCAGCATGCCGTGGCTGCGGCCAGCGGCAAACCGGGAGTCCGCGTGGTGTCCCTGCCCTGTTTCGAGCGCTTCGACCGCCAGCCGAAAGCCTATCAGAATGAAGTCCTCCCGCCCTCCTGCACCCGCCGCATCGCCATCGAAGCCGGCGTCACCGGCCTGTGGTGGAAATATGTCGGCACCGGCGGCACGGTCCTGGGCATCGACCGCTTCGGCATCAGCGCCCCCGGAAACACCGTCATGAAGGAACTGGGCATGACCGCCGAAGCGGTGGAAAAAGCACTGGCTTGACCTGCCCCCGCCCGAATGCGGGAATTCGTTTCCTGACAAAAAATCCGAACTTCCGTCAGCGCCGCCGGCGCAAGGTTCCCAGCAGCCCCAGCAGGGCCAGCGCGGCCGCGGAAGGCTCCGGAATCATCAGCCCCTGGATGACCGCCTGATAGGTGGCAAGGTCCGCATAGGTCGTGATGTTCCCGAATCCCGTGGTGCCCGCCGGCTGACCGGTGCCGGGATCAGATCCCACATTGGTCATCACTCCGCTGAGCTGCCACGCCCCGGAGTTAATGGTGAAGGCTGGACCGCCGGAATCGCCGGAGGCACCGTTCAACTCCGTGGTTGTCAGGTAGTTTCCAGTCCCGGGATCATCGAAAACACTGAGAAAATTCACCGTGGTGCCGATGGTGATCAATGGCACCGCCGGCCCTGCCCACGAGGGCAGCAATGCGGTTTGATTGCTCCCCCAGCGGATCGCTCCGGCACCGGTCCACTCGAAATAGGTGGAATCCGTGCCCGGAAGCTGCCCGGCGTCGCTGTTGTTCGCATCGTTCGCGGTGGTTTCCACGCGGGCTCCGCGTCCGAATGCCAGCAAGCCGGTGGTCACCACCGGCGAACCGGTTGCCAGCACCACATTCGGAATCCCCGGAAGGGCTGGATCGCCCGTCTCTCCTCCGATCCGGTAGAGCCGCAAGTCCTGCGTGCCCACCGGCACATTGGCACGCACCGTGAAGTTCGTGCCATTGACCGTGATGACACCGGAGCCCACCGCCAGTTGCCCCACATGCGCCGCGGTCAGCACCCAGCCGTAATTGCCGGATGCTCCCAGATAAACGCCGCTGGCCCCGTCCACCGCGACCACGTTGTTCCAATAGGGAAAGGCAGGCAGCGCATTGCCGGAAACATACGTGTTGAGCGAAGCCTGGGTGATGTTGCCCGCTGCCGCCCCGTTGGGTCCGGCGATGACCACCGCCTGCGCCACCGGGGAAAACACCGCCAGGCATCCTGACAAGGCTGCCGCTTGCAAAAGGGAGAATTTCATTGCGTTGGGGAATGCTGGAAGAACTGGGGCAAGGCTACTGAATGCGCATGGGTTCCCGCAAGGAAATTTTGACCCCGCGCTCTGAAATCCGCTGCAATGTTGTTCCCCTTCCGCCCGATGCCGACTGGGTGGCAGCAGGGGAGCACGGGCTGCCAGCCAGCCATCCGGCGCTTGCCAGCAGCGATGATCCCCTGCACTGTCCCGCCGCATGCACGGCGGACAATTCACCAAGCTTTACTCTGCAGCACTCCAGGGCGTGGACGCGCTGGAGGTGGAAATCGAAGTCAACGAAGGCGAGGGCGAAGTGAACACCGTCATCGTGGGACTGCCGGACGCCGCCGTGAGGGAGAGCCGGGACCGCGTGGGCACGGCCATTGTCAACAGCGGCTTCAAGTGGCTGCAGGGACGCTGCACGGTGAATCTGGCCCCGGCGGATCTGAAAAAGGAAGGCCCCGGCTTCGATCTGCCAATCGCGTTGGGAATGATCGCGGTGCGGGAACTTCCAAAGGAGCGGCGGGATTTCAGCAGCCATTGCGTGGTGGGGGAACTGGCGCTCAACGGCGCACTGCGTCCGGTCAAGGGCATCCTGTCCATAGCTCTGGAAGCCAGGCAGCGGGGGCGGAGCACCTTGATGGTGCCGAAGGACAACGCCGTGGAGGCCAGCGTGGTGGCCGGCATCGAGGTCGTCGGCGTGGCCAGCCTGCGCGAGGCCTTCGAATGCCTCACCGGCCGCGCTCCGCTCCTGCCGGAACCGCACCGCAGCATCGAGGATTTCCGCCAGGAGACGGTCCACGATGTCGATTTTTCCGATGTCAAAGGCCAGCATCTCGTGAAGCGCGCCGCGGAAGTCGCCGCAGCCGGCGGCCATAACATGCTGTTCGTCGGGCCGCCCGGCACGGGGAAATCCATGATCGCCAAACGCCTGGCCACCATCCTGCCCGCGCTGAGCGAGGAGGAGGCGATCGAAACCACAAAAATCCACAGCATCTGCGGGCTGTTGGATTCGCGGTGTTCCTTTGTCAGCACCCGCCCGTTCCGTTCGCCCCACCACACCATTTCCGATGCCGGACTGCTGGGCGGCGGCAGCAGTCCCGGCCCGGGCGAAGTCAGCCTGGCGCACAACGGCGTGCTGTTTCTCGACGAACTTCCGGAATTCCGCCGCTCCACCCTGGAAGTGCTGCGGCAGCCGCTGGAAGATGCGAAGGTGACGATCTCCCGCGCTGTCGGCACGATGACATTCCCCTCCCGCTTCATGCTGGTGGGAGCCATGAATCCGTGCCCGTGCGGCTATGCCGGAGACCTCAAACGGGAATGCCGCTGCAGCCCCCTGCTCATCCAGCGCTACCGCCAGCGGATCTCCGGACCGCTGCTCGACCGCATCGACCTTCATGTGGAAGTGCCGCTCGTGGAATTCCGCGAACTCTCCCGACAGGACGGCGGCGAGACATCCGCCACCATCCGCCAGCGGGTGGAACAGGCCCGCAGCATCCAGCAGGAACGCTTCCGCCGCGCCAGGGGCATCACCTGCAATGCAGCCATGAGCGCAAAACTCCTCCGGCAGCACTGCGAAATCGATGCCGAATCCCGCGGCCTGTTGGAAAATGCCATGCACCAGCTCGGACTCTCCGCCCGTGCCCACGACCGCATTCTCAAAGTCGCACGCACTCTGGCAGACCTGGCTGGCGCCGACAAAATCCGCGCCAATGACATCCTCGAAGCCGTCAGCTACCGCACCCTGGACCGCAATCTGCTTTCCATGTGAACGGCGCAGCCGTGCCGCACGGCTGGCTTCCTGACGGTATTCGCACCGAGATGTCCAACCCGCAGAAGCTTCGCCGTTTCATTTGGTTGAAAGATCGAAAAGGAACCCATTGACAGGTTCAGGGGAAAACTCCTAGCATTATCGATTCAACTCCTCGCCCTCGCGAGCGACCCCGCCTCATTGCCAATGCGGAACTCGACGCCCTCTCCCAATGCACCTGTTCAAACTGCTCCCCATTTCCTGGTGTCTGACGGCACCGCTGCACGCCGCTGTGTTAACAACGTTCGATGAGGCTTCGCTTCCTGCGGAGATTTTTCTGGACATTCCGAATTCCTCTCTCGGCAACATCCTTTTCGATTCCGTCAATGATGAACTCGACTTCAGTGCCTCGGGCAATACGGACATGTGGGGTGCGCGAAACAACGCCCCCATTGCCTGGACGGCGATTCCCTCCGGGCTGGTCAACGGCAACGTCTGGACGGTGGAGACCGAAGTGCGGCTGAACAACACGGCGCAGGGGGGGCAGATCACGGGCATCACCTTCTACGGCGGGCCGTCCGGAGCACGTCCGGATGTGACCTTTGGGCTGGACAACTGGACGCCTTCCGCGCGGGCAGTGCGCCTGCAGGGACTGGGCGACAACAATCCGAATGCCTCCCTGCCCACCACGGCTTCAAAAGTCATCCTCCGCGCCGTGGTGCAGGAGGCCGGGGCCTCGGACGTGTATAATTTCTTCTTCAAGGTGAATCCCGGCGATCCCTGGCAGCAGATCCCCGGCGTGGCGATGAACTACCAGACGACCTTCGCCAACTCGCGCGTTGGATTGCACTATAAAACCAGCGGAGCCACCGACGGCGTGGCCTTCACCTATTTCAAGGTGGAAGCGTGGTCTGCGCCGCCGGAGGTGGCGGTGCCGCCGGCAAATGTGACGGCATTCACGGGAGGAGTGGCCCGGTTCAATGTCGGGGCGATCGCCGGAACGTCCTATCAATGGAGAAAAAACGGCACGAACATCCCGACCGGTGGCAATGCGGCCACGCTGGTGGTGGATCCCATTGGCCCGAACGACAACGGAGCCGCATTCGACTGCGTCGTTTCCAATGCAAACGGCTCCGTGACCAGCGGAGCGGGCGTCCTTTCCACAGCCAATCCGCCGGTGGGAAGCGGCTACTTTTCCAGCGCCGTGCAGGCGGAACCTTCGCTCATCGCCTACTTCCCCGTGGACGGCAGCACCGCCCCGGCAGTGGCGAATGTGAAGTCCCCCTCGTTCGGCGGCACGATGAACGGCGATACCGGCCATGACAGCACCGCTGCCCGCACCATCGGAACCAAAAGCACCTCCTCCAGCGCTGCAGGCTGGATTTCCGTAGCCAAGGACCCCCGCTGGGACTTCACGGACGGCACCGGCACCATCGAAATGTGGGCTTATCAAACCGCAACGGCCGGTTACAATCCGGCGCTGATCGCCGTGCGCAACGATGGCGGCGGCGGCGTGCGCTACAGTTTCCATGCCGACTCCGCCGGCACGCGCATCTGGTATTGGAACGGCACGTCCGCCCCCACGATCACTCTCCCCATGAACAGCATCGGGCGGCTCATGCATCTGGCCTTTGTCTTCAACGCCAACAACACCTGCACGCTTTATCACAACGGCACGGCCACCGGCACCTGGTCCCAGGGAATGGGCTCCCCGCTGAACCTGCCGGCGGAAATTGGCTCGGCCGGACCAAACACCCAGGAATCATTTCCCGGAAATCTGGATGACATCGCAGTCTATTCCGATGCCCTGCCCGCCTCGGCCATTCTTGCGCATTACAATGCCTTCCAAACCAGTGCCGCCGGGAGCGCACCGGTGGTCAATGACCAACCGGATGACCAAGCAGCCAATGCAGGCTCCAGCGCCACCTTCAGCGTGGGGCTGGTCAATCATGCTGGAGCCATCTACCGCTGGCAGAAAAACGGAGTGGACATCGCCGGAGCCACCGCGGCCAGCTACACGCTGAATCCCGCCACCCAGGCCGACCACGGGGCCACATTCCGCTGCGTTGTTTACAATCCCTACGGCGGCACGCTGTCGGACGCCGCCCAGCTGACGGTGAATGACATCACCCCGCCGGTCCTGCAGGGGGCCATCTCTCCGGTCACCGCCGCGCAGGTTTTGCTCACGTTCGACGAACCTGTGGACATCGGCACCGCCACCTTCAGCATCCCCGGCGGTACCGTGACCGGAGCGGTGTCCGGACCGCTGCCGGGCATGGTTTCCCTGACCGTCACCGGACTCCTGCCGAACACCAGCTACAGCGTGACGGCAAACGGAGTGAAGGATCTCGTCGGCAACACCCTCACCACTGCGAATACCACCTTCACCGCGGCGCCATCGCCGGTGCCCGCGCCCATCGACCTCGTGCGCCCCGGGGCGGAACCCATCGGACCGGCGACGCGCCGCGGACCGTTCCTGCTTTCAGAAATTCACTATCATCCGCGCGACCGTGGAGATTTGAAAAACCTGGAGTTCATCGAACTAACAAATACGCAGCCGTGGCAGGAGGACCTGACCGGATTCCGGATCACGGGGGAAATCAGTTACGCCTTTCCCGCAGGCACCATCATCGCCTCCGGGGGCAGGTTGGTCATCGCCGCAGTGCCCGCGGACGTGCAGAGCGCCTATTCCATCAGCAGCGTGCTGGGTCCGTGGACGGGTTCCCTGAACAACAGCGGCGGCCAGGTGCGCCTGCGGGACCACTCCAACGCAATCGTCTTTGAAGTGGACTATGACGGCGGCCACCCCTGGCCGCCCGCCGCGGACGGTGCGGGCCATTCGCTCGTGCTGGCACGCGCCAGCTACGGAATGAAGGACCCTCGCGCCTGGGATGCGAGCTTCGATCTCGACGGTTCACCCGGCGCGGCGGAACCCGCCCCGGCAGACCCATACCGCACGGTTTACATCAATGAAATTCAAGCGACGGCGGACGACCACATCGAACTCTTCAACTACAGCAGCAGCGCCGTGGACCTGAGCGGCTGCACCCTGAGCGATGACCGCGACGTGGCCAAATACGTCCTGCCCGCCGGCACGAACATCCCCGCCGGCGGAGTGCTGGGTTTTGCCCAGGCAACGCTGGGCTTCGCGCTCAAAGCCGGGGGCGACACCGTCTATTTCCGCGCTCCGGGAAGCCCTGGACGCGTGCTGGACTGCCGGCGGTTCGGAGCCCAGGAACAAAATACCGCCTGGGGCCGTCATCCGGACGGGGGCGTCCTCTTCCGCCGCCTGGACATGGAGCCGCCGGGCACTCCGGGCACGGCTGCAAAATCCGCACCAGCGGTGATTTCCGAAATCTGCTACAGCCCGCCGACCGGCAGCGCACAGCCGCCATTTGTGGAGATTGCGAACCTCCTGGCGGTGCCGCTGGATGTCAGCGGCTGGCGGTTGAGCGGCGGGGTCGATTTCACCATCCCCGCCGGCACCATCCTGGCTGCCGGTGGAAGGCTCGCCATCAATGCCTTCTCCGGCTCACTCAATGGCGGCGTCGGCGAGCGCATCCGGCTGGAACGTCCCGTCGCCGACCCCGACGGCACCGGCACCGTTTATCCCGTGGTGGATGAAGTCACCTACGGCACGGGCGGACGCTGGGGCCGCGACAGCGACGGCGGCGGCTCGTCGCTGGAAAAGCGAAGCCTGCATGCGGACGGACGGCTCGCCGCCAACTGGGCGGACAGCAGCGAACCGGCGGAGCACGGCTGGGTCACCGTGCAGGCCACGGGAGTCATGGACCACGGCAGCGGCTCTCCGATCAACCGCCTCCATGTCATGCTCCTGGGCGCGGGGGAATGTCTGGTGGACGACGTGGAAGTTTTCCAGGGCGCAGGCAGCAACGTGGTGACCAATCCGGGGTTTGAATCCGCCGGGAGCGACTGGATGCTGCAGGGAACGCACGAAACCAGCACGGTGGAAGCGCCCGGCTTCAGCGGCGGCAGCGCCATGCACCTGCGCGCGACCGGCCGCGGCGACCTGGCCGGCAACCGGCTTTCGGTCCCCCTAACAGCCACCCTGGCCGCCAATGCCACGGCAACCATTCGCGCCAAAGTGAAATGGCTGCGCGGGCATCCTGAAATTCTGCTGCGTCTGGCGGGCGGCGTATTGGAAGCTACGGGCAACATTCTCCCTGCGGGCCATACCCCAGGCACGCCCGATGCAGAAAACTCGGCAAATGCCGCAAACGTCGGCCCGGCCATATTCGAAGTCACGCACCGTCCGGTCATTCCTCCCGCGGCACAGCCGGTCACCGTCTATGCCAAACTGGATGATCCCGACGGCACCAGCCTGGCCCTGCTGCGCTATCGGATCGACCCATCCACCACGCTCAGCACCGTCGTGATGGCCTACCGCGGCGCGGGTATTTTCAGTGCGCAAATCCCGGCCCAGGCTGCCGGCAAACTGGCGGCTTTCACCATCAGCGCATGGGACGACGCTGGGGCATCCTCCGTTTGTCCGGCGGATGGCAAGGAAGGACTGATCCGCTGGGGGGAAGGCAATTCCCCCGGCTCCCTCGGCACCTACCGGCTGTGGATGACGCAGAACACCCTGAACACCTGGAACGGACGACTCAAAAACAGCAACGCCCCGCTGGATGTCACGCTGGTGTATAACAATTTCCGCCCGATCTACAATGCCACCGCGCAATACAGCGGCAGCCCGTGGCACAGCGGCGGCTTCAACGGCCCCGTCGGCAACAACTGCGACTACGACTGCACCGTGCCCGAAGATGACCGGCTGCTCGGCGCTACGGACTTCATCTTTGCCGGTCCGGGAACATTTGGCGATGACGCATCCTTCATTCGCGAGCAAGTCATCTGGTGGATGGCCCGCCAGCTGGGCCTCCAGAGCATCCACCGCCGCTTCTGCCGGGTCTGGGTCAACGGTGCGCAGAGGCAGACTGTCTTCGAGGACACCCAGCAGCCCAACGGGGACTGGATCGATCAATACTGGCCCGGTGACAACGACGGCAACCTGCACAAGGCCCAGGACTGGATCGAATTTGCCGACGACGGCATGACCTTCGGAACCACCCTGCGCGCCTTTCTGACAAAAATCACCACCACCGGCGGTGCGCACAAGGATGCCCGCTACCGCTACCAGTGGGCTCCGCGCTCCCTGGCCGGTTCCGCCAATGACTGGACACCGTTCCACACCCTGGTGGATGCGTTCGCCACCGGGGCCAACGGAAATGACCCCGCCTTCTTCAATGCGGTGGATCCGCTGGTGGACCAGGACTCGTGGATGCGCGCACTCGCCATCCAGCGCATTGCCGGAAACTGGGACTCCTGGGGCTATACCTACGGCAAAAACATGTACCTCTACAAACCAACCCAGGGACCATGGGCGATGACCGCATGGGACATTGACTTCAGCTTCGGCCTCACCGGCCACAATGCCACCACCGGGCTGGAAGTGAACACCCAGGACCCGCTCTGCAGCAAATTCCGCACCCACCCCGCATTTCGGCGCGCCATGTGGTGCGCCTACCGCGAGGCTGTGGACGGCCCCATGGTTCCGGCCACGGCCAATGCCTGCATCGACCGCATGGTCGCAGGTCTCGCCGCCAGTGGCATCATTTCCAGCTACGACCAGGTGACGACCGTGAAGAATTACATCGCGGACCGGCGAAACTACATCCTCGGCCAGCTCAACGCCGTGTATCCCGGCACCACCTTCACGCTCAACGGCAGCAGCACCCTGACAGATGCAGACGGCACCGTCACCCTCACCGGTGCCGCACCACCTGGAGTGAAGTCTTTTCGCATCAACGAGGTGGACTACACGCCGCAGTGGACCAGCCAGACGGACTGGAGCCTTGCGCTCACGCTCTATGCGGCCAGCAATGCGCTCACCGTGCAGGGCCTCAGCCGCACCGGAGCAGTGCTCGGCAGTTTCGGCGTGGACATCACCGTTACCGGTCCTCCCGCGCTGCCGCCCGTCACCATCAATGAATGGATGGCCGACAACGCCGCTGACAGCGCCTTCTCCGATCCCGCCGATGGCAGCCACGAGGACTGGTTCGAACTCCACAACGCCGGACCAACACCGGTGAATCTGTCCGGCTTCCTCCTGACAGATACCACCGCGAATCTCAGCCAGTTCCAAATTCCCGCCGGCACCACCATTCCAGCCGGCGGCTGGCTGCTGGTCTGGGCCGACAACGAACCGGAGCAAAACGGCATCACGCCCGGCCAGGTGCACACCAATTTCCGCCTGAACGCCGGTGGCGAACAGATTGCGCTCTGCACGCCGGACGGCACGGTGGTGGATCTGGTCACCTTCGGCCCGCAGCCGACGAACCAAAGCCATGGCCGCTACCCTGACGGCACTGCCGCCATCCTGACGCCGGTCCCCACGCCTGGAAAACGCAATGCTCTCGTCCCGGACATCATCACCGTGGTGGATGCAGGCTCGGGACTCAGTGCGGTGAATTTCGCCACGGAGCCGACGCATGTTTATCAAATGGAAAGCACCACCGACCTCGCCACTTGGAGCAACTGGGGTGCTCCCATCACCGCCGCCAGCGCCTCCACCAGCATCAGCGTCCCCCGCAGCGATCAGCGCCGCTGCTGGCGTCTGCGCATCGTGGTGCCGTAAGCGCCAGAAAAGTCCATGCATCGCCGGCCGGACTGGTCGGCGCAATCCGTGGGGATGGGGCGCGGAAGACCTGCGCCTGGGCAGCGCAGCAACGCAGTTCACCGCCTGCCACGAGCCGCGCCTTGCTGTTCAGCAAAAAAACTCCGCAGTTCATCGGAGAAATACGTCAGGGCGTTTTTGATCGGCAGCGGCACGCCTCCGCCGAGGGCGCAGAGGGAGGTTTGTTCCATGGTCTCGAGCAGGTCGTCCAGCAGTTCACGGTCGATCCTGGATTGCCCGCTGCGCGCCTGCGCGACCAGTTCCTGACCGCGGGTGGAACCCAGTCGGCACGGGAAGCATTTGCCGCAGCTTTCATCCGCAGTGAACTGGAAGAGATGTTCGATGTAATCAATCATCGGCATCGATTCCGGGATGCAGACCACCCCGGCATGTCCCAGCAGGAATCCGGCCTGCCTGAACGATTCGAAGTCCACCGTGAGCGACTCGATTTTTTCCACCGGAACAATCCCGCCGAGCGGCCCGCCAATCTGCACCGCCTTGACCGGGTCTTTGAATCCCCCGGCCAGGTCATACAGCACCTTTGCCAGCGGCGTGCCCATGGCGACTTCATAGAGGCCAGGGCGGCGGAAATGAGTGTCCAGCGAGAGCAGTTTCGGGCCAGTGCTGGCCTCGGTTCCCAGCAACGCATAGTTCGCGCCGCCCATTGTCAGGATGGCATGCAGATTGGCAAACGTCTCCACGTTGTTGACGACGGTGGGCCTGCGGAACAGGCCCTCAGTCGTCGGAAACGGCGGACGCACCCGCACTTCCGGGCGCTGGCCTTCCAGACTGGCCAGCAGCGCCGTTTCCTCGCCGCAGATGTAGGCGCCGGCTCCCTTGACGATTTTGATTTCAAAGTCAAAGCCGGTTCCCTGAATGTTTCTCCCCAGCCAGCCCGCATCGCGCAGTTGCTGCACGGCATCCAGCATGCGGGTCACTGAATCTGGATACTCGGCGCGGACGTAGGCCACGCCGTGCCGTGCGCCGCAGAACCAGCCCGCGGCCATCATGCCGAAGAGCACGGAATACGGGCGCTCCTCCATCAAATACTTGTCAATGTAGGCTCCGGGATCCCCTTCATCCGCATTGCAGACGATGTATTTCACGCTGCCGGGCGCTTCGCGGCAGGACTGCCATTTCAGATGCACGGGGAAACCAGCTCCGCCGCGGCCGCGCAGTTTGGAATCGCGCAGCTCGGACTGCACCGCCTCGGGGCCGCGCTCAAACCAGGCCTTCAACGGGGAAAAATACGCATCAATCCCAGGAAACGACGCCGTCAGCACCGGGGTGGCCAGATCAGAAATGACTGCATAACGGTCTGTACCATCCACCTGCCCGGCCGTCAGCAGGGCATCAAACTGCTCGCGACTCATGCCGGAATAATTTTTCCCCTGATACTGGAAAGCCCCGCCCTGATGGCAGCGGCCCAGACAGCAGACATGGCCGATTTCCGGTGCTGCGAAGTGCCGCGCTGCCTCCTCCTGCAGTTTCTGCTGGGTGCCCGCGCAGAGGCAGGCGGATCCATTGCAAAACAGAATTTTCACTCCCGCCGCGGCTTTGACCGGATAATCGTAAAAGGTGGCGGCCCCGAGCGTCATGGCATCGCCGAAGAGAAATTCCTCCCCGATTTGATGGGCTGCTTCGTGCAGTTGTTCCGCGCTGACACCCTCCGCGGCCCCCAGCCGCTCTGCGGTTTCAACCAGATTCTCGAAGACTCCGTTTTCGAGTCCTTTGCGGAACGACAGGGCGCTGAGGTTTTTAGACATGAGATGAATGCGGATGAACCGGAGGACTGACGAACCCGTATTGGACTGACAAGGAAATCATCATCAATCCCGCCAAACATGCACGGCATTTTTTTCCCGTTTGGACGGCGGGAAAGCCCCGTGCCCCGGTGAAGAAATCGTCCCCAGGCTCACTGCGGCTTGAGGGTCACCTCCAGGGATGCGTCCTTTCCGCCGAAACGGACCTTGCTGGTATACTCCTGGTATCCTTCCGCGGAGACGATCACCTGCACCTCGGAATCCTCCCCAATGGTGAATTGAAACGTCCCATCCGCTCCAGCCACCGTTTTAGGCAGCTTCTGCCGCGACTCGCCGGGCCGCGAATAGCGCACGGCGGCCCCGGCGATGGGGTCACCCTTTTCACTTTTGACCGTGCCGCGCAAATGCAAGGCGGGGGGCAGGACAAAAACCGCCTGTTCACTCCTCAGCGCATCGCGGCTGACTCTGCGCCCGGCTGACTCCGTCCAGGACTCCTCAAACTCCTCACTGAGGCAATCCGGCTGCGACACTTCGAACCACAGGGACTCCGCCTCCAGAGGCGCTGCGGACGACCACCATCGCCCATCCGGACCGGTGTTGACGGTTTCCGCCAGCGTTTCCTTCAGCGTGCCGCTCACCCGCTTCTGCCAGTAAATCCGAATGGTGGCAGCATCCAGCGGCGCTCCGGCTGTGGATTTGACCACCCCGCCGACCAAGAGTGCCGGTTTCAGGAGCAGATCCTGAGTCGCGGGCACATTTCCAGCCGTCCACTCCCGCGATTCGGGGGAGAAGCCCCGGGCCCGGACGGTCAACTTCAATGGAGACTCCCCTCGGTTAGGGCCGAGGGCAATCCTGACATGCCCCTCCGCATCGGTGAAAAACGGACGCTCTGGCAGCCACAGTGTGTTGGCCCTCCGTTCCGCGGCGCGGACTTCCGCCCCGGCAACCGGAACTCCTGTGGCACTGCGGACGCTCACCTTGATCCCCTCCCCGCCCTTGGCTCCCGGTCCCCAGCCGTATTTTTTCACCAGTTCCAGCGTGGCGGGATCCGTCTCCCAGTTGAGTTCCGTTTCAAAAATGTCGCCGCCATAACTCAGGTTGATCACCCTGCCGTAGTGAAAGCAGCGCAGGATCGGCACCACCGGTCCATATTCCGCCAGTTGGACCTCCTTGACCTCCGCAAACGAGCGGCCGGCACGAAATTCCTTGCTGCTGAATTCATAGCCGTAAGACGGTTCAATTTTAGGGTCGGCGTGTTCCTCCGACCCGCCAGAAACCGGCGGTGCGCCCTTCGCTTTGGCAGGGGAAACCAGCGTCTCCTGCGGCAGATATTTCGGCACCAGATCGGAAAGAAAGGCCGGAAACGTTCCCTGATCCTTTTTGAAAGCGAAGAGCGCCGCGTGAATTTCCCGCAGGTGCCTGACATCCGTTTCCCGGTCCGCCTCCGTTGGCTTGGCCGTCTCCCCGCTCGCTGGTGCGGCCACACCGGAAACGACTGCCCACCTGAGGCAAACCAGAAGTAGATAAAACACGCGCTGCGCCATCCGGAGGATCATGCAGCATCCACGCGGATTCTTCAATCGCTTCCGCGAATGTCCTGCGGGATGGGATCGGGATCTGCGGTTGACCGCATCCGTGGGAGCCGCCATGAATGCCCCATGCACGACTCACGCATCGACCAACTCGCAAAACAGCTCATTGGCTATTCCGTCCGCCTCAAAAAAGGGGAACAAATCCTGTTCGACCTCCATGACGTTCCGGCGGAAGCGGGAATTTCCCTGATCCGCGCCGCCAGGGCCGCAGGCGGCATCCCATTCGTTAATGTTCACGATGCAAGGATCACCCGGGAAATGCAGCGCGGGGCCACCGAGGCCCAGTATGATGCGATTGCCGAAGTGCAGCTCAGGCAGATCCAGCAGATGGATGCCTACATCGCCATCCGCGGCAGCCATAACATTACGGAAAATTCCGACGTGACTCCGGACAAAATGCGGCTGGTCATGGGTCGGCTGCGCCCGGTGCAGAACCACCGCGTAAACCAGACGAGATGGTGCGTGCTGCGCTGGCCGAACGCGGCGATGGCCCAGCTTGCCGGCATGAGCACTGAGGCATTCGAGGATTTTTATTTCCGCGTCTGCCTGCTCGACTACGCGGCGCTGCTGCCCGCGATGAAAGCGCTGGAAAAATTGATGAACGCCACAAAAGACGTCCACATCAAAGGTCCCGGAACCGATCTACGCTTCAGCATCAAGGGCATCAAAAGCATGGCCTGCGGCGGAGATAAAAACATCCCCGATGGCGAATGCTTTACTGCTCCCGTCAAGGATTCCGTGGAAGGCGTCCTCAGCTACAATGCCCCCACCATTTACCAGGGCATTGCCTTCGACAACATCCGGCTGGAATTCAGCAGGGGAAAAATCGTCAAGGCCACCGCGAACAACACCGCTGCTATCAATCGCATTCTCGATTCCGATGAGGGCGCCCGCTACATCGGGGAATTCGCACTCGGCTTCAACCGCGAAATCCTGCATCCGATGCGCGACATCCTTTTCGACGAAAAAATCGCCGGCTCCTTCCACTTCACGCCCGGCCAGGCCTATGAAGGTCCGTGCGACAATGGCAACCGCAGCCAGGTGCACTGGGACATGGTCTGCATCCAGCGTCCGGACTACGGCGGCGGGGAAATCTGGTTCGACGGCAGGCTCGTGCGCAAGGACGGCCAGTTCACCCTGCCGGAACTGATGCCGCTGAACTGGGGGACCGGAACGAAGCCGTCCCGGAAATCCACTCGCGGCAAAAAAAGCTAGGCGGGCGCACCGCTACCCGAGCAACAGGACCATGCAGGGCGCCATTCCGGGGCAGCGCAGGGCCAGGCTGCGCGGGAAAATCTTTTTGTGAACCGGGATTCCGCTCTCGACCTCGTTCCCGCAATGCGGCAGAATACAATGGATTTCTCCCGTCATGCCAAGTGTTGTTTACTTTGTCGCCATCAGTCTGGATGGATTCGTCGCCGCGGCGGACGGCAGCCAGGACTGGCTGCAGGAATTTGAAAGCGGTCCGGATGTCGGCGCGGGATTCGATGAATTTTACACTGACGTGGACGGCGTGATCATGGGGCGGCGCGCTTACGAACAGGTGCTCCGTGCCAACGCTGCGGTCTTTTCTGGGAATCCCGTCTGGGTCTATTCGCACAGTCCTCAGAGTGCGGAGTTGAAGAACGTGCGCTTCACTGCCAAACCACCGGGTGCCTTGTTGGAGGAAATGGCGGACTGCGGGGTGACGCGGGCCTGGCTGGCGGGCGGACCGGAGACAGCGGCCCTGTTCCAGCGTGAAGGGCTCATTTCCGAATACATCGTGACCGTGATCCCGCGCATCCTCGGCTCCGGCATTCCGCTGTTTACCAGCCAGGGAATCCAGCGTCCGCTCGACTTTTCCCGCTGCCGCGCCTTCACCAGCGGCCTGGTGGAACTCACCTACCGCGCCGCATCCGCAAACCCCTAACCGGTTTGTCCGTTCGGATCAATACCGCGGCACGGCGGGATCGATGTCACGCGACCACTGGTCGATGCCTCCGGCGAGACTCCATGCGTTCTCCACTCCGAGGGCACGCAGCATCCGCACGGCCTGCATGGAACGCATGCCGTGGTGGCAGTAAACCACAATCGGTCGCTGTTCACCGGCGAAACGCCGCGGAGCCTCCGCAGCGAATTCCGACAGCGCGATCAATTCGGCTCCCTCGATCCGGCAGAAATTCCATTCGTCCCGTTCACGACAATCCACAAGCCGCAGCGAAGCCCCGGCGTTGCGCCGTTGCAGCAGCTCATCGCAACGGATTTCCAGAGTCCCGGAATTCATGCCGCCTTGGTATTGGCAGCCGCTCCACGAGTCTTCCAGCGTCGCCAGCGCCAGAAAAACGGAAGTCGGAGGAGAAATCCGGCGAAGAGCCGCACATGCATCCAGGCGAGCAGACCGTTGTCGCGCAGATATTTGAAATGGGAAACGCCGCCCTGCTCCGCAGTGAAATACCTAACGGGACAGGAAAGATTCACTGGGCGCACGCCCTCCCAGCACAGACGCACGTTGACTTCCGGGTCAAAGTCATACCGACGCGCCCAGCGGATGCCATGCATCACCCTGCGCAGTTCTTTGACTGGATAGAGCTTGAAACCGAACAGGGAATCGCCGATACCGGCCCAGAGCGTTTCGACATCCGCCCAAAAGTTGGAAAGCTTTCTCCAGTAAACGCGCAGCAGGGGCGCGGTGGAATCAAAGACCGGCCGCCCCAGGATCATGGCGTCCGGATTCTCCTGGGAGAGCAGCATGAAATCCCGGATCTTTGCGGCGGGGTGCTGTCCGTCGGCATCCATGCACAGCACATGGGTGAAGCCCTTTTTGGCGGCAGCATCCAGAGCATGCAGCACCGCTCCGCCCTTGCCGCGGTTTTTTTTGAGAACCAGGACCCTGAGATGCCGCTGGGTGGCGGCCAGTTCCTGCAGCAGCTTGCCGGTGCCGTCCGTGCTGCCATCCACCACCACCCAGACCGGCTGCCAGTGCGCCAGGGCTTCACGCACCACTTCCACCACCTTCTTCCCGGTATTGTAACTGGGCAGCAGCAGCAGATGGGTTTTGGAAGGCAGCGTGTGCGGAACGGGACTCATGCAAGGGACTCTGGCGCACGATGCTGTTCCTTTCCTGCGGCGCAATCGACAATCTCACGCCCGTTGGCGGGCTTCATGAAATTCTGCGCCGGATCAAACCCTTACAAATCCTCGCACAGCCGCCAGTAGGCACCGCGTCCGGCAAACAGAGCGTCGTGGCTGCCACTCTCAACCACCCGCCCCTCGCGCAGCACCAGGATGGTGTCCGCCCGGCGCACTGTGCTGAGACGATGGGCGATGATGAACGTGGTGCGGCCGCGCATGATTTCCTGGAGCGCGGCCTGAATGAGCGCTTCACTTTCGGGATCCAGGGCGCTGGTCGCCTCATCGAGCACCAGAATGGAGGGATTGCGCAAAATCGCTCTGGCCAGGGCGATGCGCTGGCGCTGTCCACCGGAAAGCTGCGCCCCGCGATCCCCCACCAGTGTTTCAAATCCGTGCGGCAGCCGAACGATGAACTCCAGAGCATTGGCCTGACCGGCGGCGGACTCGATCTCCGCCTGCGTTGCACCCGGGGTTCCGTAGGCAATGTTTTCGGAAATGGTGCCGCCGATGAGCAGCACTTCCTGGGGAACGAACGCCATCTGACGCCGCAGCCAGACCAATGGATAGGATGGCGCCGGGCGTCCGTCGAAAAGCACCGAGCCGGACTGTTCGCAATACAGCCGGCAGATCAGGGAAGCCACCGTGCTTTTCCCCGCACCGCTCGGTCCCACCAGGGCCAGGCACGCTCCCGCCTCGGCGGTAAAGCTGATGCCGTTGAGGGCGGACACTCCCGGTCGGGCAGGATAGTGAAAGCGCACCTCGCGGAATTCCACACGACCGCCGAGTCGCTCCGCTGCGTCCGGCAGCCCTTCCTGTGGTTCCGGCTCTGCTTCCAGAATCTCCGCAATTCTCCGGTTGGCTCCCAGCGCCCGCTGCACTTTGGTAAAATTTTCCGCCAGCACCGCGGCGGCGCTGCCCGCAAAACCAAGGTAAAACATGAATGCCGTGAACTTGCCTGGCGTCAGCCGGTCGCGGCGAATCATCCAAGAGCCATGCCACATCATGTAAACCCAGGTGCAGAGCAGCAGGAGCGTGACCAGACTGACAAAGAGGGCGCGGAACCGCCCGCCGCGCAGCGCCGCCGGAAGGTAATCCTGCATGGCGCGGTGGAAGCGCCCGGCTTCGTGCGCTTCGGTGACGCAGGTCTTCACATTCTGCATCCCCTGCAGGGTTTCCTCGACGACAACGGCCCCCAGGGCCAGTTTTTCCTGGGTGCGCGAGGCCAGCCGGCGGATGCGTGGACCAAACAGCCAGGCCAGAACCGCCACCAGCGGGGCCACCGCCAGGACAACGGCGGCCAAATCCCAGGAGGTGACCGCGAGCATGACCAGCCCCCCGCAAAGCAACGCCCCGTATGACAGCATCTGGCGCAGGTCGAAAATCCACAATTCCTGAATCTGGGCGAGGTCGGCCAGAATGCGGCTGTTCAAGTCGCCCGCCCGTTTGTCCGCGAACCACGACATCGGCAGCCTCACCAGTCTCGAAAAGGTTCGTTCCCGCAGCGCCGCCATGGCGCATTCCCCCAATTCCATGAACCACGCGGATTCAAAATAACGCGCTGCCAAAACCAGCACCACCACTCCCAGCAGTCCGGCACAAATCAGGTCGATGTCATGAAAAAGCGGATTGCCCAGATGCAGTGTTCCGTCCACCAGCAACTGCGCACCCAGCGGAAAAGCCAGCTGCAGCACTGCACCGAGGAGCAGCACCGCCACCGCACGCAGACACAGTCCCCGGCGCTCCAAAACGTGCCCGAAGAGCCGCCATGCTTCGGTAAATCGCTGCGTGTCGCTTTCAGCCACCCGGTGCGGTTGGTTAGTAACCCCGTCCGGACCACTCCCGCCCCGGCAGCCGTTTCGGATCGTAATCCTCACGGGGATCAAAGAGGAATCCCGGACTGCGCTTGAGCATCTCATACCGCGTCAGTTGGAATTCCGGCAACTCCAGATCCGCATTGGGATCATACACGATGCGCCCGGTGAAGCTCCCCCAGATCCGATATTCGTAGTTGTGGTCATAACCGTGGCCCGGACCGGATTCCGGAGCCTCCGGCAGGCGATCCGGCTGCTGCCGCACCCGCTCGTTCATCACCACCAGTTTGGAATTGTCCCACAATTCGCCCGGACGCCGCAGATACCCCCAGAAGCGGGTCCGCCAGGTCACGTATCGCCGCCCGATAAACCAGTCTCCCTTCGGTTCCATGCGAATTTCCGCGTCCCGCAGGCGCTTGGCCTCAGGATCATAGGACTGGCACGACGGCAGGATGCAGAGACCAAGTCCGCCCAAGGCGGCGGAGGAAAGGAAGCGGCGGCGAATCATCCCCGGCGCTTACCCCGGAATGCCCGCAAGTTCAAGGCGCAATGCTGGCGATTCCGCCACGGCGCAGGGTTTCCCACCCTGTGCAGGACAAGGGCTGATGCGGATGGACTTGGGAGGGAGGAGGGACTGCACCATTGGCACGTCCGCGGCGAGGCGAGGCGGCCATGAAATTGCCATCTGATGGCAGCACCGGGCCGGTCTTCGGCACCTTCACCGTCACAGTATCCGATGAAGCCGCGCAACGGCTCGAAGCCGCCTCGCGGCTGGAGGCGGAAGACTTACTGGGCAGTTTCACGCCGACCGGCCAAAGCGGCACCCCGATCATTTGCGAGAACGGACAGCCGGTCGCGCTCGTGCAGCGGGCGGCTTGCGCGTTCCGCTGCCACTGCGCACCGGAAAAGAAGAACGATCTGTGCTTCGATGACGCGGGATCTGGGCAGCGCTCCACCACCAGCAGTCCCCAGCCTGAACGCCGTCCGCCCCGGCCCAGTGGGAAAAATTCAGTGATGGGGGGCGTCAAAAGTTTGCGTCCCCTCCAGCAGCAATCCATTTACCCAAAAAGATCACATTGTTTCGCCTGGCGTTGGTCACTCGCTCTTCAGATCCCGCAGCGCATACAGCCCGGCCCCGCGCTCCAGCATCCGCAGCCGCAGTTTTTTATTATTTGTCTGGCATTTAATTCTTATTCTGGCTCGAATTTGAAATCAGGGTTCACAGGGTTAACCAGCACGGTACGGGAGCGCTGGCCCTTGATCTTTCCCAGCACGGGAAACTCGATCTCGACTTCGTTCACAGGTTTGGAGGCAGAGACAGCGGGTTTCTTGCCGTCCGGTGGTTTGGGTTTGGGAGCGGGTTCAGTGAACGCGGCTTTCCAAACGCCAATGAGCAGCAAGAGCAGCACCAACGCTGCAGCGCCAGTCCAGAGATTTTTGATCTGATCGGTCCAAAGTTTCATTTTCTAGGAGTCCATTTTTTGGCAGTGGAAGTGGGGAAGAGCCAGCCGCGGTCGTCCCACATGAGGATGGTCGTGGGAGTCGGCATGCGGATGTGCCACGGGGCCTCCGGCATGGAAAGTTCCGCGTCCCCGCTTTGGGGTCCTGCCTGCCACGCCGCGGGGGCTGCACTGGTCCCGCCGCCACTGAGCATGGTCATGGAGGCGGAGCCGGTGTCCGTGGGGACATTTAACCAGCGGAACACTTTTTTGGAGGCCCATTCCCACCGAGCGGGCAACGCACTGGGGGCCTGCATCGGCACCCCCGGCAGAAGGACCAGCGCCGCCTTCAACTGGGAAACGCTGAAGGGAGACGCCTTATGGCCCGCGGCGGCGGTAACGCTCTGGGTGAACTCATTTTCCACTTCGATCTGATCCGGGCGGCCGTTTTCGTAGGCCGCCTTGAGCATGAGATTGGGCGTGGAGTTCCCCGGCGAACCGCCAATGCGGGGCCAGCCCACGTCCAGCGCATCATACTGTGGTTGGCTAAAGCCACCGATGCCTCCCGGCTGCGCCCGGCCCTCGCTGCCGCTCGGGACGGCCTGCGCGGACCCTAACTTTATCCGGGGATGTAGCGCCTTCTTGGTGCTTGCGACCACCCAGCAACTGTGCCACGCTCCCAACCAATCAAGTCACCCCATTCGACCTGCCCCGGCTCCAAGCCGTTCGGCTTGGAGCTTGAAACCAAGACGGCCAAAATTTGGCCGAAAACTGCCCGCCCGGCGGCTGCGATTTGCCATGTGGTGCCCACGCCGATCAGTTTACGCATGAGGAGGCTCAGGTTGAATGCGAGGATGCCGCAGAGATAGCGTTTGTTGATGTTTTCCACCTCACCACCTCACTGCCGCAGAAATTTTTTGCCCTACAACGATAGGAAAACTACTGGCGTTCTCCGGGTGAATGTGGTTTGGAGCCTCTCCGCCTCCCATGGTGACCTCCTCCCGGGTATTGTTTTTTGCACTGCTGTTTCTGACAGCATGCCGCCTCGCACTGTCGGGACTACTGGAGGCAACGCCGGAGGAATGCGCGCTGTGGGAATGGTCGCGCCGCTGGAGCATCGTGGGTTACGATGGAGGGGGGCTGGTTCCATTGCTCATGAAGGTCGGTGGTTTGTTTGGATCCGCTCCCTTGGCGTTACGGTGGTTTGCCCCGCTTTGCGCAGGAGCCACCTCCTGGGTGGTTTTTCGGCTCGTCCGTTCCTTCTCCACGGAAAAGGCAGCCGCCTGGTCGGTGGTGCTGCTCAATCTTCTGCCCGCCTTCAACCAGTGTGCGGTGCTGGCATCGCCGGAAGGTCCGGCCATGACGTTCACCTCACTGGGCATTTTCCTGTTCTGGAAGGGACTGCACCGGGCAAAAACATGGGATTGGCACTGGCCGACGACCGGTGGTGTCTGGGCGCTGGCGCTCTGGGCATCGTGGTCCGCAGTGTGGCTGCCGGGGTGTGCGGTGTTTCTCTGTGCGGCATCCCGCCGGTGGCGTGGCCGGCTGTTTCATCCGGGTTTGTGGCTGCTGGTTTTCGTTTGGGCCTTGCTGGGGTTTGGTCCCTTTGTCTGGTGGAATGCCACCCACGCCGGGGCAGGCTGGGCGCATCTGGCGGAATTCTCGGGGGCGGATCACATCGGACTGCGTTTCGCAGAACCCTTGCGGATGCTGGCTGCGGCTGCCGCAGGATTCTCGCCTTTGCTGCTGGTGGGCGTAGTTGTGGCGAGCGGTCTGGCGGCGCGCATCCGTCCATGGAAGGATGGGGTGGTGCTGCTGTTGTCCTTTGTGCTGCCGCCATTTGCTGTCTGCCTGACCGGTTCCCTGATGAGCCTTTTCCGCGCTTCCTTGCTGCTGCCATTGCTCCCGGCCGCCGCTGCGCTTTACGGCACGGTCTGGTTTGGAAATGGAGATGTCACGCTGGCACGGTTCCCAAAACGCTGGGGTCGATTCATCCCGTCCTTTCACTGGCATGCCCTGGCCTTGGGGGGCATCATGAGCCTGGCTGCGTTGAACACGGACCTGTTGCGCCGCGCGGGACTGCTGCATTCCTATCAATGGGATGTCACCCGCGACGGGAGGGGCTGGAAGGAAACCGCTGCTGAGGCGGTTGCAATCATCCGCGAAGCATCCCGCAGTTCGCCGGAACGGATTTTCCTGATTGCCGCCGATGACCGGCTGGCCTCGGCGCTGGACTATCATTTGCCACCGGAACTGCCGATTTTCCAGCCCGACGCCTCCTGGCCAAGGCTGCAGGTCGTCGAATCGCCGGTGCCGACCAGCCAGTATGCCTTCTGGCCGCGGTATGATGCCGAGTCTCCTGGCACACCCTCGGTCATGGCAGGAAAAACTGCGCTCTATTTCACGGATCATGCCGGCAGTCCACATCCGCCGGCCGCCATCTCCCGGGCCTTTGCGAAAGTAGTGCCTGCCATGGTGTTCGACGTCGTCCGGGACGGCGCCGCACTGCGCCGCATCAGGGTCTTCGCCTGTTACGGGTATTCCGGGCTGCCGTTTTGACTCCCGACGGCGGGCTGCCGGTTCACGGCTGCTTCAGCGTGCATTTGGCTTCGCTGCCAATGACCTCGATGAAATAACGGATCGTTTCCTTGATGCCCTCCTCAAAGGGAACTTTGGGCTCCCAGCCAAGGACCCGCTTCGCTTTGGCGATGTTCGGCTGCCGCACTTTGGGATCATCCACCGGCAGCGGTTTGTGCACGAGGCCAGCCGGGGAATCAATGATGTCGAGCACGGCGTCGGCAAACTGCCGGATGGTCATCTCCCGTGGATTGCCAATGTTCGTGGGTTCGTGTTCATCACTGTGCGCCAGGCGGTAAATGCCGTCAATGAGATCACTCACATAGCAGAAGCTGCGGGTCTGGGATCCGTCGCCCTGGATTGTCAGCGCCTGACCCTTGAGCGCCTGCCCGATAAACGCCGGCACCACCCGTCCATCCTCCAGGCGCATCCGCGGGCCGTAGGTGTTGAAAATCCGGACGATCTTTGTGTCCAGACGGTGGAACCTGTGGTAGGCCATGGTCATCGCTTCCGCGAAGCGTTTGGCCTCGTCATAAACCCCGCGCGGTCCAACCGGATTCACATTCCCCCAGTAATCTTCCGTCTGGGGATGAATCAATGGATCTCCATAGACCTCGGAGGTGGATGCCAGCAGGAAGGTGGCCCCTTTGTTTTTGGCCAACCCCAACGCGTTGTGGGTGCCCAGTGCCCCCACTTTCAGAGTGGGAATGGGCAGTTCCAGATAGTCGATGGGACTCGCTGGCGAGGCAAAGTGGAAAACGAAATCGACCGGCCCCTCGATATAGATGTAATTGCAGACATCATGCTTTATGAAGCGATAGTCCGGGTTTCCCGCCAGGTGGCCGATGTTTCTGGTGGAGCCGGTCAGCAGATTGTCGATGCCAATGACGCGATACCCCTCCCTCAGCAGCCGGTCGGTCAGGTGCGACCCCAGGAACCCGGCCCCGCCAGTGACCACACAAACTTTTTTTTGGCGGTAATTGTCAGATTTGAACATGCGGATGTGTAGGAGCCTGACGAAAAAGTGCAAGCCCCAATCTGTTCCTGGCGGCAAGGATTGGCGGGCGATTCCGCCGCAAACTCAGGAACCCGGTTCCTTTGCGGTCTTCTGCGCAGCCGGCTTGGCGGGAGCTTTCGCACCTGTTTCTTCCGGCTTTTTTTTCTTCGAGACTTTGGCAACAACGGGCCGCTGGGAATCTGCGGCCGGCTTCGGTTGAGCCTTTGCTGCGGCAGTTGCCTTGCGCTTGACCTCTGCAGGTTTCAGTTTGCTTACGCCCTCCTCATACGGCATCCATTCGTCGCTGTCGGAGGAACGAATGAAATCCCCTTCCCGAAAGACTCCGCGCTGACAGAATGCAGTCAGTTCCGAGGCCAAAAACGGGCCAATTTCGACATAGGATCGGCTGAGATAATACGATTTCATCCGGCATCATCCCCCACATTCAGGTATTGTGCCATCTTTAGATCAATTTCCAACATTTCGAACCCACTTTCGGAAAAATCTTCGTGAAATCACACTTGATCACGGCAACCATGCCGGTTCCCAACGGCGGTAATTTCCTTCGATCCGCCAATAGGAACTCACCCGCAAACCGATTGAGCATCTTGTCACCAGCCTTTCGTCTCTTTCAATGCACCGCCTGCAGCGTCGGGTTGCTGCTGCTGTTCGTCGCGCCGGGACTGCGCGCGGACATTACGCTGCCTGAAGACATGGTGCGGGCACCGATTCCGAATCCCGTGAAAGTCCGGGTCAGCCGGGGTGCGGTCGCGGAAATCACCCTGTCCGCACTGACAAGTTCCAACAAGGATGTTTTCTTTATTCTGCGCAGTGCCCCCGCGGCTGGAAAACTGCTGGATGCCAGCCCGGTTCGGAAATCGAAAACGGAAACGACCGTCCGCTACCAGAGCGACCCGCAGCAAACCGCGAAATCCGATTCGTTCAAATTCGCGGCCAAACTCGAGGGAGGGGCCGTCTCCCCTGCACAAACGGTTGAGATCACCCTCGTCGATCCGAAAATCGATCTGGTTGTTCCTGGGAAGGTGAACTTTGGCAGCATCCGGCTTGGCATGGAAGGGCGGGCGGAATTGCCCCTGGAGAACAAGGGGGATGCCGACTATCACCAGGAAGTCACCCTGCCTGCCGGGTTTTTGTGGGGAGATACCAAGTCCGCCAGGGCCCGTGTGGTCGTGCCTGCCGGCACCACCGTCAAACGTCTCCTCATTTTCAAACCCGCAGCGTCCAGCACTACGGGCACTGAAATTGTTTTTCAGAACATCCCGCCCGTGAAGACCCGTCTCGAGGCAGAAGTCGGTGCGCCCATCGCGGCGGCATCCGTGGTCTATCTCAAATGGAATCCCGAAACCAAGGCCAGGGAAGGTCTGCTGCGGCTGGAGAATCCAACAACCGATCCGGTGGCGGTGTCACTGGGAAGCCCGGACCAATTCAAGCTGGAGCACATCAAGGAACTCACCCTGCAGCCGGGAACCTCCATTGAAACACCGGTGCGCCTTTCGTCGGATCCCTCGCTGACATTCAAGGGGAAGCTCGACCTTTCCGCCTCGGGAATGCCGCTGAGCGTCATCGTCTCCGCGGATCCAGCACCGTCCCTGATACTGGCAGACGGGGACATTAAGGATGGAGTCGTGGATTTTGGAACAGTCCCGGCGGAAGCGGCGGACAAGGAATCCCGCCGGATCGTGCTGCGCAATGCAGGCGGCACCGTCACGAATCTGTTTGGCAGTCTTCCTGTTTCTTTTTTCGTCGAAGGGTTTTCCAATGGCATGTCTCTTGAACCAGGGAAGGAAGTGCCGTTTCTGGTGAAAATCAAACCGGGCTCCGAAGGCCGACTGCGCGGAACCCTGGACTGGCGCTGCGACCAGCAATCGCTGACCTTTGCGCTGGCCGCCACGGTGGCGCGCGATCCCTCCGTGGTTGCCGTCAAAACGGTGCCACCTCCAGCCGGTGCCACGCTTTCCGGGGCGCTGGACAGCACGCCGCTCGATGAACAGAGCCAGGAAGCGGTGGACAGCCATATTCTGAGCAGTCGCGACGGGCTGTTCGTGGAGGATCTTAAATTCGACCTGACAAAACCTCGCATTGACGCCTACCAGAAGGCCCAGACTCCAGACTCCGTCACCTTGGCCTGGCTGCCCTTGCCTGGTGAAAACTGGAGTTACATTGTTTTCGAACGCGCCATTGCCAAGGTGGGCAACTATCCCCGGCCCGTGTGGATTCGTGCAAAAAACGTTTCCTTTGGACGCGCCGAAGGGGAGGTCACCGCCACGCTCTCCAATCTGCCGGACAACTGGGCCAACTATGTCAGGGTGACAGGCCAGGGCCCGGATGGCACCTGCTCCCCTCCCACGCCCCCCCTCACCGCAGTGGCTGCGGTTCCGGAACCGGTTGCCTGGGGAAAATGGGTTGCCTATGCCGCACTGGCAGCGCTGCCGATTCTCCTGTGGCGCTGGCACAAACACCGGTCAGCCCAGGTCTTCCGTCGCAACTGGGCGGCCACGCTGCCGACCACCGACGGCTGAAAACGAGTGCGGGCGGATCACGTCCACCCGCATCACTGCATTTCGACGGGGCCAATCCCGTGATCCTTCCGGCTCTGGCCGTTTTTGACCTTCCTGCGGTGAATCAGCCAGAGGGCGATGCCGCCTGCGGCGATGAGTGCGGCGAATAATCCAATGGTGATCCCGTCCAGGCCGGGTTGCTGATTTTCAACCGCAGTGGTTGCTGCATCCGACGGGTTCAGCGCAATCAACCGGGAGACCCAGTCCTTTGCGGTCGTTTGAGCCCCGGAAATATCTGTGTCGCCGTTCACCGGACAGTTCACATAGCAGTAGAGCAGGCGCGCCTTCAGCAGCACTACAGAAGTGACGACTGCCAGTTTCCGATCATTCTGGTGCAGGATCATCACATACGAAAAATGCCGCTCGCTCCGGTCATGGATTGGGTGTGCTTCAATTTGATCCACGGCCACTCCGGAGTTTTTCATCACGACCGCGGCTTCACGCTGGATTCTGACCTGTTCCTCGGCGGTTTCCTTCAGTGCCTGTTCCAGGCTGGTTTTGTTGCATGGCCGGTGGATGAGCTGGCGCGAAATTTGAACATTGCACGTGCGTCCGGCTATTGATCCGGATGGAGATGAAGATGCCCGCTCGGCTTCCATGAACAGCGCGCAGAGCTTGTTGCCCGCGGCGACATTTTCGACGGCTGCAAAGGCAGGGTCCTCTGGGCCGACGGATGCAAATCCAGCGGGAATTGGAATTTCATAGGACAGACTTCCGATTTGGATAGGAAGCCGGGTCGGTTCACCGAAAACCGCGGCGCACGAAGCCGCCAGGATTGCCAGAATGATCAGCTTGTTGAAAGGGCGCACGGGAATGGGTTGCTCGTTTGGGAAAAAGTCGGATGCATCCAGGACCTGTCAGCGGTTCTAACTGGTGATGAGGCCTGCTGTCATGCGAATTCCACCCAGTGCCATGGCACGGCTCTGCTTGCCAGTGCGTTGTCTGCCCGCTTCCGGCGGCCAGGCTGTTGCCGGTCCACCAGCTCTGAGTGCCAAACGACAACAGGAATGGCAAGGCACCATTCCTGTCGTCGAATATCCCGCTGCCTGCGGGAATTGTTTTTTGGGATGCGAGCCGCTGAAAAATCAAGCCCGGCGGCGGCGGAAAACCAGCCCACCCAGCAGCACGCTGGAGAGGGTGAGGGTAACGGAAGGTTCCGGAATCGGTCCGGCCTGAAACGCATTCATCACCTCTGCGGAACTCCAGGCGGTGTCATAGATGGCAAACTGGTCATACGAGGCGTCGGCATTGTCATCTCCACCCCAGTTGCTGCGTCCCAGCCAGTTGTTGACGTCGGTGATGTCATTCAGATTCATGCTATAAACACCGGCTGCGGCAGGCAGACCGTCCAGATACCAAATTGCCAGCGAGAGGTTCGGTGCCATGTCGTCCCAAGTCACCACCATATGGTGCTGGGTTCCGAGCGCAGAGACCAGGTTGGAGTCATCGACAGCGCCGTAGCCTCCGTCCTTCACTTCCCACCGCTGGGTGTTCGGTGAGGTGCCGCGGTTGAATGTCAGCCAAATACCATCGTTCGCGCTGCCAGCCCCGCCTGGACCGAACTGTTCTCCAGTGGTCGTGTTCCCGAAGTCGATCACCCGCCCCCAATTCCGGACGCTGTCCTGGGTGACCCAGGCTTCAAACGTGGCATCCGTCCGTGCGGAAATGATGCCATTGGGAAGGTCAATGTAAGCGGCCGATGCCGAACTCCCGCCCGGCAGATCCACCGCAGCGATGCCATTGCCGCCCGTGAGGAAGCTGTTGGCCCCGGCACCGAGAATGGTGGCCAGTGCTCCATTGACACCGGTGGTGGTGGTGCCGCTGGCGATGGGACCGGCGGGAAGATCGTTGAATTTCCACATTTCGACCAGTGCGGCGGAAAGCGGCAGAGGAGACAGTGCCAATAGAAGTGCCAGGGTTTTCATGATCCGGTTCGCTTGGGGTTTGGTTTGAGGTTCGAAACAAAGACAAATGAACGATGCATTAATGACCGGGTCAGATGGTTCGATCAAGGATTTCTTAACGGTTTGGGGAAAAAATTTGAGGTCCATCCATACACACCCATCGTTGCAATGGATGGAGCAGCCGTGGATGTCGCGGTGCAACGGCTGGTGACGACAGGAGCGTTGGGGTGGTGGGCACAGGGAGTCCGTGCGGGGGGTGCCTGGCACCTTGCCGGTGATGCGGAGAGGCCGGGGAAGGACTGGAGATCCATTCTGCTCAACCAATGCCCGCTTCCTTGAGGCGTTCCTGCATGTCGCTGGCCTGGAGGGACTTGACCATTTCTTCGAGGTCTCCTTCGACGAAATGCGTGAGATTGTAGAGGGTGAGGCCGATGCGGTGGTCGGTGACGCGGTTCTGCGGGAAATTGTAGGTGCGGATTTTTTCCTCGCGTCCGCCGGAGCCGATGAGACTGCGGCGGTGGGCGGAGTATTTGGCGGCGGCATCCTGCTGTTTGCGTTCGAGGAGCCGGGAGCGCAGCACGGTGAAGGCCCGTTCCTTGTTTTTGAGCTGACTGCGTCCGTCCTGGCAGCGGACAATGATGCCGGTGGGCAGGTGCAGAAGCTGGACCGCGGAATCGGTGGTATTCACCCCCTGGCCGCCGTGGCCGCTGGCGCGGCATACTTCCACGCGCACTTCTTCAGGTTTGATTTCAAGGTCCACTTCCTGCGCTTCCGGGAGCACGGCGACGGTGGCGGTGGAGGTATGGATTCTGCCCTGAGCTTCGGTCACCGGAACGCGCTGCACCCGGTGCACGCCGCTCTCATATTTCAAGTATCGGAAAACTTCTTCCCCAGAGATTTTGATAATAGCTTCGCGGATGCCGCCGACTTCGGATTCGCTCAATTCCATGGGCTCCACCTTCCATCCGTGGGCTTCCGCGTAGCGGGTGTACATGCGCAGGAGGTCTCCGGCAAAGAGGCTGGCCTCGCTGCCACCGGTGCCGGCACGGATTTCCACGATGGCATCCCGGTCTTCGGTGGCATCCCGCGGGAGAAGGGCATACTGGATTTCCGTGTCCAGTTCCGCATGGCGCCTCTCCAGTTCCGGAATTTCGGCGGCGGCCATGGCGGCGAAATCCGGGTCCTCTCCCTTGGCGAGTTCTTGGTTTTCCACCAATTCTCGTTCGCATCGGAGCAAGCTCTCAAAGGTTGCCATCAACCGCTTCAACTGCGCATGTTCCCGCGTCAGATCCCCGGCTTTTCTGGGGTCGGCATAAAAATCCGGCAGCGCGATGACTTCCTCCAGTTCGCCAATGCGCTGTTGCTTTTTCTCGATGAGGCCGGTGTAGTCCATGCTCTGAAACGTTCAGAAGATTCGGGTTGGTCCGGCGCGTCTTGAAGCAGCCGGACGGGCTGAAAATGAAAAACGGCACCCGCCCCGAGACTGAGGGGGCGGATACCGTTGTGAAATCGGGGTGGATCGCGCTAGGTGCCGGCGGCGGCGAGTTTCGGCTTGGTCCGGCGCACGGCGGAGGTGGACTTGAAGCGCTGGTTGAATTTTTCGACGCGTCCGGCGGTGTCCACGAACTTTTGCTCCCCGGTGAAAAACGGATGGCAGGATGCACAAATCCCCACGCTGATTTCCTTGACGGTGGACCGGGTGTTGTAAACGGCGCCGCAGGTGCAGGTGATGATGGTATCAACGTATTTGGGATGAATGTTGTCTTTCATGGCAGGGTCCTCCGTGGTGTGGATGATGGTAGTGCAAAGAGAAACGCCGGAGGCGGGCACTGGGCTGCTCCGGCGGGAAAGTTGGGAAAGGGTGGTCAATCTAGACGGCTTCCTCCGCATCGCAAGCAGAATCATTGATTTCGAAATGGCCCGAGTTGCCTCCTCAAGGACGATCCTGTCGCGGGAATGAAGAATGAAGGAATTTCCATTGGAAGGTTTGCGGATTGCGACTACTAAAATTTCCGAACCATTGCCCCCTGTTCCTCAACCCATGAAATCCGTTTTTGCAAGACTTGCGGCTCTTACTGCCGTGGCTGGCGCATTGCTGCTTAGCTCCTGCGTTACCACCGGGCTGACCGGCCAGACACAATATTTGCAACCCGGATCGTTCGGCCAGCAGCAGGTGGGACCGCCACCGGATGCGGTCAGTTTTTGGGACGGAGGTGCTGGGAATGGAGCCCCGCGTCTGCACATCAACCTGGCGGCGCAGGTCGTGGATTTTTACCGCGGGAACGTACTGGTCGGCCGCTCAAGGATTTCCAGCGGGGACACCAGCCACCCCAGCCCCACCGGGCGGATGTCGGTGCTGGAAAAAAACAAGAACCATGTGTCATCGCGTTACGGGGATTTTGTATTTCCCGATGGGACCGTGGCCCGGGCCAACGTGGATGCGCGGACGGACCGTCCGCCGGCTGGCGCACGGTTCAAGGGCTCGCCGATGCCCAACTTCATGCGCATCACTTGGGATGGCGTCGGCATGCACGCCGGATTCCTCCCGGGCTACCCGGCCAGCCACGGGTGCATCCGCATGCCCGACCGCATGTCGGAAATCTTTTTCAGCAACGTCCAGGTAGGCACGCCGGTTCTCGTCACCAATTGACGGCGGCGAACCGTTGCTTCAGGCCTGTGCCCGCATGAAGATCTACCGCATCAAGCCTGGAAGCAAAGTCAAGCTGACGGAGTTCGATCCGGAGGGGCAGTGCGACCCTGCGGAGAACAAGGATCTCTGCCTGGCCCGCTTGGTGCATTTGAAAGATGCGATGCTCGACCTCCAGCGTCTGCTGCATGCGGAGCATGAGAAGCGGCTGCTCATCATCCTGCAGGGCATGGATGCCAGCGGAAAAGACGGCACCGTCCGTCAGGTGTTTTCCGGACTGGATCCCCACGGATTTCGGGTCGCGGCCTTCAAGGCTCCCACGGCGGAGGAACTCGATCATGATTTCCTCTGGCGGGTGCATGCCCGGGTGCCGGCGAAGGGCGAAGTGGTGGTTTTCAACCGCAGCCATTATGAGGACATTGTCGCGGTCAAAGTGAAGAACCTGCGGCCCAAAGAGGTGTGGGAAAAGCGCTTTGAGCATGTGGTGAACTTCGAACGTCTGCTGGTGGATGAAGGAACCACGGTGCTGAAATTCTTCCTGCACGTTTCCCGTGAAGAGCAGCGCCGTCGGCTCCAGGGGCGGCTGGAAAATCCCAAGAAGCACTGGAAGTTCCACCCCGAGGACCTGCGGGACCGCGAGCGGTGGCCGGAATTTGTCGAGGCGTATGAGGAAACCATGAGCCGCACATCCTGGGAGGGAGCTCCCTGGCATGTCATTCCCGCGGACAACAAATGGTACCGCAACGTGGTGGTGGCGGAAATCGTGCGGGACACTCTGGCGAAACTGGAGCCGGCATGGCCGCAACCCCAGCACAACGTCCGCGGGTTGGTGGTGAAGTGATTCCGGGCTGCACCCGGTGCCGCCCCGTTGCCGAAAAATTCACAACTTTCCGGCGGCAGGCCGTGTCTGCCGCCCGTATGATCCTCGCATCATGAAATCCGTTGCAGCCCTGCTGCGCATCCTGCTGGGCTTGGCCGTGTCAAGCGCGGCAGCCGCCGGCCCCTCCATTCAAATCGACATCGGCAATGGGGTGACGCTCGACCTCATCCTGGTCCAGCCGGGGCAGTATTCCCAAGGTTCTCCGGAGGACGAAGCCGGACGCGGTGCCGATGAAGCCGCGCGGCCCGTTGCCCTGACAAAACCATTTTATCTTGGCAGGACCGAAGTGACCCGGCGGCAGTTCGAAACCTTTGTCCGGGCCACCGGTTACCGGACGGAGGCGGAGGATGGAAAATCCGGCGGTTACGGATGGGACGGCCAGAAGCTGCTGCAGCGGAAGGGTTTCAACTGGCGTTCGCCGGGCATTGCCCAGACGGGGGAGCACCCGGTCTGCTGTGTCACCTGGTTTGATGCCCAGCGGTTCTGCGAGTGGCTCTCGCAGCGCAGTGGACGGAAATTCTCCCTGCCCAGCGAGGCGCAGTGGGAATATGCCTGCCGCGCCGGCACCCAGACTCCGTGGCCGCTGGAGGTGGATGAAATCGCCTGGCACAAGGGCAACAGCGGGTTTTCCACCCATGCCGCGGCCGGGTTGAAGGCGAATGCCTGGGGCTTTCACGACATGGGCGGAAACGTGTGGGAGTGGTGCGAGGACTGGTATGCACCCTATCCTGCAGGACGGGCCATCGATCCGCTGCAGACCAATGACAAACTGAGCGACAAACCGCGCCGGGTGCTGCGCGGCGGAGGATTTTTGAAGGATGCCAGCGGCGCAAGGAGTGCCGCCCGTTTTCGGAATGACCCTCGCAGCCGCAATGCGGACAACGGATTCCGGGTGATGACCTTTACCCTCGTGCCCGTGCTGCCAAAAACGCCCGTGGAAGCGACGCATTCCGCTTCCAATGCGGTGGAGCAGCCGGCTGCGGATTCCTCGCCTGCTCAACCCGCACCGTCGCCAGTTGCTCCGGTTTCGGCCCCGCCTGCCCGCACTGCGGATGTTCCCAGAACGGGAGGCTCCAGTACGCTGCTGTGGGTGATCCTGAGCGGGCTGGGATTGTTGGTTTTTGCGGTCATTCGCAAACTGCGCGGCGTCACCAGGGGTGCCATCACCACGACAGAGCCGCCTGCGGCTCCCTCCAGAGGCGATGAACTGGTCCGTTTTGACCCCACTGCGGATGGATTTTGGCTGCGGGCCAGGGCAGAGCGCGGAAGCCGCATCCGGTGGAGTTGTCAGGCAGGCGGCACGCCGCTCGAAGGCGTGCTGGAATATGAACCCGGACCGCGCGGCCAGTTCGTCTTTACCGGCCAGCCGCCTGAAAACATCGCGGCAGTCATTGTCGGCATGGCAGCAGCGCTGGGCATGGAACCGGAACGGCAATCCCCCTTTCCCCCGCCCCATTCCCAGCAGCCGCCGCAGCGTGAGGAACCTTCCCCGCCTGCCCGACGCAGCCAGCCGCGTTACCCATCGGCCTATTGACCCTGGCTGTGGTGGCCCACGGCGCTCCCTGGACGCTCCCAACGCCATCGTTCGGCCGGAAAATTGAGGTTGAGGAAATTTCCTAATGGCCATGAAGGGCAACCCGTATTAAGAACAACGGGAAACATCAGAGCCAGGCACCCGTTAAATTTGTTTGGCAAGGTGACGGTTGGTTTTATAATCGCCGCCTTTCCGGGACAAAATGGCGGCTGCCGATCCCCTCACTAATCCGTTTTCATTTCCATGAACCCACCGCCCCGCTCCTCCTTCCTGTTGTGCCTTTCCGCCGGAATGCTGCTGGCCGCCGCGCCGCAAATCTGGGCGGCTCCGCCCCCCAAGCCCGCGGACCCGAAGGAAAAGCCTGCCGCCCCTGCCGGCGGGGAAAAGCTGCCGACCAACCAGTTCGAAATGCAGCAACTGGCAAACGAAGCCAATGCCGCTTGGGAACGGGGTGATGCCAAAACCGTGGTGGCCAAACTGGTGCCCTACCTTGCGGCGTGTGAGAAACTCGGGATCACCGAGAAAATGGACATCCTGCTCTACATGCTGGGGGTTTCCTACGCCACACCTCCCGATCCCGACTATGCCAAGGCTACCGAGACGCTGAAGAAATACGAAAACAAATTTCCCAAGGGCGACGCGATCAAGGACGTGATGCTGCTGATCGGAAAATGCCAGGCGCTGGGCGGGGACAACAAGGGCGCCATCGGACAGTTTGAAAAAATCAAAAACATCCCCGACCTGCGCGAGCAGGTGCTGCCGATCCTCGCGGAAATTTACGAAAAGGACGACCAGGCCGGCAAGGCGGTCAGCACGCTGCAGGACTACCTCAAGGGTGGCTACGGCTCGACGGAACGGGTGAATGCCGCCTTGCGCCTGGCGAAGATTTATTTCGACACCGACAAGGTGGACGAAGGCATCGCGGTGCTGGAACAGGTGAAAATCAGCCCGAGTGCCGCCGACTACGTGATCATCATCAATGGCCGTGCGCTGGATGCCGCATCCAAGCTCATGGAAGAAAAGCCGGAACTCGCCCTGCGGGCGCTCCAGGCGGTGCGTCGCCAAAAGGAAGTCGTGCGCCTGCAGAAGGAACGCAACGAGGTGCTCCGAGGGAAGATCGAGGAATGGAAGCGGAAGAAAAAAGATCCGAAATTCGCCTCCCTGGCCGAGGAGGGAACCACGCGACTCAAACAATTGGAGGAATTGCTCGGACAGGTGGAGAAGGAGGAATCCTACGACGCCGTGGTCATTTACCAGATCGGACGCTGCTACGCCACGCTGCACCGCTACTGGGAGGCGGAACTGGCGTTCAGGACCATCAATGAGAAATACCCCACCTTCGCCAACCGTTCCTCTGCCGCCTTTGGACAGATCATTTCGCTGTTCCAGCTCAAGATGAAAAAGGAGGCGCTGGACCTGTGCTGGAAATTCCTCAAGGATTTCCCGCAGACTGCCGAGGCCGACGAAGTTTCCGAACTGACCGTCACCATGGCCATGGAGGAGAAGGATTTCGACGGCGCCAAGCGGGCGGTGGAAAACGTCCTCGCGATCAAGGACAAGGACGGAAAGGACTTGCCGAACAAGAACAAAATGATGCTCTACAAGGTGGGCATTGATTTTGAACTCTACGCCTTCGACGCCGCCCGGGCCACCCTGGATGAATACCGCAAACTCTTTCCCAATGACGCCTTCAAGGAGGAGGTCGATTACCGCTATGCCCTGACCTATTTCTTCAAGAACGACTACAAGAACACCATGGAACAGCTGAACAAGTTCCTGGATGCCTACCCGAACAGCCCCTACCTGCCGGACGCCAACTACCGCCTTGGCATCGTGATGTACGGCGAGGAGCAGGCCAACAAAACCAAGGCGGCCAAAGCCAAGGAACTCGCGACCTACAAGTCGAACTTCAAGCGCGTCATCGACCACGCGGAGGACGTCATCAAGCGCTTCCCGGATTCCACGGTGCTAGGGGAACTCTACGCCCTCATCGGTGACTGCTACGACCAGATGACACCGGCCGAAGTCGAGGAACTCAAGCTGGAAAGCGTCGATAAATCCTCCGGCGACGCCTACATGAACGCCGCGATGAAGGCGTCGAACGACAACGTCATGGAATACGGCCTGGAGCAGGCCCGCACCAAGTTCCAAGCCATCGGGGCATGGAAGGAAATTCAGGCGCTTTACGAAGACTTCGTCACCCGCCATCCGGAACACCCAGACCGCCTCAAAGGCATCAACTATATTTGCATGGCGATCAGCCGCCAGGCCACCAACGCCGAGGAGCGCGAGCAGCGGCGCGGGGAAATTCGGTCCCGGCTCATCAAGGAAATTCTGCCAAACATCAACCGGCCGAACAAGGAAGGGGTGGAAATGCTGCTGCAGCAACTGGCGCAGGCCGCGATTCCCAAGCGCAAGCCCCGCCCCGCCACTCCGCCAGCAGGCGCTCCGGCCACACCGGGAACCGGGACCACCGCGCCACCGCCGCCACCGCCGCCTTCCGCTCCAGATGAGGACCCATATGATGTCGCCGTCAAGCAGCTCGACACGCAGATGGACGAAGAACTGGCCAAGGGGGGGATGAAGCTCAACAACACCGGCAAGGCCCGGATGCTCTACACCAAGGCCCAACTGCTCAAGATGGTTGGAGCCAAACGGGACCCGGCTGATCCGAAGAAGAAGATCGACCGCACGCCGGATTACGAAAAACTCCTTGATCAGATTGGTACCGAATTTCAGCCGGAAGACCTGCCGTCCACCCTGCTGGCATTTGTTGGGGATCACCTGCGCAAGCGGGGCATTGTGGAAAAGGCGACTGCCTGCTACAATCGGCTGCTCCAGTTCTTCCCGCACAGCGACTTTCTGGACTTTGCCGTCGTGGGGCTGGGAGACATGGCCTATGAGGCCAAAAACTACGCCGAGGCGGAAAAGCAATACCGCAAGGCCAAGGACGAAGTTCCTGGAATGAAATACCCCAATGCGCTCATGGGTCTGGCCAAATCGCAGATTGCCCAAGGAAATTACAAGGACTGTGAAGCGCCGCTGACCGAGATTGTCGGCACCAAGGAATGGAAGGGCGAATTGACAGCGGAAGCGCTCTACTGGCTCGGTGAATCCTCCTTCAAACTTGGAAATTTCTCCGTTTCCGCCAATTACTACCAGCGGATTTTCCTCTCCTTTGCCAAGTATGCGGACTGGGCGGTCAAGGGTTACATCGGCGCCATCGAAAGCTTCATGGCACTCGGCCAGAAACCCCAGGCCGCCGCCCATGCCAAGGAAGCCAAGGAATACCTCGTCAAGCGCAAGCTGGAAGCCGGGCCGCTCATGCAGCAGCTGCGGGAGGTCTGCGGCAAGCGCGGACTTCCCCTCTAAGAACCAGACAATCCCACTGAGTCATTCATGAAACTGCCACTGTTCATTCTCACGCTCGGCGTCTTCGCCTGGAGTGCGCTGCCCGCCTTCAGTCAGCGCCTCTTTACCAAGGATGGCAAGGAATTGCCCTGGGCCGACTGTGTGATTCAGGGGTCCAACGTGGCGTGGAAAACCAAGGACGCCCTCGGCAAGGACCGGATCATCAATATTCTCGGCACGGACATCGTCCGCATCGACTATCCAGAACCGGTGGAGTTGCAGGATGCAGCCGCCGCGGCAACGCGGGGCGATGGAGACACCGCCCTGACCAAGGCGGATGTGGTGCTCAAGCAGTTTGAAGGGTTCAAGCTGACCGCCGGTTCCTGGTGGGTGTCCGCTGCGCTGGTGAAGCTGGAAGCGCTGGGAATCAAGAAGGACGAAGCCGGGTTCGACAAACTCAATGCCGAATTGAAGGCGATGACCCTTGGTCCATCCGATCAACTTCGCCTGCGTGCCGCGCAGGGAGCACAGGAATATTACAAGGGCGCACCGGGTCCGGCCAAGCAGATCGTCGAAGAGATCATCCCCAAGACCGATGACGCCGCGGTGCTGGCGAAACTCTACCTGCTGCTCGGAGACATCGAGTATAAACGGCAGTCATTCGCCGATGCCCGCGAGGCCTACCTTCACGTGCCCGTGTTTTACGGCTCCCAGGGACTGCTGCTGCCCAATGCCGAACTTGGGGCCGCGCGGTCGCTGGTGAAATTGCAGCGGCTCGAAGACGCTTCCGAAATGCTTTCGGGCATCGTGGACCGCTACCCGGGAACCCCCCAGGCGAAAGCGGCGGATGAGGAACGCAAGCAACTGCTCAAGGCGCTGGGGGAAACCGAACAGAGCATGGCGGAAAAGCAGGGCAACGCGGACGCCAAGGAGAAGCCCGAGGGGGAAACACCTGCAGAAGAGGAGAAAAAGTAACCGCAATCTGCTCCGCCTGTTTGACAATGACACTTGACGCTTTACGACCAAACGCTTAACCAGACACACGAAAATCAACTCATGAAATTCAAGTCCCTTTCTCTCGCCTTCACCACCGCGCTGCTCGTGGCACTCCCATCCTTGGCCTCAGCCCAGGAGGTTCACTCCAAGAGTTTTTTCAAGAAACTGGAAGAGGGCGGCTGGGTCATGATCCCCCTGGCCATCTGTTCGATCGCCATGCTCTGGCTGCTGGTCGATGGCATTCTGCGCACCCGCCCGCTGCGTCTGGTTCCACCCATGGAACTCGAAAAGCTGCGCAATGCCTTCCGGGCCGGTGACTACGTGGGCGCTTATCAGGTCACTCAGGAAGTCCCGTGTGCCATCAACAACGTCGTCCGCGCCGGATTGGTGAGCCTTGGGGACGGCAAGGATGCCACGGAGGAAGCCATGCTCGCAGAAATCAACAAAGAGCAGGCCCGCGGAGCCGTGAGACTTTCGTATCTTTCCGTGCTCGGCGTCTGCACTCCGATGATCGGACTCATCGGAACCGTGACCGGGATGATTCGAGCCTTCGAAGCCTTGGGACAGGGCAACGTCGCCCAGAATGCCGACCAGCTCGCTTCCGCCATCGGTGAAGTGCTCGTGGCCACGGCAACGGGTCTGTTCATCGCCGTTCCGGCGTTCATGGCCTATTACTTCCTGCGCAACCGCCTGCAGAATGCGATGCAGGAAGTGGAATACGAAGCCATGAACCTGTTCCGCAAACTGCCCTATCATCTCGCCGAAGGCGTGCACATCGGAGATCAGGAACTTTATGCCAATACTCCGAACTGGGTCGATGCCCCGGGCGGCGAAACGGCTGCGCCTGCGGCCTGACGAATTCCCGGAAAGGAGGCCGCTGCTTGCGAGCGGCGGCATTCCTTTTTGTGCTTTTCCCACTCACACCAACCTTTTACTGACACAAGCTTATGGCAGGCGGCGGCGGCGGCGGTGAAGGCGAACCGGAGTTTCAGATTGCTCCGATGATCGACGTGTTGCTCACGTTGCTCATTTTCTTCATGAGCATCACCACTTCCCAGGTGGAAAAGGTGGACCGTGACATCAAGCTTCCCGTTGCGCCCGATGCCAAGGAGCGGAAGCCGGACGGCAAGCAGGCGATCATCAACGTCAAATGGAACCCGTCTGATCAGAAATCCACCATCACCTTTGACAGCAAACCCTACGAGGACATGGAGGAACTGAAAACCGCCTTGGAGGCCAAGAGGGGAGCCCGCACCGACCTTGAGATTCTGATCCGCGGGGACCGCGACCTGCCGGCGAAGGAGATTCAAAAGATCATGCAGGCGGCGGGCATGGCCGGCATCGACTCGCTCGCCTACTCCACTTATAACCAATAGTCCGCGACACCATGAGCCGCATTCGCCGCGAAAACAAGAACGAGGACGTCGGGTTCCAAATTGCCCCCATGATCGACGTGGTCTTCGTCATCATGCTTTTCTTCATGGTGAAAGTGGGTGCCCGCCAGGTCGAAATGGAAATCAAATCCAAGCTTCCCGGCAGTGCGGAGACCTCCACCAGCATCAGCGGCATGGAAGCGCTGGAGGAAAACATCGCCATTGATCAGGACGGGATCATCTCTCACAACGAGGAAATGCTGGACGGCATGGGACAGGTGGACAGCAAGGGGGAGGGTGCCGACGAAAAACAGTTGAAGGAACGGATGAAACGCCTCGCCGAACAGGGCAAGGCCGACAAGACCGAGGTCATTGTCACCGTCAGCACCCAGCCGGATACGAAATACAGCCGGATCATCAAGGTCATGAACGCCCTGCAGTATGCGGGCATTCGCAATGTGACCTTCACGGTGGCCGAAGAACTTTGATTGGCAGGATTGCGGGAATGCAGTGGTGAACTCCCCTGCCAGACTTTCGGTGATGGAATTTCCGGAGGTGAACGCTGGAATGCCCATTTGACAACGCTCGTCCCGGCCCCAATTTAGTTTCCACAAAACGCCAGTAGCTCAATTGGTAGAGTAGCGGTCTCCAAAACCGTTGGTTGGGGGTTCGATTCCCTCCTGGCGTGCCACCCTTTTCCTGTCCGGAACAGTGGCCGATTTCGCTGGTTCCCCCCCCTGAATCTCAACGGGAGGCAAATCAGAATCCCACGGTCAACTTGACTCCTCCGTAGAGATCATCATCCAGTTCGCCCAGTTGGGCGAAGGGGAAATTACCGGCGATGTAGGGAGTAAGTTCAACATGCTCACTTAGTTTGAGCGGAAAGGAGAGTGAGAGCATGAGGTGGTTGAATCCCGTTCCCTCCGCGAAGTAGTCGGAATCCCAGCCCAGTGCCACGCCCGGTTGGATGGTGACAACGTCGTTGAGTTGATAGGGAAGCTCCGCAGCCAGTTCGTAATAGAACGCCTCGCGGGTGAAGCTGTAGGTGCCCATCACGGTCACACTGGCGGGACCGACATCGCGGCTGACGGAGAAGATCATTTCCTGTTCGTCGTCGATTCCCTCGCCGGCGCCGAGAGACCCCTGCGGATAGTAGTATCCAGCGTAACCCAGGCCGAATTCGTATTTGCCGAAACTGAGCAGGAATCCGGCGTTGAGGTCGAACTCGTTGTAGTCATCGTCCATGTCGTGGAGATACCAAGGGGTGACCGCGAAGAACAGGCTTTCGGTCAGCGGAACAGTCAGGGAAAGCTGCGCCCACGGGGTGTTTTTCTGCAGCAGCTCACCGCGGAAAATGTAATGGGAATCATATCCGATGGCGGCCTCGATTTCCAGGCCGCTCGACTCAGCAGATTCCGGAGGCGGCACCGGGGCTTGGGAGGCCGAGGTGGAACCTGCCAGAGCAGTGGATGCGGCAGCAAGGGCTGCGACGGTCGCAAGAAAAGCGGAAGGGAATTTTTTCATGCTGAAGGGATCTCGGTGAGTTGGCGAAAACCAATGGCAATCGTGACATGATTTCACCCGGCTGCGAAGGGAAAAGCGCACATTTTCTCGAATTTAGGTGTTGCGTGACGCCCCTCGGCGGCGCCGGCAGTGTGCCGTTGCCGGTCCGACTAAAATCCCAATGGCATGGCCGCAGGTTTGGCGACGGATGCCGGAGCTGTCGGGGCGCGGTCGATCTGGATGATGGTGATGATGAAAATGAGGATGATGAACAGTCCGCCCCACCCGCAGGTAATCAGAATGCCGGTGAGCAGGATGAACGGAGAAATAAGGAGCAGGCCAGCGATGGAGCGGGTAGGCGCCTGCTCCCATGGGACCAGGCAAAGTTTCAAGTGGGCGCGACCCAACTGCAGCCCCAGCACGGCATAGAGGGCAAAAATGGCGAGTAAGCACACGAGAATGTAGAAAAACACTATCGGCGAAAGTTTGGAAATGCCGAAGAGGGCGGGACCTTCCAAAACGATGGTGTTGACGGCAACCACCACCGATAAAACATAAATTAGACCAATGAACAGGATGGGAAGGCGGACACTGTAGCGGGAATAGCCGGAGGTGCCGATGATGAGGCCGCTGTTGGCGAGGCTGGCTCCGATGACTGCGAGCAGTTGGATGGCGCTTTCCGTGATTTCGATACCGCCGAAAAAATAGCGCACGATGGCATAGGGAAGCAGCGAACTGACGACCAGCAGGGTGAGAAACATCTGGACCATCCATTTGCCGCGGACAATTTTCCAGCGAGTCAGGCCTGCCATGAGGAGGAGTTCCGTGTTTCCCCGCTGCCGTTCTTCCTGGAGCGCGTCGAATCCGCGCAGCGGCATCAGGTAGGCCACCACCAGATAGGCCGCCTCCCAGAACGCCAGTTTTCCCAGCGTGGGGTGGATGAGGGGGCGGACGCCCTGGCTGGTGGCTTGGGATTGCTGGAGGGCCATCCACTCGACCGCCAGAGTCCCGAGCAAGATGAAATGCACTGTAATGAACGGAACTAGAAAGAAGCGGTGCTGCAGCGCCTGGCGCAGTTCCTTGACCACCATGGGGTCCATCCATTCGGGAAAATCCCTCTGCGGTGCGTCCGGAGCAGCAGTGGTGGGGACCATGACGGACAGGGAAGTTTGGCCAGGAGTCAGCGGGCGTCATTGGCCCAGTCCCCAGGACATCATCGCCCGGGCATCATCCCAGATGTAACGGGTCTTCGTGCCAAGCTGGACGAGGATGACGTCCCGCCTTCCGTTGTGGGCGGTGGAAATCAAGCAGCGCCCGGCAGCGACTGTGTAGCCTGTTTTCATGCCATTGCATTCGGGCATGGACCCCAGCAGATTGTTGGTGTTCTTCAGCTGGCGTCCGTGGAAGCCGAGGTATTTGCGCCGGACAATGTCGCGAATGACCGGGTGACGGTAGGCGGCCATGGCGATGCGGGCCATGTCCCGGGCGGTGGAGGCATTGCCGGAAGCGGTGAGACCGTGAGGATTGGCGAACCGGGAGCGGGTGGCGCCCAGGGAGCGAGCCTTCGCATTCATGCGGGCGGCGAAGGCAGGAATGCTCCCGGCCGTTTCGCGAGCGAGTACATTGGCGGCGTCATTCGCGCTTTTCACCAGGAACGCATAGAGCAGTTCGCGTCGGGAATAGGCCTCGCCAGGGCGCACCCCCAGTTTGGTCGGTTCGACCCGAATGTCCGAGGTCTGGACTCTGACCGTGCGGTCGAGACCACCCGCATCGAGCACCACCAGGGCGGTGAGGATTTTTTGGGTGGAAGCGACCGGACGGATGGTGTCGGCATTGCGTGAAGCCAGCGTGGCACCGGTCCGTGCATCGAGCAGGATGTAGGAAGCGGCACGGATTTCCGGCGGGCGGGTGCGGGGGAAGAAGGGAGCGGGAGAGGGGTTGGCAGACCCCATGCCTGGCGGAGGGTAGGCCGGGGGTGTGGATGCGCACGAGGCAAGAAACCCGGCCAGTCCTGCCAGGAGCACCGGCCGCGAAATGGCCCGGAAGAGTCGGTGACAACGAAACATGGCCGCACCTTGGCTGCAATGCGGGGCAAAGCAAACGCGGGCAGGCAGGAAAAGTCCGCGGAATTCTGCTGGCGGGTTTGGAACGCCTGTGGAATAAACCCTTTGCCGTTCTCCCCGCCACACAGAACCCAAGCATTCATGAAGATCATCGCCATCGCCAACCAAAAGGGTGGGGTCGGAAAGACCACAACAGCCATCAACCTCGCCGCCTGCCTGGCCCAGCGGGAGAAACGCGTACTTCTGCTGGATCTCGATCCTCAGGGGAACGCCTCCAGCGGCCTCGGATACCGTGCAGGTGAGGGCCAGAGCCTCTATCGCGTCCTGATTGGTCAGGACACCCTCGCGGGAAAAATCCTCCCCACGCGATTTCCGACGCTCTCGCTCATTCCCGCACAAATGGAACTTGCCGGATGCGAGGTCGAACTGGTCCGCGCCGACAATCACCTGACCCGCCTGCGTGAAGTGCTGCAGCCGCTCAAGGAAAGCGGCGAATTTGATTTTCTCATCATTGACTGTCCGCCCTCACTGGGCGTGCTGATGACTTCGGCTCTGGCTGCGGCGGACGGATTGCTCATTCCCATTCAGTGCGAGTATTTCGGCCTCGAAGGACTGGCCCGCATTGTGGATATCCATGACCAGATCGCGGCCTCCGGCGTCAATCCCTCCGTCTCTCTTGAGGGCATCCTGATGACCATGTTTGACGGACGCACCGGCCATGCCCGCTCTGTGGTGGAGGAGGTCCGCAGGGTCTTTGAGAACGTGGTCTATCAGACGGTGATTCCTCGCAGCATCATCGTGGCGGAAAGCCAGAGTTACGAAAAGGCCCTCATCGAATACGACCGCAACAACCGGGCCACCCAGGCCTACCGGGCCTTGGCGGAGGAATTCATCCAGCGCCAGGTGCCCGAGGGCGAGCCAGTGGCCGCCTGAGCGGCGTCCGCATGCGTTTGCCTTCGCTCCGCAGATCATCCGGGTTTGCACCATGTCCGCACAGCCAGAGGAGTCACCCCAGCAGGTCATTCTTGTTACCGGTGCCAACGGAGGACTGGGTCTTGCCATCTGCCGGGCCTTTCTGGAGCACAGCGCGGGGAATTTTGTCTGGCTGGCGGTGAATCACCGGCGGGATGCCGCGGCGCTCCTCGCGTCGGAATTTCCCGGCAGGGCGGATCTGGTGGATCTGGATGTCACGGTGGAATCCGGCTGGACAGAGGCGGTGGAAGTGATCGTGTCACGCCATGGCAGGCTGGACGTGCTCGTCAACAATGCCGGACGGCATGAGGATGCCCTGCTTGCCACCATGTCATCGGAACAATGGAGCCGCGTGCTCGATGTCAATTTGCACAGCGTTTTTCTTGGCTGCCGTGCCGTCATTCGCAGCATGATGGGGCGGCGCTTCGGACGCATCATCAATATTGCCAGCCTCAGCGCCCTGCTGGCGCCTCCGGGACAAACCAATTATGCAGCGGCGAAGGCCGGAGTGATCGGCCTGACACAAAGCCTGGCCAAGGAAACCGCCCGGGCGGGCATCACCGTCAACGGCATCTGTCCCGGATACATCGAAACCGACGCCCTTTCCTCCATGACCCCCGAGGAGCGGATGGCGCGCTGCCGAGAAATCCCGATGCGCCGGTTCGGCCGTCCGGAGGAGGTGGCCGCTGCCGTCCGGTTCCTGGCTTCGGAGGAGGCGGGCTACATCACGGGCGCAGTGCTCAAGATCGACGGGGGAATTTTTTGAGTCCACCGTGGCGGAATCGCCAGCATTGCACCGTCGCGGCATCTCCTTGTTGTCCTTCTTTGTCCGTACTCTCTTCTCCCTAACACGGCTCCATTTCCCGTGCTCTTCGCCCTCTGCCCTGACGATGGAACTGCAGGCCGATGATGTTTTTCTGGTCTGGCCGACGCAGTTTGCCCGGCATTATGTTATTGAGCAATCCAGCGATCTAGCCGCTTGAGCGGCACAGCCGGAAACACATTTGGGCACCGGTGCCGACGCCCGGCGCTATCTGTTTTCCCTCACTCCACCGTCGCAGGGCGTTTCCGGTCCGTGGACGCCGCCGAATTCAGACATGGTGCGCCAGCATTTCGATTGGCAGGCTGAAACCGGATCCACTCCGCCGTTTGGCGGTGACGCCCACGAAAAAGCCCACCAGGAAATGCCGGAATTCCGCCTGCGCCTGAGCGTGTCATCCCCGCGCGCTCATTGCAAGCGGATGCGCACCTCTTTGGCATCGCCATGAATGCTGATGCTGGCCACCTTCCAGGGAGCTTGAATGGACTGCCCGTGAAATGCTTCGATGGTCATCCTCAACCAATGTCCCTCCCAAACGCGCTTGCACCAAAAACACTCCCCGTCATTTCCCGCAGAGCCTTGAGCGCTCGCCCTGCCCTGATCATGCGGGCAGCAACCGACAGATTGTCCATTGCAGTTTCGGCTTCCTGCGCCACCCGTTTTGCATGCCGCAGTCCCATTCCAGAGCCGGGCTCCTCGCCGGTGGAAATTTCATCATCGATCATGTCAAGATCATCGACTACTATCCGGAAGAGGAAACCCTGGCCACGATCCTGACCCAGTCGTCCGGCAATGGCGGCGGTCCCTACAATGTGCTGAAGGATCTGGCGAAACTTGGTGCCGGATTCCCGCTGGAAGCGGCCGGCCTCATCGGGTGCGATGAAGGGGCGGACTGGATTGTCCAGGACTGCGCCCGGCACGTCATCCTAACTGATCGATTGCAGCGTTCGCCTGACCATGGCACTTCCTACACGGATGCCTTCACGGTGCAGGGCACGGGGCGCCGAACATTTTTCCACCAGCCGGGTGCCAACGCGCACCTGGCTCCGCAGCATTTCGATTTTCAGGACGGATCCGGGCGGTGGTTTTATCTGGCCTATCTGATGCTGCTCGACACCCTCGACGCCATGCAGCCTGACGGACGCACCGGCGCATCGCGGGTGCTGGAGGCGGCGAGCGCTGCGGGATTCCTGACCATTGCGGACATTGTGAGCAAGGAAAGCCCGCAGTTCTCCGCCACCGTCCGCGCCTCGCTGCCGCACCTTGATTGCCTGCTGCTCAATGAACTGGAGGCCGGACGCATTGTGCAAAGGAATCTGCGCCAGGGCGGCACCCTCGATTTCCAGGCAGCGGTCGCTGCGGCGCGGGAGATTCTGGCCTGCGGGGTGCGGCGCTGGGTGGTGCTGCATGCGGTCGAGGGAGCGCTGGCGGTTTCTGCCGGCGGAGAAACCATTTGTCAGGGCTCGGTTTCCTTGCCGGCGGGTTTCATCAAAGGCTCCACCGGTGCAGGGGATGCCTTTGCCGCAGGGGTGATCCACGGACTCCACGAAGATCTGCCGATGGACCAATGCCTGAAGCAGGGCGTGTGCGCCGCTGCGAGCTGCCTGCGCCACCCCAGTGCCTCCGAGGGCATCCTGCCGCTGGAGGACTGTCTGGCACTCGGCGGACGCTGCGGGTTTCGAGCGTTTCCCTAGCAGTACTCCGCTGCTGCGGCCTATTTGCCCTGCATGCCGCGGTAGCGCCAGGCGGTGTAGCCTTCGGCCAGCATGTCTGCCAATGCGTAGTCCCTGCGCTGCACTTTCGCCGACGCTTCATAGACGGAGGCGCGCTGGCGGTCATCGGATGCCCAGGCTGCGAACAGGCGCACATGGGCATTGTGCTTGTTGAAAATGTCCCCCGGCTGCAGTTGGGACAGGTCCTCGACCGGATCGCACAGTTGCGGCAGCTCGCGGGTGGAGTAGCTGCGGGGAAGCTTCCAGCAGCGGGAGACAAATCCGCTGCAGTCGATGCCCACGGCGTGTCGGCTCACGGCATCGTCCAGCAGCCGACGCTTTTCCTCCGAATAGGCGTCGCCGGCAAATTTCCCGGCGCGCAGTCCGGCGTCGAATTCATCGGGCAGATCGAATCCGCCCCATTTATAGGGAATGCCTACGTTCGTCTGGTCGGGATGCCACCATCCCTCCCGGGTTCCACCGGGGGCATATCCGGCATCCAGGGTGTCCAGCCGGACGCCGTCGGGGTCCGTTCCGTGAAAGGCGTTTTTCGGACCGGCCGTCCACGCGTGGGCAACGTATTGCTGGGCCAGCGCCAGTGCTTCGCTTGGAGTGACCGAGCTGGGCGGGGTGTTGCGCGGTCGCAGGAGGTAAACAGTCCCTGCCGCCACCAGGACGGCAGCCGCGGCGAGGAGGAGCCAGCGCCGGTTTCGCACGGGGGTTGGTTTTGCCGCGCGGCAGCAGGCATTGGTGCCGAAGTCGGGCGTCATGGTCATGGTTGGTCCTGATTTGGAGTGGCTAGGGAAGGTGGCAGGGATTTGCCGGGCATGGGAATGTCCTCCATGCGCAGCACCCAGCCCTTCTGGATGAATTCGGTGATTTCCACCTGTTCGGCGGTGGTGGAATTTTCCGGATAGCGGAGGCGGACCACGCCGAAAAGTCTGCCGGGATGACCGGCAGATGCTGCCAGGACTTCCTGCTGCACGGTGCCACCCGCCGGCATGTAGCCGTAGATGTGCCGCGCGGCACCCAGCGGCAGCCCCAGACCCAGGCGCAGGCAGGCATGTGTGGACTTGTCAGGAAAATCCTGGTTGAAGTAGTCCGAAGCGGAAATCGTCACCCGCATCAGCACAGGGGCCGTGGGCCGCTCTTTGAGAAACTGCTCCGCGGACATTTCTCCGTACCCGGCAAAACTTTCCCAGTCCACTTTGAATCCGGCAGGAGTTTTTTCCAGTGTGACCGGGATGGATTGATAGGATTCTGTCTCCGCCATGACAACGACGAAGCGCCGGTGCGTGAGGATTCCGCCATTGGCGATGTCGGGCAGCCGCTTGAGACGCAGGGGGGTGAATGGCTGCTGCTCCGCGTAATAATGCTCCAGCAGAGGGAATACCCGCTCCGGTTCCCGGATGAAGGGGCGCAGTTCCTTCGGTGTTTCCGCGGCAAAGAAATCGGAAAGCACCCGGTTGACCGCAGGCAGATAGTCTGCGGTGGCCATCAGTTCCAGCAGGTCGTCCGGATTGGCCGATGCCGCGGCTTTTTTTTCGGTCGCAGGGGCGATGACCTGGACCGGGCCCTTTTTGAAGGCGGAGCGCAGCGAGAGATACAGCGCGGTGGCGAAGAGCGCCGTGAAGATGCCCACGATCCCCCAGGGAATGCGCCGCCAGAAGCCCCGACGCCGCGCGCTGCGTTTGGCTGATGCCGCCTCGGAATCCCATTCCGTGCCGGAAGGAGTCCCGGCCAGGCGTCTGTTTTTTTTGACTCGGCGCCCCTTGTTGGCGTTCGCATCCTGAAACAATTCGGGATCGCTGGTTTTTTGCAGCCGGTCTTTGAAATCAACCTCCTTGAGCGGACGATCCGTCTGCCAGCCTTCCCTGCCAGTCCCCCGGGCCTTTATCGGCTGTGGATCAAATGCGCGCTGGGTTGGAAGGGACACATGGGCCGATTTTGTCGGCGCAGACGGGACGGAGTCGGCTGCCTGCGGAACGGATGACGCCGCCGCTGCGCCGGGTTCTCCAGCCAGCACCGCACCGCAGCGCGGACAGGCAATGCGGGCCGCGGTTGGTGTGGCGGGAAGTTTGATGAGTCCCGCACAGTGGGGACACGGGGAAATGTGCCATTCGGCGGCTTCCATGAGAATTGGGGCGGATGTTGGCCGCTTCCCGGTCGAAGTTCAAGAACAGAACCGCGCTCTCCGGCACGCAGGCGTCCCCGTCGGTTTCAGCGCGGCTTGGGCACCCGATCCGGCGGGCATTCGAGCCGCGCGATGGCTTCCATGATTCGTTCGCTGATGACCTTGTAGGCCTCCTTGCCGCCGCCCAGTTCCTCCGGAGTGAAGCGGATGGGGTCGCCGACGACGGTGGTGATTTTGCGCAGCCGGATCTTTTTGCTGCTGCGGGGCAGTGCCTCGTAGGCGCCAAAGATGCGAATGGGGATGACGGGAGCGCCGCTTTTGGCGACCATGAAGCCCGTCCCCGCTTCGGCAGGCTGGAGACCTCCGTCCTCGGACCGGTTGCCTTCCGGAAAGATCAGCACATGCTTGTTCTCCTTGAGCAGGCGCAGCACGGTTTTCATCGCCCCGATTTCCGGACGCTCCTGGTCCACCGGGATGACGTTGAGCCGCGGAAAAAGCCAGCGGGCAAAGGCATTGCTGTAGAGCGAGCTGCGGGCCAGAAAATGGATGGGGATGGGAAACGTAATGGCGACGAGCGGCGGGTCGAAATAGCTGACATGGTTGGCCGCGATGAGTGCCGGGCCTTCCAGCAGGAGTTTTTCGCGGTGCATGATCCGGAAGCGGAACAGGAGCTTTGCAGCAAGCAATGTGAGCGCGATGGCAAGGCGGTAGGTCCAGTTCATGCCGGGAGCGGACGGGGGATTGCCTAGCAAACATGGACGCCCTGCCGGGCCAGATGCCGTTCGATTTCCCCGACAACGGCGTCGATGGACAGGTTCGAGGAGTCCACAACCACCGCGTCGGGCGCCACGGTTAAGGGGGCCGTTTTCCGGGTGGAATCCTGGGCGTCACGGGAGGCGATGGAGTCGGTCTCCCCCTGAGCGCGGCGGCGGGCGGCGCGGACCTCCTCGGAGGCGTCGATGTAAAATTTGTGAGGCGTGTCCGGAAATACGACCGACCCGATGTCGCGGCCTTCCATGACCACGGGACCCAAGGCCGCGTAGCTGCGCAGCTTCTCCACCAGAATGCGGCGCACCTCCGGCACCGCGGAAAGAATGGAGACGGCGGCGTTGACTTCGGGATCGCGCAGGTGCGGTTCCGGATCGCTGCCGTCAATCCGAATGGCGCTGCGCCCGTCCTGGGCGAGACAGGAAATCTCCAGCGATTGCACCCAGTGCGCCACCGCCTCGGCATTGGAAACCGCCACCCCGTCCCGCAAGGCGGCCCATGTGACCGCCCGATACATGGCACCGCTGTTCACAAATACGGCGTGGAGTTTTGCGGCGAGCTTTCGCCCCACGCTGCTCTTCCCGGAAGCGGCCGGGCCGTCGATGGCAATGACTAGGGACATGCGTTTACTGTTCCCAGTAACCAGCAATCCCGCGCTGACAACCATTTTGCGCCGCTTCGAAGGCGGGAAGCGGCATTGCGATCCTTCCTTACAGACAAATTTTTGCAAATTCATGCGGCCTGCGCCGTCGTTTGGAATTTCGCAAAGAAGTGGGAATTTCATTGTATTTTCAAAATTGATTGCCAGCACTGCGAGTCTCCGGTAGGGTCTGAGGCATGAATTTCCTCCAATTCCGTGCGGTTTTGCTGCCGGTAGTGCTGTTTTCTGCCGGCGGGCTTCTGGCGGCGGAGGAAAGCACCGCCAAGCCCTCCGCGGAGCCGCTTCCGCCCATGTCTGCCAAGGAGTTGAAAAAACTCTCCGGGGACCTGCTGCCGGAATCGATGAAACCGAAAATCGCAGTGCTGGACGCCACCGTCAGCCTGGATGGAGTGCTGCGTCCGGACCTTGGGATTGCCATTTCCGATACGATCGCGGCACGGCTGCTCAGGGAGGATGATTTTGAAATTCTGGATTCCAGCACATCCGGACCGGTGGGGCAGATGCCGCTGCCCGGCACCGAACCAGCGCGACTGGCACCTCCGGGACCGAGCGTGGCGGTGGAGACGGGCAAGGCCCTGGGGGCGGATTTCGTGGTAGTCCCCACCATCATCGGCCAGACCGGAGAATTCCGGGTGACCATGCGCAAACTCCGGGTCGAAGGCGGCAAGGTGGAAAGCATTCTGCTGGAAACTGTCAGGGGAAATGTGAAGTCGTTGTTCACCCAGTTGGAGTATTTTGCCGAACGGCTGATTCCCGCCAAAGTCACCCCGCCGATCACCTATGTGAAGGTATGGATGTCCACCCCCACCCTCCCCTTGGCCAAACCAGCGGTGCCAGCGGCTGGAGACGTTTCTGCTGCGCCCAAGGCACTGCCATCCGCAGGCCACCTAACCGAAAAGCCTGGCCGTGCGCCGCGGATGGAATCCACCGCACCAGAACCGGTGAAAGTCGGTCGCATCGACCTGATTGACCACGAGTGGTCGTTTTGTGAAATCGCCAGTCCACCGGGAGTGGTGCTGGAGGCCCGGCAGCAGATTTTTGCCTGGTCCGGCGGAGACCTCAGCAAACTGGTGCCCATGACGGTCAGTCGCGTGGAGGGTGATCGGGCGATTGCTGATCTGCCGAGGACATCGCCCCACGCCGGCAGCCTGCGCAGCGGAGATTTTGTCTATCGCTGGAGCTCTCCCGCAGCGCCTCCAGCCCCGGTGGCGCGTTGATTTTTCCACTCCCGCCGCACCCCGTTTTCAACCACCAACCTGCGTTGCTCGTCGTCCTCCAACCATGAATTTGCGGGAAAAACTCAAGGTCCTTTTGCCGGAAATCCTCCCCGCAAATCCAGCCGAATCCATCAAGGGCACGGAGATCATCCGGCTGGTCAAGCTGCGCCTCAAGCAGGAATACAGCGATGCCACCCTGCGCTATCATTTTTCCATCATGTGCTGCGATCCGGCCTCGCCGATCGCCAAGGTGGAACAGGGCCAGGGCTACTATCTGCGGACGGCATCGCCGGTTCATTCAGGCAACCGCGGACAGGTGACCCCCTATCAGGCACGGCTGGGACTGATGTTCGAAAACCAGCCTGAAGTTCTGGATCTGGCGGTGGCTCGCCAGCAAAAACTGCGGGCCATCTACTTCCGCCTGCTCGAACAACAGGGCCGCCAGCCATTTCTTTTCGAATCCTCATTCGGCGAAGAGGCCCCCTACGAAAACGTCTGGAAATGTCCCGACCTGGCCGTGGTGGACTGGGAACTGGGTGAACACCTCGGCGACGACATGCAGTTTGATCCGGCCACCGTTGCCTTCAAGCGCAGCCTCGGGCAGCCCCTGTGCACCCTGTCCAGCGTGAAACTCAAGCTCGAGGTCACCTACAATTCCTTCCGCGAGGACTTTTACCAGGCGCTGAGCAATTCCACCTGGGCGCAGCACGGCGAACTGGTCATCGCCGCACCGCTGGTTGATGAACAGCTTGTCGAGGATCTCCGGCGGCTCGGAGCCCGTCACGGCATCGCCATCAGCAGCCTGGGCATTTCCCGGGAAAACCTCGATGACCTGCCGCCCCACTGGGCCATCCAGCAGCTTTCGGCCCGGGAGTTCGACGCCCTGGAGGACCGCCTCGAAATCCACCGCTTCACCACCCACGGCGATCCCCGCCCGCTCAACTGGCGGCAGGTCGAACGCGTCCGCCAGGACAACGCGGATTTCGACAGTCTGTTTTCCTGGCTGCAGCGCTCCCTGGCCGACGGGCGTGCGCATTCCTACCAGCAGTTCACCAAACTCCTCGGCGAAGAAATCATTCGGGAAGGACGCACCGCGAAAAATGGCTAGGGCGCAGGCGGTGCCCGGAAAACTGCGGAGTTTTCAACGTGCTGGTCAATGATGCGGCGGCACTTTTCCAACTCCCGCTCCCGGCGCTGCCGTCCTTGGTCGGCGATCTGTTCCAGGGCGTCGATGTCAAAGAGGTAAACGTTTTCCAAATCGTTGACTGCGGCCTCCACATCCCGAGGCACGGCGATGTCGATGATGAACAGAGGCCGCCCGCCGCGCCGCAGGCGCATGGCCGGTTCGATGTCCTCCGTGCGGACGATGGGGTGAGGGGCGGCGGTGCTGCCGATGAGGATGTCAACGTCCGGAACCTGGTTCTGCCACCCGTCGAAATGCAGCGCCTGGCCGCCCATGTCCTGCGCCATTTCCACCGCCCGGTCGTAGTTGCGGTTGGAAACGATGATGCCCCTGGCACCGCGGCTTTGCAGGCTCTGCGCGGTGCGGCGGCTGATTTCACCCGCGCCCAGCAGCATGACGCGGCAGCCGGTGAGGTCACCGAAGAGCTTCTCCGCCAGTTCCACGGCCACCGCGCCGATGCTGGTGGCGCCGCGCTGGATGTCGGTGGTGTTGCGCACCGCCTTGCCCACCCGGAAGGCTTCCTGAAACAGCTTGTTCAGGTTGCGCCGGGTGGCGCCGGCTGCCAGAGCCGCATGGTAGGCCTCCTTCACCTGGCCGAAGATTTCCGTTTCGCCCAGCACCATGGAATCCAGCCCGCCGGCCACGGCGAAGAGGTGCCTGACAGCATCGACGCTGCTATGGTGAAAAAACACCTCCGAGGACAAATCCCGGTCCAACTGGAAGCGTTCCCGCAGCCACTGTTCGATTTCCTGCCGGACGAGCGGGGCGCTGCCCTGGGTGGCGAGCCCAGCATAGATTTCCATGCGGTTGCAGGTGGAGACGACGACGGCTTCGCTGATTCCCGGCAGGGCGGCGATGTGCAGGGCGGCGTCGCCGAGTTCCCGTCCAGGAAAGGCGAGCCGCTCCCGGATTTCCACGGGGGCGGTTTTGTGGCTAAGTCCCAGGCAGAGCAGCGGCATGATTTCAACGGGACACGATCCACATGGTCAACAGCGGCAGCAGGAACCCCAGCACCGCAGCCAGGGCCGCCTTTCGGCCGGACATCCCCCGCGTCAGGGCGTAGATGACAATGCCGGCATAGACCGCCCAGACCCCCCACACCGGGAGCAGGGAATGCGCCAGGTTTCGATCCGGTATCCGGTAGGCGCAGAAGATGGCCGCGGAAAGCATGGCGAAACCGCAGAAGATCAGCCGGCGAATGACCTTGATGAGATTGTGCAGCGGCGGCAGGCGCAGGGACAGCGCATCCAGCCGCCCCCGCTTCAAGTGATGGTCCTGGACGAGAAACATGACGCCGGCGATCGAAGCCAGGGCGAAGGCGCCAAAGCTCAGCAGGGCCAGGGATTTGTGCAGTTCATTCCAGAAACCAGCGGAAACGGGCTTCTCCGGATGCGCGTCCGGAAGCAGCAGCGCCGCCACATGGAAAACGAATACCATGGGCGCGGTGAACATGCCCAGCAGCGACCAGCGGTAGGCCGTACCGATGGTGAAATACAGGAGCACCATGGCCCAGGCGACGAACACCAGCAGTTCGAACATGTTGGTCACCGGGCATTGGCCCAGTTCCTTTCCGCGTGCCCCCAGAAAAAGGCTCTGGCACACCACTCCGGCAGCCATGACCGCCAGCATCCCAAGGTTTGGTCCGTGGCGGCCGGTTCTCAGAAACCAGAAGGCAAAGGCAAATCCTCCGCAGAAAAACACGGTGGCCAGGTAGATGTAAATGCGCGGATCCACGGGCGGTTGGGCAGGGTAAGTTAGGAATCGACAGTGGAGTCTGGTTGCGTTGGTCCGGCAAATTCCCGGCGTGCTCTAACCGATCAATCTCCGCGCCTCCGCCAGCGCCGCGTCCAGGCGGGAGGCATCCTTGCCGCCGCCGCGGGCAAAGTCGGGTTTTCCACCGCCCTTGCCGCCGACGATGGGTGCGATGGCCTGAATGATTTTCCCGGCCTGGATCCGGGCCTGGTGTTCCTTGGACACGGCGGCCAGCAGGGTGACATTTCCGCCGCTGCTTGCGCCGAGTACAATGATGCCGTTGAACTGGCTCTTGAGCGCATCCAGCAGCGACATGGCGGCATCTGCATCCATTTCGCCCAGGCTCGCGATGACAGCATGGTTCTCCGCTTTGCTTAACAGTTCTTTTGCCCGCCCGGCGGCTTCGCGCTGCTGTGCGGCCTTGAGGGATTTTTCCAGGGCTTTGGCATGTTCCACCAGCAGGTCGAGCTTTTTTTCCAAGTCCGGCAAGGGACTGCCAAGCTTGGCGGCGACGGCGCGCAGCCGCGCCGATTCATGGACAGCCTGTTCATACGCCGTGAGGCCGGCGATGGCTTCGATGCGCCGGATACCGGCCCCGGTGGCGGCTTCCCCGGCGATGCGGAAGAGTCCGATTTCGCCGGTGCCGCGGGTGTGCGTGCCGCCGCAGAGTTCCATGCTGTAGCCGTCAAGGCCGGCGGCATGACCGCCGATCTGCACGACGCGGACGGTTTCGCCGTACTTTTCCCCGAAAGCCTGCATGATGTCGGCGCGATCCCTGACTCGGCTGTATTTCACTTCCTGCCAGGCGATCGGCGCATTCTCCACGATGCGTTCGTTCACCAACCGTTCCACGTCGGCGATTTGTTGTGGCGTGAGCGCCGCGGCATTGAAGTCAAAGGTCAGCTTTTCCGGGCCGACGTAGGATCCCTTCTGCCGAGCCTCGCTGCTGACCACTTCATGCAGCGCCCAGTGCAGCAGGTGGGTGACGCTGTGGTGCCGGGAAATGGCGGCGCGGCGCTGCGGGTCGATCTTTGCGGTGACCACGGAACCAGGCTCAAGGTTGGTTTCCGAATCCACCAGGTGCAGCCAGGTGTTGCCGGATTTCTGCGTATTCAGAACAGGAATGATCTCCGCCCCGCTGAGCAGCGTGCCGGTGTCCCCCAACTGGCCGCCCATCTCGGCATAAAACGGCGAGGCTTCCAAAACCACGGCCGCTTTGTCCCCCATGTGGACGACCTCCAGCACTTTGGTCTCGGTCTCCGCTGTGTCATAGCCGAGAAACCGTGTGGGCTCCCTGGTTTCGATCTCTGAGAGTTTGATGATCGTCTTCTTTTGCGCCGCCCGCGCCCGTTCCCGCTGTTCCTCCATCAATTTCTCGAATCCAACCTTGTCCACCGCCAGCCCGCGTTCTCGCGCCATGAGTTCCGTAAGGTCAAAGGGAAACCCCTGCTCATCATATAGCCGAAACGCAAATGCCCCTGAGATAATTCCACAATGCAGCCCATCACCCAGGTCGCATCCGGAAGCGGGGGTACGGGCTTCCATCTCGTCGTGAGGTTTCTCGTAGTGGGGGATACGGTCGGCTTCGGTTTCGAAGAGGGCGATGCCCTTGTCCAGGGTGCGGTTGAAGGCTTCCTCTTCGATTTTGAGTGTCTGCTTCACGAAATCCTTCCGCTGCTTCAGTTCCGGGAAGACATCGCCCATCCGATCGGCCAGGGTGTCCACGAGTTTGTAGAAGAACGGTTCGCTGAATCCCAACGTACGACCGTAGCGCACGGCGCGGCGGAGGATGCGGCGCAGGACGTAGTTGCGGTCGTTGTTTCCGGGCACAATGCCGTCGGCGATGCTGAAACTGAGCGTGCGGATGTGATCGGCAATGACGCGAAAAGCCACGTCCACTTTCTCCTGTTCGGTTTCGCCGGTGCTGCCTTCGGGGGGCAGGGTGCTGCCGTATTTCCTGCCGCTCAGTTTCTCGATTTCACCGAACAGCGGGCGGAAGACATCCGTCTCGTAGTTCGAGATGCGTGCTGTTTCAAAGTCGGTGAAATTTTTGGTGCCGTGGATGATGGAAACCACCCGTTCAAATCCCATGCCGGTGTCCACATGCTGCGCGGGCAGCGGGGAGAAGGTGCCATCGGGGTTGGCGTTGTATTGGATGAAAACGTTGTTCCAGATTTCGATGCACGCCGCGGTGGGGCCGTTGACCAGTTTCGCACCCTCGCGCTGGCGTTCTACGCTGGTGCGCACGGGGCCGGGGGTGAGGTCCACATGGATTTCCGTGCAGGGGCCGCAGGGGCCGGTCTCGCCCATCATCCAGAAGTTGTCCTTCCGGTTCCCGTTGACGATGTGAATGTCAGGGTCCAGTCCGACACTGCGGAATTTTTCCGCCCAATGTTCCCAGGCCTCCTGGTCGCGCTCCGCGGGATCACCCGGGTCGGGCTGGTAAATGGTGGCATACACCCGCTCGGCGGGGAATTTCCAGACACTGACGATGAGTTCCCACGACCACGCGATGGCCTCCTTTTTGAAATAGTCGCCGAAACTCCAGTTCCCCAGCATTTCGAAAAACGTGTGGTGATAGGTGTCGAGTCCGACGTCATCGAGGTCGTTGTGCTTGCCACCGGCCCGGATGCACTTTTGCGTGTCCGCCGCGCGTCCAGGCTTGTAAGGGCACTCCACCTGGCCGAGAAAGATCGGCACAAACTGGTTCATCCCGGCATTGGTGAACAGCAGGTTTGGCGAGTCCGGCATCAGCGAGGAACTCGGCACGATGGTGTGCTGCTTGCCACGGAAGAAATCGAGAAAGGACTGGCGGATTTCAGAAGAGGTCATGAAAATGGAAATCGATCGGAGAAAAACAAAAAATCCCAACCGGCTGGCCGCGCCGGAATGGGCAAGCGGTCAGTATAGCGCACTGTATCCGGAAACAAAATGGAAGTTGCACCCTGGCGAATCGCAGAATCCCAGCCCGCAGCCTGGCGAAGGCCCACCGCCACGACACCCGCCCGGCTGAATCACCCGGAAAATTTTCCCCTTGCAGTCCGGTGATACATGACTAATCCCATAGGGAATTAGTAGAATTTCCCCACTCCTCCCTCCCCATGATGTCCTCCCCCAGTTCTCCCGCCGCAGCCAAGCCCGAAATGGATCTCTTGCGGTTTTCGACCTGCGGGTCGGTAGATGACGGGAAATCGACCCTGATTGGCCGGCTGCTGTATGATTCGAAGTCGATTTTCGAGGATCAGTTGGAGGCGGTGGAACGCTTCAGCAGGAACCGGGGGGATGCGCATGTGGACTTGGCGCTGCTAACCGACGGATTGCGGGCGGAGCGGGAACAGGGCATTACGATTGATGTCGCTTACCGGTATTTTGCGACCCCGCGGCGGAAATTCATCATTGCCGACACCCCGGGCCATATTCAATACACCCGGAACATGGTGACGGGAGCCAGCACGGCGAATCTGGCGATCATTCTGGTGGATGCGCGCAAGGGCGTGGTGGAGCAGACCATGCGGCACGCCTTTATTGCCAATCTCCTGCGCATTCAGCATGTGGTGCTGGCCGTGAACAAGATGGACCTGGCGGGCTATGACGAGGCCGTGTTTGACCGGATTGTCAGCGAGTTCAAGGACTTCGCCAGCCGACTCGACAATCTTGTGGAAATGACCTTCATCCCCATCAGTGCGCTGCAGGGAGACAACGTGGTGGAGCGCAGTGAAAAGATGCCGTGGTATCAGGGACCGCCGATGCTTTATCACCTCGAAACAGTGTATGTGGGCACTCGGGACAACCATGTGGAGGCCCGGTTTCCGGTGCAGTATGTGATCCGACCGCACAATGACGCCTGGCATGATTTTCGCGGGTATGCCGGGCGGGTGGCTGGCGGCGTTTTCAAGCCGGGGGATGCGGTCACAGTGCTGCCATCCGGCTTCCAGAGCCGCATCAAACAGATTCACACTGCCGATGGAAATCCAGAGGAGGCCTTTGCCCCGCTCTCGGTCTCGCTGCTGCTGGAGGATGAAATCGACATCAGCCGCGGCGACATGATTGTGAAGGGCAACAATCCGCCGGAAGTCAGTCAGGACATCGAAGCCATGATCTGCTGGTTCTCCGAACGGCCGCTCAAGGCCAATGGCAAATTCGCGCTGCGCCACACCACCCGCGAGGTAAAAACCCTGGTCCGGGACATCCGCTACAAGGTCAACATCAACACGCTGCACAAGATCGAGGACGATCTGGAATTCCGCATGAACGACATTGGGCGCATCAGCCTGCGGACCAGCGCTCCGCTGTTTTTCGACAGCTATAACAAAAACCGGATCACCGGCAGTTTCATTCTCATCGACGAACAGACGAATGAAACCGTGGCTGCCGGGATGGTTTTGTAAGGCTGGAAATTGGCGCAACTCCCACCGCGCAGACCCCAGGCAGAAACCGCCTGGGGCGGCATCGCCCATGGCGACAAATTACCAAATCGAGCGGAATTTTATTTGCAAAAATGAGCATAAATTGCAATATCCAGAAAACTAATACTTCTTAAATAAACCGTATCCACATGAATACCCTGCGCATCATCGTCGTGGAAGACGAGGCCCTGGTGGCGCGGGATCTCCAAGCCACTCTGGTGAAGCTGGGTTACGAGGTTCCGGGAGTGGCGTGCAGCGCGGAGGAAGTGCTGGAATTGCTGCGCCGGGGGCTGCCGGATTTGGTGCTCATGGACATCCGCCTTGGGGACGGAGCGGACGGAATCGACACCGCCCGGCGCATTCAGGAAGAATTTGGCGTGCCGGTGGTTTACCTGACCGCCTATGCGGATGAGCTGACCATTCAACGGGCCCGCGAGACACAGCCCTACGGCTATCTGCTGAAGCCCTTTCATGAAAGCGAACTGCGCAGCGTGGTGGAGTTGGCCGCGGCCCGGCACCAGGCGCACCGTCGGCTGGAAGCCAGCGAAGCCCAGTTCATGAACACCCTGCGCAGCATGGCAGAGGGGGTCATCTCCACGGATCTGCTGGGGAGGATCAGCTTCATGAATCCGGCGGCCGAAGACTTGACCGCCTGGACCATGCCCGAGGCGTTGGGGCGTCCGCTGCACGAGGTGTTTCGCATTTCCTCCCCTAACGGACAGACGGTGGATGCCTTCCCGGGAACCGGGCCTGAGCAGGGCGGCAAGCGGTCCATTGTGCTGACGGACCGCCGTGGAGCCGTGCGAATGATCGAGGACAATACCGCACCCATCCGCGATGCGGATGGCGGCCTTGCGGGCATTGTGGTGTTGTTCCGCAGGAAGGGGAGCGTGCCGCCGCAGGAGCATCTGGCGGACGGAACGGAAGCACCCTGGCCGAATCTTGCCGGAATCGTGCAGAGCATTGCCGATCCACTGCTGGCCCTGGATGGCAACTGGCGCATCACCTATCTCAACCCCCAGGCAGCGGCGATCCTCGACGGCCGCCGGGAGCAGTTTCTGGGGCAGGAGTTCTGGCAGTGCGTCGAGCCGTCCGTGCACCGGAACTACTATCATGAATTCAGCCAGGCGCTGACCCGCAGGGAGCCGCGGTCCTTCGTGTTGGAACTGGATGCCGCCCGGCAGTGGCATGAGGTGCAGTTGTATCCGTTTGGAAACGGCCTGCTGGCCCTGTTGCGGGATGTGACTTCCAAAAAGGAAGCCGAGGAGCGGGAACGCAAACTGGAGAAGCTGGAATCCCTGGGACTGCTGGCCAGGGGTTTCGCCCACGACTTCAACAACCTGCTCACCGTGCTTCTGGGCAACCTCTCGCTAGCGGAAATGCAGATGGCTGACACGGCACCGGGTCGTGCGGAGGTGGGTGTCGCCAAACAGGCTTCCGTGCAGGCCCAGGGATTGGTCCAGCACCTGCTGACCTTTGCCCGGGGAGGAGCACCCATCAAGAAAACCACCGACCTTGCTGCCTTGGTGCGGGAATGGGCCGCGGAGTGGCCAAAGCGGGAGGGGATCGGCTACCAGTTGGATCTGGCCGATACTCCGCTGCCGGCAGAAGTGGACCGCAACCAGATTCTCCGGGTGCTGCACAATTTAATGCGCAATGCGGAGCAGGCCATTGACCGTAGCGGCAACATCCGGGTCCGGGCGGTGCGGGCGGACAAGGCGGGGATTTCCCTCGCAGACTTTGGCCTGGCCAGGGAAAGCAACGCGGCGGACTGGATCGTGCTGCAGGTTGGCGACGACGGCGAAGGCATTGCCGCAGAAAATCTGCAGCGGGTTTTTGAACCATACTTTACGACGCGTCCGGAGTGCAACGCCTCCGGCCTCGGCCTGACTGTTTGTGAATCCATCGCCAAGGCGCATGGCGCCTCGCTGACGCTGGCTTCCGCACCGCGGCGGGGCACCACGGTCACCGTGTGTCTGCCCGCCCTGCCGTCGCCAGGAGTGGCCGCCGCCACTCCGGGGACGGACATTGCCGCCCAGCCCGCGTCCAATCCCCGCATCCTGATCCTTGAGGACGAACCGCTGATCCGTCGGCTCATGGTCGCCAACCTGACATCCGCAGGGTGCACCGTGGACCAGACCGAAGATGGGGCGGACACCATCACCCGTTACCAGGAAGCCTTCGAACAAGGCCAGCCCTACGACCTGCTCATCATGGATTTGTCCATTCCCAACGGGCTGGGCGGACTGCAGGCCATGGAACGCATCCAGCAGATCGACCCCGCCGTTCGTGCGGTTGTTAGCAGCGGCTATTGTGATGATCCGGTGATGGCCCGCTACATGGACTACGGATTCCGCGCGGTGCTGCCGAAACCCTATCAGCCCAAGGAACTGCGGGAACTGGTGGAAACCCTGCTCAGGGAGTAGCCGCTGCCCGGCGCGCCAGTGGTTCCATGAGGTAGAGGCCCATGGTGGCGGCAAAGGCATCCGCCGCGGCCATCCGCTTGCATTCATGGCCCCGACCCCAGGTGTCGGAAAAAAGGAGTTCGCGGGTCCGGAGGTTGAAGCCGATGATCAGCCGCACATGGCTGGTGGCTTCGATAGCGCGGGACGCACCGCTTTCCGGATACATCCCCAGCTCCAGTGCCCAGAGCAGCGGAATCCCTTTTTCTGTGGATTCCCGGACCATCCTGACAAATTTATCAAATCCCGGCCCCTTCAGCTTTGCTTCCCGCAGCGAGGGGGGATCCAGCGTGGCGATGTCATAGGTGACCTTGCGGTAGTCCAGCTCCGGCTTGCCGGTGCGTCGGGCTGCCTGGTTGTAGTCCTGCATGAGCCGAAAATAGTCGTCCTGCTTGGAAAGCGGAGCGATGAGCAGGCGCACCCGGACCTGCATCCTGCCGTCAATTTTCTGCAGCGCTTCCTGCATCTTCAGCAGATTGGTGCCATGGCGGGAGGCCCCCGTGATTTGGGCCAGCTCATGCTGGTCCACGGAAATGCCATAGTATTCGAAAAGCCGCTGACAGCTTGCCAGCACGCAGTAGCCCTTGGTCCCCTGGTCCACCATCGGCACCGCATCAATCCACACGTCGCCGCTGGCCGAATCTCGCCGGACGTGATCCGTCAGGTCGGTCCGGACCACACGCGGCGGCTTCGCAGCACCGCCGGGAGGAGTGAACACCACCCTGACAAATTCAGCACGAAAATCCCCAGTGGTTTCCGCCCCGGTCTCCAGAGTTGCCTTGCCGACCTCGGTTTGCCACCGGGTGACCCGGACTTTTACTGCCTTCCTCGCACCGGAGGATGGAGAATCGGCATCCGGTGGTCCAAAAATCCCTTCCATTACGGACAGGGTTTCCAATGTCAGATCTCCAAATGCCGTTTTAGTCAGGGAACCCGCATCGCCACGCGTGTAGATGAGCAATTCAATCCGGCGGGGTCTGCCTTCCCGGAAGTCCACCGTAGCCTGGACCGGCTTGAGCCGGTCACCCAGCCGCAGGTCCACGCGTTGACCCTTTTTTGGTACCCGGAGGAAAACCGCACGGTCTTGTTTCTCGGTCACCCAGGCGAAGCTTTCAGCCGGAAATGCGGCGCTGAAATCCTGCACCGACCAGGCCCACACGTTCCGGACGAGCAGCCGATCCAGGGGAATCGCTGCGGCCTTCAGCCGGGACGACGGGAGGACCGGCGGCGGTTCGGGATGGGTTGCGGCAGACACCGCGGACTTCGGCGCTTCTGTGCCGCGCAAGGACAGAAGGAAGCCTGCTGAAACGGCGATGATGGCATGGCGGCAGATCATGGATTCGGTGCCCGCCAAACCATAACCACGGAGCGGCGTTTGGGAAGCAGGGATGCTCTGAATTGGGTGCCGAACCGCGGCCTGGATGGAGGGTTTAGAATTTCCGCCGCAAGTGCACGGGAAGAATGCCCAGGGCTTCGCGGTATTTGGCCACGGTGCGTCGGGCGATGGTCATGCCGCGCCGCTGCAGTTCCTGCTGGATCTGGTCATCGGTCAGTGGATCGGTGCGGTCCTCCCCTTGCACCACTTCCTGCAGGGCGGCTTTGACGCCCGTGTTGGAAAGCTGTTCCCCGTCCGCAGTCTCATAGCCTGTGGTGAAGAAATACTTCATTTCAAACACCCCCTGCGCGGTCGCCAGGTATTTTCCGTTCACCGCACGGCTCACCGTCGTTTCATGCACGCCGGTCGCTTCCGCCACCTGGGACATCGTCATCGGACGCAAGTGCGAGGGGCCATGCCGCAGAAAATCCTCCTGCCGCATCACAATCTGCTCGGCGATTTTCCGGATCGTTTCCTGCCGCTGCTGGATGCTGCGAATGAGGAATTTTCCACTCTGAATTTTGTTCCGGATGTAGTCGCGCACATCCGCACCGGGCCCCCGGGACATGATGTCCTTGTACAGATTGCTGATGCGCAGGCGGGGCAGTTGATCGTCGTTGAGCGTCACCACGAAGCGTCCATTGCTCTCCTCCACGGTGACGTCAGGGTTGATGTACTGGCTGGGAGCCGCGGAGAAATCCGCTGCGGGGCGCGGGTTGAGCGACCCGATGGTTTCCGCGGCCCGCGACACCGCGTCCACGCTCACTGCCAGTTTGCGGGCGATCTGCGGAAAGCGCCGCCGCGCCAGATCGTCCAGATGGTGGGAAACAATGCGCGATTCCAGGCTGTGTTCGCGCCCCAGGCGCTGCAGTTGGATGAGCAGGCACTCGCGGAGGTCCTCGGCCCCCACCCCGGCCGGATCACAGCTTTGCACCAGCGATTTGGCCCGTTCCAGCCTGTCCAGGGGAATTCCCATGCTCAGGGAAAGGTCCTCGAGTTTTGTCTGGAGCAGCCCGCGGTCGTCCAGGTTGCCGATCAGTAATGCCGCAAACTCCAAATCCTCCTTCGACGCATCCGCCATCTGCAGCTGTTCCAGGAGATGCTGCTGCAGGGTGACGGGCGTGACGATGGAATCGAGCAAAAACTGTCGCCGCTCCTCCTCCTCGGCATTGCGCGGCTGACGGGTTGCTCCGGCGCTCTGCGCCAGGTAGGTGCGCCATTCTTCATCCAGTTCGCTCAGCCGGTTGAACTCCTCATCAAATTCCTCGTCTGCTTTTTCCTCCGGACGTTCCTCTTCCAGCGAAATGTCCGTGGATTCCGCTTCCAGCGTCGGATTTTCCACCAGTTCCTGCCGCACCAGTTGCTGCAGTTCCGCCAGGGGAGCCTGCAGGATGTGAAGGCTCTGCTGCAGTTGCGGGGAAAGCCGCAATTGCTGGTGCATGCCTTGTTCCAGTGAGGCGGAATGGTTCATGTTTCGAATGGTCCCTCGGTAGCTCGGGAAACATTCCCGCCAAAATCCTCCGGTGCAAGTTTGAGATGGTTTTCCGCCGTCCGCCACGGGATGGAATTGATTGCGGCGGGGCGGTCGCCAGTCGGTGGAAAAATTGATGCGCGCTGAGGATTCCTCAGCTTTTTGCGGCATGGAACCACCACCCGCAGATTCCCTGCAGCGCAGGCTGGGAATGACGAGCGCCATAGCCATCGTGATCGCCAACGTTATCGGCACCGGCGTTTTTTTGAAGGCGCGGGCGATGACCGATGCGCTGGGCTCGCCGGGCTGGGTCATGGCCGCCTGGGTCGCCGCGGGGCTGCTTTCCCTGGCTGGCACCCTGACCTACGCGCAGCTCGCCGTGGTCATGCCGCATACCGGCGGAGAGTTTTCCTATCTGAACCGCGGTTATGGCAGGCTCTGGGGATTCCTCTTCGGGTGGACTCAGATTCTCGTGGCCAAGACCGGCTCCCAGGCGTCTGCTGCAGTCGGGTTCGGCATTTTCCTCAATGACTTCTGCGGACAGCGCCTCAAACAGGCCGCCTGCACCATGGACTTGCCGTGGGGACGTTGGGAAATCACCTGGCTGCAGGTGAGCGCCGTGGGGCTCATCGCGCTGGTGACCCTGCTCAACGCAGCCACGATCCAGTCCGGCGGACGCATTGCCGCGGTCCTGGCCCTGACAAAAATTGGACTGGTGCTGGTGGTCGCGCTGGGCGCCTTTTTCCTGTCGGACGGCGACTGGGGTCATTTCGGCATGAGCGCTCCGGCAACGGACACAGGCAGGCCGCCGTTTGCCGCCGGGTTTGCCGCGGCCATGCTTGCCGCCCTCTGGGCTTACGACGGCTGGAACAGCGTGACGCTGGTCGCCGGGGAGGTCGCCCATCCGCAGCGCAACCTTCCCCGAGCCCTCATCGGCGGCATTCTCGTTGTCATGGCGCTGTATCTCACCGTCAACGCCGCCTATTTTTTTGTCCTGACGCCTGCGGAAGTGGCGTCGGTGCCGCAGGAATCATCCGTGGCCAGGGAGGCGGCATCGCGGTTTCTGGGTGCCGGGGCCGCCGCGCTCATGACCGCCGGACTGCTGGCGTCCTCGCTGGGCACGCTGCACACCTCCATCATGGGCGGTGCCCGCATTCCGTATGCCATGGCCCGGGAGGGGCTCTTCTGGCGCTGGTTTGGCGGGGTGAGTCCCCGCACTGCGGTGCCGGTGCGCGCCCTGGCATTTCAGGGCGTCTGGGCCAGTCTGCTGGCTTTGTCAGGGTCGTTCGACAAGCTGACCGACTACGTGGTGTTCGGGTCCTGGATATTTTACGGCATGGCCGGGTCCGTCTTCTTTGTGCTGCGCCGCAAAGCCATGCAAACAGCCGGCGCACCGCGCATTCGATGCAGCCCTGTCATTCCCGCGGTTTTTCTGGCATCCACGCTCTGGCTGCTGGTGCAGACCCTGCTCAGCGGCACCGCCAGCGCCCTGGCCGGACTGGGCATCATCGCCGCTGGCATTCCGGTTTATGCATTCATCACACGGAAAGGAACATCCCGGTGAGGACCGCCACCGGATGTCAGGCGGGGTGCGAGGGCGGGCGGGTTGCAGAGCACGCGGTGCGGATGCAAATTCCGCCAATGCGCTGCGCCCTCACCTGCGCCCTGTGGCTCATCTTGCTGGCGGCCGGTGCTGCCGCCAATGGCCCAACCACCGTGTTCGCGATCGACCGCGGCCCCGATGCCGATGCGGATGTGCTGTTTTACTCCGCGCACATCAAGGGAAGCAAATGCACCGTCACTGCAACCCGCAGATCCCTCGCCGTCACTCCGGTGGCGACGCTGCCGCTGGATGGCGCGAAGGGTCCGTGGGAACTCGGCGGACTGGCTGCGCGCAACGGAAGGCTGGCGGCCACCCTGACAAACCAGAATGGCCTGGTTTTCCTGGATGCCCGCCGTGCGGCGCCGCCCGTTTTCCAATCCCTGCCGGATTTCCCAACGCCGCGCGGCGTTGCCTTTGCCCCGGACGGAACCCTCTGGGTGCTCAGCGCAAACTCCCTGGCAGAACTGCAGTTCACCTCCGATGGCCACTTCAACCCGATTCACCACCGGGCGGACTTCGATGACCCGCGGCACCTGGCCATTGATTCCGCGGGAAATTTCTGCATCGCCCAGCACGGAGCCGCACGGAACATTCTGGTGCTGAGCAAGACCTTCAACCGCCTTCGGACGATCAGCCACTGTCCCCAGCAGAAAACCAACGTCCTAACGGTGGATGCCGCCGGTCTGCTCTGGGCAGGGGAGGCGGAGAGTGCCTGCTCCCGCTTCAGCGCCTGGCTTCCGTTTGGAAGCCACCCCGTCTTCACCATTTCCCCAGCCGTCGCCTCGCAGGTGTGCCCGCATTCCGGAATGCGCCTGCCCATCCCTGGAGTTGACCTGCGGTTCTTTTGGCCCTGAGAAGATTTCCAACCGGAAGAGGGTTGCTGCCTCGGCGATGGCCGGGGGACGATCCGGACTCAAGGGAACGCCAGCCGATAGTAGCGTCGTGCTGCGTCGAAGGTGATCGCGACAAGATTGTATCCGTCCACCACTTCCGGACTGCCGGGAACGGTGGACCAGGCGAGGAGGTCGGTGGAGGTTTCCAGCCGCCACCCTGGGGAGGGAGCAGGCCATGCAGCATGCAGACCTCCGGTGACGCGCAACTCCAGCAGAGGACCTTTGGGCGTCTGGAGCAACTCCGGCAGGGCCCAGAATCCTCCGGTGACGGTGTAGCTGCCGCCGGAGTGAATTCCAGCATCCGCCTGGCCGATGGTGCCGACTACCGCGTAACGTCCGTTTTTGGAGGCACCTCCGCCGCCATCAAGGGTGTACCAGTCGAGGGTGAGCGCGGCGGCCGCGAGGCCAACGGTGGCGGGAAGGATGAGGACAGTTGATGGCTTCATGGAAGGAGAATGGTCATGGCTTCAGCGCCCGAGCACCGCACTGGTGCCGGAGAAGAGTTTGAGTTTCATCGCCTTGGTGATGCGGATGGGAGCAGGGTAATTTCCCGAAGCGAGGTGCAGGGTGTCGCCGCTGCGCAGGGCGGCAACCGCGGGGGCCATGGTCGTGAACGGGCCGCCGGTGCCGGCTCCCGGGTGGCGGCAGCCGTTGGGAGAGGCGTTGGCATTGCCGCTGTCCACCCAGTTGTTCACGATTTCCACGGCGAGGGTGGCGTTGTGGAGGTTGTTCTGCTCCGCGGCGTTCCAGCCCAGATTGATGGCGGCCTGGTGCAGCGCGGCGGAAAGATCGGTGTAGTCGGCACCGCTGCCGAGGAGATTCCGGTTCACTTCGTAGAAGAGGGCTGCAATACGGTCCACTCCGAGTCCGCTGATGACGTGGCCGTTGAAAGTCGCGCCATCGGTGAGCAGGAAGCAGAGTTTGTTGATGATTCCGCTGTTGGTGTGGACACCGCCGAAGTCATTGTTCCCGGCCGGAGAAGCTGCTGGAGCCGTCCACAGGGCGGAACCGAGGCGATCCGGTTGATTGCTGTCTGGCGGATCATTCATGCTGCGGATGCGCCCGCCACTGAGATCCTCCCCCACCTGCCAGCGCACGTTGCTGGCGTCGTTGCCCCATCCGTTTCCGAGGTCCACAAACTCACCCCAGATGTCGGAGAAGGCTTCATTGATGGCTCCGCTGGCGTTCTGATAGACCAGGCCGGATTCGTATTGCGTCACCCCGTGGGTGTATTCGTGGGCCACGATGTCGTCCTTGGCCCAGCCGTCGCCGAAGTTCAGGATGCCGTCATCAATGCTGTAGCCGGGGATGAGCGGGAAAGTGGCCACCGGCAGGCCGCTCCAGAAGGCGTTGGCCAGGGGACAGCCGGTGCTGGCCGTACATCTGCGGACGACGCCAAACAACGGCTTGCCGCTGTGGCTGATGCTGTCGCGTCCGTGCTTCGACTGGTAGAAATTATACACGTCGCCCAAACAATTGAAGGCATCATTGGCCTGGCTGAGACTGGAGGACGGGCCGCCTTCGATGCGCACTGGCGGAGGCACATACGGCGGCAGCGGAAACGGCGGCTGCTGAGGCCAGGCGGAGTCGTTCTCGCCATCGAAGATCGAGCGATGGAGCAGTGCGCAGGTGTAGTTGAGCTGATGCAGCACTTCACCAGTCCCGGCATCCAGAAAGGCGAGCACATTCACGTCCAATGGATTGGTGCTGCGCACGCCCAGCTTCCATGCGAGCCGGGGTTCACCGGGCAGCGCCAGCACTGAGGGGGCAAACCACACCAGTTCCGGCGGCGAGGTTTGCACCTCGATCCCGCCGGAAGCGGCAAACCAGTGCGCCCGTGCCTCCAGACCCGCCTCCCCGGCGGTCGTGGCCGGCTGTGGCGGTGCGGGCGGGGCGGTGAGATCACGGGCGAGGTAGTTGCCAACATATTCCACGCCGCCGCCGGCCCCGATCTGCACCTGAGCCGTGGCGGCAAAAACGGGCAGGCCGGCGCAGCGTTGCTGCAGTTTCACGTAATGCCGCCCGTTTTCGCTGCGGCTGTGGACGAGGGCGAACTCACTGCCGCTGCCCGCGATGCCCAAATCCTCCGCATGGTCGCGCAGAAAGCGACGAGCCGTTTGCTCCGGGTCGGCAGCGCCGCTCACGGCGGACGGCGGCTGACCGGACGGAGCGGAAAAGTGGCGCACGCTGCCGTCTTCGAATCTGGCTGGCACCGGTGCGCCGCTGGTGGACGGTGTCGGCGGTGCGGCCGCGGCAGGTCCTTCTGCCGCAACGGAAGTGGCCGCCGCAGCGGATGGCGGCGGTCCTTCAACGGACATCATCCAAACGGCTGCGAGGGCGGCCCCCGCAGCGGTGGAAATGGCCGCGCACCGATTCGTTAGGCATCTGAAGGCTTTCACGGTGGTGGTCACTGGAGGTTGACTAGCACAAGGACGGTGCCGGTGCCGCCCGCGAGCCGGGACATGGCCTTGCCGATCACCGCGCCTTGAGCGCGCGGGTGGTCGGTTGCTTTCATCACATGACCGGGCCGGTCGGATGTTGTCAGGAGATCGCCTGGCTTGATGGGTGAGCCAGTCGCGTCCGCAAGGGCATAGACCCGCCCGCTCAGGGCGACGTTGCGGCCCTCCTCAAGCACGCCAGTCTGCCGCAGGGAAATGCCCGGCTGCACGCCGTTGGCGCCGCTCACGATGCCGGCGACACGCGAGTCGTAGGCCCGCTCGCTGACTTTGAGGCGGCCGGGATGCTCCTCGTCGATGATCATGACCGATCCTTCCGGTGCGTCGGCATCCATTGGAAACGGCTCGGCAAGGTCAGACCCGCCGGTGATGTTGAGCGTCTTCACCGTGGCCTCGCCGCTTTGTCCGTGGAGCGTGATGGTGGGGGCGCCGGTGGAGTTGCGCACGTCCAGCTTGGCACCGGCGCTGCCGTCGGATTTGGGCCAGATTTCGACCACGTGCCGCACGCGCATAAAACCGGCGTAACCGTCACCCACCGTGGAAGACACAGCCTGGATCCCGGGTAGAAATCCGTCATTGGCGATGCGAATGCTTCTGACGCCGCTAGTGGTCATTTCCAGGCTGCCGCCGCGGGCGGCGGAGCCGATACGGACCGTTCCGAGGTCGTCCCAGTTCAGAGCAATGTCATCCGGCGCAGTGCCGAGGGCGCCACCGTCATCACCGTAGAGCACCGGTCCATTCACACTGACAGACCCCCAGGGTTTGCCAGCCCCATACCAGCCAAGACCATGCAGGATATTCGCACTGGCGCGCAGATAGACGTCGTTGTCGTTGAGGCGCAGCGCCCCTTCCACATCGAGCAGAGCCCCGGACGGAGTGCCGGTGCCGATGCCGACATTGCCCCCGAGGTATCCGATGTTGCTGCCGTTCTTGCTCCACAGGCCGATGGCTGGATCGATCTTCGCAGCGGTCACGGCACCCGTGGCGAGTTCGACGCTGGCGATCGCACCGGGGCCGATCTGATTCGCGCCGACCGAATCGTTCACCAAGCGCGTGGCGGCGATGGAGTTGTCGGCAAAGAGCGTCGATGCCAGGGTGCCGCCGGAAATTTGTCCCGCCGCAATGCTGCCGCTCAGGGCTGCGGCGGTCGCAGACGACGCAGCCCGGCTGGCGTAGGGAGCCGAGGTGATTTTCTGTCTCGGTGTCAGTATGGTGTATGGCGAAGGATCGCCTGCAGGGCGCACTTCGATCTGAAGAAATCGGTCATCCCCCGAAAAGTTTGATCCAAAATCCAGCGTCGCCGTGAAGAGGCCGTTGGTCACGACCAGCGGGTTGACCGTCTGCGTGGAGAGAGCGCTGCCGCCGGTAGAGACGGGGAAGAGTCTGAAGCGAACGTCATAGTTGCCAAAGGCAGCGGCGTTGCCGTCGGTCAGCCGGCCTTGATAGGTGAAGGCGGTGGTTTGTCCGGATGCCGCAGGCGGCAGGAGCAGCAGGGCGGCGGACAGGAGGGTGAACAGGTGGCGGAGTTTCATGGCGAAAATGCGGGTTACTTTCTCCATCGGCATCCGGGTGCGGCGATGACGCACTTTTTTCAACGGAGTGCGTTCAATCCCAGTCCAGGCCCATTCTCCGCAGACTGCTCCGCAGCAGATGCACGTCCCAGATGTGCAGGCTTCCGGCCGTGGTGCAGGCAAGCCAGCGGCCATTGTCGCTGAAGGCGAGGCCGCTGGTCCCGATTTTCTGCGGGAAAGGCGGCGTCAGCCGGGCATGTTCTTCGCCGCTCTGCAGGTCGAGCAGGCGGATGGTGGACTCATCCGCCATCAGCGCCATCAGCCCGGCAGCGGGAGCAAAGGCCACTGCGCCGTGATCCAGGCCGGAGCCCTCGCGTGCATGGCGGCGCAGGGCGCGCCAGGTGCCGGTCTCATACTCCACGCACTCATGGGTGGCGCTTACCAGCAGCCGGGTGCCGTCCGGGGTGAAAAACACGGCACAGTTTCCGGCTGGGAATGTCTGCGCCAGGCTGCCGTCGGCGGCGGACCACACGGCGGCTTCCGCCCCGGAGGATGTCAGGTTGTTCCAATATCCAGCAGCCAGCCAGCGTCCGTCGGGACTCCAGGTGCCATTCGCAGTCAGGGCTCCCGCCTTCCAGCGAAACAAGGTTTCGCCCGTGGCAGCAGCCTGAACCGCACATTCGTTTTTGGCAGTGAAAACCCGATGGCCGTCCGGCGACAATGCGAGATTGCTTCCCGCCGGATCCAGAGCGCGGGGCGCGGAGGCGGTGAGCGTCAGCCCCCCGTCCCGGGCCGGAACCAGGGTCACGGGCACGATGCCGCGGCCTCCGTCGAGCACTAGCAGACTGTCGGGACCGGTGAAGGCCAGGTCTCGTCCATCCTGCAGCCGCAGCGGCCCGGAAGGGCGCAGCGTTTCCGTGCGCCACAGCACCAGCGACTCCTGCGAGACCGTCGCCAGCCACCGTCCGTCCGGACTCAGCCGGAGCGCCCGGGCCCTGAGCAATTTCTCCCCGTGCAACGGCAGGCAGCGAAACACATCGGGGGCCGTCACCGGACAGATCGCGGCGCGTCCGTTTGTGGAAACCAGCAGCGACCGGCCGTCGCCGCTGAATTGATGTAGGCGGAGGCCCGTGGTGCGCAGCATCGGATCCGGCAAGGCGGGGTGGGTAAACTGGATCACGCCATCCCAAGCGGTGGAGGCGGTGAACAGTCCGTCCGGATGCACGCAGGCCACCACTCCTTCACGTTCATGCCGCGCCAGCACCCGCAGTTGCTGGAGCGCCGGCAGCACGGCCCACGCCTCGTGGGCTTTTTCCGCCGTTCCCACCACCAACGATTGTCCGTCTGGCTGCCAGACGAGCGATGTCAGCCGGTCGGGCAGTTCCGGCAGAGGCTGCTGCCGGGCGAGGGGTTCCAGTGACCAGATTTCGCCCCGGATGCCCTCGACCACGGCCACGCGGCTTTCGTCTGGAGAAGGCACCATCAGGTCCGGCCGCAGCCTGCACGGAGCGGAGGCATGGATGCGGTGCTCCCCGCACTCGTAAACATCAAGATTCCCGTCGCGCCACAGCACCAGCCGCCGCCCGACGCCGACGAAAGCAATCCCCGGTGCCACCTTCTCGAACGCCGCGGCGCGTGAAACTGCCGGAAGAGTCCAGAGCACGGCTGAGCAGAGGCCATCCTCCCCTGCATTCCCTGCCACGCACACTCGGGAATAGTCCGGCGCGGCAGTCCACGATCGAACCCGGCCCGGTTCCAGCCCGCTGATGATCTCAGGCACGCCGGCCAGCAGCAGACGCAGCCTCCCGCCTTCAATCCAGCCGAAATTCCGCAGGGCCGGGTCCGCATGCAGCTCGCGCACAGCGGCCGGGATTCCCGCCAGCAGCACCGGCTCCCCGAGATCCGGCAGGGCGAGCGCCGCGATGGCCTCATTCCGCAACTCTCGCGCAGGATGCAGCGCGGCGGCGCGGGCGATGGCCGCCAGACTGCCGGTTCGCTGACCACGCTCCCTGGAAATGCGGCGCGCCCTGGCTTCATTGAAATACGCCTGCCACAACGAGGACTGTGCCTGCTGCAGGGCCTGCGTCGCGCGGCTGGCTGCGCGATTCGCCCGCCGCCACTGCCACACGACCCCGGAAAGACCGCCGACCAACAGCACCGCGACCGAAGCTGCCAATACCGCATCCACTGGACGCCGCCGGCACCAGCGCCAGAGGCGTTCTGTTTTCCCTGCTGCCCGCGCCGTGATCGGTTCGCCACGCAGCCACCGCTGAAGATCATCCGCGAGTTGCTGCGCGCTGCGGTAGCGGCGCGCCGGCTCCTTTGCCAGGCACTTGCGGCAAATGATGTCGAGGTCGCGGTCCACTTCACTGCGGATGGCGGAGATGGACGCCGGCTCCGCTTCCCGAATGGCCGCGAACAGGTCAGGCAGCGAGTCCGCCGTGAATGGCGGATGCCCGGCGAGCAGTTCGTAGAGAATCGCCCCAAGGCTGTAAATGTCCACTGCCGTCGTGGGCGGATGGCGCGTGTCCGTCTGCTCCGGGGCCATGTAGCGGGGAGTGCCCACCGCCGCGCCCGTCAGCGTCAGGTGCGAATCATCGTCCATGCGCCGCGCCAGTCCGAAATCCGCCACATGCGGGGCACCGTGGGCATCCAGCAGAATGTTTCCCGGTTTCAGATCGCGGTGCAGAAAGCCGCGCTCATGCGCGTGCTGGACCGCCAGCGCCGTGGCGCGGATCAATTCCGCCGCTTCACGCGACGGAAAATGCGGCGTCCTGCAAAGCCACGCCGACAAGCTCTCGCCCTCGATCAACTGCATGGCAAAGTACGGCTGCCCGTCCTCGTCGCCCGCTTCATACACCGCCACAATTCCCGGATGCTCCAGCGCAGCCGCCGCACTGGCCTCGGCCAAAAATCGCTGGCGCTCCACCGGCGAGGCCAGCGGCCCTGCCAGGATCAATTTCACCGCAGCGGGGCGATTCAGTGAGACCTGCCGGGCGCGATACACCAGCCCCATGCCTCCGCGTCCGATTTCCTCCAGCAACGCATAGTCCCCGATGTGCGTGAACGGCAGATCCTCCGGCTGTTCCGCAAACACTCCGCCGCCAAAACACACCGCACAGATCCCGCCGGGAAAGCCGTCCGCCAGCGGCATGCCGCAGCGTCGGCAGGTCTGAGGAACGCTTGCGCTCACGCCCGCATTATTGATGAATGCACCGACGGAAGACAAGCATGGATCACCTTGTGTCGTGGGACCTGCGGCACTCCGTCGTGAATGCCGCGGCCGCTCCGGGTGCTGTCTTAAGTATTGGGATGGAACAGTGCCCTCAGTTCCGCCTCCGCCTCGGTGCGGGTCTCCACGGTTTCCATGATTTCCTCCAGAATGAGGTCCCGGCAGCGCAGGCGCAGGCGGCGCACGGCGGCAGCCACGGCATTCTGTGAAATGCCTAGCTTCTGCGCTGCGCGGGCGTATTCACCTGCATCCGGTGCGCTGCCGATGCACTCCCGCAGCACCTCCATCACCGCGCTGCGGCCCGCAGCCCGTTGTTCTTCCTCCAGCCGGGCCAGGGCGCGGGTGACCAGCACCTGAGTCCAGCGGCGGTCGAAGGCGGCATCCGGCGAATCCTTCGTCACCGGCTCCAGGGCGTAGCGCTTCTCCGGCTCCAGGGCATCCAGTTCGATCACGCCCCGCCCGCCGCCGCGCCGGGCCGCGGTGCGGTGGGCGCATGCATCGGCAAGGAAATATTGAATGCTGCGGATGAGAAACGTGCGGAAACGGCCCTTCTCCTGGGCCACGGAGGCCAGGGAATCGCGTCGCAGCAGACTGGCAAAAAAACCCTGCGTCAAATCCTGCGCATCCTCCGCGCCGTGGCCGCGCCCGCGAATCCATGCATACACCGGATACCAGTAGGTCCGGCACAGCCACTCCAGGGCGGTGTCGGCCCCCGGCTCGCCGGAATGCCCTGCACGCAGCACCACGCTCCAGTGCGTGGCATTGAAATCCCTGCCGCCCAGCTCTGGAGGGCGCTTGACGGAATCCGGGCCGACGGTGGATTTCATGCGCAACCACGCACTATGGCTCCCGCTGCTGGTTCCGGCAAGGGGCTCCTCCCGGGTTCATTTGCGAGGGGACCAATCGCTTGTCGGATGACTGCGCCTGCACCCTGGAGAGCCTGCCGGAGAAGAAGGAGGAGGTCGGGCAGTGCAGGCAGGAAATGTCAGGCGCAGCGGCGGGACCCGGAACAGGATGCAGGCCACCGCAAAGCAGCGGGTCTGCGGGCAAATTTTTTTGAACGACCCGGCGCAGGTGTGCTATAGGTCGCGCCTTTCCCTTTTGATGAACGATCCGATCGCCATGGTTGAACACACCGCAGAGGCACAGGCCCGGCACCTGCTGGACGCCTACGTGGTGCCGAACTATGGCCGGCTCGCACTGGTGCCGGAGCGCGGACGAGGGGCATGGCTCTGGGATGCGGGCGGAAAAAAGTATCTGGATTTCGGCGGCGGAGTGGCGGTGACCGCGCTGGGGCACTGTCATGAGGTGCTGGTGCGGGCCCTGACCGAACAGTCGGAAAAGCTCATTCACTGCTCGAACTGGTATCAGATTCCGGAACAGGGCAGGCTGGCGCAGTTTCTGACCCGGAAAGTGGTGCAGACGCCCGGAAAGTGCTTTTTCTGCAACAGCGGCGCGGAGGCAAACGAGGCGCTCGTCAAGCTGGCCAGAAAATTCGGCCACGCCACACCGCAGGCCGACGGCACGCCGCGGCTTGAAATCCTGACATTTTCCAATTCGTTCCACGGACGCACCTTTGCCGGCATTTCCGCAACCGCACAGCAGAAGGTCAAGGACGGCTTTGAGCCGCTGCTTGACGGATTCACGCACCTGCCATTCAACGACTGTGCGGCACTGGAGCAGGCCGTCAGCAGCCGAACCGTGGCTCTGTTGCTGGAGCCCGTGCAGGGCGAAGGAGGCATCCACATCGCTTCGCCGGAATTTTTGCGGACCTGCGCCCGGCTGTGCCTCGAGCGCAATCTGCTGCTGCTCTTCGATGAAGTGCAGTGCGGCTTGGGACGCGCCGGCCACTGGTGCGGCTGGAAGGCCGTGCTGGGGGAAAACACGGATGTCGTTCCCGACGGCGTGAGCTGGGCCAAGGGGATTGCCGGCGGTTTTCCGTTAGGCGCAGCGTGGATCCGGCGCCGCCCGGTGTCGCCGGAACAGCCCGCCTTGCCGTTGTGCGATGTCCTGGGCCCCGGCTCCCACGGCTCGACTTACGGGGGCAATCCACTGGGCTGCGTCGTCGCCCTGGCCGTGCTCCAGGAGATCGAACGCGCCGGCCTTTGTGCCGGGTCGGCCGAAGCTGGACAACGCATTGCCGCCACCGTCTCCGGGTGGAAATTGCCCGCCATCCGTGACGTTCGCGGGCGGGGGTTGCTGCTTGGTTTTGAATTTGACGCTGCCAGGGTGGAGGCCGCAGCCGACTGGACACCCGGCACCACCCCGTCCATTTACGTGGTGAAAAAACTCATGGAGGCCGGGCTGCTCACCGTGGCCGCCGGACCTGGCGTGGTGCGCTGGCTGCCGCCGCTGAACGTCACGGCGGAGGAAATCGCCGCTGCCCTGGTCATCCTCAAACAGGTGGCCTCCGCACTTTGAGCGGGACCCGCACCTGGCCATTCAACCCACCGGACGCTGCCATTTGTCATGAAGCACCTGCTTTCCCTCGAATCCCTCACCGCCCAGGAAATGGAACACATCCTCGACCTGGCGGTCACCCTCAAAAAGGAACGCAACTCCGGAGGCCATGCGGCGCATCCCCTCACGGGCCAGTGCTGGGCGATGATTTTCACCAAGGCCTCCACCCGCACCAGGGTGAGCTTTGAAGTGGGCATCCGCGAACTGGGCGGATGGGTTTCCTATCTTTCCCCTCGTGACACGCAGCTCGGACGCGGCGAGCCCATCAAGGACACCGCCCGGGTGCTGGGACGCATGATGGCCGGCGCAGTCATCCGCACCTACGCCCAGCAGGACGTAGAGGATTTCGCCGCCTTTTCCGGCATCCCCACCATCAACGCCCTGACGGATGCCGAACACCCCTGCCAGGTGCTGGCAGACCTGCTGACCATGAAGGAACTCTGCGGCGGCTGGCAGGGAAAAAAGGTCGTTTTCCTGGGCGACGGCGACAACAACATGAGCCGTTCATGGATGTGGGCCGCAGAACGACTGGGATTTGAGATGGTGATCGCCGCACCCTCCGCATTCCAACCTCCCGCAGAATATCTGGCAAAATTTCCCAGCGGACGCATCCGCTGCGAAACGGATCCCGCCACCGCCGTTCAGGATGCCGATGTCCTCTACACCGACGTGTGGGTCAGCATGGGCCAGGAGGAGGAAAGCGCCTCGCGCATCGAGGCCCTCCGCGACTATCAAATCAATTCCGCCCTGGTTCAAAAGGCGAAACCCGGGGCCTTGGTCATGCACTGCCTGCCCGCTTACCGGGAAAAGGAAATCACCGGCGAGGTGCTGGAAGCCCACGCCTCCACCATCTTCCAGCAGGCTGAAAACCGCCTGCACGCCCAGAAGGCGGTGCTGGTGACCCTGCAGCGGCGCTGAGCCTGGAAAAAACGCGGATGCTCCGCCGCTGTGATTCCTCTTGCCGAACCGCCGGTGCGTGGAACAGTTGCAGCGCTGCCAGTCCGTTCGTCCTTTCCGCCTTGCCATCAGTTCCGTCAGGTTTTTGTTGGTTTGAGTCTTCGGGTGCCGGCGTCGCAGTGCTAGCCAATATCACTCAAATCCAACCAGATCATCCCGATGAAACTGTATGTGGGCAACCTGCCCTTCAAAGCGACAGAAGACGAACTCCGCGAGCTTTTCGGCCAGCACGGCGCGGTGCTGGAGGTGGCTCTGCCCATGGATCGTCAGAGCGGACGCCCCCGCGGATTCGCATTCGTCACCATGGAAAATGCCGAGGGTGGCCAGAAAGCCTGCGAAGCGCTCAACGGTTATGCCTTCCAGGGACGAAACCTGACCGTCAACGAAGCACGCCCTCCTGAACCCCGTTCCGGCGGCGGTGGAGGGTATGGTGGTGGTGGCGGCGGCGGACGCGGCGGAGATCGGGACCGCAAAGGCGGCAAGCCGTGGCAGAACCGCGACGGCGGCTACCGCAGGTAATTCCACCTTCCAAGCGAACCATTTCACCCACCGCGGGGAGGCTTCCTCCCCGCGGTTTTTTCATTCTGTGTCCGAGGCAGCCCTGCCTTCCGGGCGGGTGCAGCCATCAACGGCATGTCAGGTGTCAGATGCGGGGGCTTGTGGCCGTGTCCCAGAACCCCGGCAGGTTGATCCTAACTGCTCCCGAGAAACTTGAAAACCTTGTCGCCCAGTTTCATGGCCCTGACAATGCTCTGGGCGGACATGCGGTTCATCTGGTCAAACCAGGCCGCCCCCAGCTCAAAAAATTCCTGCAGAGTCTGAAGCTGTTGGCGGGTGTGGTCCTCCGCCGCACCGCTTTCGGTGGCTTCCCCAATGCAGTCCTTGAGGATGGAAATCGTCGGATCGATCTCGCGGCGTTTGCGCTCGACCATGATGACCCGGAACATTTCAAAGACATCCTTCAGCGTCTCAAAATGGTCGCGGCGATCACCTTTGACGTGGACAATCCTCACGATGCCCCAGTTCTGCAGCTCCCGCAGGCTGGTGCTCACGTTCGACCGCGCCACCTGCAGCGCCTCACAGATTTCGTCCGCATGCAGGGGAATCTCCGACAGATAAAGCAGGGCGTGAATCTGCGCCACGGTCCGGTTGATGCCCCAGCGATTGCCCATTTCCCCCCAGTGCAGAATGAATTTTTGAGTGACGGGCGTCAGAGACGGCATGTTGGCATGGATTGGCTGAGCGGACGACTGGCAGGTTAAGAGCAAGGACCAGGGTGTCGAGTGGATTTTGATTGCATCCGGCCAGTCCTGCGGAGCCCGCCGAAAGTCCGCCTTGCACCAGCGGTGGCGTCCGGCATCTTCCCGCCGCTTATGTCGAAAAAACCCGTAGTTCTCATCATCCGCGACGGTTGGGGCATCAATCCCGGCGGCCGCGAAATGGCCCAAGTCAACGGCGACGCCACCCTGCTGGCATCCACGCCGTTTCATGACCAGTTGTACGCCACTCATCCCTGGAGCAAAGTCTCCGGCTCCGGCGAGGACGTGGGCCTGCCCGACGGGCAGATGGGCAACAGCGAAGTCGGCCACCTCAACCTCGGAGCGGGGCGCATCGTTTATCAGGACCTGACCAGGATCAACAAGGCCATCCGCGATGGGAGCCTGACAAAAAATCCGGTCCTGCGCGAAGCCCTGGAAAAAGCCAATGGTCGTCGCCTTCATTTCATCGGCTTGGTCAGCGACGGCGGCGTGCACAGTCACCAGGACCATCTGGCCGCACTTTGTGCCGCAGCCAGTGCCGCCGGGTGCGCAGACATCATGGTGCACGCCATCACCGACGGGCGCGACACCTCCCCGACCGGAGGCGCCGCCTGTCTGGAAAAGCTGGAGGCAGAACTGGCCCCCACCGGAGCCAGGATCGCAACGGTCATCGGACGGTATTACGCCATGGACCGGGACAAGCGCTGGGACCGAAACAAACTCGCCTGGGATGCCATCGTGCTAGGCCGTGGTGAGCAAATGACCACCGCGCCGTCTGCCGCCGTCCGGGCCGCCTATGCCGCCGAGCCGCGGGGGGACGAGTTCCTGCCGCCCATGATTTTTTCCCACGGCAACGAACCGCGCATTCGCAACGGCGACGTGGTCCTGTGGTTTAATTTCCGCGCAGACCGGGCCCGGCAGCTTTCCGACGCGTTCCTCCAGGCGGATTTTTCAGGATTCCCCCGCGAAGTCACTCCCAAAGTCGGCTATTACACCCTGACAGAATATGATCAGACCTATGCCGCACTCGGCTGCAGGGTGATTTTCGCTCCGGAATCAATGGCTCGGATTTTCGGGGAAATCATCTCCGCAGCGGGCCTCAGGCAACTGCGCGGCGCAGAAACCGAAAAATACCCGCACGTCACATTCTTCTTCAACGGCGGCGTGGAAACACCCTTTCCCGGCGAGGATCGCTATCTGGCCGTGAGCCCCAAGGAGGTGCCGACCTACGACAAAAAACCGCAGATGAGCGCACCGGACCTGGCATTCGAAGTCTTCCGCCGACTTCCGGAGTACGATGTGGTCATCATGAATTTCGCAAATCCTGACATGGTTGGCCACACCGGAGTCGTCGCGGCCGGCGTCCATGCGGTGGAGACCATCGACCTCGGCGTCAGGCTCATCGTGGAACGGGTGCTCGCCCTGGGCGGGAAATGCCTCATCACCGCCGACCACGGCAACTGCGAGCAGATGCGCAATTCCGACGGCAGTCCGAACACCGCCCACACCACCAACCTGGTGCACTGCCTCTATGCCGCCGCGGACTCCGCAGACTTCACCCTGTGCGATGGCATCCTGGCGGATGTGGCTCCCACCCTGCTGGACATGCTGGGCCTGCCGCAGCCGAAAGAAATGACCGGAAGGTCGCTGCTGAGGAACCGCCGATTGATTTGCTAGCCAATGCGAATTCTTTTCATGGGCGCGGGCGACATCGGCCTGCCGGTCTTGCGGCATCTGGCAGGGCATCCGCATCATCCGTTGATCGCCGTGCTCACCCAGCCTGACAAACCGGTGGGAAGAAAACGCGTGCTGACTCCGCCGCGGATCAAATGTGCGGCGCAGGATCTGGGCGTGCCCGTTTTCCAGCCGGAGCGGATTCGTCACGCAGTGGAAACGCTGCGGGATCTCACCGCGGACGTTTTTGTGGTGTTCGCCTACGGCCAGATTTTGCCGCAGGCAGTGCTGGACCTGCCACGCACCGCCTGCCTGAACCTGCATGCCTCCCTGCTTCCAAAATACCGCGGCGCGTCCCCCATTCAGGCGGCGATTGCGGCCGGCGATCGCGAAACCGCCATGACGGTCATGTATATGAACGCCGGTCTGGATACTGGCGATGTTCTGCTCGAAGATCGCATTCCCATCCATTCCGGCGAAACCGGGGCCTCCCTGCATGATCGGCTGGCGGCGCTCGCTCCGCAAACTTTGGACAAGGCCCTGAGCGCTTTGGAATCCGGCGACGCCCCGCGCCATCCCCAAGATCACCGACTGGCCACTCACACCAAAAAACTCCGGCGTGAAGACGGCTGCATCGACTGGACTCAGCCCGCAGCGGTCATCGAGCGGTTGATCCGCGCGTATCATCCCTGGCCGGGCACCAGCACCACGCTGACAACGGGTGCGGAAACCCGGCTGATGAAAATCTTTCCTCCGTCGGAAATCCTGTCAACATCCAGCGCTCCCGGGACGCTCTTGGAATGCGAGGGCGGCGGCATCGTCATCGCCTGCGGCACCGGTGCCCTGCGCCTGTCCGAAATCCAGCCGGAGGGCCGCCGCCGCATGACCACTGCAGAATTTCTCGCCGGCCACCCGCTGCCAGCGGGTTTTCAATTTGGCGTGGAATGAGCGAGAATTGCTACTGCTCGTCCCCCTCCGGAATTTTCCCGCTCCACGGTCCGGAGAGCGGCGTGGTGTGCCGCTTTTTCAGCACCTGCCGCCCGATTTCCGTGTTTGGGCATGTTTTCTTGATCGCAACGAAAAATGCCTCCTCCGCCTTGCGATCGCGCGCAAACATCCACGTTCCCGCCTGGTTGAGGACATCCGCCTTTTCCTCGGTGCCGTCCGCGAGCAGCGCCGCCGCTTTTTTTGCCAGAACGGCGGCCACCCAGCGGTAGTGAAACCGGTATTCCTTCGGCAGCGCATGTTTTGCCAGGCGCTGTTTCTCCTCGACGCTGGGAGGCACTCCGAATTTCGCCTTGAGCGTCAGTTTTGGCATCCGGGTGGCATCGCCGCCATCCTCCTCCGTCGCGTTAAGGTCAGCCTCCATGCCGGTGCGCCGTGTCGCTAAAACGCTGTTCGATGGGAAAACGCCATTCTCCCAGGCACCGTCCGGTTCCAGTTCCGTACCCATCAGTTCCATGCCTGCATGCCGGGCAAGCCAGGCCGCGGTCCACCAGCTTTTCGCCTGGTCCTTTTTGGATGCCGTTTTGTCAGCGGCCTTCCCTAGGGCAGCCACGTAGGCATCCAATGCCGGCTGGATGTTCCGTGGAAAATACGGACGAGCTGCCATTTCCTGGTCCTCCCTGACCATGCGGCGCGCCAGCAGCCAGCGAAGTCTCCAAGCGATGGCATCCTGGATTTTTTCCGAATCAATCGTGGCTCTGCCCTCGATAATGGCGTCTCCAAGCAGGGTGTGCAGGTCGGAATCCATCTCCGCATCCTCCCGGGGATCGTCCGCAGGTGGTTCCGCCACCTTTTCTCCTTCCGGAATGGTCACCACCCTGCCGAGCAGCGTGCGGTCGATGCCGCTCTGTTCACGGATGGGTGGCTTTGGATAGTGCCGGTCCACCCAGGCCTTGAGTTCATCCAGCGCCAGAACGCGTTCGGCCACGTAGGCGGCATCCTGCCAGTGCCCCGCCTCCAGGAACGCCTCCAGAGCCTCGGGAAATTTCGCCTGCCCCAGGAGGATGACGGCATGGTCCGCCCGGGCCGCCGATTTTGGCAGGGGTGTGGCAGGAATGCCCTGACTGATCACCAGCCGCTCCGGAGCGCCAAACATCCGCTCCGCTCGATCCATCGCCGCCGCCGCAGCGGCGGTGTCACCGGCCCGCAGGGAAAGTTTGGCTGTCAGCCACAGCGACAGCCGCGTCTCATCGGGTGCCAGCTTCAGCCATCGTTTGGCCAGATCGTATGCTCCCTCCCGGTAGGCAAGCCAGCCCAGGCGGTCCGCATCCTCCGCTTTTGGCTGGGATTTCTCCAGCAGTTCCAGCCAGCGTTTGGGACCTTGATCGCGTTCCCCGCCGTATTCGCCCACCCACCGGTTGTTGATGTCTGCGCTCATGGCCAGATACCAGCGGGTCACCACCCTGCGCAGCAGCGGGGATTTCGCCGCGTTTTCCCATGCCTCTGCCGTGGGTGGAGTGGTCTGGTCCGGATCTGCGTTGAGGTTCATTTCAGGAAACAGCGTGTCCCTGACAAGAAAGCGGATCGAGGTGAATGCCTGGTCACAGCCGCTGGAAAGCTGCTTCAAATAAAGCTCCAATGCCTTTTCCGGGCGGGCGGTTTTGGGATCCACGCCGATCCATGCCCGGGCCTCCCAGCCATAACTCGCCGAGGCAAGCCCCAGCGGATCGTCAAATCCAGCGGCGGCCAATTCCCGGGTCTGCGCGAAATGCGCCGGTGCAGTCTCATCCGGTTTCATCCCCGCTTCCTTGCCGGATTCCGCGGCGGCAATTTCCGTCCTGCCTAACATGTAGGACGCCCAGACGCTGCGGAAATGCCGCTGCTCCGCGGGCAGCGCCAGCAGCGCCTTCCAGGCGGTCCGGGCAGAGGCAAAGTTTTGGGCGGCATACGCCTGGGCTCCGCGCTGATACAGGGCGAATTCCTCCTTTGGCAGGGGCGTTTCCGGTGGCGCAGGCTGGGCCGAAGTGTCTGGCGGAGGAAGAGCCTCCGACTTTTTGCCAGGCGTATCCGCATTCGGCTCCTCGGGTGCACCTTCCTCCGGTTTCGGCTCCGGCGGGGTGAGCAGGGAGCGGGTTTCCTCCAATTGTTTGCGCAGTGCGGCGACATCCGGAGCATCCACTTTGCCAGCCTTCACTGCGGCATCGAAGCTGGCCAGTTCCGCCGCGGCCGTTGTCAGGCGATTCACGTGTTTTTCCTTTACCGGAAACTCCCGGGCCAGCTCCTTCATTTCCAGTTCAAACCAGAATTCCGGCGAGGCGATGGCTGCAAACTGATGGTCCTGCAGCAGGTTGATCGAACTCCAGATCCCGCTCGCCTCCACCCTCGGTGGACTGGCAAAAACCAACAGGGCCAGGGCGACTGCCACCGCCTTTCTGGATGCTCCCGCGCAGGATGCCGCGTCCGCCTGCCTTCCGATTCGACAATGTTTACGGAATGGAAATGGTGATTTCATGTGCGGTGACGGTGGATTGAGTGCGCAGCCAGCCGAGCGGTTTTCGCGCTTCCGGCAGCAGAAAATGGAGCGTTTCTCCTGAATTGCGATGAAAAACCGCGCGATGTGGTGCGGCAGGATCCAGCGTCACCACATAGCCCCCCAGTGCATCGGCTGCGGTGATGCCACCGGAAGAGGCAGGCACCTGGACCAACACGGATTCCGGCCACGACACCTCTGCCTCGCCTTCATTTGCCAGGAAGATGTCCATTGGATTGCCACCCTCTGCCCTGGCCAGCAGCTTTCCCAGCGGCGCCCGTCCGGCCATGACAGGCTCCAGCGTTTTCCAAGTCCAGTTGCGCGATTCTCCAGCCACTGGCAGGCGATACCAAAGAATACCCTGCAGCATCGCAGGGCGTCCGCGGGTCCATTGCTCCACCAGACCAGCGATTTCCGTCGCTGGGGAAACAAAGGTCACCACCTTGGTCCCCCGCGGCCAGACGCGCGCAGGTCCTTCCGAGTCGATGCCCACAATTTTTCCGTCGGCATCGAAACCCACCACGGAACGGTAAGTGGGAAGCGCCACCCGAAAGGGCACCCCCAGAGCCGCGGCCTGTTCCACCCATCGCCGCGCGGAATCGGCGTGGAGGAGACGTGGAGCCGCCTCGTCCGCCCTGGCTCGTTCCACCGCATGAACCTGCAGGACATAGCTTCCGCATTCCCGGACCATTTCCTGAAGCAGCGGCGAACGCAGCCAATCCGGCAAGGCCGTGCAGGAAACAGGCAGCGGCGTCACCGCCTTCCTGAACACCCGCAGCCAGTTCCGGTAGCCCGCGAGTTTCGTAGTGGCCGCGTCGAAGTCGATCTGCAGTTCGACCGGTTCGCAACCGCCCTCCCGCGCCTGGGTTAGGGTCTCCCTGATCCATCCTGAAATTCGACGGGTCACCGCATCTTCCGCTCCAAACGGTCCACTCCACGGACCGATGCGCACCGCCAGACCAACACCACCCGAAGCGTGTGCTGCCCGCTTCCAGTCCACTTTTGGGCGGATCAGCCGCGGCTGTGCTTCCGACCATTCCACCTCAGCCGCCAGAATGGACAGGCCCAGTCCACGCTCCTGCGCCATGGTGACGGATGCCGCCACAGCCGGTGTCCACAGCCGCTGCCAGACATAAATTTCCTGACGCAGTTTGCCTGCAGCCTGCCCCACTCCTGGTTTCCCAGCGACCTCGCTCCGCCGACAACCAGCCATGAGCAGGGAACAGGCCGCGCCCCCCAGCCAATTTCGCCGAGTGAGGGATGCGGGGAAAATCCGATCGACAATAAAACGGTGCGGCATGGCGTCGTCTCCACTGCGGCCCATTGTGGGCCGGCCGGTTTGTTGGTACGCCGGTTTCGGGAGAAATTCAAACGGGGAGCCTGACATCACCTCGGGAAATCGAGGGTGTTGACCGCAGTTCCCCTCCCCCAGCACCCCAAAGCCACACTGCTCCCGGAGATGCGGCGATTGCCGGTGCCGAAAATGCTCCTACACTGCACCACATGCAGATTCTCCCAGTTTGCCTCGCCATGACCGCTGCGTCCGCCATCCTTGCCGCCGCCCAGCCTGCCGGATTCAATTACGACGAGGAAAAGGTCCCGCCGTACCAATTGCCGGATCTGCTCGCTTTCACGGACGGCCGCCGCGTCTCGAATCCGCAGGAATGGAAAATGCGCCGGACGGAAATCCTGACAATACTGGAGGCGGAGGAATACGGAAAGGCCCCGCCGCTGCCCGCCCGGGTGAAATGGAAACTCACTGGAGAGGAGATGCCGGCTCTCAATGGACTGGCGCGCCGCAAGCAGGTCACGGTGTATTTTTCCGACAACGAGGCAGGTCATTCGATGGACGTTCTCATTTTCCTTCCTGCGGCCATCACCAAACCGGTTCCGCTTTTCTGGGGTCTGAACTTTGAAGGCAACCACGGGACCACAGCAGACACTGACATTCCACTGTGCCGGTCATGGATGCGCAACAATGCCAAAAACGGCATCACCGACCATCGCGCCACGGAACAATCGCGCGGCAGCGAAGCGTCCCGCTATCCGCTGGAGTTGGCATTGCGCGCTGGCTATGGCGTGGCCACCGCCTACTACGGCGACATCGCCCCGGATGACCCTGCCGAGTATCGCAAGGGCGTCATGTCCCAATATCCGAAATGGGAGGCAGAACACGGCGACGGTGCCTGGGGAAGCGTCGCCGCCTGGGCCTGGGGTTTGCGGTTAGGCATGAGCTATTTCGAAACGGACTCCGCCATCGACTCCCGTCGAATCATCTGCATGGGACATTCGCGATTGGGAAAAACCGCGCTGTGGGCGGGCGCCACCGATGAGCGCTTTGCGCTGGTCATTTCCAATGATTCCGGCTGCGGCGGCGCCGCGCTGAGCAAGCGCGTGTTCGGAGAAACGGTTGACCGCATCAACACCTCCTTTCCCCACTGGTTCTGCAAACATTTCCGCAAATATAACAATAACGAATCCGCCCTGGCCTTCGACCAGCACTGGCTGCTGGCCGCCATCGCCCCGCGTCCACTGCTGGTCTGTTCGGCCACGGAAGATCTGTGGGCGGATCCCCGTGGGGAATTCCTCAGTGCCTTCCACGCCTCACCCGCCTTTGTCCTGCTGGGCAAAACGGGACTGGCCTCCGTGGAAATGCCCGCAGCGGACAAACTGCTCGAAAGCACAGTCGGTTACCACCTGCGCACTGGAAAGCACGACGTGACACCGGAAGACTGGAAGGCCTACATTGCCTTTGCCAACCGGCATCTGAGCGCCCAGTGAACCGCATTCCGCCCTGTTCCGGCGGGATTCGACGACGACTGGGTGGGCAACCTGTGGTTTGAGGAAACACTGTGGAAAACGACCCCGCTCTTTGGGTTGCGCCATTTGGCAGCCGGATGGAAGGCCGCAGCGGCGCAAGGCATTTGACACCGAACTCCGGCAGAAATTTGGCATGGCAAACACGGCTGCCGGTCGGCACGCGGAATGGTCAGTGCTTCACCTTTTCCAGCGGATTGCGGCGCAGCACCTTCATCTCCCACGGCAGCCCCCAGTCGCCGATTTTTCCCATGAACGGATCCGGGTCGAGTTCCTCGATGTTCCAGACGCCCGGACGCAGCCAGGTCCCATCCGCGAGGAGCTTTGCGGAAAGCGCCGCAGGCACCCCGGTTGTATAGCTCACCGCCTGGGCACCGGTTTCCTCATTGCATTCCTCGTGGTCGCAAATGTTGTAGATGAAGCAGTGGCGGGGCTTCCCGTTTTTGGTTCCTGACATGACGCAGCCAATGCTCGTCTTGCCCACGGTCTTGGCGCCCAGACTGCCCGGATCCGGCAGCACCGCTTTCAAAAATTGCAAGGGCACGATTTCCCGCCCCTCGTAGTTGATGGGCTTGATGCTGGTCATCCCCACGTTCTGCAGGACGCGCAGGTGGGTGAGGTAGTTTTCGGAAAAGGTCATCCAGAAGCGCATCTGCTTCACTCCGGGGATGTTTTTCGAGAGCGATTCCAGTTCTTCATGATAGAGCAGGAACATTTTCTTCGGCCCGACTCCGGGGAAATCAAATTCCGTGCTGACGGCCATCGGCTCCGTTTCATGGAACCGCCCCTTGCGGAAAAACCGCCCCTTGGCGGTCACTTCGCGGATGTTGATTTCCGGATTGAAATTGGTGGCGAAGGGAAGGCCGTTGCTGCCCGCATTGCAGTCCACAATGTCAACGGTCTCGATCTGGTCGAATGCATGCTTCAGCGCATGGGCACAGTAAATGTTCGTCTGTCCGGGGTCGAATCCCGCGCCCAGCAGGGCCATCAGGCCCGCCTTTGCAAATTTGTCGCGGTAAGCCCACTGCCATTTGTATTCGAATTTCGCGGTGTCCGGCGGCTCGTAGTTCGCCGTGTCGATGTAGTGCGCCCCCGCCGCCAGGCAGGCGTCCATGATCGACAAATCCTGATAGGGCAGCGCCACGTTGATGACAATGTCCGCATTGAATTCCCGGATCAGTTTGGCGGTGGCCTTGGCATCATCCGCATCGACGGCGGCCGTCCGCAGGGTTCGCTTCAACTTCCGTTTCACATCCTTGGCGATGGCGTCGCATTTGGCCTGCGTCCGGCTGGCGAGCAGGATCTCGCTGAAAGACTTTTTCTCGGCAGCAACCTTGTGCGCCACGACCCGTCCGACTCCGCCGGCGCCGATGATCAGAATGCGTTTCATGCAGGATGTATGATGGATGGGTTCCCGAACGGTAAAAATTTTCGTCGCTCAATCTTGGCGGATTGTCACTTCCTGCCAGTGCAATTTTTCAGAGATTCACCGGCCGGCAGACTCATACCACCGGCACATTTCTGGCCGGGAAAAAGCGCGTTCCGATGCCCTGGCCGGCGATGAGATCTGCCAACTGCTGTGGCCGGCGTCCGCTGGCGATCACCGTTTCCACGCCATGCTCCACGGCCTTCTGAACGGCAGCGAGCTTGGATTCCATGCCTCCAACGGAGAAATCACCCTTTTCGCTGCGGGCGAATCCGGCGACCTCCTGCATGTCGCGAACTTCGCGCACGATGCCGGACCCACCGGGCGGCATCAGGCCGTCCACGCTGGTCAGAAGCACCAGCAGGTCCGCCCGGGCCAGCACCGCCACGCTGGCGCTCAGTGCATCGTTGTCGCCAAAGCGGATTTCCTCAATGGCCACCGAATCGTTTTCGTTGAAAACTGGGACCACCGCGCGGTTGCGCAACAACTCGCCGAGGGTGTTGCGAATGTGCAGCTGGCGTTCGGCAATTTCAAAATCCTCATGGGTCACCAGCATCTGTCCGACATGCAGGTTCCATTCCCGCAGGACCTGCTCGTAAAAGTGCATCAAGCGTGACTGGCCAACCGCGGCACAGGCCTGCAGTGCCGCCATTTCCGCGGGACGCTGCGGGTAACCCATGACATTCAATCCCGCAGCCACTGCGCCGCTGGTGACAACAATGATGTCATGCCCGGCCCGCCGGATCGCCGCCACCTCGCGCAGCAGTTTCCACACCTGCGCCCCGTCCAGATTCGGCGAACCGGTTTCCGTGAGGATTCCGGTGCCGAATTTCAACACAATGCGAAGAGCCCTGGCAGGCGATGGCGTGGGGGGCGTGGTCATGGCGTCCGATACCCGAACTCCGCGGCGTGGCAATCGCCAATCCGCCTTTCATGGGCCGGCAGGTCATTGTGTTGCCGCGCTTCCCGCCACAATCCGCCGGGCGGCATCCTCCGCAGATTCGGCGCGGATGACTTTCGCTTCAGCATGGCCCAGCAGGCCATCCAGGCCGCCGTATTTCAAGATGCCCGGAACGATATCGGGGTCATACACGTCATTGATGGCTGCGAATGAAAAATGCTGCAGGTCCACCACGATGTCCCGGACCGCATTCCCTGCCAGGAATCCTGCCGCTGCGGCCCATGGCCCTCCGCCCTCGCTCCCTGCCAGGGTGACAGCCTTCGGCGCATGTTCGTCCTGCCTGACAAATTCGATCATGGTCAGGAGATCGTGGGTGCGCTGGGCAAACAGCGGATCATTGTAGCCATAGGTGTAGGCAGCGGCCAGACGGGGATTGGCCACCCGGCGGTTTTTCGTTGGGGCCTTCCCATCCGGCGTGAATTCACCCTGAAACAGCAGGTCCGCTGCGGCTACCGAACAGTTCGCATCCAGCAGTTTTTTTACCGGCGGCGGCGGACTGCCGTCCGGACCGGCCAGGCTCTGTTTGCCAGCGGAAGTCACCCACAGGACGACACGGCCATTCCAGTTCTTCGGGTGCAGGAAGGCGGCCGGCAGTTCCTCGCCATGCGTTTCGTTGCGCACCAGTCCGGTCATTTCCAGCCAGGCTCCGCGGTCGTGTTTTGTTGTTAGTGTGAAACTGGTTTTTCCAACCGTCTCCGCCGTGCGTCCGAAGAGGGTGCGCAATCCGGTCACTTCCGCTTCCCGGTTGTTTTGCAGGGCGGCAGTGCTCAGTGCGCACCACTGTGCGGTCAGTTTCTTCTCAAACGCCTCGCCGCCTTCCGGTTTCGGATGCGCCTCATCCCACACCGTCAGTTCCTCCGGTCGCAGGTGTTGAAATTCCCTTTCCTCCGGCGCGGACGCCTGGTGGAGCAGGTGTTTGGCAAACCAGGCATACATCGCCTTTCTGCTCGGATGGTTGTAGTTGTGGCCAAACTGGGTCAACGGGGAAAGACTGACATTGTCCGGAACCCCCAGCATCGCATAGAGCCGTTTGAGTTCCGGAAACCCCTTCGTTTCCATTTCCTCCGTCCAGTCTTTGGCTGAAGTCATCGCCAGCGGTTTGGGAGCGAACAGGCCGGCGAATTCCACATTCCCGGTTCTGATCCGAAGCAGGCTGGCATTTTCACAGGTGCAGCCGCCCTGCATCGCGGTGCTGACCATGACGGCGGGAAACGCGACCGCAGGCCGGTCATCGATCGCGCCCAGGATGAACGTCTGCGTGCCTCCGCCGCTGGCGCCGGTCACGCCGATCCGCGCGGCATCCACTCCGGGCAGCGTTGTCAGGAAGTCCAGGGCGCGGATCGAGTTCCACGCCTGCAGTCCCATGATGCTCTGGAGATGACCTTCGGCCAGCGGACTGAACAGCCCCCAGCCTTTGGGGTCGTTCATCTGCGGACGGGTTTTGCCGAATTTGTGCGCCAAATCCATGGAGAGCTGCACGCTGTCTGCGTAGCCAATCATGTCGTAGTGAAACACCACACACCCCATGCGGGCCAGGTGGATGCACCGGGCCTGGAGCGGGCTTTTTGCGGCGCAAAGAAACGCCTCTGCTCCGCCGGTCATCTCTTTTTGAGCCTCCGCATCTCCCAGGCTCATGAAGCGTCCGTTTGGCCAGTGCCCATGCGGACAGAGAATGCCGGGCATATTTCCATTTGCCTGCCGCGGGCGATACAGGTTGCCCGTCACATAAAAGCCGGGGAGACTTTCAAAATACACCTTTTCGACGGTGTAGTCCCCCATGTCCCGGCGTCCGTGGATCACCGGATTGAGTTCCGGCTTTTGCGGCAGGGGATGCAAGCCCAACGCCACCAGCAATTGCTGGCGCACGTCCGCCCGGCGCTGCTGCCAAGCCTTCGGAGAGCCTGGCACCGCCAGCGGAAAATACCCATCCAGATCTTTGGGCGGGGCCAGTCGCGCATCGTTCGGAAGTTTCCCGTCCGGCAGGCTTTTCAACGGATTTCCGGCGGCCGCAAAGGCCATCAGAACAGACAGTCCGCAGGCTGCGGCAACATGGTGGTATCTGCTTTGCATCGGCGGAGCATGGCACGGGGGCAGTTCCGCTCCAAGTTACTTTCCTGCGGAATCGCCGCCTGCTCAGCCACCCCCTCTCACATGACTGCCCTTTGCCTTTGTCAGTGAGTCACCCAGATCGCTGCGCATGACATCCGCCTGCTTCTGAAGGCGGGAAACGATCTCCGGCTTTTCCGCCGCCAGGTTCCTGGATTCTCCGATGTCATCGTCGAGATGATAGAGTTCCAGGCCTGTCTTGAGCGGCTTGTACCGGCCCGGAATCCCGCCTTTTCCCGGCTGCTGGCCGTTCATGGTGCGGGTGGTGTGCGGGAAGATGAGCTTCCACGGTCCGGAGCGCATGGCCTGCAGCTCGTTGCTGGCATAGTAAAAGAAATACGCCTCATGCGGCGACTGCGCGCCGGCCTGCCCGGTGAACAGCGGAGTGATGTCGCGGCCATCGATGCGCCGGTCCGGCAGGGAAGCGCCGGTCAAGGCTGCGAGCGTCGGCAGGATGTCAATGTTCATGGCCGGCGTTTTGCAGGTGCTGCCTGCGGGGATTTTTCCCGGCCAGCGGGCGATCATGGGTTCCCTGACGCCTCCCTCGTAGGAAGTGCCTTTGCCTTCACGCAACGGCCCGGCTGATCCGGCATGGTCGCCATAGGAAAGCCAGGGGCCGTTGTCCGACGTAAAGATGACAAGGGTGTTTTCTGTCAGGCCGCATTCGGCGAGGCATTTCATGATTTCCCCCGTGCTCCAGTCCATTTCCTGCAGCACATCCCCGAACAGGCCGCGGGCAGACTTTCCGGCGAATTTTCCAGACTCGAAGAGCGGCACATGGCACATGCTGTGGGCCAGATAGAAAAAAAACGGACGCTCCCGGTTGCGGCGAATGAACTGCACGGCCCGTTCCGTATAGCGCGTGGTCAGTTGGTGCTGGTCTTCGGCGGTGACTTCCGCATCCACGACGCGCTCCCCTTCGATCATGGGCAGTTTCGGAAAGGCTTTCGTATCCGGGTGTTCCGGCCACATGTCATTGGAATAGGGAAGGCCCAGGTATTCATCGAAGCCCTGGGAGACCGGCAGCAGGCCGGGACGGTCGCCCAGGTGCCATTTTCCGGCCATGCCGGTCGCATAGCCCTTTGCTTTCAGGATTTCGGCGATCGTCTGTTCCTCCGGGGCCAGTCCCCGTTTCGCGTTTGGACCCAGCGCACCGCGAACGCCCACCCGTTCATGATAGCACCCGGTCATGAGGGCGGCCCGCGAGGCGGAGCAGACGGCGCTGCTCACATAAAAGTCGGTGAAACGGACTCCCTCCGCTGCCAGCCTGTCGATGTGGGGTGTCGCGTAGCCCTTGGCGCCGTAGCACCCCAAATCACCGTAGCCGAGATCATCGGCGAGAATCAAAATGACATTCGGCGGGCCGGCCGCATCCGTGCGGAAGGAAATGCCCAGCAGGGAAATGAGGAGGAGCAGGAACCGGCGCATGGGATGACTGTGCTGTCGGCTTCCTTGCCCGTAAGCCAACAAAACGCGGTGCGGTTCAGTTGAAAACGCGCCGCTGGGTTTCCTCTGGCAAGTTCATCTGTTGCGCGTAGCTGCGGGCCCCGCCAGGGTCCTGCCGGTTCCAGTCACGGAGCAGGTCGATGGTGGTTTTCTCTCTGCGTCCCGCATCGGTGATCGTTCCCGCCCAGGCCAGCGAGGATTCCCGGTCTTTTTCGCGGATGCGCCAGGCAAAAGTCTGTCGGGGTTCGTCGGTTTCGGGTGACGGGGCATACTGCTTCAGCCAGGTGCCAGCCGCGTTTGGATCCTTTCCGGCCCATTGCTCCATGAGATCATTCGCCGCATCCCATTTTCCTTCGGTGTTAGGCAGTGCGGAAATCCATCGGGAACTGTCTGCCGGGTTCTGCTCGGTCAGCCGCCATGCCACCTTGCGGGTGACCCCGTCGCGAAAGGTGCTTTCCGGAAGTCCGGTGACCCACGCCTGGGCGGAGTCCAGTCCCCGTTGCTTGACATGCTCCTCCAGCAACTTGTCCATGATTTCGCCGCGGGCTTTGCTCCGCGGCTGTGCTTCCGCCCATTGCGAGGCTGTGGTGAGGTCTGTCCGGGAAAGTCCGGCGATGACGCCCACCATGTACCAGTTCCCCTCGTCCTTGCTGAGGTCCTTGCCGGCTTCGATGGCCCAGCCCTTCGCGGCGTCTGGATCGTCCTTGGCCCACTGCTGCAGCACGCTGTAAGCGGCATAGCGGCCTGTCCAGTTGCCCAGTTTTCCGGCATGGTCCGCAGCGGCCCTTGGATCGCGCTTGGCCCATTCCGTCATGAGCATGGAGAGTTCCCGTCCGCGGCTCCGGGGGTTGAAATCCTCCATCAATTTACCCGCAGCTTCTGCAAAATCCTCCGTCCCGCCCAAGGAATGCATCAGCGCCAGAAACGCCTCCATCTTTTCCACCGGATCCTCCAGCGCCAGCACGCCGTCCAGTCGGTCTCCAGCCGCGATTTTTGGATCCGTCCACAGCCTCCCCCAGCGGTCTCCGGCCGTCTTCCCGTCAGCCGCCGCACCGCCCGCGGCAGAGCCGCCTGCCCTGGGTGCCGCCGTGTGTCCTGCGGTGCGTCCGGCATGAGTTTTCGAATGAATGCCCTCTGCTGATTCCCCGGTTCCCGGTGCGGCCGGAAACCAGGTGCGTCCAACCCACCCCGCGCCAAGCAGGCTGGTGAGCCAGCAGGCGGAGGCAATGACGGCGGTGCGATTCATGCGGGAAGATTGCCCGAATTTGCCTCAGCGTCAACGCACAGGCCGTCGCAAATTTGCGGAAGCCCACTGAGCATGCTCCGGCTGCCGTTTACCTGCGGTGGCGTTTCCGTCCAACGCGTGGGCGGGGGATTGAAGGAATCGGGTAGGAGGCGGGGTTACCCCCGCCGTCCTCCCACACCACCGGACGTGCGGTTCCGCATCCGGCGGTTGAGTGATGAGTTGGTGTTCATGAGTTGGTTTGACGTTGATAACGTTGGATGACT
>JAGNEJ010000009.1 GCA_018003315.1 Verrucomicrobiales bacterium
AGATTCTTCGGGAGTCATCCTGGGGGGGGGGAGCTAAACTGGCGGCAGGACTGGCGAATCAGCACTTTGCGAGAAAGTCGTCGAGCTTCGTTGCTTTGAGAAAACGAGCGGCGGGGGTGTTGTGGGTAGCGAGTTCGGCAAAGTGGGCTTCACCGCATTTGATCTTGGCGCTTTCTTTGTCGCGGAGGTCGTCGGTGAAAAGGCTGCTTTTGGTTTCGACGACGAAGTAAAGGCGCTCGGTGCCGTCTTTGTCCACGAGGACGGCCCAGTCGGGGTTGTAGGGTCCGAGGGGCGTTGGGACTTTGAACCAGCCGGGGAGTTTGGCGTAAACCTTGATGGCTTCGTTTTTCTCCAGTTGCTCGGCGAAGGTGCGCTCGGTGTCGGATTGGTAAATAACCTGTTCGTGGACACTCTTATCCGCGTTGATCATGTTCTTGAGGTAGCCGGTGAGTTCCTCGGTCTCGAAGAGTTGCTGGGCATAGTATTGCTCGGCTCCGATGCGCTGGTACTTGATGCCGTCCACCAGGGCCATGCGCTTGCTGCGGTTGATGATCTCGGCGGCGAGTTCGATGAATTGCTGCGGGTTGCGTTTGAAATCGTTGAGCCGTTCACTCTCCACCAGAATGCGGTAGATGCTGCGGCGGGTTAGATGGGTCTTATCCTGGAGGTCGGTGAGGACGTCGGGCAGTTCGATGTCACCTTCGTCGAGGGTCACAGGCGCGGACGTGACCGTTTCCTTCGTGTCCACGCCGGAACGCCCGATGGCGAGGTCCGCCTTGCGCCACTGCAAGCGGGTTTTGGCTATGGGTGGCGCGTCCTTAAGCGACGCGATGCATGTTCTGAGCAGTGCTTCGTTGTCGAACTGAACGCGGTAGGTGGTCTTGTGTTTGATGCGGTCCCACAGTGCCTTGAAGTCCGCTCCTTGCAGCACGGCTTGGCGCGTTCTCACCTGCTTACGATGGTCGGCGTTCTTGATTTCGAGTCGCCCCGCCAGCTTCCGGAGAATCTCCTTCACCTGCGGCAGTTGGGCGGTGAAGGGTTCCGGCAGAGTCAGCGTGCCGTCCTTGAGCGCCTTGCGCAGTGCGTCCTGCACTTTGCCTTGGGCATTCACGAGACCGGCGGTTTTCAGATGCTCCCAGAGGACTTTCGATTGCTCGAAGCCCAGTGGCGCGGGCTGGCCGTCGGCTCCCGTAGCGGAGATTCCGGCGAATTGATGCGTTTCTACGACGCCGAAGCGAATGCCCGTCTCTTGCTCGATCTCTTTTTGCAGACTCTCGGCAAACTGCTCGTAGCTTTCGGTGGCGATGACCGTCAGCGTGTTGATCTCGAAGCCGCGCAGGCGCTCGCCTTGCTGGTTCACGCAGAGGCGCAGGCCGCGCCCGATGGTCTGGCGGCGTTGTTGCTCCGACGACATTTCACGCAGGGCGCAAATTTGGAAGACGTTCGGATTGTCCCAGCCCTCGCGCAGGGCGGAGTGGGAAAAGATGAACTTTAGCGGAGTCTCGAAACTCAGCAGCTTCTCCTTGTCCCGCATGATGAGGCTGTAGGTGTCGTCGTCCGCCGCCGTGGTACCTCTGGTGTCTTTGAAAACTTCCACCGTCTTCGTGCCAACCTTCTTCTTGTCGATGGAGAAGTAGCCGTTGTGAACGTCCTCGGCGGCGGTCGTCACGTCCACTTCCTTGAAGAGGACTTGGTAATCGGGATGCTTGGCGAGGCGGCGATATTCCTCCTCGAAGATGCGGGCGTAGTCGCCCTTCACCGGGTTGCCGTCGTCATCGTAGTGCCGGTATTTTTCCACGGCGTCGATAAAAAACAGGCTCAAGACCTTGATGCCTTGCGGGGCGAGGCGCTTTTCCTTGTCGAGGTGTTCTTTGATGGTGCGGTGAATCATCTGGCGCTGCACGGCCAGCGGTTCCACATCGCCATAGGCTTGGCCGGGTCGGAGATAGACTTCGCCGCCGGGGTAGCGGAGTTCGAGAAACTCATCGCCCCTGGCCACGCGGATTTCGCCCACGCGGCAATCGTGATAAACCGCACGCCCGGTGGTCATTTCCAGATTGTCGCCATCCTGCACGGTGACTTCTTTGCGGGCCACGCCGTGCCCCGCCTGCGTATCGAGTTCAACCTTGGCGGTGATGACGCCGCGAAGATTCTTCACGGAAATCAACCTCACATACGGCTTGTTGTGCCCGCCTTCCACGGTGGCTGCGGCCACTTCGATCTGCTTCACCAGCTTGCGCTCGTAGGCGTCCACCGCATCCAGCTTGAACACCATGTGGTGCGCTTCTTTCGGCGTCGCGGAATAGCGCAGGTTGCAGAGCGGGTTCATGCGCTCCATGGCCTTCTTGCCTTTGCCGTCAAGGCCGCCTTCCACGCTCTGCGGTTCGTCCACGATGAGGATGGGGCGGGTGGCGCGGATCAGGTCGATGGGTTTCTCGCCGCCGGTCTTCTCGCTGGGGCGATACATCACGTTCTTCGACTTCTCGCGGCGGGCGGCTTCATCGGCTTCCTCGGTTTGCGCCTGCTGCTCGTCGCCGAACTTATTGATGGCACCGACTGTCATTACCATGATCTGAATCTGCGGGCTGGTGGCGAAGTTGCGCACCTGGCCAAGCTTGGCTGAGTCATAGAGGAAGAAGTCGAACGGGACGCCTGCGTAGAGCGACTTGAGGTGCTCCGCCGCCGTTTCGATGGTATGATAAACACCCTCCTTGATTGCCACCGAGGGCACCACGATGACGAATTTGGTGAAGCCGTAGCGCTTGTTTAGTTCAAAGACGGTGCGCAGATATACGTAGGTTTTCCCGGTGCCCGTCTCCATCTCCACGGTGAAATCGCCCGATGCCATTGAGGCCGAGGGCGCGAGACCGTGGCGGAGCTGGATAGCGTGCAGGTTGGCCAGCAACTCGTCGTCGAGCAGGGTCAAGCGGTTCCCGATGCCAAGATCGTTTTCGGCGAACGCCATTCGGGTCTGGAGATCATTCGCATCATGGGTCACGGTGAATTCCGTGCGGCAGATTTCCTGCCCATGGAAGAGGTCGCAGACCGCGTCGATGGCTTGAAGTTGGTAGTCGAGATTCGGTTCGAAATGGAGTTTCATGATCGTCAAAGCCAGAGGGGATGGGTCCGCCAGGCGGCAGGCAGCCCCATTTCAGCGAGGGGGATTTCGGGATATTCGTCAAAAAGAGCAAACAAACGGTGTTTCCAAAGGCTGGTGGTGCTGACTTTGCCAAGCCAGTGATGGCAGACGCAAAGGACGTGGCCGATCCGGTCCGGTGCAAAGCGTGGCTGGCAATACCACGCGGGGTTATTGTTCTTATTGCCGGGTATTCCCGGCGTGGCTCCACCGACACGGTTCCAAATACGAGCGTGGTGGGCGCAGGCATTCCTTAACGTGAAAATGCCTTTCGTCCACGAAAGCAATTGATCATCCGAAAAGCCAAAGTCTTCTGCCACCCGCCTCACGACCGATCTGTCCACCGCATTGGCAAAAGTCAGGACGGTGTTACAGGTCATCAGTTCGCATGCCACCCAAAGCGGCAGATACGGATGTTTGTCCCCGTAGGTTGTCTCGAAATGAACGGTGAACGCGCTTTTGGCTTTGCTGGATCGGTTTTTCTCTGCTTGCAGTTTGGCCAGCCACTGCTTGTGGTCCGAGCGCGGCCAGTCTTTCCGTTGTAGTAGCGCCTTCAAACTCCTCCGAAGTTTTTCCCGGCAGGAGAGCCTTTTGAATCCCGGCAAGTTTCCTTCGCTTAAATGACCGAAGGGTCCATGAACCTGCACAAAGTGATATACGAGCCGTGTCCGCACGGCCACTTCAATCCGCTCAATGGCATCCAGCAGAATGACACGCAATCTGCGGTCGAAATTATAGCGCCGCCACACCATATCCAGAGTGGTACCAGGCCTAAATGAGTCTGTCACCTTGCCCGCCGCATCTCGAACCCGGAAGGCGTAGAGGTAGCCGCTCAGCCGGTAATAATTCACGACCTTCAGTCGTTCGATCAATTCACCGCGTTCCGCCATCAGACCACGACCGATTAGTTGATCGGCCTGTTGCTCCAGCGTCAGAGCCTGCTTCGGGTAGATCATGCCGGGCCCCCTCTCTGTGGGGGCGAAGCATACCGGCAAAAAAACACCCGCCGAATTTCGCATGCAAGCAGAGGCGCGGCGGGTTTGATGTCCTCATCCTTCACCAGCCCTCCACTCGCGTCAATCAATTTTTGATTCATTTTGATGCAGTCTGCTACAGGCTCCTCACGGTTTCGAGGCCGTGCTGGTGGAGGATGGCGGTGAGGTTGGTCTTGGCCACGTCGTCGGCGAAGGCGCTGTCACGGAAGACGACGGTGGTTTCGCCAGCGGGCTTCAGCTCCTTGTGCCAGGCCACGAGGCCGAGGGCCAGTGGCTCTACGTCGGGCTGCGGGATTGCGGGGGAGAGGCAGACGAGCAGGGAGCCGCCGCCGATAGAGTGGATTTCATGCGCCTGCTTCTTGGCCCCTTCGACCTTCTTCGTTTCAATCGGCACGCAGAGGTCGAGGCCAAGCTTGAGGAGTAGCTCGAAGAGAATGTCCTGCTCGGTGCGGTCGGTCTTGAGGTGCTCGATGGAGGCTTCGAGGGTTTCGGCGAGGTTGTCGCGGTCCGGCTCCCACGCCCGGATGTTGCTGCTGGCGAGCTTGAAGACGCGGAAGCCGAGGTCGCCAGCGAACAGCGGGTTTTCCTCCCGAATCTTCTTCCCGGCCCGGCGCAGGCGTTCTTTCGTCAGTTCGGCAATGTTGCGTGGTTTGCCGATTTCGTCGCAAAATGATGCCGACACTTTCTGCTCGTTAATCGTCGTATCCAAGGGCTGAGGGAGCTGCACCAAGATGAAACGCCTTGTTCCACGATCTCCGGCATTCAATGCCATGGCAGCGTGCCCCGTGGTCCCGGTGCCTGCAAAGAAGTCCAAGATCAGCGAATCCTTGTCCCCGCCAATTTGCAGAAAGTCACGAATCAACGAACGTGGTTTTGGTGGACTATCGAAAACCTTGCTGCCGAAAAGCACTCCAATTTCGGCAGTTCCGTTGCTGCTGCTGTATTCTGGTTTGTAGAGCAGTGACTTCGGCTTGCTCGATGGCAGGTCTCCCAATCCAGGGCGTTGTTTTTTATAGATGTTTTTTCCGCTTCTTCCTTCGACGATAACTAGGTTATGAGGCTCATCTTTAATTTTCTGTTTCCCCCAAGTCCACGATAATTGTTCGCCCGCTTCATTGGTTGGCCAAATTGCTTCATCTGCGGGTGAACGGGGTTTGTCATCATCCGTCGCATAAACAAAACCATCGGCGGAAATGAATACAGGAAACCATCCGTTTGGTCGACGTTCCCTCGATGCATCTTGCCCCGTCCTCCGTAACGTGTCGGCTCTTTTGAATAAGCCTCTTTCGTCTTCCTCCCAGTCATCAAGGTCATCATCAGGCACAGGAAGCTCATTTACTTTACAGGCATCACGCTGCTTTGCATAGGCGACCGTAAACTCGTGCGTATCTGAGAATGCGAAGGCATCGTTGTTTCCTTTGAGGTTCATCACCGTTGGCAGTAAGCCGATGAAGTTCTCCGCGCCAAACACGTCGTCCATCTGGGATCGCAAGTTCGCAGCTTCGCTGGAATCAATGCTGATGAAAATCACCCCGTCCTCGCGCAGTAGATTCCGCGCGAGCTTAAGGCGGGGATACATCATGTTGAGCCAGTCGGTGTGGAAGCGGCCGGAGGCTTCGGTGTTGGAGGTGAGTTTCTTGCCGCCTTCGCCGGTCTGGCCGGTGAGTTCGAGGTAGTTTTTGATGTTGTCCTGGAAGTTGTCGGGATAGACGAAGTCCTTGCCGGTGTTGTAGGGCGGGTCGATGTAGATGAGCTTCACTTTCCCGGCGTAGGATTTCTGGAGGAGCTTGAGGACTTCGAGGTTGTCGCCTTCGATCATGAGGTTCTGGGTGGTGTCCCAATCCACGCTATCTTCCGGGCAGGGACGCAGGGTGCCGGTGGAGGGGGTGAGGGCGAGCTGGCGGGCGCGGCGTTTGCCATGCCAATTGAGGCCATATTTCTCCTCGGCATCGGTGACGGTCTGGTCTCCCACGAGCTGCTTGAGCACGTCGAGATTCACGGCCACGCCGTCCGGCCCCTCGGTGACGAGTCCAGGGAAGAGCGCCCGAAGCGCAGCGAGGTTCGCGGCGGCGAGGTCGGGGGATTTGGTTTCGGGGTCGGCGGCGGTGAGTTTCTGCATGGGAGGAAAGGGATGGATTAAAGAAGCCTATCGGCGGCGGCGCGGCTGGCTTCAAGCCGGTGCAGTTGGAGATTCAACTCCACCCTGCGATTGAGTTGGGTTTCCCTACCTGCCTGGGCGCGGAGGGCCGCGATCTCGCGGGTGAGGCGGTCATGGTCTGCCAAGGCGGACCGGCGGGCATCTCCGGCGATGGAGGTCTCGCACAGGGTGAAGGTGGAGGTGACCTGGGCGGCGGCGTAGGCGTCAAAACAGCGCAACCATCCGTCATAAAAGGCGTGGAGATCTCCCCGGGGTTGGGAGGTGACATCGAGAGCGGAAAGGAAGGGGGCGCACGACGGGTGGGTGGACTCCAGCAAGGCCCGGGACGGACTGCCGTCCAAAACCATCTGGCCCGCATGGCCTTGGGACCAGCGCAGGTGGCAGAGGGAAAGGCTGATGCCGAGTGGCTCGCTCAGGATGAGGAGAAGAGGGTAGGGAATGGCGCGGTGAATCAGCTCAGCGAGGCGTGGGGCCTTGGCTCCCGCGCGGAGCATGACCGAGAGCACGGCGATTTCCAAATACTCGCGGGTATCGTCGCGGAAGACCGGAACCCCGATGGTGGCGGGCTTGAGCGCGGCAATCCAGTGGAGTTCCTCGATCCCCTCGTTGATCTGGCGTTTATCGGCGGCAGTGGGTGCGCCGTTTTCCACCAGCAGCTTCTTCGGCACGCGCTGCTCCACCCGCGCGTCGGCGGGGAGACAAAGGGCAGCGATGACGGTGGCGGCGGTCATGCGTTCAGTTCGAGGTGGAGGGATGGGCCAATTTACAAAGCAGATTGATGAGCCTCATTTCGTCCAGCGATCCGGCGGTGGCGCTGGCGATGCGGGGATCCGCGACAACGACAGCCAGACACTTGGCACGGGAGATGGCGACGTTGATACGGTTGCGGTCGAGGATGAACGCGAGACCCCGGGAGCCGTATTCGCCGTAGCTGGAACACAGCGAGAGGATGCAGACCGGGGCTTCCATTCCTTGGAATTTGTCCACGCTCCCGACGCGGGCACCTGCGGGCAATGCGGCCTGAAGGGCGCGGACCTGAGCGTTGTAAGGGGCGATGAACAAGAAGTCCTCAAGGGCGAGGGGTTTCGTGGTGCCATCTTTGGCCGTGTAGGGACGGCCCAGCATTTCCTCGTAAATGGCCTTCACGCGTTCGACCTCTTCGTCACTCCGCTGAATGTTGCCATCGTGCTCGATGCCGCTGAAGATGATCCCGGTCTCGCAAGTAATGAATCGTCCGGCATTTGGCGGGACCACGATTCTTTGCTGCGCACAGTCGGCATGGGAAGCCAGACGTCCTTCGTAAATGCTTTCGGAGATGAAGCGGCAAACCGACGGGTGCATCCGTCTTGATTCGCCGAGGAACAATCCGTAGTCGGCGGGCACGACGGCATGAAGCACCGGCGCATCCGGTCGGCTGGCGGCGGTATCCTTGAGGGCGTATTGTAGGGCGGAAAGTCCCGCATCACCGGGATGGGAGCCCTGAATGGGCTGTTCGAGCTGCATCTGGTCGCCGAGGAGCACGAGATTCTGCGCGCAGCGGGACATTGCCACGGCGTTGGCCAGTGAGACCTGCCCGGCTTCATCGATGAAAAGGAAATCGAGCACGCCTTCCCACTCCGGCCGCGTGAAGAGCCACGCGGTTCCGCCGACGATGCCTCCATTGTACGCGGTGCGCCCGACCGGATTGTCCGCGATATGCCGCAGGCCGGGATTGGCCGAGAAAAGCGGATCCTCAGAATCGCCACCGACTTTAATTCCTCGAAAATCAGCACCTGTTTCGCTGGCTGCTTTGCCGCAAGCGGCCAGAAGATTCACTACCGCCTTGTGGCTGTTGGACGAGACACCGACTGATCGGCCGGCGGCGAGGAGTGCAGCGATGACTCGCGAGGCCGTGTAGGTCTTGCCGGTGCCGGGCGGTCCCTGCACCACAAGGCACCCGCCGGACATGGTGCCGGTCACACGGATGCCGGCCTGCGTTGACGTCTCGCCGGCATTTTGGAGCGGTGCCGCGGGAGGCACCCGGTTCAAAAGCGCGGAGACCGGCGCGTGGAGGTTTCCGGATAAGTGCCGGGCGGCGACTTCGGTCACCGCGGCCTGAATGGCCTGCGCGGGAACGTATTCGTATGGAAGTAGAGAGCCTTGTGAGGGGAATGCACCGCCCAACTTGTCGATCAAACTCTTCCTGCCGATTTTTAGGACCAGTCTGCCTGAGGACACATCCAACTCCACCAGCTTGAACTTGGCGTCGAGGTTATGGGTGAACATTACGTCGGACTTGTCCCCGGCGGCCAGTTTGCATTCCTGCGCGGGATCGAACCGGTATTCTTGAACGAGCGATTGTTTCTCGACCACGGGCGATCCTACGGCTTGAACGCCCTCGATGCAGCCGGCGTCGTCGCGAAGGACGTCAGGTGTAGCCACGGCGCGGTCGAACATTCGCCACCACATGGGCTTTTCTTCGCGGCGGTGGAAATCGATCAAATCGGCAAGAACCACCGAGGTCGCGTCGCCCTGCTGGCGAAGGCTCTCCGCCGTCTGCAGCCTGGCGACGACCTCAGGCGACAACACTGGTGGTGCCGATGGGACTGCGGCCGCTGCGGGATGAGCCGAGGCAATTTTGTTTTCACCGGCGATTTTTCTCAGCCACTGCAACAGTTCAGCCGTGGATTTACAGTCGTCCTCGTTGTAGTCGCGGATGCCCTTGAGGATGCCGCTCGTTTCCCAATCACGCGGCTGCTTGCTCTCGATCCACCGGGCGTATTGGACGATGGATTCAGCGGCGGTGGCTACGTCGGTGGCGCGCTTCGGGCGGTAGAGGCGTTCGACCGACTTGATGGAGTAACTGCCCTCGCCAATGCGCAGGCCGTGGCTGACGACCTGGTAGAGATCAACGAACACCTCGTTCCGAAGGAGCTGATCCACCTCATCCTGACGGGTATCATGCCGGGTACTCAACCGCCGCACCGCGCTGACTTCGTAGGCAGCGTAATGATAGATGTGCATTCCGGGCGCGCTCTGCCAGCGCTGGAATACCCAGTCCACGAAGCCCTCGAATGCGCGCTTTTCCTCGTCACGGTCGTGCGCCCACCAGTCCCGGAAATCGAAAGTGTCGGGCTGCCCGTTCCGCGTGCTGGCACCGAATAGATACTCCAACCCGCCAGCCACCAACGGGTAGCCTTCCATGTCGAAGAATACGTCTGCTGGATTATCGGGAGGAAGAGCGGCGAGGCCCACGGGCTCACCATTCGCGCCGATGTGCGGCAGCATCTCGTAGCACGGCGGAGCATCGGAATTCGCGATCCGTTCGGCGCGTGTCTGGCACTGGAGCCGGGCCTGGCCGACAAGTTTTTCCAGCGAGTCGCCCGCGAGCTTGGGAATGGTTTTTCCCGAAGCGCTGGCGAGGTCGGCCATGGTGGCAATGCCGGCGCTTTTGAGTTTCTTGATCTGACCAACGCTGATGCCGGCAACCTGCACGAGGTGGTCTGTTTCCGTAAAGAATTTCTCTGCGTGTGACGCCCAACGACCGTGATCGGCACGGGGAAGCGGCTCCGGGCGATCTGAATTATTCCCGGTGAAGCCGTCCTGCATGGCGAGGAAGCCGGCTTTGATCCGGCGGTAGTAATGGAGAAAGTCCTCGACGCGGAACTCCACCTTTTCATTCGAGCCAAGGATGATCCCAAATGTTTCCGGCATCGTTGTGCCCATCACCGCGGCGAGCATTTCCGAATAGCAGCAGAGCTGAACGGCGTAATACGGCTTGGGCGCGCGCGCGAGCTTCGTGTCCCACACTTGATACCGTCCTACTGGGTCGAGCATGAGGAAATCGGCGAAGCCAGCAAACCGCCCGTTTTCCAGCGCGGCCTGGTAGATGATCGGAGCCTTCGAATTGATGGCTGTGATCGTCTGTTTCCGAGCCCCCTCTGTATCGGCCTTTGGGATCTCGATCAATCCTGGCACCGCAACCTTCAGTTCTCCGAGCACCGTTTGTTCGTGTTCGTTGCCTGTCTCCGCGATGAGTTTTTGATCCTCAGTCGCTTCATCCGGTATCAACGTATCGGGATTCTCTAACCGGTAGCGATCCATCCACGATGCGAACGGCGATGCGAGGTAAGTGATAAGATCACTGGGCGAGAAAACGAGTTGGCCGGAGTGCTTTTTCATCGGTGGTGACGATAGGGTCGACGGTTTGAGCCAATCATGCGTTCGCTGCGGGAAGGATGACGAGGAACGCGACCACCTCGAAATCGTTGATGCCGGCGAACTCGCCTTTCATGGCGTGGGTGCCGCCTGGCGAGAAGAGGCTGGCGACGGCGCGTTCTTCCTTTTTGCCAATGATGGAGGCGACTGCTGCGGAGAGTAGCTTGCGGGCGCTGGCCATGTCTTCACCTTGCCTGGTGGCCTTGTCGAACCGGTCGCACGCTTCGGCATCCGGGATGTCACGCCCGACGCAGACGCGCTTGAGACGGTCAAGAACTGTCTTGGCTTGAGTGAAGGGCAGCAGCGTGGTGGCGTCGTCGCCGATGTGGACGAGATAATGAGGTGCGAGCGGGTAGCCGGGCTCGAAGGACTTGGCGGCGGCTTCGCCCTCGGCCCGGAGACAGAAGACAATGCCGGCTGGAATGCCGGTCTCGGGCGTGGTGGTGACAGCGAAGGTGCCGAGCGGGAGGGATTCAAGTTTTCCGGGATGTGCCTTGAGGTGTTGAGCAAGGTCGATGCGGAAATCGGTGAGCGTAAGGTCGGCGATGGAGACGCCGCTGGAGAGGTCTTCGAGGTCGATTACGGCGTCCTGGAGCTTGAGAAGCTGAGTGCGGCGGTATTCCAAATCGTTCATCTGGTTGCCGGACTGCTGTTCGATTATGTTTTCCTCCCCGGTGGCGGAAATATCCAGGAGCACCATGCGCCCGGAGACGCGCTGTTCGAGGTTGATGTATTCCTCCAGTTCGATGTTCGGCCAGAAGTTGACGAGCTGGATGCGCGAATTAGGGGAGCCGATTCGGTCGATGCGCCCAAATCGCTGGATGATGCGGACGGGGTTCCAGTGGATGTCGTAATTGACGAGAAAATCGCAGTCCTGGAGGTTTTGGCCCTCGCTGATGCAGTCGGTGGCGATGAGCAGGTCGATGTCGCCTTCGGCGGCGAGATCCTCGGGCCGCTCCTTGGAGCGGGGAGAGAAAGTAGTGAGGATGCTGGTGAGGTCCTTGCGAAGATTGGGAAGCGTGGTTTGATTCCTCCCGCCTCCAGTAACGAGAGCGGAATGCAGACCCAACTCGGACTGCGCCCAGGGGGCAAGTTGCTCGTAAAGATACTTGGCTGTGTCGGCAAAGGCAGTGAATACGATGACCTTTTTGTTTCCGGGATTAAGCGGGTGGCGGGCTTTCTGCGCGATAACGTCGCGGAGAGTGGCGAGCTTGGCATCACGGGAAGACCCGACCTGGTGCGCCGCGGAGTAGAGCGTGGCCAGACGGTTGCGGTCCTCGACGAGATCCTGCCGCCAGCGCACGAGATCGACGTCCTTCACGAGCACTTTAACTTTCCGTCCTACCAGCAGGCTTTCAAAAGCGGAATCTTCAATATCCACGTCCTCAATGTCGAGTTCCTCCAGCGACTCGTCGTGCGCGTCGATTCTCGCGAGGGTGCATTCTACGTCAGAGAGCTGGCGTTTGACCGTGAGGGCGAAGGAAGGCACCGCGCTTTCCATGCGCTTAAGAACATTGACGCGGATCAGGTGAATAAGGCTTTCCTCGCGGTCCACTTGCCGGAAGAACCCCTCTCCTCCGCGCACTTTGGTGCTGTACTTCGCATCGTACGCTGCCTGCTTGTGAGGCAGAACGTAGCGGAGCGGAGCGTAGGCTGCGAGCGTGAGGCGGCGAATCTCATTATTGATGTCGCGAATGGAACGAAACTCTCCCGCTCGATCCACATCGGGCTTGTAATTGATAGGCTTGAGCCGCTCCGGAAATTTGCCCGTTTCGGAAGTGCCGTAGTATTTCTCAATGTGCCTGCGCGAACGGGCAATGGTGAGAAGATCGAGCAGCTTGAAGTAGTCGAAGCCGAGCATTTCAATCAGGCGGGGAGGTGTACGGTCCACCTCCTCGGAGGCCAGCCAGCGATTGAACTGAATCTGAGCTTTGCGAACGGTGGCCTCAATGCTGGAAATGCCTTGATCCAAAAGCGCGGCATCTTCGCCCTCCGTGACAAAGGCGATTTGGTTCTTCAGGTCAGCGAGCCTGTTGTTCACCGGTGTGGCAGAGAGCATGAGTACGCGAGTTTTCACGCCTTCCTTGATGATCTTGCGCATGAGCCGGTCGTAGCGGGTCTCCTGCCCTTGACGCGGGCTCTTCTTGTTTCTGAAGTTGTGGGACTCGTCGATGACGACTAGATCGTAATTGCCCCAATTGATGTGGGAGAGTTCGATGTCGCCGGACTTGCCGCCGTCGCGGGACAGGTCGGTGTGGTTGAGGACATCGTAGTTGAGCCGATCAGGAGCGAGTATGTTGCGCCGGTCGTTGGCCTTGTAGAGAGTCCAGTTGTCGCGCAGACGTTTAGGGACCAGCACGAGTACCCGATCATTACGCAGTTCGTAGTATTTGATAATGGCGAGCGCTTCGAAGGTTTTCCCGAGGCCAACGCTATCAGCGATGATGCAGCCACCGAAACGCTCCAGTTTGTCGATGGCCCCAATGACGCCATCCCGCTGGAATTTGTAGAGCTTCTTCCAGACAACCGTTTCCCGGATGCCTGTGGCAGATTTGACGATCTTGTCCTCGTCAAGTTCATCGCCTCGATCCTTGAACAGATGATAAAGAGTCAGCGCATAGATGAGGTAGGGTTCGCGCTTGGCGGTCAGTTCCTGCAATTGAGCCAGCAGAGCGAACTTACCTTCGTCAGATGCGGGCAGTGCGGTCCACATTTGTGTGAACCACGCCGCCAGCATGTGCGACTCCTCGGGAGTCTCGGTGGCTTGTACCAAACTGAACTGATTCGCTGGAGTGATGCCCAGGCCATCAGTAGTAAGCGGGCAATTTCCGCTGATCACGCAGGAGGCTGTGCCCTGCGTGTTCTTCGCGACAAGGGTCGCCTGAGGCAGCGGCCCTGGGGCAGCCTTTACCTCCACGGCTTTTCGCAGCCAATCAGCTAAATCACGGGCGAGTTTAGGGGCGGCCAACTGGTTGCGGTACCCGCGATCGGCATCGGATCCGAGGAGGGATTGAGGGTTCGTCTGGAGGGCAGGAATAATGAGTCGGCCTCCGGCAAGTCGGCGGAGTGTATCCCTCAATTCCCCATACGCGAAAAGCGAAAGGCCGGGAGTGGCGGCATCGAGGCTGCCGCCAGTCGTCAAGTAGGAACGAAGCTCATAAATGACACGTTCTGATCCCTGGTTTTTCAGGAGTTTCATGCCGGGAATCAGGCCGCCAACAGGGCTGATGGGTAAGTGCATTCAGGCAACTGCTGATTGCACGGAGATATCCCTCGGGGGCAAACCAATCGCTCAACAGCCAAATCAGGCGTCGAAGATGTTACATATGCGGTGGTGGCGAGAAAAATCATAAATATCAGGGTGCCTTCCTAGAGTGCAATTCGCCGCTTGGCGAGAGCTAAAGGATGGGCCGGACGTCCATAACAACGTAGTCGAAAATGGGGGGAGTCACGCCTTCGGTTTGGCCCGTTTCAGGGTGTAGACTCCATGCTTGCCGGTTCCTGTGAATTCGACTTGAGCCGACAGCACGCCTAGATCCCGCTTGGCCGTGGCGGTGGAAACGCTGAATTTTCTTTCGAGATCCTCACGCCGGAGTTTGCGGCCCTTCTGTAGTTCGTCGAGGAACCATTTTTGCCGGTCCTCTGCCGCCGGCGCCTGGGGGAGCGCGGGGGAGGATGACGGCTCATCGGAGTTGTCCGTAAAATGGAGTGCGCCGTTGAGTTCGTAACCCAATTTGCCGGTTACGATCAGGGAATCGTCGGCGGCTTCTATGCCGTGCGCGTCGAGGAGCTGGACCAAGCGGCGGCGAAACGGACTGACCGCATCACAAATGCCGTTCTGCCCCCGTTCAACACCGAGCCGCTCGGCAATGGCCTTGCCGGAGAATGCTTTGGGGCGGCCATCGGGTCGCCGCGCCCTGAGCAGCACAAGAATCCGCCAGATCAATCCATTGTCCGGCCCACAGATACTAATTCCGGCCAACTCCAGGCGGTCAACGTAGAGCACCAGTTCAGCGCCTTCCAGGGTGCGGCGCTCCTGCGCAGGATCCGGCCGGGTGACAGTCGTGGCCGGCAGTCCCGATGGCCGGCCCTGCATGGCTTCGCGGATAGCCAGGTCCAGGTTCTCGAAGGGTTTTTTGACGAAATCGGAGGCTCCTGCCTTCATCAGTTCAACGGCCAGATCAGGCCTGTCGTGGCCGTGTGCCGTCACAACCAGGACCGGCCTGGTGGCGTGACGGGGGTCGCTGCGAATCTCCGTGAGGAGATTCCTGCCGGTCGGAATGGAGGGCGGCCGCCCGTAGCGAACCGGCAGTTCAAGGTCCAGGAGAATGTAGTCGTAGCTGCAGCGGCTGAGCCTTTCGCGCGCTTCGTTCTGCGAACCGACCGAGTGGTGGTCGTGACCGAGCGAATCGAGGCGGTCGGCCAGTGCTTCACGGATGGCCGGGTCGTCTTCGATGATGAGTGCCAGAGGCTTCACGATTCCCTCCTTCCGCTGGCGGGCAGAAGCACGGTGACGACCGTGCCCTGGTCCGGCTGACTCTCGATTCGAAGATCCCCGCCGTGAGCGAGAATGTGGCACCGGGCAATGGGAAGTCCGAATCCCGTCCCGAGATACCCTTTCGAGGTGCGACCGGGAAGAAACTGAAGGACCGACGACAATTCCTCCTCGCTCATGCCCATTCCGCCATCCCGGATCGTGATGCGGACGCCTCCGTCGAACTCTCCAGCCTTCACTTCGACATGTCCCATGGTGAAGGAGGTTTCATCGGCCATGTAAGCTTCGTGCGCGTTTTTGAGCAAATTGCGCAGACAGAGGACCATTTGGACTCGCGACACCATCGCAATGAGGTCCGGCGGAACGGAGAGATGAACCGCTACGCCCGACGCATCCCTGCCCTTTGAGGCAAACTCGGCACCGACCATTTCGAGTGCTTCGGAGACGAGGTCGGCGACCCTCTCGGAAGCCCGATCCCGGGAAGGTGCCCGCGTGTAGTCGCGCATGTCGTCGAGCAATCGCTCCAGGAACGAAATACTCCGTGAGAGGCGCAGGGCGACCTTCCGTGAGATTTCACCGGCGTCTGCATCCGGGCAGCGGTCGAGATTTTCGACGTTGGCCTTCATGGCGGTCACGATGCTACGCATTTCGTGGACACTCGCGCCGACGAGCCCCTCATAAAGCCGGTGCGCGGTGTCCCGGACAACACCGGCGACTCTGCGACCGTGGCGGGCTTCGATGTTCCGCAGTTCATCCTCGATGCGGTCGAGTCCACGGGCCCGCTTCACCTCGTGGTGTTGTCCTTTGCGCCTTCTTTCCAAAGCCCTCTCCGCCGCCGAATTGACGAAGGAATTATCATCGCGGGACAGGATGGCCGCAAAGGCCGCGAAATCGCTGTCGCCAAGACGGTGCAGATTGTCGGCGACCTCCTTGCGGACCTCCCACTTGGAATCTTCCGCAAAGAGGCGGAGCAGTTCGCCGGCTGATGCCGTCAGCGGACGGACACGACCGGCTTTGCCCATCAGTCGCCTGACAAGGCCGACACGCTCGCCCCATGGGATGGCGTCGTGATCTGCTCTGAGGCGGGCGATGGCGCCCTCTATGGCTTCCGGGTCCATGGTTCAGACACTGTAACGCTGCCCTCTGCGGCGAAAGGCCTCGGCGCCGCCTTCGAGCAGGGTCACGATGTCTGCTTTGCATTCGTCCACCGAGCCGGTGGAGATCGGCCGAGCACGTTCGCCGCCGGATTCCATGACGATGACCTGGGAGGCATCGCCGAGAACCGGAATGTTCGGGTTGTGGGTCACGAAGATCAACTGGCGGGAACTTTTCACTTTGTGGATGTTATCGACAACCGTCTCGAAAATAAAGCGATTGTCCAAGTTGTCTTCGGGCTGGTCGATCAGCAGGGGATTTCCGCCCTCCAGCAACAGAATCGGGAGGACTGTGGTGCATTTCTGTCCGGTGGAAAGCGTGCCCGAATCCTTGTTTTGATCCCCGACCCGCAGCTTGATCGTGGGCGAATCGTCAAGGCTCACGGTTTCCAGCTCCGCGAGCTTTTCGGGAGAGTTGAATGCTGCGATCAGCTTGTTCGCCTGCTCGACGTTCAGGTCGCCCCTTTCCATGAGCGGGACAGCATCGGCGGCTCGGACCAGTTCGGCCAGTTGCGCCGGCGGCAGGGTACGGATGATTTTCTGGGCAACGAGCCCCTGCTTGACCCCGCTGCCTTTGAGCGAGGATTCGATCAGTTCCTGATAGGTCGCGAGGTTGCCGTCCTGACTGACGGATACCGTGATGTTCGGCGAGAGTGTCGCGTTGAGGCGTTCGGCCACCTGCTTGCGGATGCCGAAGCGTTTGTCGCGGGTTTCCGAGAGGGTGGTCAGCAACCCGGTCCGTTTCTTCTCCGCTGTCCCAAGTTGCTCCTTGATCGAGGCAGCCTCCGCCTTGCTCTCCATGAGAGTGTTCCGCCTCCGTTCCAACTGGGCGCGCTCGGCCGACTTGTTCTGGTGCTCCTTGTGCCGTTCGATCAGGCTGCGGAATGTCAGTTCCTGTTCCCGGTGGGCTACCTTGAGAGCTTCGTCCTCCGCTGTGATCTCATTGAGGCAGCGCTCGACCGCTTCTTTCGCGGTCGCGACTGCGGCCTCGACCGCACGGAAGCAGGTGAGGAGTTTCGCGCGGATCGCAGTCAACGGCGCTCCATTGGGGCCCTGCATCATTTCGGGAGTGAACTTCCCGTTCATTTCCGTGCGGAAACGGGTGGCTACGACATCAATCTCGGCGGGATACTCGGCAAGAAAAGCCGAGGCGGATGCAATCGCCCTGGTTTCACGGTCCCGGAGCGCCTTCATCGCGTGCGCATTGTTGATTTGCTCCGCCGTCTGATCCCCCTTGGCGGTAAGTCCCTTGAGGCGTTCATCGATCACCGGCAGTTGCTTGAGGTCCTCATTCAAAGCGCCCATTCGAGCGATGAGCGGGGTAATGCGCTTCGCGTGCGCTACAAGCTGGTGGGCAATCTCGTCCGCCGCCCGGTTCATCTCATCGATCTGTTCCTTCGCGAAGCTGTCGATCAGTTCGAGTTGGAACTCTCCGTGATCGGCAATGGTTTCGACTTCGTTCTGGCTGAAGATGTCGGCCCGGAAGAATGAATTCGAGTCAAGCGTGAGCGCTGTGGGGTTTCGCTGTGCGTCGAGAACGATGGGATCCTCCCGGACAGACCTGGTGATGAAGTAGCGCAGGCCATCCCGCGTCTCCACTTCGAGTTCCACGCGCCCCCCCTGGAGGTTGCCGTCCACGAGCTGCTCGACCCGCTTTCTGGCAGCGGGCGAAATATCCTTCCGGGGAAGCTGGTCGAGGGTGTAGCGGATCAGTTCCAGAATCGTGGTCTTTCCAGTTCCACGGGCACCGATGATGCAGTTGAGCTGGGGAGCGAATTCGACGCGGACGCCATCAAGGAATCCGCCGACGACGGTCAGTGAGAGAATGCGATCAATGTTCATGATAGCGCATGATGATTCGCCACCGTGCGGATTCCAGCACAGATGACACCGGTATCACAATCCATACGTTGCGGATGATACCGCCGTGATACCGATCCCGGCCCCCGTATGGGCGAACGTATGGATGAATGCACCCGAGACCGGACTCGGGAGATTTGACACCGGGTGATGTGGAAGTCTCGGCCCGTCGTCAGACCCGCCGCAGTGGCGTGAGTCGGCGATCTAACACCGAAACTCACACATCATGACCATCGCAACTACACGCGGACCGATTGCACGCCCTCAGAAGGTTGTCATCTACGGACCGGAAGGCGTCGGCAAATCGACGCTCGCCTGTCAGACACCGGAACCTGTCTTCCTGGACACTGAAGGCGGCACCCATCATCTCGACATCGTGCGGCTCGACGCCGGGGCGACATGGGAGGGAATCACCGGCACGCTCGCCCAGCTCGCCAAGGCGGACCATCCGTTCCGGACCCTCGTGATCGACACCGCCGACTGGCTGGAGAAGCGCCTTGTCGAGCACCTCTGCACCAAGGGCAACAAGGAGAGCATCGAGGACTTCGGCTACGGCAAGGGCTGGGTGCTGCTGGCCGAGGAATTCACCCGGTTCCTCGCGTCGCTCGACACGCTGCTGGCCCGCGGGATGCACATCGTGTTCCTTGCCCATGCAGCGGTCAAGAAGTTCGAAGCCCCTGACCAGGCGGGAAGCTACGACCGCTTCGAGCTGAAACTCAGCAAGCAGGTCGGTCCGCTGCTCAAGGAATGGGCCGACGTGATCCTCTTCGCCAACTACGTCACGAAGACCGCGGAGAAGGAGAACGGCAAGCTGCGCGGCGTGGGCGGCAAGGAGCGCGTTCTCTATGCAACCCACTCGGCGGCCTACGATGCCAAAAACCGTCACGGCCTCCCTGACAAGCTGCCATTCACCATCGACGCGCTCGCTCCCGTGTTCGGGTCGAGGGAGCTTGCAGTGTCCCCTTCCCCGGCAAAGGCCCCTGAAGCTTCCCTCTCCGACCGGATCATCGCGACCTTCCAGCCATTGACTGACATGGCGCAGGTGCGCGACTTCCTCGTCGCCCGCGGCCAGCTCCACTTTGGTCAGGACGGAGTTCTGGAAAGCCTCGACAAGCTCGATCCGGACTACGCGGCGCGCATGCTCGCGGAGCCGAAACGATTTGTCGCCGCCGTGCAGGAATGGCTCAAAGGAAGGGAGGCAGCCTGATGAGTGCGCTGCGTCCATCCAACCTGCCGAAGCTCGCAGTGTGCCCGTGCTATGAGAGCAATCCCGTGGCCGGCGCTGCGGCCGAACGCGGCACCCTCCTCGACGGTGCGTTTCGGGCCGAACTCCTCGGTGAAGAAAGCCGGCGGGAACTCGCTGAAAAACTCACGCCGGACGAGAACGCCGCCGTCTCATGCGCAGTCTCCGTGGTCCGGGCCATGGCCGGCCGTGAGCGGGTGCTGGCCCGTGAGGACGACTGCCGCCTGCGCATGCTCGGGCTCACCGGCACAGCAGACGCCTTGCTCCCATCGCGGCAGACTCTTTTCGATTTGAAGACCGGCGCGCGCCGGAACTACCGCGAGCAGATGGCGGCCTACGCGCTCGCGATGATCGAAGCACAGTTCGCGGCCTCATGGACCTGCCATCTCCTCTTCTGTGACCAGCGGGAGGTCGAGACGATCCGCTTCGCCTACGATGAAGCGCTCGAAACGGTAGAGGGCGTCATCACGGCTCACCGCGATCCGGAGAAACGTCCCCGTCCGTGCGAATACTGCTCGTGGTGCGCGAAGGCAGAAACCTGTGAAGCGCGCCGCGCCCTCGCTGCGCAGGCCCTGCCGGCGGCAGAGCCCGGATTCGACTTCGAAGCCGTGGTGAGCGACCCCGAGAAGCTCGGTCGTTTCCTGACAGCCTGCGGTGTGGTCGAAGACTTCCACGACCGCGCGAAGAAGGTCGCCGCCGAACGCATCAAGGCCGGCGGCGAAGTGCCCGGCTGGCGCGTGGTCAATCGCAAGGGGGCTGAGTTCATCGACTGCGAGACGGTCGGACACCACATCGGCGCGCTCGGCTTCGGCCCGGTGCTAGCCGCCTACGGCAACCTGTCGGCCGCCAAATTCCGCCAGCTCTGGGAGCAGCGGATGCCTTCGGAAAAGCCCTTCCCTGTCGAGGCGGTCAAGCACGCCGCGCCCATTTCCTATCTGAAACAAACCAAAACCAAAAACTGAAGCACTATGCCTACCTACAAAGCATCCACCCCCACGGAACGCCCGGACCACGTCGAGCCCGGGGACTACGAAGTCGAGGTCGTCGGCGCCAGCGAAACCGTAAGCAACAACGGTCACGAGATGATCGAACTGAAGCTGCGCACCAGTGAAGGCAGCTACCTCTACGACTTTCTCGTGTTCACCGAGAAGGCGTTCTGGAAGATCGACGCCTTCCGCGCCGCTACCGGAGACGAAGTCATTCCCGACGAGGACGTCGAATTCACTGCCGACGACACCATTGGCCGCACGGGCATGGCCCGGCTCGGGGTCGAGGAATACAACGGCCGCAAACGCAACAAGGTCATCGCCTGGCTCGCCGGCAAACCGAAACCCGCAACTCCCTCCCGTCATGCAGCCAACCCGTTCTGACAAGATGCCCCTTCGCGCCTACCAGCGGGAATCGCTCGCCAGCATCCACAAGGGATTCGTCGAGTTCGACCGCCAACTGGGCGTGCTGCCCACCGGGGCCGGAAAAACCGTGGTGTTCAGCCGGCTGGCGTCCGATCTCCAGCCACAGCGCACCCTCATCCTCGCCCACCGGGAGGAACTGATCACACAGGCTGCCGACAAGCTCCTGCAATCGACAGGGATCGTGGCCGGCATCGAGCGTAGTGATGATCTCGCCCCGCTCGATGCCCCGGTAGTGGTCGCTTCAGTGCAGACGCTCATGCGCGAAAAACGCCGGAGCCGATGGCCGAAAGACCACTTCGGACTCGTCGTCGTCGATGAAGCGCACCACGTTCTCGCGGACAGCTACCTGAACACGCTGCGCCATTTCGACGGGCACGCCAAGGTCCTCGGAGTCACGGCCACCCCCGACCGCGGCGACAAGAAGAACCTCGGCCGCTACTTCCAGAATGTGGCCTGCGAGGTCACGCTTCTCGATCTGATCAGGCAGAGCTGGCTGGCACCGATCCGGGTGAAGACCGTGCCGCTGCAGGTCGATCTTCGGGGCGTTAGGACGACGGCGGGTGACTACAATGCCGACGACCTCGGCCATGCGCTCGAACCCTATCTGGAAGGGATCGCCGATGTGCTGGCGGAACACCGGTACCGGAAGACTCTCGTTTTCCTGCCGCTCATCGCCGTGTCGAAGAAGTTCGCGGAACTCTGCCGGGAGCGCGGCCTTGCGGCGGAGCATGTCGATGGGCAGTCCGGCACCCGTCAGGAAACACTCGAACGGTTCCGGCGCGACGAAATTCGCGTCCTGACCAATGCCATGCTTCTCACCGAGGGGTATGACGAACCATCCGTCGATTGCGTGGTTTGCCTGCGTCCGACGAAGGTGCGGGCACTCTATTCCCAGATCATCGGCCGCGGTACCCGCCTCTGGCCCGGGAAGGATCACCTCCTTGTTCTGGACTTCCTGTGGCAGTCGGGCGAACACAGCCTCGTGAGCCCCGTGGATCTCGTGGCAGAGGACGCGGAGGATGCCAGGGCACTCGCCGAAAAACTCGGCGGAGAGGGAGACCTCGAAGAAGCCCGCGAGGCGGTCAATGCCGACAGGACAAAGTCGCTCGCTGCAAGGCTGGCGGAAAACCGCACCCGTCGGGGCAGTGTGCTCGATCCGCTGGAACTCGCAGTCACGCTCAATGAGGCGGCACTCGCCGATTTCGTGCCCACCATGGCGTGGCATACGGCGCCACCGACGGAACGACAGATCGAGATCCTCAAACGGTTCGGCCTGAGCACGGACAGCATCCTCAGCAAGGGACACGCTTCGCTCCTGCTCGACCGGCTCATCACCCGCCGCCAGCTCGGACTGGCCACGGCCAAGCAGGTCCGCGTCCTGCGCCGTCACGGACATCCCCATCCGGAAACCGCTACGTTCGAGGAAGCCGGGGCCTTCCTCGATGCCCGCTTCGCCTGACCATCCTCAACAACCCGACCGATCCCGATATGGCCCGTTACCGATCCCAGGGGCTTTCGTTAGCCCTCCCGAAGCGCACTCTCGACTACCTCCAGCACGGAGCCACCGAGGGGTTGCGCAATGCCGAACTCTTCGATGCGACCTGCCAGTTCCGCGATGCCGGTCAGTCGCTCGATGCCGCCGAAGGACAACTGCTCGCCCGTGCGCTGGCCGACGGCCTGACAGAAGCCGAAGCCCGGCAGACCATCCGCTCTGCATTCAACAGGACGGCCCGTGAGCCTGTGGCGGCGCGCCCTGCCGGTTCCGATGCCCGCCAGGCGCAGAAGAGCCTCAGCGGGCCTCCTGAGCCCGTTGCCGAAGGGTTCCTGAAGCTCCTGTCCGCGTGCTTTGCCGACGACGAGCATGTGTCCATCGCACCCGCCGCGGAATCCGAAGAAGGCGAAATCATGCCCCGTCGCGGCGTGACCCTGACCGCCGCCGAATGGAAAGCGAAAGCCCATGCCAAGGGCGGTATCGACAAGGTCTTTGGAACGAAGCTCGGCCTCTTCCTGCGCATCAATCCGATGACGAAGGGCGGCGCGCGAAACGACGAGGTGACCGCGTTCCGCCATGTGCTCGTCGAGTTCGACCGGAACGAGGCCGGCGAGCGGATTCCGAAAGAGAACCAGTATCACGCGATCGTCGCCAGTGGCCTGCCCGTCTCCGCGCTCATCGACTCCGGCAACAAAAGCTTGCACGCATGGGTGCGTGTGGATGCACCCGACGACGCGGAATACAAACGCCGGGTCGAGGTCATCTGGAAGTGGTTCTCCGGGATGAACCTCGACCGGCAGAACCGGAATCCATCGCGCCTGTCCCGCTGCCCGGACGGATGGCGGACCGTGGATGGTGAGGTGAAGCGCCAATGCCTGCTGGCCGTCGCGCTCGGGGCTGAATCATGGACGGCATGGGAGGCGGCGCACGCCGGTTCCGACCTGCCGCGCATCCTTCCCGGCGACCAGTTCATGGCGGTGCCGGAAGCCGAACCTCCGCAGCTCATCGAAGGCGTCCTGCACAAGGGAGCGAAGATGGTGCTCGGGGGACCGTCGAAGGCGCGCAAGAGCTGGAGTCTGCTCGATCTCATGCTCTCGGTTTCCTCCGGAGTGCCGTGGTGGGGATTTGCCACGCAGCCCGGTCGAGCCCTCTACCTGAACTTTGAACTGCCGGCCTTCGCCCTCCAGCACCGCCTGCGCGTGATCGCCGCCGCCAAGGGGCTCGATGCGTTCACCGGATTCGACGTCTGGAACCTGCGCGGGCATGCCACCGACTTCACGGCCCTCATCCCGAAAATCCTCGGCCGCATCCGGGACACCGGGTATGCGCTCATCCTCATCGACCCAATCTACAAGGGGCTCGGCAACCGGAACGAGAACGACGCCGGTGACATCGCCAGCCTCCTCAACGAGGTCGAACAACTGGCCGCGAAGTCGGGTGCCGCCGTCGTCTTCGGTGCCCACTTCTCCAAGGGAAACCAGTCGGGCAAGGAGGCCATCGACCGAATCGGAGGTTCCGGTGTTTTCGCCCGCGATCCGGATGTCATCCTAACCATGACTCCGCACGAGGATGACGGGGCTCACACCATCGACCTCACCCTGCGCGCCCTGCCTCCGGTAAAGGCCTTTGTCGTTCGCTGGGACGAAGCGGTCTTCACGGCGGACCACAGTGCCGACCCCGCGCGCCTGAAGGCCGCAGAGGCCGCGCAGAAACCCGCAAAGCCCACGGCAAATTACCGGTCCGGCACCATGGCTGACCGCTACGGCAAGCTCCTGGAGAACATGCCTCCGCTGACCAATGGCCGGGTGCCCGAGTATTCGGAAGTCATCGCCTACATCCGTCAGCAGATCACCGATTCGGAGGGTGACTGCACGATCAAGGAAGCCGACCGCATCTTCCACTGTCTCGCCTCGATGAAGGTCAACAGCCCGCTCGTCTTCGACCGGGCCACCCGCCTGTGGAGGGGGCGTCGTCATGGAATTTGAACCCGCATGGAGCCGGGGGTTTGAATCCCCGAAAACCCTATCAGATACACTAGCCGAAGTGAAATTTTCTCACCTTACAGTAAGTCGCCTTACAGTAAACCTTACGGATTCTCTAAAGAGAATCAGAGCGCGAATCGGTAAACCGGATTTCGCGCGCTCTGGTTTGCTCTTTCGAGCACCAGCGCAGTTAGTTTTCCATCGCCGGAAAGGAGGTTCAAATTGAACCCAAACGACTACACCAGACGCCAGGCCAGGAAGGATGCCGAGTACGAGCAGGCCTACCGGACATGGATCAAATCCCTGCCTGCGGATGAACGCAGAGCCATGGAGGCAGCCGGCCTCGATACGCCATCGCTCCAGCGCCACGGCAACGGAGCGGCTGACAGTGACCTCGCCGATTCAGCGATGGCCAGTCACACGCCGGACATGGCGGCTCTCCTCGATGAGCCTGAGCTGGATCTCCCTGCGGTTCCTCAGCGCGATGCCACCGACATCCTGCGCCACTTCGTCGCCGACATGCTCTCCGAAGGCAATACCCGCCTGACCGTCGAGTGCCTTGCCGTCGCTCTCGGCCTGAGCGCCTACAATGGCGAGAGCATGACCGACATCGCCAGGCGCCACGGCATCTCCAGAGCCGCCGTCAGCAAGCGCTGCGTTGACATCACCCAACGACTGAACCTGCCGCCATCGCGAGCCATGCGCAGCGAACTGGCCCGCCGCATCTACCGCCGCTCACAACTCAAACGCCACCGCTCCCTCAAATCATGAACGCCCTTGCGATCAACGATCCGAAGTTTGCCATCAGCCCGACCGGCATCCAGTTCAACGACACCCTCAGTTTCGAGGAATGGGACAGCCTGGGGCAGAAGCTCGCTCCCGTAGGCAAGGCCATCGGATTCATCGTAGGCGACTGGATCAACTATGGCGAGGCGGCCTACGGCGAGAAATACAAGCAGGCACTCGAAACCACGGGCATTCCCTATCAAACGCTGGCCAACTACGCGCACGTCGCCCGCAAGGTGGGGCTTTCCTGTCGTCAGGAAAACCTTGGCTTCGAGCACCACGCCGTCGTGGCCAAGCTCAAGAGCGATGAGGAAAAGCACTACTGGCTCGGCATGGCCGACAAGCACAACCTCAGTGTCCGACGCCTGCGCAAGTCGATCAACTTCGGCCGGCTCGCCACCGATGAGGAAGTCCAGGGCGATCCCGCCGACCGCGGCTACGTCACCTACCTCGCCCTGCTGAACCGCATCCGCCGGTGGTGGAAGCGCGAGACCGAGAAGGCTCCAGTCGATCAATGGGACGAAGACCGCCGCGCGGGACTCAAGAAGGACTTCGCCCTCGTCGTCGAAATCTTCAACGCCCTCTGAGCCCCATGAGCCAACCGGCCGACATCATCCTAACCGCTGGACTCGAAATCGGGGAGCCGGAAAACGCCGCCGAAAAAAGGAATCTATTGAAGGTCAACGAGTTCCGCCGGGACCTCTGCACCCGCGTCCATTTCCTGTGAAATGCGCCATCGCGACTTCCCACATAACGCGGCCGGTCATTCGTCTTCGATCACGATCCTGCTAATCGCGCGACGGCTTTCGTCCTCATGTGGCGGCCTGTATGCCACCACAAAACGGTCACCTATTTCGCGATTCAGCCGCCGGGCGAGATTCATGCCCTCTTCGTGCATCAGGTTCCAGTCAAATTCGGGATCGTCATAGTAACGTTCGAATTGCAACGTCCACTCGTTGAAAGCATTGTCGAGTTCCTTGCTGGTTCCGATTATCTCGGAAAGGCCACGAGTGCAGTCAGCAAAATGAGTGCCTACCTGAGGCCCCGTCTCGGAATCGTCCTGCAGCCAGGCGTAAGGACCATTTCCAAAGTCTGCGTAAATCGTGATGCGCTGTTTGCCCATGCCCACTACCAATGTCTGGCGGCAGGTCTCAAGACAATGGGAAACGCCAGCGATTGACATGTCGGGCCAGTCCATGGCCACATCAAAGCTCGAAGCCCGATTCATCCTGCTCTGGCGCATCGCTCAGGGTCCAAAACTGGAGCGCGAATTTCAGTTCGATCCGAAGCGGAAATGGCGGGCGGATTTCGCACACCTTCCGAGCCGCACACTCATCGAGATCGAAGGTGGCCTGTTTCTCCCCGGCGGCGGACGCCACAACCGGGGGAGCGGCTATGCAAAGGACGCGGAGAAGTATCTCGAAGCCGCGTTGGCCGGCTGGACCGTCCTGCGGCTGACCGTCAGGCAATTGGAGGTCGAGTTCATCGAGCGGATCGCGGGGTTCGTTGACGCGGCTGCTTCCGCAAAACCCAGACCATGACCTTCACCGCTGTTCATCCAATCTTCGCCGCCACGTTGCCGCCGGTGTCCGCCTCCGCGATTCAGCGGACGCTGTCTCTGCTTGGCGTGCTGCTCGTGTGCCATTGGTTGTCCTCCTGTGACCACCCGGTGGAATCGGAAATCCCGGCGGCGACATTCCGCCGGCACGCTGCGCCGCTCAATACTCCTCGGGCAGAAGGACCGTCGTCAGGGATCGGTCCCACTCTGTGATGATGTAGATGCGCCGCCCGGCGCCGACCTGATAGCAACTCAGGATTCGCGAGCCATCCGTGAGGGCTGCATCGTTGGCGTCACGGTCCTCCTCGCCCAGAGCATCGCCCCAGTCTCCGCAATGATGGCGCCGGAGATAGGGAAAGAGGTCGATGCCCAGGGAGATCACCGCCGGTGTGGCGACGACCTGTCCGAGCGGAAATTTGGGATTAAGAATGCCGTAGCCCATAAGCGTGTCAGGCAGTGGTAATGAGACCGGAGGTGATCATGTCCGCAACCAGTGCTTCGGGAGGCCACGGTCGATGAGGTTTGCCGTTCTGCATGCGGCTGGCCTGCGCAGTCGCCCGGCAGTAGGCGCGCAGGTCCTTCTCCGGATTGAAGCTGCTCTGACGCAGTTGGGTCATGAAGTCGGTGGCATCGGCGGCATGGAATGTCGCCCCGTCGGTGGTGTGGTATGTCGTCATGGGTGGTGGTGAGTGAAAGAGTGTCAGGCGGCGAGTTTGGCGGCGCGGGCAGTGTAGAACCTGGTGAGGCCTTTCGCATTGATGGCCTGGAAGAACCATTTCAGGCGGTTCATTCCGATTCCGGTGTCCTCCGGACGGTTCCGGACCGTGGCGGCGCCCTCGGCGGCATCGAAGAGACGGGCCATCAGGCGGACCCAGTGGGCGATTTTCTCCGGGTCCGTGGTCCCCGCGTGGTGCCGGACTTCGAGCGTGCGGTGGCGGAAGTAGGAATGGACATTGAGCTTTCGGTAGCGGCAGGGGTAGAGTTGTTTGAGTTCATCCATCGTCCCGCAGGTGTCGATCCGGCGGAAGGCATCAACGCAGGCCCCGCGGTGTCCGGCGGCATCGGTGAATGCCTGCGGGAGGTTCGACTGGCAATAGGTGTTGGTGTTGCCCCGGCGGGAAGCGGGCTGGAAGGTGTCGAGAACATCCTCGAATTTGAGCCAGAGCTTGAAGAGGTTGCGGACCGCCTTCATGCTCATCGAGGAGGCGTCGAAGTGGACGTGAAATCCGCACGCTTTGTTCACCGTGGCTCCCGCGGCTTCGAGTGCGGATGCGGCTTTCTTCATCTCTTCGATTCCGGCTTCGCCTTCGAGGACCGGACTGACCAGTTCGTATCCGCAGGAGCCGTCGGTCACGATCTTCCAGTGGGGTGTCGTCTGGTGGGTGTATCCCATGAATTCAACCTGGATACCGGCGGCGCGGAGGACGCTGACTGCATGGGCCGGAGTGATGGTGGCGAGGAACTCGATTTCGACTCCGAAGCGGCGGGACATGGTTTGCGTTTGCATGGTCATCATCTGCCATGGTGACACCTCACGTCCATGTCTAAGTGGTCACGATAACAAAAACATGGAAAGATGGAAAGGTGGCACGGATCGTGTGATTCAGGCGGTGTGCCAATACGATGCCAATCGTCTGGAAAGCCCATGAATGCTTGGCTCCAGAGCTTCGCGATGCGACAGAATGATGAAGAAAAACATGGACGTGCCGCGGCACCGGGGCAGATGAGTGATGTTGAAAGCGGAATCCACAGAACATGCCCCTAACGCACACTGCGGAGGTTCAGGCTGCAACACCATGCCCGCCGGAAGAATGAGCGCGGGAAGCACCAACCGAAACCGAGATACCATGATGAACGACAACGAAATACTGGAGAAGATCCGCAAACTGCTCCGTCTTGCCGACACCTCGCGCGGAGCGACCGAACATGAAGCCCGCGCGGCGATGGCCAAGGCGCAGGAACTCATGACGCGCCACAACATTGACTCCGCCCTCCTGAGACAGGAACGGGGCGAGAAAGGCGTGGAAGTCGGCAAGGCCAAGGTCGAACTGCCGAAGACACTCAACCCGGCAGACCTGCTGATTCTGTCGCTCCTGCAGAGCCACTTTCGGGTGAAGACGATCCTGATGCCGAATGCCAAAGGCACTCCGGTGGACATCATTGGTGCCGCTGCCGACATCGACTTCGCGGTCTTCGCCTTCCACTTCCTGAGGGAGACATTTTTCCGCTGCTGGAACGAGTATAAAGTGACGACAACGACCCCTGATCGCGCCTCCTACTACCGGGGCCTGCGGGATGGACTCGATGCGGAACTCAAGGCGGCGAAGCAGAAGGCCGAGGAATCCTACCTCAGCAGCCAGCGCGAAACCTATGCCCTCGCTGTCGTGAATCACCAGGCGGCCATCACCGGATACGTCCACGAGCACTACGGAACGCTCCGCAACCGGACGAGCCGCGCACGGCGTGTGGATTCAGGAAGCTACCGGGCCGGGGAAACCAAGGGTCGCACCATCCGCATCAACCGCCCGCTGGGCCAGTGAACGCCATGACGCCGACTAACGACAACGAACAACTGCCGCGCGCCCTGCGTGACGGCATCGCAAAATTCGAACGCCGCGGGTTCCGGCTCGTGCGGGTCCTGCCCAACGAAGCTGACGGCTCGTGCGGCTACACCGCCTTCCTCAGCCGGCGGACCGGGACCGGAATGCGGCTCGCACAGATCGAGTCTGATACCTCCGGGAAAATCACCATCCACGAATAACAACCAAACACCCAACAACCATGGACAAACTCTACTACATCGTCTGCGAAGAGCAGCAAACCAGTCTCTACGAGGGACGTTATCAGGGCCGCACGCGCGGCGCGGCTCTCCGGTTCCTCAAGGAACAAATCAACCGGCGAAGCCTCAAAGGCCTGGTCTTCACCATCACCGAAATCCCGGTTCCGCTCATCGAGGCCATCGTGGCAGAAAAGCTCGCCGAGCTTCTGCCGGGAATGGTTGCCGCACAGGCGCCGCCGGCCAACGCTGTGACCACCCCTGCTCCAGGACGCTTCGATGCCTTCGCCGGGGGCGGGAACGAAGCCCCCGGCGAGCCAGCGGCACCGGCGGCGGCACCGGTGGCAGCATCGGCACAACGGCGCACGAAAAAAGCAGCGGTTAAGGTCGGCAATCCGGGTCACGGCGACGATTTCTGGGCCGGGGTCCGGACCTACTGGAGCGAGTGCCGGAACACGCGGCAGACGGCTGAGAAGTTTGGTATCTCGCCCAACTCGGTGAAGACCCGGGCCTATCGTGAGAACTGGAGGGTATGAACGTCACCGTCGCTCCCTACACGAAACCTGACGGCTACCGGACGAGATTCTGGGCGGTCTACATCGACGGCGAACTGCTGGCCGTCACCCTCTACCGCCGGGGAGCCGATGCCGTCGCCAGTGCCATCACCAACCCGAGATCCCATGCCACCAATAGCAAAACAACCCGCTCCGTGCCCGCCGCCACTGGCGTGGCGACCCGCCGGCCCTGACGACCTCTGCGGTCCGGCCGCATTCATTGCCCGCAGCCTGACTTCGAAGGCCCGGCGACTTCGCTCCCGTCCCGAAACTCCCGTGAAGCTCCTGCTTTATGGTCCGCCCGGCGTCGGAAAGAGCAGCATTGCCGACATGGTCGCCGCCGAATTGTCCGGGTCGCCCCTCGCCGTCGAGGAGTTCAACGGGAAGCTGGTCACGGTGGACACCGTGAAGCAATGGATGGCTGGCCTCGGCATGGCCTCGCTCTTCGGAGTCTACTCGGTGCGGATCATCAACGAAATGGACCGCTGCACGCGGGACGCGCAGGATCTCCTGCTGAGCTACCTCGACCGCATGCCACCGGGACGTGCGGTCATTGGCACGAGCAACATGCAGCTCGACCTGCTCACCGAACGGTTCCAGACCCGGTTCCAGGCCATCAAGCTCGCCGCGCCTTCCACCGCGGACATCGCCGGGATGCTGCGGGAACGGTGGCCGGTCGATGAGCCCACGGCCCTGCGCATCGCTGTCGGCTCCGGAGGATGTGTCCGGGCGGCCCTGGCCGATCTGGAAACCTGGCTCGACGCCCGCGACTGTTGACAGTGCGGCCACGCCCGATGAGCAAACAACCCAAAGCCCGCACTCTTGCCAACGGCATCGAGGTCTGGTGCAGCTTCGACAAGCTGGTGCCGGTCGGCGAACTGAAGCCGAACCCGCGCAATCCGAACACGCATCCACAGCGCCAGATCGAACTGCTGGCAAAGAACATCCGCTACTTCGGATGGCGGCAGACGATCACGGTTTCCAAGCTCACCGGACTGATCGTTTCCGGTCACGGCCGGCTCATGGCCGCCAAGCACCTCGGCGTCGAGGTCGTGCCGGTCGATTTTCAGGACTTCGCCGACGAGAACGATGAACTCGCCGTACTCGTGGCCGACAACCGCCTGGCGGAACTTTCGACGGTCGATCTCAACGAGCTGGAGAAGATCGCGAGCGAATGGAAAGCGGCGGACTTCGACACCATCCTCGCCGGGTTCGAGCCGGCCGATCTCGAAGGCCTGCTCAATCCGAAGGGTGGCGACGACGAGGAAGACGATGACCGCCACGACAAAGAACTGGACAAGAGTGACGTCACCGTCGCCGTCGGTCTCTACCGGTTCCGCATCTCGCAGGACGAGTTCGTCGCCTGGTGTGACCGCGTGAAGCAGGATGCCGGATTCGACAAGGATTCCGTCCTCAAGGAAATCCGCAGCCGCCTCGGACTATGAGCATCACCCTCGAACCAATCCACGCGGTCAAACCCTCGACCTATAATCCGCGGACGGCTGACCCGGCGCGGCTGGATGTGATCGAACTCTCGCTGCGCAAGCTGGGGTTCATCGCCCCGATCTTTGCGGACGCCGAGGGTGAGATTCTTTCCGGTCACCAGCGCCACCTTGTGGCTGAGCGCATGGGAGCCACCCACGTCCCCGTTTTCCGGACGAAGGCGCTCGACCTCGATCAGCGAAAGGCACTCAACATCGTCTTCAACCGGGCGACCAACGATTTCGACTTCCATCACACACCGGGCAAGATCACCGGCGAACTCAAGGCGCTCGACCTCCACGCACTGGCAAATGCGATCCCTGACAAGGAAGTCGGGAGCGACGCCTTCCTGCGCTGCCTCCAGCCGGCGGAGGTCGCCGTCAAGGATCTGTGCAGGGCGAATGCCGGCCGCTGGATCCAGTATGCCCGCAACCTCGCCCGCACTCTCCACCGTCAGGGCATCCTCATGCCGATTGTGTGCCGCGAGGACCTGACTGTCATCAATGGCATCGGCCGTCTGGAGATGCTGGCCGAGAAGGGCGCGGCATTCGCGCCGGTCGTCTTCGTGACCGGAGAGGAGGCGGAGTTCGCGCGGGCCATGATGAACCTCCTGTCGATGGACTTCGATATCCACACGCGCTACGCCGACATGCTGCGCTTCAATTCCTTCCGGCGGGCCCGCCGCGTGCGCAAAGAGCTGGGCAACGGGTTCATCTTCGCCGTCCATGGCGCGAAGCCCTGTCACACGTTCGACATCGGCAAACCGACCGACCGCGCCCGCTGGGTCCGGGAACACGGCAAGACCATCCTCGACTTCGGCGCCGGACACCTTACAGAAACCTTCCTCCTGCGCCAGCAGGGCATCGACTGCACGCCATTCGAACCCTACCGGCTGGGGTCAGGCGGCATCAACCGGGCCGAGAGCATCGAACTGACGAAAGCCTTCCTCGCTGAGGTCGCCGCGGGAAAGGAATGGACCAGCATCTTCATCGCCAGCGTGCTGAACTCCGTTCCGTTCCGTGAGGATCGCGAACACATTGCCTGCCTGTGCGCCGCTCTCTGCAAGCCGTTCACAAAGGTCTATGCCTGCGCCTCGTCTGCCGGGGAAAGCGGCTGGCGGCAGGTCAACGGGAAGGCGTTCATGAACGAATCCAACGCCGGGAACATCGCGTTCCGTCTCGACTATGAACCGGGTATCCGCATCGGCGACTTCCAGGAAAAGCCGAAGGTGCAGAAGTATCACACCGAGGCCGAATTCCGTGACCTGTTCAGCCCGTTCTTCCGCACATTGAAAGTCGATGATTTCTCCAACAACATCAATGCGGCCTGCGCCCATGTGTTGCCGATTGATACTGTTAGACTCCGGAAAGCCGTGGATTTCGAGTTCGACCTCCCCTATCCTGACGGGTCGCGCATGGGCCTTGCAGACTGCGCGCGCGAAGCCTTCTCCCATCGCCTGGGCATCGATCTATGATCATCCTTCTTGATCTCAACTACACGCTGGTCGCCAACAACCCGCCAAGGGGAGCGAAGCCGGTCGCGATGGAGCGGCGGCTCGAAGGCGAGGCCTACCGTCAGTGGCTCGTGGAGCTTGTCAGGCCTCACACGGTCGTTCTCATCACGGCAAGGCCGGAGACGTGGATGCTGGCCACGCTCGACCGGATCGAAGCGCAGACCGGATGGCGGCCGCAGGATGCGTGCTTCGCGCCGCGCGGGTGGTGGAACCCTCCGGCCATCAAAGAACACCTGCTCAACAAAGCGGTGTTCCCGGTCCACGGCAAGGATGGCCGCTACGTCGCCATCGAAAGCAATCCCCGGACACGGGATATGTACGCCCGTTTCGGAATCCAGTGCCTCTGGGTGACGGAGGAAGGGACGTGCCTGACCGAAGGAACGCGAATCGTCAATAGGCTGCCGCGTTGACATGCCGGCAGCGGGCATGAGTGATGCCCCCATTGACCACACCGTGCCGCAAGGCCCCTGGCAGTTCGACCGTCAGGTGACTGATGTCTTCGACAACATGCTGCAGCGGTCGATCCCGCAGTATGAAGCCATGCGTGACGCGGTGTTTGGCATCGGCAGCCGGTTTGTGAAGCCGGGCACTGTCATCGTGGACATGGGATGCTCCCGCGGTGAAGCGCTGGCACCGTTCGTCCGCACATTCGGGGCCGCCAACGATTACCTCGGGCTCGAAGTGAGCGAACCGATGATCGAAGCGGCGCGGGAGAAGTTCGCCTGCCACCCGCACGGCAACAGCGTCACCATCGCTCACAGCGACCTGCGCCACGATTTCCCCGGTGTGAATGCCAGTCTTGTGCTCTCCGTTCTCACGCTCCAGTTCACCCCCATCGAATACCGGCAGCGCATCGTCCGCCGCGTGTTCGAATCGCTCGCTCCCGGTGGTGCCTTCATCCTCGTGGAGAAGATCCTCGGTGCCACGGCGGAACTCGACGGGGCATTCGTCGGTCTCTACCTCGATATGAAGCGGCGGCACGGTTACTCGCAGGAGGAGATCGACCGGAAACGCCTGTCCCTCGAAGGCGTGCTCGTGCCCGTGACGGCTCGGTGGAATGAGGATCTTCTGCGGGAAGAAGGGTTCGCTGCCGTGGATTGCTTCTGGCGGCATCTGAATTTCGCCGCGTGGGTCGCTGTGAAGGGATGAGCAAAAAGGCACCAGACGATGACGGCCGCCCCGCACTCGATCCGGCAGTCGCAGGGAAGATCCTTGATGCCGACTTCCAGAACATCGTCCGCAAGGTCGCTGCGGGAAAGCCGCTGACGGTCGCCGAACGCAGCCGGATCGAATCCCGTGCGGCCGGCAGCGCGGAATCGCTGGCCTACGCCCGGACGCTGGTCGAACTCGCCGCCGTGCTGGGCGTAACCCGGCGCACGCTCTCGACCTGGCAGAAGATGGAGGGTGCTCCCAAGCCGCTCTCCAACGGGCTTTGGCCGGTTGCCGACTGGCGGGAGTTTGTTCGCATGAGGGGACTGAAGTCGGGGCCGGCCCCGGCAGGCAACGAGGAGGCGCTCAAGGCCCGCAAGCTCCTCGCCGAGGTTGAGGAGCGCGAACTGCGGATCGCGGTGAAGAAGGGCGAATACGTCGCCCTTACCAGGGTCCGCGAGGAATGGATCGGGCTTGTCGCGCAGGCCACTTCCATTCTGCGGGCCAAATTCGAGAACGAGTTGCCGCCCGTGCTCTCCGGACTGGACGCGACCGGCATCCAGCAGGAATGCCGCCGTGCCATCGATGAAGTCCTGCGCTGTCTGCACGAAGCATGAAGGCCCTGAAGGAGATCTGGCGCGAAGCGTGGCAGCCCCCCGACCGGCGGCCGCCGTGGGCATGGTGTGAGGACCACATCGAGGGCATCCCGTATTCCCCGAATCCGGGAAGGTTCCGTTCGGAAAACTCCCCGTGGATCCGTGAGGTCATGGATGCCGTGGTCGATCCTCGCATTCGGATCGTCTCCATCATCGCTTCGGTGCAATCGTCGAAGACAACCGCGCCTGAGCTTACGCTCTGCTACATCATCGCGAATCTGCCCGGCCCGGCGCTCTGGCTGGATCAGACCGACGAGGACGCCCGGGACTATTCCGAAGCCCGCCTGCAGAAGCTCTTCGACCAGTGTGCTCCAGTCCGCCGGCTCATGCCGACCGGCATTCATCGCCACAAGCGCAAGAACAACGCGATCCACTTCACCAACGGGATGACGCTCTGGATTCTCGGGGCACACAACAAGACCAACCTCCAGCGCCGGTCGATCCGATGGCTGATCGCGGACGAGACATGGCGGTTTCCCACCGGGCACATGGCGGAAGCGGAGGCCCGAGTCACGGCCTTCGGCTGGCTGGGGAAATGTGTCTTCATGAGCCAGGGCGGTGAAGAGGACGATGACACGCACCGCAAGTTTCTGACCACCGACCAGCGCGAGTGGACGTTCGCCTGCACGCAATGCGGACACCGCCAGCCGTTCAAGTGGGATGCCGTCGAGTGGAGTAAATCCGCCCGCGATGAATTTGGCGACTGGGACTTCGATGAGGTGCGCCGAACGACATCGCTCCGCTGCGAAGCCTGCAACCATTACTTCGATGACGCGGACCGGACCCGGCGCGAACTCAATGCGTCGGGGAAGTTTGTGGCGAAGAATCCCAAAGCCTCGAAGGAGAATGTCGGCTTCCACTGGAATGCCCTGTGCGCGATGAGTTGGGGACAACTGGCCGAACTCTACCTGCGGGCCAAAGCGGCCGCGAGGAAGGGGGACGTGAGTCTGCTCCAGCAGTTCTATCAAAAGCGGCTCGGTCTGCCGTGGCGCGAGTATGTCGAAGATTACAAACTGGAGATCACGAAATCCGGCTACAAGCGGGGCGAGTCGTGGGAGGAGGAAGGAGCCATTGATCCCCGAACCGGCGCTATCCTGCCGGCTCCTCTACCCGAGCGGACCGGCCTCATTCCGCTGCGATTCGTCACGGTCGATTGCCAGATGGATCACCTCTTCGCCGTGGTCCGCTCGTGGTCGGCAGAGGGATCGAGCCGCCTTGTCTGGAACGAACGTATCCTGACGTTCACCGACATCGATGTCCTGCAGGAGCGCTTCGGCATCCATGCGAGCCTGGTGTTCCTCGATGCCGGCTACGCGACGTATGACGTCTATCGCGAGTGCGCGAAGCGTGGATGGGTGGCTCTCATCGGTGACCGTCGTCCGGTTTACCCTCACAAGGGACGCGACGGAAAAACCATCCAGCGTTTCTATTCGCCCCGGCGGAAGGTCGTGCTCACCCACCGCCAAACCTGCCACGTCCACTACTGGAGCAATCTGAACATCAAGGACACGCTCGCCCGCCTGCGTCGCAATCAGGACCCGGCGCGAGGGCCGACATGGGAAGTTCCAGACGACATAGACGACGACTACCTCGCCCAGATGGAAAGCGAGCAGCGCATCAAGGAAAAGAGTCAGTGGATGTGGAAGCAGATCGGTTCCCGGCCCAATCACTATTTCGATGCCGAATCGATGCAGGCGGCCGCCGCCACCATGCTCAAAATCGTCGGAAGGGAAGCGGTCAACGGTCCGCCCGTTGACACGTCCGAAGAGGAATCATGAAATCGACTTTCCTCCTTCTCGCCACGATCTGCCTGTCGGCGACCTCCTGCACATCGCCTCCGCCCGTCAGCGGCAGCATTGCCAACCGTTACGGTGCCATCCGGCTGCTCCCGGACGGACGAGTCGAAATCGTGGTCGAACCCCGCAGCGCCAAGTAAGCCATGCCTTCCGACCCCTTCTCCACCTGGTTCGCCTCGCAGAACTTTCGCCACTTCACCGCCGGCGAGTTCACCTCCTATTTTACTGCCGTCCGTAAAGGCGTGAGGAACAGCACCCCGCCCCGCGCGCTCTGGAAGAACATTGTGCCGACGCTGCGCATTGTGGATGAACTGCGGGAGAGCTTCGGCAAGCCCTGCACAATCCTCAGCTCCTACCGCTCGCCCGATTACAACAAGGCTGTGGGCGGGGTGGGGTTGAGCCAGCACATGGAGTTTCGGGCTCTGGACATCGCATTTGATGGAGTGAGCCCGCAGCAGGTCTACGACCGGCTCATTGATTGGCGGTCCAAGGGGAAATTCACCGGCGGACTCGGCCTTTATCCCGGAAACGGTTTCGTTCATATCGACACTCGCGGCAGCAACGCGACGTGGCGGGGGCATTAAGAGTGCTGGCAGAAATTCCATTCGATCGGAAGCGCCGCCCCGCATACACATTCAAGAACATCGTCTTTCACAAGATTGATGATGCCACACGCCGGGCACTTCCGAAAAACGAAGGCGTGGGTCAATTCGTTTGGCCTTTCGACTCCGATTTTATCAAGGACACGGGCAATAACTGCCCAGCACTCAGGCTCAGGACAGAAGCCAGTGGACTGATTGGAAACTTCCTGAACGCGGATAATAGTTTCATCCACAAACAGAAACAATTCTCCCGCGGCAAGAACCGGTCCTCCGTCAGCACAGGCAACATGCTCGGATCCTCGTTCGGCTACCCAGAGTTGCTCGTCGGAATCCACGACGAAAGTGGCGGGGATCAGACCGGATCTCTTTCCGGGAGAGAATTGCCTTCGCGCCCATGCGTGGAGGTCCATTGCATTTCGCGGACTGATGCAGTCGCCCTGACGTCGAAGCCTCTGCAAATGGTCAGGTCCGACATATAGGTATTGTCTGTAGTCAGCCATGAATTTTCTACACCATAGGGCAATTTGGAGCACACGGGAGCATGAGGCAAGACCGCTTTACTCGTTGATCCGTTGACACCCGCCGCCTGACATGGCCCGCGGACTTTTCATCACTGGATTCACCATCGTCGAGGTGCTCGCCATTCAGGCGCGTGCCAAGGCCCTCATCCTTGAGGGAAAGACCATCATGAACTGGAACGATGCCGACACGTCGGTATCCAAGCAGTTCACGATGCCGGTCGATCAGGTGCTGGAAGAATGCGCCCACGCGCTCCGGGCACTCGATCCCGACACTTACGGCCGGAACCGGATCGCCGGAGCGTCCTTCATCGACGGCTACCTGGCGAAATGAGCTTCCTTCGTTCCATCGCACTCCGCTGGTTGCCTCCGGTCCTCGTTCCGAAGGCGTGGGGCACACCCTACGAAGCTGCGAACTGGTCGCCGCGTCGAGGATCGGTGCCGGGGGCATCGCCAACGGACGCGAGGAACGAATTGACGCCCGGAGTTCGCAGCGAGCTGGTCCGCAAGGCCCGCTACCTGCACAAGAACAGTGGGTTTGTCAGGGAACTGGTCGCGAACATGGCGATCTACTCGACCGGCGACGGCATCCGGGTGCAGGCGCAGTCGCCTGATCCGGAATGGAATCGCGCGGCGGAGGATTACTTTGCCCTGTGGGCTGCCCGCTGTGAAATCACCCGCCGGTTCTCCTTTCAGGAATGTCAGGCGCTCGTCTGCCGGGGCATGGACATCGACGGCGAATACTTCATCCACAAAACGAGGGACGCCGACGGGGAGCCCCGGCTCCAGCTCATCGAAAGCCATCGTGTCGGCGATGACTTCGGTTCGTCCCAGACCATCGACGGCATCGGCCTGGACGCGTTCGGTGCGCCGGCATTCTATCGGGTCCGCGAGGATGGCGGGGCCAGGCGGGATATCCCTTCCGCAGCAGTGCTGCATGTCCACGAACCGGAATGGGCGGGAGCGGTGCGTTCCTGCCCGACGATCCAGCATTCCATCAATCACGTCCTCGATGAGATGGAATTGCTGGCCCTGGAGAAACATGCCGTGAAGGACAATGCGGATGTGGCGCGTGTGCTCAAGACGGCGAGGGGAGACATCGACGACCACGGCGACTTCGTCGTGGGGCCGGCCGGCGGTGCCGGTGAATCCAGCGATCCGGTCACGCTTCAACGGATCGTAGGCGGGAAACTGGTGGCCCTGAAACCTGACGAATCGCTCGACAGCTTTCAGTCCAACCGGCCGAGTCCGACCTTCACCGGATTCCTTGAGCACCTGCGGCGCGATGCCTCGCTGGGAATGATTCCGTTCGAGTTTGCCGCCGATTCGAGCAAAGTCGGCGGTGCCGGCGTTCGCCTGATTGTGGCGAAGGCCGACCGCCGGTTCTCGTTCCGCCAGATGATCCTCGAACGCCGTCTCATCCGTCCGGTGTGGAGCTACATCATCGGCGACGCCATCGCTCGCGGCCTGCTTCCTGTCGCGCTGGGATGGTGGCGAATTTCGTGTGTGCCACCCCGCCGGGTCACGGTCGATGCGGGCCGCGAGGCACAGCAGAACCGTGCCGATGTCGAGATGGGTCTCAAGACACTGTCCGATCACTTCCAGGAACTGGGCGCTGACTTCGGTGAGGAAATCGAGCGCCGCGCGGCCGATGCGAAGCTCATTCTGGAAACCGCCGCCAAGTTCGGGGTGCCGCCGGAGATGCTCTGGAAGCCGGCTGCGTTGACAGCGGCACCCCGGCATGAGTCCGGTATTCCTGCAAAGCCGTGAATGGCTAATCCAGCCCGATGCCCTCCGCGCCATGGCGCTGACCGCCCGCGCGTGGCATGACCGCTCACTGCCTGCTGCGCCCGCCGCGAATTCGCTTCTCTCAGTCGAGAACGGCATTGGAGTTGTGAGCATCGAAGGCCCGATGATCCGCAAGCCGGATCCGTTTGCCCGCCTCATCATGAAGGCGACGGATTCCGCAGAGATCGGAGCCGCTCTCCGGGAGGCAGGGCAGCGCGACGACATCCGCGCGGTGTTCCTCGATATCGACTCGCCCGGCGGGACGGTGGCCGGCACCCCGGAACTCGCCTCCGCCGTCGCCGCGCTCAACGAGCAGAAGCCGGTCTATGCGTTCACCTCCGGTCTCATGGCTTCGGCTGCCTACTGGGTCGCCAGTCAGGCCCGCGCCATCTATGCGACGCCTTCCGCACAGGTCGGTTCAATCGGCGTGGTGCAGGCCGTGCTGGATGATACGGCAGCGCTCGATGCAGCCGGTCTCAAGGTCGAGGTGTTCGCGGTCGGCAAATACAAGGCGATGGGCGCTCCGGGCACGCCGCTCACTGACGACCAGCGCGAACTCATCCGCTCCAACCTGGCTGAGACGGCCCGCGAGTTCCATGCCGCCGTGCTCGCACGGGGACGGGCTATCCCGGCAGAAGCCATGGAAGGGCAGACGTTCAGCGGCAGGCAGGCCCAGCGATTCAACCTTGCGGGCATGGTTCCCGACCGGGCCGAAGCCATGCGCCGCCTGCGTGTCTATCACGGCGCAGTTGACACGGAATCCCGGGTCATGAGTAAACCTCTCGAAGATCAGCTCGCCGAAGCCCGCACGCAGACTGATGCCCTCCAGCGGGACTACAAGGCTCAGGCCGACCTCCTCACAGAAGCCTCCGCCAGCATCGACCGTCTCCGTGGCGAAGTCGAACTCCTCGCCGCTGAAGTCGATACGCTCAAAGGCGAACGCGACACGGCCCGCACGGAAGCCGCCGCCTTCCAGACGCGCATCGCAGAGCTTCAAGCCGCTCAGTCCAATTTCGAGCAGCGGGTGAACACGGAAGTCGCCCGCGTGGTGGCTTCGACCGGCACGACGATGCCCGCCCGCGTGACGCCAGCCGGGGACGGTCCACAAGCCGCCGAACTCCACGCGCAGTTCACCGCGATCACCGATCCCGCCGCGCAGACCGCCTTCTGGCGCAAGCTCACTCCCGAGCAGCAGGCCCTCATCCTCAATCACCAATCCTGACCTGACCTCATGGGCAACACCCTCACCAATCTCAAGGACATCAAGGTCGCCCAGCGCGCCCTGATGCCGTTCATGGCGAACCTTCTGCCGGTCACGGCGTTCTCGACCAACTTCGGTCCCCAGCAGGCCGACAAGGGCGATACCGTGCGCGTGCCGCTGGTGGGCGCTCCCTCCGGTTCGAGCGACTTCGCCGGGGACTACACGTCCAATGCCGACTCCACGGTCACCACCGTCCCCGTGACGCTCAACCGTCACAAGTTCAAGACGGTCCATATCACAGCCCGGGAGAATTCGGAAACGGCGATGGATCTCCTCGATACGCTCGTGGAAACCGCCGCTCAGCAACTTGCTCAGGACGTCCTGCTTGATGTGATGACCACTATCACTCAGGCCAACTTCGGCACGCCGGGCATTCCGGCCCTCGCAGCCTCGAACTTCGACTACAAGAAGGTGCTCAACCTCCGCGAAGCCTGCGGCACGGTAAAGATGCCCGCGTCGCCGCGTTCGCTCGTTCTCGATGCCGGCTACTACACCAACCTGCTAGCCGACGATGTCGTGGCCAAGAGCTTCAATCTGAACCTGAGCGCTCCCGGTGTCACCGACGCTCTGATTCGCCGCCTTGCCGGGTTCAACCTCTTCGAGACGGTTATCATTCCGGGCGACCATGCCGAAAAACTGGTCGGCTTTGCTGCGCACCCGAGTGCGGTCGCAGTCGCCATGCGCTACCTCCAGCCGGTCGCCGAATACCAGCAGGCCGGTGCCGTCACCGATCCGCAGACGGGTATGACCTTCGGCTATCTGCGTTTCACCGACACCCGCGCCAACAAGGTCTTTGTGACCATCGAGTGCCTCTACGGGTTCACCGTCGGGAAGTCCGACGCCCTCAAGCGCATCGTCAAACCCTGACCCTGACTCTTCACCATGACTCCTTTCAGTTTCACAGGCAATGCAGGCACCCTCCTGAGCCACGCCGTCGTTCCCGCCGGTGGCCGCGACCGCATCCGTGTGCAATATGTGAGCGCGACGTCCGATAAGGCGGGTTCGCTCCTGCTGTTCCGGGCACCGGTGCGCTCTACTACTGTCACGGCCGCCAGTGCCTCAAACCAGACGATCATCAATGCGCCGCCCTATCTCAACGCGGCGGCCAACGACGTGGTGGTCCTGTTCTCTCTCGCCACGGGAACCGGCGTGCGCGGGGTGGTCGCCTCGGTGAACTCCGGTGCAGGCACGATCACCCTGACGGCGAATCTCGGCATCGCATTGTCGCCCGGCGACACCGTTCACCTCATGACCACAGCCGCTCAGATTCCCGTAGGTGCCGCCACCAAGGAGGTCAACGCGCCCACAGTCTTCGTGGTCAACGAGGGGCCGGGCCTGATCGAACTCGACGGCACTGCGGCCTGCCGCGTGAACCTCGTGGCCGGCGAGTATTCCTGAACTTTTCTCAGAGAGCGTGTTTGAAATTTGCGCCACTCATCAAGCCAAACTTGATCTGCGGAGCGAGTTTCAAACATTGTTCTTGTAATTGATTGAATTCTGAGCCATAGATCAAGCCAAGCTTGATCTATGGCGACTGATCGAATCAAAACCCTGCAAACCTCGCTGCCAAGGGGTGTCCCCTTCGACACCGAGCGGTTAGCCCGCATGGGAGTCTCGGTGTCGCTCGCACACGAGTATGTGAAAGCCGGATGGCTAACGAAGCTGGGGCGTGGCGTGTTCATGTTCGCCGGAGATGAACTGCGAAGCCACGAAACTCTTGCTTTCCTCGGAACGAAAATCCCCGGCCTGCATGTTGCCGCCAGGACTGCCCTGGCATGGCATGGATTCCGGCACAACGTGGCCGTGAAGGAGACCATGACCCTCTGGGGAAACTCCCGGGCCGAACTGCCCGAATGGTTTCAGGAACGCTTCCCGGCACGTTACAGTTCCGCCCGGTTGTTCGATGACGCGCTTCCTGATGGAACCGGAATCGCCCCACTCCCAGAATTCCCGAATGGCCCGCAGGTTTCCAGCCCGGAACGTGCCCTGCTGGAGATGCTGAGCGAGGTGGGAGTTCATCAGGAGGTGGATGAAGCACGAGGCATCATGGAAGGAGTACGGCAACTTCGAACCCGGCAGCTCAAGCTGCTTCTTTCCCATTGTCGCATGATCAAGACGGTCCGGCTCTGCGTGGTGTGGGCGAAGGAACTCGACCTTCCCTGGGCGGCAGATGCCCGGGAAGCCGCTTCGGGCCGCATGGGATCGGGCCGTTGGATCGCCCGGCTCAAGAACGGCAGCACCCTCATCCTGAAACCTGAATGAACCGAGCCTACATTGATGCCGTCAGGCTGCTGCTTGCCGTCGCGCCGGCCATCTTCCGTCAGCCTGGATTTGCGTTGAAGGGCGGCACGGCAATCAACCTGTTTCTGAGAGACATGCCGCGCCTTTCGGTTGATCTCGACCTCGTCTTTGCCGAGCACCGGCCGGATCGCGACGATGCGCTGCGTATGATTTCGAGCCAGCTCGAATCGATCCGGTCCGACCTCAATCGCTCTGGAATGACCTGCAGTTCGGCGGTCGGCTCGGGCGGCGACGAAGTGAAGCTCTTCGTCGAGAGGGACCGCACCCGCATCAAAGTCGAGGTGAATCATGTCTTCCGGGGCACCGTTCTCCCGGTGGAGCCGCGGGCCCTGACGGCAATGGCACAGGACATGTTCTTCACGGACATCGAAATTCCCATCCTCCATCCGGACGAACTGTACGGCAGCAAGTTGGTGGCCGCGATGGATCGGCAACATCCCCGCGACATCTTCGACGTGCTCGAACTCTACGAGGGAGGCGGACTGACAGCAGGTATCGTCGAGTGTTTCGTCTGCTACCTTGCTGGCCACAATCGACCGGTTCATGAGGTCCTCTTCGCGAACGAAATCAACATTGCGCCGGCCTACACCAACGAGTTCGAGGGCATGACGCGACAGCCGGTGCCTCTCGAACGACTGCAGGCGGTCCGAAGGCAACTGTTCACCGAGCTTCCCTCCAGATTGAGCGACAAGCAGCGGTCGTTCCTCACAGGGCTCGTTGAAGCGAAACCAGACTGGTCCCTGATGTCGTGTGCGCATCTCGCGGAGATGCCGGCGGTTCGGTGGAAACTTGCCAATCTGGAACGCTTGAGCCGCGCCAACCCGGCCAAATTCGCGCAGCAGTCCGGCGAACTGAGAGAGCGCTTCGGAGGCTGATTCGCACCCGGCCGGATTGACAGCGTCCAAGTGGCATGTCTCTCGAATCCGACATCCTCGCCGACCTCAATCAACTGCTCACCGAACATGGTGTGCAGGCCCGCTGGCAGAACACCGATCTGCTTGTCCTCGTCAGCCGGGTGGAAAGCACCCAGCAGATCGAGATGGGCGGCTACGTCGAGTCGCCGGACCTGAGCCTCCGCGTGCCCAAAGTCGCCTTCACCGGCGAGTTGCCTCAGTTCGGTCAGCGCATTGACGTAGATGGCACCGAATATCGGATCACGCGCGTAGCCGGCCATCCGCGCTCGCCACTACTCACACTCACCCTTTCTGCCGCCGACGAGTAGGCCATGAAGTTCAATGCCCGACTCGACGGTGACGCAGAAGTCATCCGCCTGCTCGCCCGGTATCCTCAGCGGATTGGGCGAACCATGGTATCGCTCGTGAAGCAGGAAGCCCGTGGACTCGCCGTCGAACTGGCGCGCACGACCCGGCCGTTCGGGTTTTCCGATGGTGCCCGGAAAATCGGAGAAGCCGCCGTCGCCAAAGATGTGCTCAAGGTGTTCGCCACGCCGGATCAAGCCTATGAGAGCGCGAAGGCAGCGGACATGGCGGCAGCCGACCGGTTCTGGGCACACATGCAGAACCGACGCTTCGCCCGCGCCCGCCAGGCCCTCGCGGAATCCCCCTCAAAATGGCGCGACCTGCCGTTGGGCCGCCTAGACCCGAAGCACCACAAGGAAAGCCGGGTGGGCCCCAAAGCGAAAGTCACCCGGCGGGAACCCGCCCAGATCGTGACCAGTCGGAAGCCGCTCGACACCTACATTGCCAGGATACAGCGCCGGGTGGGCTTCGCGAAGGGTGTCTGGATCAATGCGGCGAAGGCTCTCGGCGGACGGGTCCGGGGAGCCGCCAAATGGGCCACCCGGCACAAGCAGGCCCCGGGGACGGCGAAAATGAAAACCGGAGAACGTCCCAGTATCAGCCTGATCAGCCGGCTCGACTACATGGAGGAAGTGACGACCGAGACTGGCATTCAGTTGGCGCTTTCGGCCGCGGCTGGCCGTTTGCGTATAGCCCTCGCCACCTCCCTTCGGGTCGTTCAGGAACGGATGAATCGTGCGCTCCGGCGCCGCGCGAGTTGAGCCGTTACCCGAGATACTGGGTATCCCGATGGTGTTTCAGAAACGCCAGCATTTCAGGACGCGGCTGCCTTGCAAGCTGAAGCCCATGCAGTCCGAATATTTGCTGTTCCCTATCGGGCATGCGGCAAGACACGAGCATCCCTCCGGCCTCATCAAAGGAGATAAGCCCACAGTCGAATAACGCATCCAGACTTGCCACCAGGGGGAGCCCGTTGTGGGGATTCAGCCGTTCACTGTCGTTACTGTCACGCCAGGGTTTGATGTGCGATGCACGGATGGCATCCAGTGTGGTCGAGCCCGTCACCGCGCAGCGATTCCCCCACTCGCACAATACGGCAGATCGGAACCAGCCCTGACCCACGCGTGCGTCGATCAACGCCTCTTTCGTTGTCGATTCTGGAAACTTCCTCGAAAGCAAACTCTTGAGGTCTGCAGCGAGCGTGCCATTCGCCGTCTGCCTGCGCGTCAACTCTTCGACGGGCATCCGGCCAAGGATCGCGGCATAGACGAACGTCCCTTCATCGCGCAGATGACCGAGACGGAGAAGCGCAGTGCGGTCGAAACTCGCAATCCGGCGGGATCCAGTCGAGCCGGGAGCGACGGCCCTGCAGACCACTCCGAATCCATCTGCACCTCCGCGCATCGCGTCCAGGTGTCCTGCTCGTTCACGGTGCCCCGCCGTGATTTCAGGTCGAGCCCGATTGAAAACCTGAACCCAATCCTGCCCATCGAAGTTCACGATCTGATCTTCCCACACCCGCAGATAGATCCGGTGCATCACAGGATCTATGGCTCCCCATGACCATCGTGGATTCTTTAGATCGCCGCCCAGAACCTCCTCGTAGAAACGAGTGATGGAGACAAGTTCGCCGGAAGGTGGAGCCATAAAAATGAGGGTGCGTTTTTTGTCGCACGCTAGAATCTGCCTGTGCTGGCGCAAGAGTCAGCATTCGCCCCAAAGGTTGACGTCTGTCCCGGATTGATGCCCCAACTGATAGAAGACACCCTCACCACGAAGCTCGCCGAGTGGATCAACACAAACCGGCCGGTCGCCATCCCGGAAACTGTGCCCGTTCATGTAGCCAACCGGGACGAACTTCGCACGCGGCCGTGCATCGTCCTTGAGACCTCGGAAGCGAAGCTTGTCCCGGCTCTCCCGTTCACGGCACGCGTGAAGCTCGACGTTCACCTTTTCACGCAGACCGACGACACCTCTGCGAGCGATCATTCCGCCTGGTCAGCCGCACTCGAATCCCTCCTGCGTGACAAGAGCACGATCCGCACGGCCATCGAGACAGAATCGTTCTGCCTGCATGATCTCCTCCCGCGGGAAACCTCCACGACTCCGGACGAATCGCGCGGGCGGGAAACCATCCTCTCGTTCGAGGCTGTCGTCTCCGCTGTGTAGTTGACATCACTTCCCGGGCAAATGGCTGCATCACTCCTTGGCACCACCGGCAACTTTGGCATCCCGAACGACCAGTCGGGAATCCTCATCACCGACCATTCGTTCGACTTCTCCAGTCAGGAAAAGCAGGTCCTCGACAAGAGCGGCGAAGTCATCGGCGTGTCGCTCTACCAGGAAAAGGTCGAAGTGAAGCTCTCCGGACTGGTGGCGAAGACTTCGGCATTCAACGGAAAGATCAGCGCTGCCCTCACACTGGCCAACGCCATTCCTGCCCATCTCCAGCACTCGACCGGGGGGACGACCATTCTCATGCAGGTCAGCCGGTCCATGAACAACGAGGACTTCGAGAAGATCGACCTCACCGCCACCCACTACCCCTACGTCACCAGTGGAGCCTGATTTCTAACCTGATCACCCGAGATGAACGCCGTATCCCACCTTTCCTCCACCGCGACGAGCAACACCTGCCTTGCCGCCGCCCTCACCGCCGTCGGAATTCCGTTGGCGGAAAAACCCTTCGTCCGCGTCGTGGGCGACGGCATTCGGGGCGAGCGCGTGATCTGGTTCTTCGAGCCGCAAAGCGCGGACGGAAAGTTTCAGACGAAGGAACTCATCACGGCATGGCACGACGACGCGTGGCACCTCGCCAATCCGGAGCACCCGTTCGCCTACATCAAGTGCGCCCTGCTCAACCGGGAGCGGCTTGTGGATAAGGTGAAACAGGACGTGCCGCTGGCCTGCGTGAAGCGCCGGGGCAAGATCGCCCTCATTCCGCTCGATGCTTCCCCGCGCACAGAAGAACTCATTCTCCGCCACCTCTGATCCAATGGACGACACCGAACGCCAGAAACTCCTCTCCGCCGCCTTCCACGAAGTGAATCCCGTCGTGGCCGGCCACTCGATGCGCCCGCTGTCGCTGGCAAGCTACGACGTCCTCCTCCGCACCGGGAATCCCCTGGTGAAAGGGGAGACACCGGCGGAGGGAACGCCCGAGTTCACCGCCGCCCTCATGGGGTTTGTCTATGCCCACTGCGCTCCGTGGCCGGAGGTGGTCCGCGCCTCGTTCAACGATCAGACCTTCCGGGAATCCGCCCTGATCTTCTGCGGGACACTCACACCGGGCGATTTCCAAATCGCATTCCGGCGACTGGAGGAACAAAGCCGGGAACTGGAGGCGGCACAGGTTGAGCCTGTGTCGGGTATGCCGGGAAAAAAGCCCCTCCCTGCGACGAGCCCGGCTTCCTAGCCGCGCAAGTCTTCGCCATCGCCGCCGAAACCGGCTGGCCGGAGGAACGCATCCTGTTGATGCCGATGGCACGACTGGCGCAGTATCAGCACTGCCTGCTGCGGCGGAACGGGGTCGGGACGCGATGGAGCGGCGATGCGGCCGACGTGCGCACGATTCGTGCAACGCTGAACTCCCTCCGAAGGCGACGAGCAGAGATTCATACCGCCACGGATAGTCTTCAGCCTTGCGAATAGGGACGATGCGAGCCAAGTGGTATCGATTGGCAAACAGATGAAACCTACCGGCAAGCAGATCTCGGATGCCGCCTATGCCGGCGACATAGAACTCCTGCGGAGATATGCTGGACAGGGCGGCGACTTCAATGAAATTGAGCAGGGGGACACATTGCTAGAGGAAATCATCTCTGACCTCTGCCTTGATAAGGTGGAATGCAGATACGATGTGGTGCGGGAGCTTCTCGCCTTGGGCGCAGACCCGAATCTTCTTGGAGAGGATCGGCGCGGTCCCATGATTCCTGCCATGCTCAGCATGGACACGGAGATGCTCCGCATTCTCCTGGAGGCTGGCGCTGATCCGAATGAAGTTGCAGGTTTTTTCGACAGCGAAACTCTGTATGACTGGGCAGAATTCGATTATAGATTTGAGACTTACGACTTGAATGCGCCTGACAAGCCGACAGAAGCCGATAAAGCTGATGAGGACGCATGGCTCACCTATCTTGATCGCATGGCGGTCAAGCATGGGAAAAGGCGACCCGATCACCTCTATCTGCTCCGCAAGCATGGGGCCAAGACTGCTCAGGAACTCAAGACCAGGGCGAATACCTAGCTCTGGCCCCGAGTGCGGCGCGCACTGCTCCCGGCCTGAACCAAGTCATTTAGCGTGACGGCAAACGTTGGCCAGTTGACTCGTCTTCCTGCGCATGAGCGCCCTTACGGTCACCCTTGGAGCCGACATTACTGCCCTGAAGAAAGGGATGGCCGCCGCCACTGCATTAGTGGCAGCGTCCGCACGACGGATGGCCAGCATCACCGGGGCGGGACTGGCCGGCATCGGTCGCGGGGGTGCTGCGGTTCTTGAGAAAGGCTTCAGCGTGGCCGGGACTGCCATCAAGGCATCCATCGTCTCGGCGCTCGCGGGCGGCGTGACCGCAGCGGGTGCCGGCGTTAAAGCAGTCAGTGCAGCCGCCGATTTCGAACAGACGCAGGTTGCCTTCACCACGCTCATCGGTGATGCGGCCAAAGCTCAGGAAACTCTTAGCAAGCTTCGCGAACTGGGCGCGAAAACACCGTTCGAATTTCCCGAACTGGCCGACGCCGGACGAAAATTGATCGCGTTCGGCGAGGGGGCCGATACTGTCCCGGAAACCCTCCGGCGGATCGGAGATGTGTCCGCGGGCGTGCAGGCTCCGGTCAATGAAATCGCCGAACTCTACGGCAAGGCGCGTGTACAGGGAAGGCTCTTCGCTGAGGACGTGAACCAGCTCACCGGCCGGGGCATCCCGATCATCGGGCAACTGGCGAAGCAGTTTGGCGTGAGCGATTCGGAGGTGAAGAAGCTGGTCGAGACTGGCCAGGTGGGTTTCCCGCAGATCGAGCAGGCGTTCATCGCCATGACGTCGGAAGGCGGGCAATTCGCCGGAATGATGGAGGCCCAGAGCCGGACGACGACCGGTCTGTTCTCGACGCTCAAGGACACCATCAACGAGGTGTTCCTCACGCTGGGGCAGCCGATCAATGATGCCCTGCGCCCGCTTGTGGGAGAAGCCATCGGTCTCGTGCAAACGCTCACCCCGATGGCCGTCGAGGCCGGGAAGCGGGTGAAGGACGCCATCCTGTTTGTGATCGCCGCGTTCAAAAGCGGTCAGGTGCTCGACCTGGTCACTTCGGCACTCAAGCTGGGATTCGCGAATGGGGTAAACGCCCTCATCAACGGGTTCCGCATGGCCATCGAGTTCTTCTGGAACCTGATCACCGACGGTGCGATGTGGAAAAGTCTCGGGATCGTCCTGCTCGGCGTGGCCGCCGGGTTCGGCGCCGCTCTGCTCAATGCATTCCAGACGCCTATCGTCTACCTGCAGGCGGGCATGGAATGGATCATGGCCAACCTGCTAAAGGGTCTGCTGCAAATCCCCGGGATAAGTTCCCTCATGGGATTCGATTCTGAAGACGTGGAAGCTGATTTCGACCGCATCCTGAAGTCGAGGGAAGCACAAGGCGCAGAATTCTTTGGTCTCAACTTCAAGGACATGGCGGCGGAGGCCGATGCCATGATGAATGCAGGTGCCCCGGCACTGGCCGAGCGCGTCGCGGAAGCCGCACGAAAAGCAGGTGCCTCCGCCGGTTCCGACCTTATCGACACGTCGGGCCTGCGAGCCAGCTTCGGGAAAGTCGTGGACAGCATAACAGAGTCCATGCCGAAGCCGGAAGAAGCAGCCCAGGCTTTAAAGGCGGCAGGCAAGACGGATGCTAAGACCGCAGCTACTGGAACCCTTGCGGCAGCTTCGTCGCGGCTCGATCCCATCGTCACCTCACTTGGAAAGGTCGGGGGCGGCGGCTACTCCAGCGGGACCCTGGATGCACAGCGGGAGAACAACCGGCTTACAGGCGAAACCAATCGCCTGTTGGGCGAACTGGGGAGGAAAGTCGAACGACTGAGCGGCGGCGGGCTCGCCGCGTTTGGTTGACGCCGCATCCCCGGCAGGATGCCCAGACACGTCGCCATTCAACCAGGACGCCTTTACCCGCAGCCAGGATACTCCCTCCGGATCGACAAAGAGGGCAAATGGACTGCGACTCAGGTGTTCTACTGCCACAGGAGTTCCGCCGTTCAGCTCATGCCGCGGCCGGGAACGGTGCATCCGGAGGTGAGCTTCATCGCCGTCTCCCAGGTCGCCGCCACCTTCACCGAGGGCGACCTCGCCGAAATTACCTGTGAGTATGCCGGGGCTGAGGAAAAAGACGAGGAGACCGAGAAGGACTCTGCCGTCTACACCATGGGACTGTCGCTCTCCGAGGAGCCTTTGCTGAGCCACCCGCGCTACGCCGACATTCCGGACGCCGAGCGGGAAGCCATCCAGCAGATCACTTCCGGAAAGGACAAGGATGACCAGGGGCGGGCGCTGAAGGACAAGATTGATAGCGACATTGGAAAGGAAGCTCTCACGAAGATCCTGCGCGGGCAGACGAGCTACTACAGTCCGCGCGTCATGTGGCGTGAGAGCTGGGTTCGCAGCAAGCCGGTGGGTGCGTCCGACCTCAACGACATCGGAAACATCTCGACGCCGTCCGGTCCCGCGCCTGCACTTGCCGGCGGACGCAACTGGCTGCTCAACGGAGTCACGCAGACACAGGAGGGAAAATCCTATCGGATCGAAGCCGAATGGCTGGCCAGCGACCGGGGTGGCTGGGACGATGACATCTACACCGACTGACCATGCGCCTTCCTGAAAAGAAGAAGCCCGGCGACCCGGTGCTGGCTGCCGACTGGAATCTCCTGCTTGAGGCCATCGCCGCCCGGACGCCGCGGCCGGGGCAGGGACTGGAACTCGTGGCGGCGTCAGGAGGGTTTGCCTATTCGCGACCTGGAAACGGAGCGCACCAGGCACAATCACTGCCTCCGTTCGGCGTGATAGGGATCTCGAAGCAGGAAGGGGACTACCGGGTGACTCTCAAAGAGGGCTGGGTCATCGAACGGCGGGCGAAGAGCACGGACCAGCCGACGGTGAAGTTCTACATGCCGGTGAGCGGCACGACCAAACTGGATACGGTCCCGCGCCCGCAGATCACGATGTCCGTGGGCGATACCCTGTGGTGCCGCATCAGAACCGATCCCTCGGGAGGCATCACCGGCACGCCGGAACTTCAGGTGGCGGCGGATGATCCGAACGGCACCCACAGCCGGCCACAGGATCCCGATGCCTCGGGCACCAACGGCGACTACTATGTGAAGCTCTTGAAACTGGAGGCCGCGGAAGGGGGGCCGACAGTGAAAGTTTACCAGCAGAGCGACATCGAGCACTGGGCGACGCTGTGGACGGGAGAGAACACCGGCAGCGGCGCTCGCGTGTTCAAGACCCATGATGACGCCGGCAATGTTTACCGGTTCCGCTCGATCGCTGGTCGCACAGCCAGTCCCCAGGTGACAGTGAGCGAGGACGGCGATGTGGTCCGGGTGACGGGCAACGGGAAGGCCGGCTCACTGGTGCTCGCCGGGGCCTACACCAGCCCTCAACCACTGCTGGAGTGGGATGACGGGCTCATGACCACGAACGGGCAGGTCGCTCTAACCGTCAAAGAATACATGGTCTGCGAGTACGGCACTCCGATATCCGTGAAGTTTCTTGTCATTGAGTGATATGGCCCATCTGATTACCCCCATCCGAATCGACGGCTTTCCTTATTGCTGCGATCCCGTCACCCGGCGGACTGAGGCCTTGCTGGGCGGGATGGCTGCGGTGGTGGGTGAGAACGAATGGGAAATCTACCGCGTCCAGCAGGGAGAGGGGGCCGTCAGTGGTTCCCTTCGCTTTGGAGTTTGCTGCGCTACGACTGTGGATATTGAACTCACCGGAGAAATTGAAACCCTGAACACCGGTTACGACAATATCGAGGTCCTCCTGAACGGAGAGCGGGAGTTCTTCCATGAGAGCCTGGATACCAGCGATGATCCGGATGAAACGATCCACCTTGGCCCTATCCTGGTTACCCTCACGCTCACAGATCGCCCCTGCGGGCATCTCATCGAAATACGGGGCGGCACGGTAGACGGCATCGCCAACAACGATGTCTGGTGGAGGGCCACCGTGGCGGTGCGTTGACACGGGTACCGGGGCGTGAAGCTCTACATCGACCTCGAAACACTCGAACTGATTGAAGGCCCGGGATTCCGCAATCCGGTCGGCAGTATCCGTTTCAAGCGGGGCGATGCGGCCAAGCTCGAAGTTTCGTTCCTGAGCGGTGGCATGGCGCCGGCCAGCATCGGGTCGCCATCCGCTCTGGAGATTCACTTCGGGGTCAAGCCGCGCGGGCGTTACGACATTGGCTATCTGGTTCACAGCTCCGTCTGGACGATGCCTGCGGATGGCGCCCCGAGCCCAGTCTATGAATGCTGCCCGAGCTTTAACACGGTGGAGTTGGATTCCGCCCTCAACGTCGGTTCGTCCACAGGTTCGGAACTCTCCGAGATCACCCTCATGGGGGAAATCACATGGCGGGTCGGTGCTGGACAGCCCACAAGCACGCGCACGTTTGCGGTCGTAGTGGAGAACGACGTGAACCGGGGCACGGAGGGTGTTCCGGTATCGGCAACCCCTGCCTATCCGGCACCCGATGGAATTGAACTCGTCGCCCGCAAAGGAGTCTCCAACGGCTATGCCGCCCTCGATGGCAGCGGAAAGGTTCCCGCAGGCCAATTGAATGTCACCGCAGCTTCCATTGCGGACTCGACGGCCATCGGTCGAAACGTCATGACCGCATCGACGGCAGCCGGGGCACGTACGGCCATCGGAGCCGCCGGCCTCCCGGGAGCGCCATTGGGCAAGCTCCACGCCATCGATGATACGCTGGCATGGGTCAGCATTTCACCGGGACGCCGGGTCATGCTCCCCTCGCCATTCTATTACTCCGCCAATCCGCTGCCGCTCCATTTCAAAGGGCTCTCCCTCTACGTCATTACCGAAGGCTATATCGCTGCGGGATACAGTCTCGCGGATTTGCTGGTCGTCATGGAATCCCATCACGGGTCCACCTTCTGGAGTCAGGTGCTCGCGACCGGTGCCAGCGACTGGTTTCTCCCTGGTTTCGCTGTGCTCAACAGTAGTCCTTCCGCTCGACTGGCAATTGGTGTGCAATCCTCGTGGCCGGGGATGACCAGCCAACCTGGCAGGCGGCATCCCGGATCGGAAGTCTTCCTTGATCCCCTTGGGATGGCCATGCTGCGCTTTCCATCAATGGGTGTGGTTTCGGTCCACGGCGACCTGACGGCCAGCGGAAGCGGCTACGGATATGGTTACGGCTCCTACTAACTCACAATCATGAAAATCGCCTGCTTCATCTTTACGCACGCTCCCGAAGCTCCACTCCTCTCCCGCTGCCTTACTGCAGCGCGCTCTGGAAGCGGAACCCACGAAGTCGAATTCATCATCGTCGAGGATGGCAATGCGCCACTACCGCAGACAACCCGCGATCAACTGGCGGCCGGGGACACCGTGGTTATCCGTTCATCAAGCCCACGCCTTGGGGACCTGCGTGGTGAACTGTGGTTCGCTGAACAAGTCACCATCATGTCCGACCGTGCAGCCGATGCCGAAGTGATCATCAAGCTCGACCCTGATACACTCCTGCTCTCACTGACAGCGCTGATCCGCCCTCTACTTGAAAACAGCGAGGTCACAGCCGCCGGATTCGGCAGACCCGACAGCCATCTTTACGGTGCCTGTTGTGCCTACAGGCGGTGGTTCATCGATGCCATGGCCGCAAAATACGGACAACCGTCACCGGCACATGCGGTGGCACTCAGGGAAGCGTATGCGATCGGCAACGGCAGCCCGCCCGGCGATCCGGTGCGTGAGGATGTCCTGCTCAGTCGCGAAGCCTTCGCCTGCGGCCGCGTCGATTTTGGACTGAAGTACACGCGATGGCTGCATGACAAGGATCCCCGCGATCTTGCCAGAGTGAAGTCGAATTTTCATGCCGTGCTTTTTGGCAACCCACCGCCAGTGGCTCACTCCGGAGCAGTGGGCCGGGAGGTCATTGCCAGAGTGATGGATGCGTTCCTGGCAGCCGACCGGAATGCCCCTCCCATGGACGAGGATGACCGCCCGGTGTTCATCATTGGGCTGGGGCCGGGACGATCCGGGACTGCCTTCATGGCGACCCTGCTGAACATGCAACCCGGAGCGGCCATCTCCCATGAGAATTATTCCCCTGTCATCCTTGGCCTGCCTAATGTAGCCGGCTTCGCTGAGCGACTCATCGCCAGTCGTCCCCAGCGCTGGTTTGTCGGCGATTTCAGTGCGATCAACACATGGATGGCCAGGGGCATGACCGAGTGGCTAGCCGCCAACGGTTACACCGTGAAAATCGTGGCCACGACTCGTGATGAAGACGAACTGACTGCCTCGTGGCTCGATCAGATGGACCGCCAGCAGCATGATCCTTTCGTGACCGTTCCGCCGGAAGGTCAGCCACACCGGGGATGGTCCAAGGCGCTTCCCAAGTTCGACGACATCCCCGACCGGGAGCAGCGGGTGCGCGCCTACTTCCAGTGGTGCGAAGGCCATGTCTCCGAACTTGAAGCCCTGTTTCCCGGCATGGTCCGCCGGATTGACACCGCGGACATGAACAACCCCGCAGAAATCGGTGACCTCATGGACTGGATCGGAATCCCGCAGGCCGGCCGCCGACTCGAACTTCTTGGCACCCCAGTTAACCCCAGCCCCGACGCATGAACCTCCGCAACGCACTCGCCCGCCTTGAAGGCGCATTTGCTGCCCGCATCCGCCGGGGGATCACTGTCGGAGGACTGACTCTCCGTGCCGGGGATACCGACCGCACTGCCTTTGCCCAACTCCTTGTCATGCTCGGAGAAGCCGAACGGCTCAATGCCCTGCCCGGCGAGACTACCATCACCGACATCCACGGAGTGCCCCATGTGCTGCCCACGCCCCAAATCCGGGCGCTGCTCGTAACCTACGGCAGCATCTACCACGGAATCTGGCTGCAGCGCGTGCAGATGGAGAACGCCATCCGCGCCGCGGCAGACGATGCCGCCAGAGCCGCCGTTCCTGTGAATTTCTAACCTTCCTGATGATGCGCTTACACACTGACCTTGAAACCAGCCTGCGGGCTGTTGTTGGCACTGCTTCGCCCATTCTGGGCGTGATCACCTCGTTGCAGGAGCAAATCGAATGGACCCTTCGCGTGGCCTCACTGATCGTGGGTCTGCTCGTCGGCATCACCTCGCTCATCGGCATCGTTCGAAAGATGCGCGGCGGTTGACGCAAGCAACAGTGGTCTATGAAGACAATTCGATTCCTCTCCTTCGTCGGCAAAATTGCCGGCTTCGTCTCCGCGCTCAATGTGATCCCGTTCGTGGCTCCCGAAGTCGGGGCCTTCATCTTCGCGGCCGCCTCCATCCTCAAGGACGCCGCGAACCGCTTCGGCGATCTGCTCGACGACGGCATGGCGAACAAGAGCTTTGGCGTGTGAGTGCCAGTGATGGCCACAGGCCCCGGATGGCGAACGCTGTCCGGGGCCTTTCGTTTGCCTCCCTGGGTTTACGCTGGCGGTTCGATCCGGTAGTGCTTCCGGAGTTCCGCCATCACGGCGTCGAATTCGAAGAGGTAGAACCGTGGCGAGGCCTTTATGTAGGGAATCACGCGCCTCGCGACCCAACTGTCGATGGTCCTGATACTGACGGAAAGCCGGCGGGCCAGTTCCTTCTTTTTGATCAGTGTCGGTTCAACCAGTCGGACGGATTGGCCGGGAAGGCAGGCCTTCGGGCCATTACAGGTCAGCGTGTCGTGCGATGTATCGGTGGTTAGTATTGCTTTCATGGTTGTGCATGGATGGTGATGTCAATGCGTGGGTTTTCCTGACGTCAGGAAATTTGCTGGAGCCGCTCACGAATGGTCGGCCGGATACCCCCCAGCGGATCCCATCCGTCGGGAGGCACGATCGAGAACCATTCCGTTGCCGATTGAGTATCGACGACCTCCCGGTAGTGGCGAAAAATGATCTTGGGAGAGTTCCCTGCCTCCAGTGAGGTCCGGGCCACGTCGCCGGTTTGGGCGACCCGGTAGCTGATGTAGGAGTGCCTGAGCGCGTTCTGGCGCCACCCTCCGGGAATGCCTGCTTTGACGGCGGTGTCCATCAGCGGGCCGGCCGTGTCGTTGAGCATTATGATTGGGCCGCATTTTTCACGCCATGGTGCGAGCCACGCCCGGAGATTCTCCGCCAACGGCACCAAACGCCGTGCAGCGGTCTTCGCCTTCTTTCCGGCAATCTCGATATGGCCCCGGTCCCATTTGATGTCATTCCATTCGAGGCGCCGGATTTCTGCCGACCGGATTCCAGCAAACCCTCCGATGGCAATGAGCGGCAGGATTCTTGCGTTGGCGGCGAGCAGCAGCGCACGCATCTCCTCCGGAGTAAAGATTTCGATCCCAGAGTCCGGCACTTTGAACTGTTCGGTCTGCTCGGCCGCAGTCTTCCGTTCGGGGTGAAGATAGCCTTGACGCTTCGCGAATCCGAAAAGGGTCACAAGATTGGTCCGGATGTTGTTGCGGCTTACCGGCCCCAGCCCGTCCAGTGAGGAGAGGAACCGGCTGAGGTCTCCCACCGTAATCTCTGAAATCTGCCCCGGAAAGCAACGCGTGAACTTCTGAAAGTTTAGCTGACAGGTGCGGACGTAGGCGTCGCTCACGCCACTGGCTGTTCGCGACTGGATGAACTCCCCGACGACTTGGATCGTCGTCCGGCGGGGGAAAATATCAGTTCGATTGATGAGATAGAACCGCACCGCATCCGAGATCGGGATGTCTCCGGCGGCACGACGGGCACTGGCCCATTCATCCATGGCGGCAGCGAGGTTCACGCCAAATCGCCCGGCCAGGCTCTCGCAGTGGCGCAGAAGTTCGATGTCGCGTTTCGTGACCTCGTCCATCGTCTTCCATCCGTTAGTGATCCTGACGGTGATTTGCTGGGCGAGAAGCCGTGCGTGCTGCATGCAGGCGAGATGCTTCGACCTGCGGATGCCGCCCTCCTTCCAGTAGAGGGAAAACATCGGGTATCCATCCTTTCGGTTCACCGTGTAAATCTTAACTCGTGCGGGACCGGTTCCGATTTCCACAACACTACTGCGTCGCTTGCGTTTCTGGGGCATAGACCCCTGCGGAGGAGTCAACTTTGCTGGAATTCGTGCTGGAGTTCCTGTCGCGAATGAACCCGCATCGGGGTTAATCGTTGAGCTTCCGGGAGTTGCGTTGTTACTCCCGAAAGGTGGTCGGGCTGGCGGGATTCGAACCCACGACCCCTTGCACCCCATGCAAGTGCTCTACCAAGCTGAGCCACAGCCCGATTTCAGAAAACAGAAACGGGCCGGTATATCATGCCGCCCTCTGAGTTTTGCAAGCGGTTCCTGCACGGGGCGGGGGATTGCGGTGGATGGCGGAGGAATTCCGGCCCGGACGGCTTTGCGCCAACAGGCCAATGCAAGGGCGCGGGTGGGCTGTCCTGGCTTGCAAATCGCAGGCGGTTTTGAGGATCGGTGGAGGGTTTTGTTGCGTTGTGGCTGGGTGTGAGCCACTCTCTGGATTTTCCACATCATGAAATGCGCCGCAGTTGTCAATTATTCCCCTGAAAAAGGCTCCGTGGAAGTTCGGGAGGTGGAAAAGCCCTCGATTGGTCCGGAGGACGTGCTGCTGGAAGTGGCGAATGTCGGGGTGTGCGGGTCCGATCTGCACCAGTGGACGGGGGATCAATCGTGGCCGGTCAACTACCCCGTGGTGCTGGGGCACGAATTCGGCGGACGCATCGTCGAGGTGGGCGCTGCCGTGGAGCACTGGAAGGAGGGAGACCGCGTGGTTTCCGAAACGGCGGCAATCATCAGCCGGGACAATCCGATGACTCGCCGGGGGCTTTACAATCTGGACCCGACCCGCAGGGGGTTCGGTTACGGAGTGAATGGAGCGATGACAAAATATGTCAGGGTCCCGTCGCGCATCCTGCACGCCATTCCGGACAGACTGGCCTTTGAAGAGGCCTGTCTGACCGAACCGTGCTGCGTGGCCTACAATGCGGTGGTGAAAAACGCGCGCATTGAGCCGGGCGACCGCATCGTGGTGCTGGGGCCTGGCACCATCGGCATTCTCTGCGCGGCCATGGCGCGGCTCTGCGGGGCGCAGGTGGCCATTGTCGGCCTGCCGCAGGATGCGCACCGGCTGGAAATCGCCAAACAGTATGGCTGCGAAACCATTGCCGGCGATGCAAAGCCCTGGGCGCTGCAGCGCGATGGCCTGGGCTGCGACGGGGTGATCGATGCCGCAGGAGCCAGCGTCACCCTGAGGATTGCGCTTGATTTGGTGCGTCCGGCAGGCTGGATCAGCAAGGTGGGCTGGGGGCCGCAGCCGCTCGGATTTAACCTCGATCCCCTGGTGCAGAAAAATGTCACGCTGCAGGGCAGCTTCAGCCATAACTGGCCGGTGTGGGAGCGGGTGCTGGCACTGCTGGGCAGCGGGCAGTTCGAGGTCCGGCCCATCATTGGAGGCGTCTGGCCGGTTACGGAGTGGCACGAGGCCTTCGAGAAAATGCACCGCGGCGAGGTCGTGAAGAGCATCCTGCGTCCGGTGTGATGCGCCCCTGCGATGGGTGCGCATTCCCTTTCGCCTTCAAGTTGAGTGGAAGGCGCAAGCCGGAGGCTTGTCAGCTTGCCGCCGGTGGTTGCGCGGGTCTCCGAGCACCACCACCGGTCGGCGGAGTCCTGCAAGGAGCGCCCCAGAGGGGTGTCGGAACGGACCGTCCGGCCCCCTGTTTCTGGCGCCCTTCCAGGGTGCGGAACATGCCGCCATGCTTCCGGGGGGAATCGCTGACACTCAACCCCCGGCTACCATCTGGCATCCCTCCGGGGTTGGGAACATCGTGATCCCGAAGTGGAGGCAACTCGGCCTGCGTAAATTATTCCAAATAAACATTGACGCCAGCGTTTGAAATTCATTGGATTATCTGTTCGATCCCAAAAAAACACCTGACCCTTCTCCATGAAACGACGCAATCTTGTCCTGCCTATCCTCGCCGCAACGGTGAGTTCCGTGATGGGTGCCTCCATCACCGTCACCAATCCGAGTTTTCAGGCGGATGCATTCTCCAGTTGGCCAGGCTATGTGGGCGGAGGAAATCCGTCGGGCATCACGGGGTGGACTTTTACTGGCACAGGGAATCTCGGAATCAATACCGTAGGTGGTCCTACTCCGTTTGCCGATAACGGAGCCTATCCGGACGGAAACCAGGTGGCGTTCATTCAGGGAACCGGATCCCTGTCCCAAGCGTTGAGCGGTTTCACGCCCGGCAAACAGTATTGGTTTCAGGGCTATGCCAACTCACGGGCAGGAGATACCGATGATCCCGTGGTGGGGGTCACGTTCGATGGAGGCGTGCTGCTTCCGGACACGCTGCTCCCTCCGGTGGGCGGGGGAAATCCCTATCATCGCGTGAGCATCCCGTTCACCCCATCCGTGGCCTCCGGTTCCCTGGTCATTTCATCCCGCCCAAATGCCGGTGGGGATGCCGCCGTGGTGCTCGATGGAATCACCGTGATCCAGCGCGATGCCAACGAGGTCACCATTTTCAATCCCAGCTTTGAAGCGAGCGGAACCAACATTCCTGGAGTTGGTTATCTGAGCAACATCGCTGGCTGGAATTTGTCAGCATCAGCCACCGGCATCAACCAGAGCGGCGGCATTTTCAATGACAGCGGCTTTGCGCCGGAAGGTTTGGATTTCCTGTTGTTGCAAAATAACGGCAGCGCCAGCCAGACGATCACCGGACTGACGGTTGGCCAGCAGTATGAACTCAGTTTCATGTATGGAGCGCGGAGTTGCTGCACCAATGACGCACCCACCGTGCTGGCGACCATCGGAAGTTTCACCGCCTTGAGCGGCACCATCGGCACCAGCCAGCAGACCCTGACCTACACGTTCACTGCTGACAATGCGACTGCGCTGCTGACGCTGGCGAATCAGACTCCAGGCGGTGACAGGACGATCTTTTTTGACGATGTGCATCTTCGCGCCATTCCGGAACCTTCCGCCGGAGTGCTCGGAGCCGCTTCGCTCCTGCTGCTGATGCGCCGCCGCCGTTGAGGTTCCGCTCCAGCCGCACGCAAGGGCAATGCCGTCTCGACGTGGGTCCGGTCAGGTCATTGCTTGTTCATCCACCCCCCTCTGCCGATGAAGTGCCTCCCTGCGGTATGGTGGATTCTCCTCGGCAAGACATGGGCCGGGTTGGTTGCCAATCCCAGCTTTGAGTCGAGCTACAATCCCTCGTGGCCGCATTACGGACTTCTGGATGCCTGGGTGCCCACGGGACAATTCGGAGTCAACCAGTCCGACGGACCGTTCCATAATCCGGGGACTCCGGTTCCTGACCAGGCCAGAGTCGCCTTCAAACAGGGTTCTGGAACGCTCACCCAGACTGTTTCCGGGCTCACCAATGGACAGCGCTACTGGGTGCAATTTTATTACGATGCCCGCAACTGCTGTGGCGGGGCCATCAACATCGAAACCCAGATCAACGGAACCACGCTGGACACCGTGACCAACGTCCTGCCGTCCACGGGCGGTGCTCCCTACAAATTCCGCTGCGTTCCGTTTGTCGCCAGCGGGGCCAGTGCGGAAATCAAGTTCGCCACCACGGCGTCCGGGGATGCTTCCGTGGTGCTGGATGCGGTCTGCCTGGCCGCTCGCGACGAGGGGCAGCTCGTCGTCAGGAATCCCGGATTCGAGGCCAGCGGGGATGTTGCTGGCAGTGGCATCATGCCTGCGTTTGCCGGATGGCAAGTGTCCGGAGTTTGCGGGATCAACACGAGCGGCAGTGGAACCTTCGCGAACAATGGAACCGCCCCGGACCAGAACCACGCCGCCTTCATTCAGGGTGCCGGTTCCCTGACCCAGGTCGTGGAAAATCTCACTCCCGGTTCCTCCTGCCAACTGCAGGTGGCGGTCAACGCCCGCAGCGGAAATCTGCCGCATTTTCGCGCCATGGTGGATGGAAATGCCGCCATTGATGCCGACGTTGCTCCAGTGGGCGGCGCAAATCCCTACACGGTGCTCAGCGCCAATTTCATTCCGGCCGGCAGCAGCATCACCCTGGTTTTCCAGCAGACTGCCGCCGGTGATCAGACGCTCCTGCTGGACGATGTGAAGATTGCCGGAGCACCAGCCCCCCCGTGCCTGACGCTGCTGCCCGCCGTGCAGGAAATCGCCCCCGGGCAGTCCGCCATCCTCAATGTGACGGTCTCCGCGCAGAAACTGCTCGGCGGTCCTGCCGCCATCACCATCAGAAGTCCGAATCAAACCGTGGCGGCCCTTGCCGGTGCGGATGGCGACGGTGTTGCCACGCTGCTTTTTCCGCAGAGCAGCGAGGATGTTTCGCTGCCCTTGGAGGTGGTCGGCATTGCTCCTGGCAGCGTCACCCTGGAGGTCCTGGACAGCGCCGGCCTTTGCGTGGCGGCACCGCCTGCGTTCCTGGTGGAACGTTCCTTTGTCCGCAATCCCAGCTTTGAAAATGCACCGGCTGCGGGGGGACTCGGCACCGGTCCCATCCAGGCCTGGAACGGTGGCTCCGGGTTGAACGTGGTGGGTCAGCCTTTTCTGGACAATGGCGCGGTGCCGGACCGCAGCCAAGTCGCCTTTCTGCAGGGCGACCGCATCCTCAGCCAGCAAATCTTCGGCCTGGTGCCCGGTCAGAATTACTGGCTGCAGTTCCGCTGCAATTCCCGTGCCTGTTGCGGCCCGCGGACGGCAAACCTCAGCGTAAAACTGGGTGGCGTGACGCTTGCCACCCTGACTGACATTCCAGCGGTGGGTGGCGCTCAACCCTTTTTGTTCAACAACATTCCCTTCACCGCCACCGCAGCTTCTGCGATGCTGGAATTTCAGCCCAATCCCGTCGGAGACGTCACCGTCCTGCTCGATGCCGTGTCGATTGTGCAGCGCAGCGGCCTCGACCTTGTCCTGGAAAATCCCAGCTTTGAAGCCTCGGCGCGGGTCAGCACTTATCCGGGCTATCTCGGCCCGCAGCCGATTTCCGGCTGGATCGCGGCAGGAGGATACGGTTTGAATGCCAACGATCCGGAAGGCGTCGTCGGTCCGTTCACCGACAACGGCATTGCCCCTGACCAGGACACGGTCCTGTTCATTCAGAATGACGGCAGCATCCGGCAGTCCGTCAGCGGTCTCATCCCCGGGCAGAAATACACCGTCAAATTGGCCGTCAACGCCCGCAACTGCTGCGGCCCCGGCCAAGGAACCACGGCCGTGCGTGTTTCCTATGCGGGAACCACGGTGGGGGAGGCCGTCATTGAGCCGGTCGGCGGCTTGAACCCCTATCATGAAAAACTCTTTGTCTTCACCGCCGGCGCAGCATCCGGAGAACTGGTCATCACCCACCTGCCGACGCCGGGAAATGACAGTACTCTTCTGCTGGATGACGTTCATGTGCTCATTGGCGACGCGACGCTCCCGAGCGGCATTCCCATCGCCATCACCACTCCGCTTCCGGGCATTGCCCGCATTGCCTGGCCAGCCGGTGCGCCTGCAGACCTCAGGCTGCAGCAGAGCGTGGACCTGGCACAGTGGACGGATGTGGAAACACCACCCTATCAGGAAAATGGAGAAAACATCGTGGTGGATGTCATCACCCTGTCGCGGCGATTTTACCGGTTGGTGAAACCATGAGGCATTTATCGCTCCTTCTCTGGGTCGCATCGATCCTTCCGACACTCGCAGGGGTGGACCCCGTGGTGACGATCAATGAAATCCACTACCACCCGGCTGGTTCTGCCGATCCGGAATGGGTGGAACTGCACAACCAAATGTCCATCCGGGTCGATCTGGGCAACTGGACGCTGCGCGGAGGGACCGACTTCACCATACCGGAAGGCACCGTGCTCGGACCAGGACAGTATCTGGTCATTTCCTCCTCCGCAGGAAATCCGACGGGCGCCCTGGGGCCGCTGTCTGGGAAACTCAGCAACAAGGGCGATGAAATTCGCCTCCACGAACGCCACGGCCGGATGATGGACCAGGTCACGTTCGCCGATTCCGGTGATTGGCCGGCGGAGGCTGATGGATCGGGCAAAACGCTTGCCAAACGGTTTCCGGATCTCGCGGGGGAAGCGGCGCAAAGCTGGCGGGCCAGCAGTGCCGCGGGCGGAACTCCGGGCGGGCCCAACTTTGGCGCCCCGGTCGAACCCTTGATCCGTCGCCTCTTCCTGGCGGGAGCCACCTGGAAATACCGCATCGGCGACGCCCCGCCCTCCGGCTGGCAGGAAGCGGGATTTGATGACGCAGCGTGGCCCGCGAGCCAGGCAGCGTTTGCCAGTTCCGCCGCTCCAGGATTCGGCATTCAGCCGGTCACGCTCTGGTCGGTTGCGCCATCCCACCAGGTGCGCCGCGCCTTTGCCTATACCGGCGGGCTGTCCAACCCGGTGCTGATGCTCGCCGGTCCCCTGATCGGTGAGGCGGACATCTGGCTCAACGGCACGAAAATAGCGCATTGCAACGCCACTCGGGGGCGCATCGGCATTGCCGTGGCGGACGCGCCGCTGGTCACCGGAGTGAATCAACTGGCGGTGGAAATCTCGGGAAATGCTGCGGCCTGGGACTGCGCGGCAACGCTCGTCGAAGCCACTCCGGATGAAACGCCGCCGTCTTCACCCGCGGCCGGACCGGTGGTGATCAACGAAATCCACTACCATCAGCATCCGGTTTATCCAAACCCCTCCGCCGGAATCGCCTTCGCAGAAAATCCGCTGGAGTGGATCGAACTGCACAACCGCAGCGCCTCCGAGGTGGATTTGTCAGGGTGGAGCCTGGGCGATGCCGTGACCTATTCATTTCCTGACGGCACCAAAATTGCCGCCGGAGGATTCTTGGTGGTCAGCCAGACGCAGTTCAGCGGCAAGCTTTCCAACAGCGATGAACGAATCCTCCTGCTCGACGCATTTGGCGCCGAGGCGGACGCGGTGCATTATTTCGACGGTGGACGGTGGCCGAACTCCGCAGACGGCGGCGGAAGTTCTTTGGAGCTGGTCGATCCAGCGGCAGACAATTCCAAACCCGGAGTCTGGGCTGCCAGTGCGGAGGCGCACAAGTCCGTGTGGCAAACCTTCACCTACACCGCACTGGGAGCCGCACCGCCCAACAGCAATGATCCCGCCAACTGGAGGGAATTTCTGCTGGGATTCCTCGACGCCGGCGAGGCGCTCATCGACGATGTCAGCGTCATCGAAGACCCGGACGGCACTCCGGTGCAGGTGATTCAAAACGGGAGTTTTGAGACGGATGCCGTCGGCCAGCCGCCTGCCAAATGGAGGCTGCTGGGCACCCACAAACTGGGCCGGGTCGTTGCGAATCCGGACGGGCCCGGAAATGTCCTGCACCTGATCGCCACCGACACCCTGGAACACACCTACAACGTGGCCTCCACCACCCTGGCGGGAAACCGCAGCATCGATCCGGGGAAATCTTATCAAATTTCCTTCCGTGCCCGGTGGCTTTCCGGCTCACCACAGTTGAACTCGCGTCTTTATTTCAACCGGGCGGCACGCACCCAAATTCTCCCTCAACCGGCAGCGACCGGCACTCCGGGTGCGCCGAACTCACGCCGGGTGGCCAATGCCGGTCCGGTGTTTGACCATTTGCGGCACGGGCCAGTGGTTCCGGCTGCTTCACAACTGATCCGCATCGCGGTGGATGCGGCGGATCCGGATGGAATCGGAGCCATGAACGTCTTCTATTCGGTGAACCAGGGAATCTGGCAGGAAGCGACGATGGCGGGCGATGCGGCTGGCCGCTGGACTGCGGTGCTGCCCGGCCAGCCTGACAATGCCATTGTGCAATTTTACGTTCACGGGGAGGATGCGTTTGGAAATGCGGCGGATTACCCGGCAGGCGGTCCAGCCTCGCGGGCGCTCCTGCGTGTGGGTGCCGGTGGTGTTGCCAGCGGGACCATCCGGAACACCTTGCGCCTGGTGATGACGGCCGCCGACGCGGCGCAGCTTCATGATCCGCTTCAGGCCGTCAGCAATTTCCGCTGGGGCGCCACGCTCATTTCCAATGATCGCGATATTTTTTACGATGCCGGGGTGCGGCTGCGTTCTGCGCCCTACGGACGCCAGGGACCGCGGGCCGGCTGGAACATCCGCCTCGGTCCGGAACAGCCCTTCCGCGGCGCCTACGAAGGCATCGTCATTGACGGAGCGCTGAACATGCCGCGCGGCGACGGCACCGGGTGGATCGAAACCACCCTCGGACCGAGTTTGAATGAAATGCTTTACCAGATCATCGCCAACCGTTCCGGCGGGGTGGCGGCCAGTTTCGATGACATGGTTTACTTCGGCGCGCCCCGGTCCGCCGACAACCGCAAGGCCCAGTTGAAAATGGCTCGGTTCAACGGTTCCTTCCTGGACGAGTATTTCGGCGATGATGCCGATGGCACCCGTTACAAGCAGGAACTCATTTATTACCCGACCACCACTGTGGACGGGAATCCGGAAAGCCTGAAAAACCCCTACACCAATGTGCTGCAGGTGGATGTGAATAACATGGGAACCAGCCCCGACTCCTATCGTTTTAACTATTTGCTGCAAAACAACACCGACCGCGATGATTTCAGCCGGATCGTGGATCTGGCCAACGCACTCAATGCCCCGTCCGCACAACTCCAGGCCCAAACGGATGCCGTGCTGGACACCGACAACTGGATGCGGGTGCTGGCGCTCAATGCCCTGATTGGCCTGGCCGACACCTACAACCAGGGCGGGGCGCACAACCTGCAGTTCTTTGCCCGGCCCAGTGACAACCGGGTGCTGCTGATGCCCTGGGATCAGGATCACGCCTTCTATTACCCCACGACCTACAACATTTTTGGCGGCGGCACCCACAAGGTGAAGGATGTCATTGCGCTGCCGGCCAACAGGCGGCTCTTCTGCCAGCACCTGCTGGACTTTTGCACAACGGGGTTCACGAACGCTTATCTGGACTCATACATCACCCATCTCAACCAGACAGCGGGACAGAACTACGCGCTGAATTTCAAAAACTGGATCAGCGCCCGGCGCACCTTTGTCCTGGGTCAGATCAATGCCCAGCATCCGGCAACCGCCTTTGCCATCACCACCAATTCAGGGAATGATTTTTCCACGGCCTCCCCGGTGGCGGTGGTTGAGGGAACCGGCTGGGTGGACGTCCACCGCATCCGCATCGAACGCAACGGAGCGGGAACCGGGGCGGGGGAGCCTGAATGGATCAATGGTTCCTCATGGCGGCTGTTCGTGCCGGTGATTGCAGGAGCCAACAGCATCACGCTCACCGCGCTGGATCGTCAGGGAAACGTGCTGGGAACCGATCAAATCCAAATTTCGAGCACGGCCGAAAGCGACGCCGCCGCAGATGCCAACCTGGTGGTCTCGGAAATTGCCTATCATCCCGCACCGCCCAGCAACGCTGAAATCTCCGCGGGATTTGCCGATGCCGAACTGTTCGAATTCGTTGAAATCACGAACATCAGCTCCCGGCAGGTCGATCTGACCGGCGCGGCATTCACGGCAGGCGTGCATTATTCCTTTGCGGGAGGAGTGCTGCCTCACTCAGGCAGGCTGGTCCTGGCGGCCAATGCCCAGGCATTCCAGTTCCGTCATGGATTTGCTCCGGCAGGGGTTTTTGTCGGAAACCTGGCCAACAACGGCGAGGCCATCACGCTGCTGGATGCCGGCGGGAACGTGATTCGGCAGTTCACCTACAACGACAAGCTGCCCTGGCCGCCGGAAGCGGATGGATACGGCCCCAGCCTCACCTTGATCCAGCCGGCGGCAAATCCGGATCACAATGTCGCTGCGAACTGGCGGCCCAGCCGGTTTTTCGGCGGCAGCCCGTCCGGAACGGATGCGCTGGATCCCGGCGGGTTTGCCTCTGAATTGGATTACGCCTTCCTCAGCGTGCCGAGAATGGATGGCTCCGGCATCGTGTGGACGGAGCGGCTGGGGGCGGATGGGCTGCGGCTCGTGCCCCAGCTTTCCACTGACCTCAGCAGCTGGAGCGGCGATGCCTCCATTCAAATCGTTTCTTCCACTGCCGATGGGGCTGGCGGGCGCCAGGTCCGCATCAGCGTCCCGGTGGACGGTCCGCGGAAATTTTTCCGCATTCTGCTGGCGCCGCGCTGAACGTTCTGGCGCTGGGTGTCTTTTCGAGCGGGGCGAATCCGGTGGAACACGCCCCAATAGCAAACCGATTGACGAGCGAATGCTTTGCGGGATGCTTCCCGCTCCCGAAACGCTTCGGGAATCCTATTTTTCAAACTCTCATGAAACTGACGATCATTGGTTCCGGTTATGTAGGACTGACGACGGGTGCCTGCTTTGCAGATGTCGGCCACCACGTGATGTGTGTGGACAACAACCAGGAGAAAATCGCCCGCCTGCTGGCTGGGGACATTCCCATTTACGAGCCGGGGCTGGATGAGATCGTGAAAAAAAACGTGAGCGCCGGACGACTGCAGTTCACCACGAGCACCGAAGAGGGCGTGGATTTCGGGCAGGTGGTGTTCATTGCCGTGCCCACGCCGCCCCAGCCGGATGGCAGCGTGGACCTGCGGTTCATCGAGAAGGTGGCGCGGGAGATCGCCAATGTGCTCAAGCCCGGGCACTACCGCGTGGTGGTGGACAAGAGCACCGTTCCCGTGAAGACCGGGGAAAAGGTGACGGAAACCATCCGCCGGTATGCGCCGCCTGGGGCCGATTTTGATGTGGTGAGCAATCCGGAGTTTCTCCGGGAAGGGTGCGCCGTTGAAGATCTGATGAATCCGGACCGTATTGTCATCGGCACCAACAGCGACCGGGCGCTGGCGCTCATGCAGAAGGTTTACGAGCCGTTTGTGGCGCCGGTGCTGGTGACGGACATCAACAGCGCAGAACTGATCAAGCACGCGGCGAACAGCTTCCTGGCGCTGAAAATTTCCTACATCAATGCCGTGGCTGCCATCTGTGAGGCGAGCGGCGCGGACGTGGCCAAGGTTGCGGAAGGAATCGGCGCGGACAAGCGCATTGGCCGTGCGTTTCTGAATGCCGGCATCGGCTACGGCGGCTCCTGTTTTCCCAAGGACATTGCAGCGTTTATCGCCATCGCCGAAAAGCTCGGAACGCCCTTCAGCCTGCTCAAGGAAGTGCAGCAGATCAACCGCGAATCGCTGCAGCGCTTCGTCAAGGCCATCCGCGACGCCCTCTGGGTGCTGCAGGAAAAGCGCATTGCCGTGTGGGGACTGACGTTCAAGCCGGACACCGACGACGTGCGCAACAGCGTCGCGGTGGAGCTGGTGGAGGCGCTGCTGGCAGAGGGCGCCCAGGTGGTGACCTACGACCCCAAAGGCATGGAAAACGCGCAGGGCCTGGAGATCGGAGGGAAGGTGGCATTCGCCGCCAGTCCGCTGGAGTGCGTGAATGGAGCGGAAGCACTGGTGGTGGCGACGGAATGGCCCGAATTTGCCGCGGTGGATTTCACCGAGGTGCGCAAGCGGATGGTGGCGCCATTGGTCTTCGACGGACGCAACCTGCTGGACCCTGCCACCATGCGGAAACTGGGTTTTTCCTATCGGGGCATCGGACGAGCCGAAAGCTAGGGTGCCGCCCATGCCCGCGCCGAATTCCCGCCAGACCGCGCTCCGGATTCTCCGTCATTGGAAGCCGGACGGCATGTTCGCCGAGGACATGATCGACCTGGAGGCGCGGGTGCAGTCGCTCTCCGGACCGAACCGCGCCCTGCTCAATGCCGTGGTTCTGGGCGTGGTGCGCAACCGGTCCCTGCTGGATTTCTGGATCGACCACCTGCGGGACGGGGGAAAACTGCAGCGGGAGGCGCGTGAGCTGCTGCGGATGGGTCTGGTGCAGATCCTGCTGATGGACCTGCCGGAACATGCCGCGGTGAATGAAACCGTCGAGCTGGCCGGCCCGGCGAAATCGCTCGCCAATGCCATCCTGCGCCGTGCAGTGCGGAGCCGCAGCGAGCTTCAGACCATGGCAGAGCAGGCGCCGCCCTCGGTCCGCTGGTCGCTGCCGGAATTCCTGCTCCAGCGCTGGCGGAACAATTTTGGCCCCAAAGCCTGCACCTTTCTCTGCGAATGGATCAACCGCCCGTCACCCATTCATGTGAGGGGAAACAACCTGCGCTTCCGTGGAGAATCCAGAGCGGCGCACCTTCCCGGCGCGGTGCCTGTGGAAGGCTTCCCCGGATTTTTCCAAGTGCCGGAACTGCCGCTGGGGCTGTTGGAAGAAGGCATCTGCTACGCACAGGACCCCTCCACCGCGCTGGCCCCAGCCCTGCTGGCGGCACAGCGACACGAGACCATCCTGGACGCCTGCGCAGCGCCGGGTGGAAAGTCTGCCATGCTCGCGCAGGCCATGGGCAACCATGGGCAGATCCTCTGTGTGGACCAGTCTGAAAAGCGCGTGAAGCGGCTGGCGGGCAACCTGCGCCGACTGAATGTCCGCTGCGCGGAAGTGCTGCAGCATGACTGGCTCGCCGGGCCCCTTCCCGACTATTGGCGGCAGCGATTCCCCGGCGGATTCGACGGCATTTTGATCGACGCCCCGTGCAGCAACACGGGGGTCATGCGGCGCAGGGTGGATGTCCGCTGGCGGCTGAAGCCCGACGCCTTCGCGGTGATGCAGGAACAGCAAGGGCAGATGCTGAACGCGGTTGCCCCGCATCTCAAACCCGGCGGCAGGCTTGTCTATTCCACCTGCAGCATCGAACCGGAGGAAAACGAGGGCACCGTCCAGAAATTCACCGCATCGCATCCCGAGTTTCAACTCGCGGAAATGCAGCGCACGCTGCCGCACCGCGACGGGGTGGACGGCGGATTTGCCGCGCTCCTGATCCGGCAATAGGCGGTGGAGGCGATTTCGATCCAGGATCGAAAAAAAATTCCGGACACCCCGTTGCGGTTCTTCACCGGTTGTTCCATACTCGCCGCCATGTCACAACTTCCAACCTCCACCGACCGGCTGCCCGCCGTCGGCATTGCCGCCTCGCTGAATTCCGAGGAGCGCAACGCCCTCTGTTACTTTGGCGAATTTGTGGATCATGCCAAAAATGCGGCGCTGGTGGAACAGGGTTTGCCCCAGGCATTCATGCACCTGGTGCTGGAGGGCGAGCTGCGCGTCTCCGTGAAATCCGAAGAGGCCATCGTGCCTCTGGGCTATGTCGAACGGGGCGAATGCGTCGGCGAACTCAGCCTGCTGGAACCGGTGGATGCCAGCGCCACGGTGCAGGCGAATGCCCCGACGCGCACCTGGTGCATCAGCCGGGAGCAGTTCGACAAATTTCTCGAGGAGCAGCCCGTGGCCGGAGTCAAGCTGCTTAAGGCCATCGCCATTCTGCTGGGCAACCGGTTGCGCAAAGGGTCCCAGCGGCTGCTCAACGCCGAGGCGGACAACGAATAGGCCGCATCTGGAAAAATCACCGCCGGTTCCAGTAAATCACCACGTTTTTCGTCGCCCGGCCGGCTGCGATGATGTCGGATTTCCCGTCGCCATCCAGGTCGGCGATTTTCAAATCCTCGCAGGCCATGCGATTTTCATCGATCCAGGCTGACGACCATGCGCCGTTGCCGTCATCGGAAAACAGTTTGATGCCGACCTTGCGCTCCGCATTCGGCTCCCGCCAGCCTACGACGATCTGATCCCGGCCCGTGCCCAGAAAATCCGCCGTTCCCAAGGCGTGGCCCTGATTCAGGGCATTTGTCAGGATGCGCCGCTGCCAGTTTTTTTCTGCGGCAACCCAGGAGTAAACCGCCAGGGCATTTCCATGAAACGGCTCCACGGCTGCGATGTCGAAAACTCCCCGGCGGCAGTTGAGGAAGCGGATTTCCCCCGTGCCGGGAAACGGCGTCAGCGGGGCTGGGCTGTCGGCGCCATCGCGGATGGTCAGGCGTTCGGTTTTCCAGACGTTCCCGGAATCCGCTGGTACGGCCTGCAGCACCGCCTCTTTGCCACCGATCAACAGCACATCGCGGTCGCCTTCACGGTGCTGGTCAAAATTGTGGGTGACATGCAGCGAATCATCGATCGTCACCAGCTTCCAGTCTGCCGCCACGGACAGATTGTTGGGCGGGAGATAGGCGGAAATTTTCACTCCGTTTGTTCCCCCGCCATTCTTGTTTCCACGCCCATGCAGCGGCAGGACCACCAGCGCCCAGCGCCCCTCACCGCAGTGCACCCAGCGCATCCGATGCACGGTCGGTTCATGCGGGAGGGGAATCGGGATCCACAAGCCCTCGCGGTTGGCTGGACGGATCAGGCAGTGAACCGAACCGCTTTGCTTGTGGTCCGACGTTTCGCTGGGATTCCAGTTCGCACCCACGGCGACTTCTGCCTCGCCATCGCCGTTCACATCCTTCGCCGCCAGGCAGACGTTGTCGCGCACGCCAAGGCCTGAGGCAAACACACGCTTTTCCCAGCCCGGATTCCGATACCAGACAAACTCCCGCGCATCCGCCAGCAGGATGTCCTTTTTCCCGTCGCCGTCCATGTCCGCAATGGCCAATCCGTAGCCAATCGCAATTTTTCCATCGATCGTTTGCGCCTCAAACTTCGCCGCGGCATGAGAAGTCGCGGCAGCGAGGCTGGCCGCAGCGGCGGCCGTCAGCAGGACAATTTGGCGGTTCATGGATTGATTTTCCAATAGCACGCCCGTCCGGATCCTGGCAATGCGGCGATTCCACCGGTTTGCGGAGTTTAGCGGGTGTCCCACCCTGCTCATGACGAGGACGGATGCGGATGCACTTGGGAATTTTTACTGAACAATCCGCACCAGGCGCTCGCTATTCTGCTCCATCAACGACTTGCCTCGCCAATCCGGTAATTCCCGCGGGCGGGATGTGATGTCGGAAAAAAATAAAAAATGTCCGCAACCTGTGCGGGGCGGCAGTGGTTTCATACACGTATGAAAATCACATCCCTGCTATTTACCGCCCTGCTGCTCACTGCCACAGGAATCCAAGCCGAAGACAAACCTGCCGCGGGTGACCCTCCGGCGCGTCCTGAACGTCCAGGTGGACGCGGTCCGGGAGGCCCTGGTGGTCGTGGTGCCAGCCCGGAAGCACGCCTCAAGATGTTGACCGAAAAACTGGGCCTCACTCAGGAACAACAGGACAAGATTAAGGCTATTTTCGAGAAGAACAGCGAGGAAATGAAGGCACTTATGGCCAAAGGCCGCGAGAACCTGACGGAGGAAGACCGCAAGAAGATGGGTGAACTCATGAAATCCCAGCGGGAAGCCATCGATGCCGTTCTGACTGACGAACAAAAGGCCAAAATGAAGGAAATGCGCCCGGCTGGTGGTCCAGGTCGTGGCGGACGCGGTGAAGGTGGCGGCCGCCGCCCGGGTGGTCCGCCTGCACCGGACGCTCCTGCCAAGCCGGAAAACAAATAGTCTCTCCCAAGCTTTTCCCTTCACAACCAACCTCTGATGACGGGGGTGCCGCAAAAAACGGCACCCCTGTTTGATTTTTGGGAGCGATTCCAATGCGCGATCAAGATGAGCATGATCCCGGAAGAATCGCAGCTTGTGGGCGGAGGTTGAGCGCTGCGAGATGCAGCAGAAGCACCTCGTATGGACTCAAGGTGTCACAGTGACGCTGCGATGGCGTCAGAATGACGCAAATGGAGGAAATAACAGATCGCAAACTACAGGTGGATGTCGGATTTGCGTGCCGCAATTCGTTTATGTCCAATTTGTTATGAAATAGAGTTCTCAATTGGCACGATCGTTGCAGTTGGGGAAGCAGGAATTTTCACCTCAACGCAGCTAGAATTATGGGAAAAATACTTGGAATCGATTTGGGAACAACCAACTCCTGCATGTCCGTGATGGACGGCGGGGAGCCGGTGGTGCTGGAAAATTCGGAGGGAGCACGGACCACGCCGTCGGTGGTGGCATTCACCAAGAGCGGTGAACGTCTGGTGGGACATGCGGCGAAGCGCCAGGCGATCACGAATTCCCGGAACACCATTTTTTCAGCAAAACGGCTGATTGGCCGGAAATTCAGTGAGCTGACCGAAACAGACAAGAACGTCCCCTACAAGATTGTCGCTGCAGGCAATGGTGACGCGCACATCCAAGTGGAAGTCGGCGGGGAGACCAAAACCTACAGCCCACAGGAGATCGGGGCCATGGTGCTGGCCAAGTTGAAGGCGGATGCCGAGGCGAAGCTGGGCGAGACGATTTCCGATGCCGTGATCACAGTGCCGGCCTATTTCAACGACGCCCAGCGCAATGCCACCAAAGCTGCGGGCGAAATCGCCGGCCTGAACGTGCGCCGGATCATCAACGAGCCTACCGCAGCGTCACTTTCCTACGGATTGGACAAGAAGGGCGATGAAAAAATCGCCGTTTATGACCTTGGTGGCGGCACATTTGACATTTCCGTGCTGGAAATTGGCGGCGGTGTTTTCGAAGTCAAGGCGACCAACGGGGACACCCACCTGGGCGGTGACGACTGGGACAACCGCCTCATCGAGTGGATTACATCGGAATTCAAAACGGACTCTGGAATTGATTTGAAAGGCCAGCCGGACGCCATCCAGCGGATCAAGGAAGAAGCGGAGAAGGCAAAAATCGCTCTGAGTTCCAGCCAGAGTTACGATATTTCACTGCCGTTCATCACCGCGGACCAGACAGGGCCGAAGCACATTCAGAAAACCCTGACCCGGGCAAAACTGGAACAACTGTGCGACGACCTTTTTGAACGCACGGTGGTTCCCGTCCGCAAATGTCTGGACGATGCCAAAGTCGCCACTGCGGCCATCGACGAACTGGTGCTGGTGGGCGGGATGACCCGGATGCCGAAAGTGATCGAGACCGCACGGAAACTCGCCGGCAAGGAGCCGCACAAAGGAGTCAATCCGGACGAAGTGGTGGCGATCGGAGCAGCCATCCAGGGTGGAATTCTGGGCGGGGAGTTCAAGGACCGCGACCTGCTGCTGCTGGATGTGACACCGCTGACGCTGGCGATCGAAACGCTGGGCGGCGTGGCTACGCCGATGATTCCCCGCAACACCACGATTCCCCACAAGAAGACCGAGATGTTTTCCACCGCAGCGGACAACCAGCCCGGCGTGGAAATCGTTGTCGTGCAGGGAGAGCGTCCGATGTCGCGCGATAACAAATTGCTCGGCACGTTCAAACTGGAGGGCATTGAGCCGGCTCCGCGCGGACTGCCGCAGATCGAAGTCACCTTCGACCTCGACGTCAACGGCATTCTCAACGTGAGCGCCGTGGACAGAAAGTCCGGCAAAACGCAGCAGATTTCCATCAAGGGATCCAGCGGCCTGACGCAGGAGGAAATCGAACGCGCCAAGCGTGACGCCGAAGTGCATGCCGCCGAGGATGCCACGCGCAAGGAAACCGCAGAAACCAAGAACCGGGCGGAGTCCCTGGTTTTCCAGGTGGAAAAACAACTGGGCGAGCTGGGCGACAAAGTGCCGCAGGAAGCGCGTCAGCCGGTGACCGACGGCATCGACAAGATCAAGGCTGCACTGGCGAAAAACGACACTGCAGAAATCAAGTCCGCCACGGACGAACTCGAACGGCTCTTTTCCCAGGCTGCTGCCGCGGCTCAAGCCGCCGGCTTCAATCCCCAGGATGCCGCGGCTGACAGCAGTACGCCCGCCGCCGAAGATTCCGGACCGAAGCAGGCAAAAGGCAAGGTCGTGGACGCCGATTTCGAAGTGGTGGACGAGGGCAAAAAATCCTGACCGTCCGCACGTTGTCCTGACAAATTCTCACCAACCCGCAAACAACCCAAACAAAACAAAAACAACAAACCATGGCACAAAGCATCAAACCACTCGGTCAGCGCGTTCTCGTGAAGCGCGTTGAAAGCGAAGAAAAATCCGCCGGCGGCATTTACCTGCCGGACACCGCAAAGGAAAAGCCCCAGGAGGCGGAAATCGTTGAACTCGGCACCGGCGGCAAGGACGAGGACGGCAAGGCGATTGAGTTCACCGTGAAGAAAGGGGACCGCGTTCTCATTTCCAAATACGGCGGCACTGAAGTGAAGGTTGGCGGCGACGAGCTGCTGATCATCAGCGAATCCGACATCCTCGGCATCATCAAGGGCAAGTAACCCAGAACCAGCAAATCAATCCTGAACATTTGAATTCAACACTATGGCAAAACAACTGAACTTCGACGAATCCGCACGCCAGGCACTGCTCCGCGGCGTGGAAAAAATCGCCAAAGCCGTCAAGGCAACCCTCGGGCCTGCCGGACGCAATGTCATCCTCGACAAGAAATTCGGCTCACCCACGATCACCAAGGACGGCGTGACTGTGGCCAAGGAAGTCGAGCTGGTGGACCCCTATGAAAACATGGGCGCCCAACTGGTGCGTGAAGTGTCGAGCAAGACCAGCGACATCGCCGGCGACGGCACGACGACTGCGACCGTTCTGGCCGAGGCGATCTACAAGGAAGGTCTGCGCAACGTGACCGCCGGAGCGAATCCGACGAGCCTGCAGCGCGGCATTCTGACGGCTTCCGCCGCGGTGGTGGAGGAACTGAAGAAAATTTCCAAGGAAGTGAAGAACACCAAGGAAATCGCACAGGTCGCCACCGTTTCCGCCAACTGGGACAAGGACATCGGCAAGATCATCGCCGACGCCATGGACAAGGTCGGCAAGGACGGAACGATCACCGTGGAGGAAGCCAAGAGCATCGAAACGAGCCTCGACGTGGTCGAAGGCATGCAGTTCGACAAGGGCTATCTCTCCCCGTATTTCGTGACGAATGCGGAAGAAATGACCGCGACGCTCGACAACGCCTACATCCTCATCAACGAGAAGAAGATTTCCAACCTCAAGGACATGCTCCCGCTGTTGGAAAAGGTCGCCAAGAGCGGCAAGCCGCTTCTGATCATCGCGGAAGACGTGGAAGGTGAAGCGCTCGCCACCCTGGTGGTGAACAAGCTGCGCGGCACCCTCAATGCCACGGCCGTGAAGGCGCCTGGCTTTGGTGACCGCCGCAAGGCCATTCTGGAAGACATTGCCATCCTGACTGGCGGTAAGGTCATCACCGAAGACCTCGGCATCAAGCTGGAGAACGTCGGACTCGACGACCTCGGCAAGGCCAAGCGGATCACCGTCGAGAAGGAAAACACCGTCATCGTCGAGGGCGGCGGCAAGAAGGCCGACATCCAGGGCCGGGTTGGCCAGATCAAGCGCCAGATTGAGGAAACCACCAGCGACTACGACCGCGAGAAGCTGCAGGAACGCCTGGCCAAGCTGGCTGGCGGTGTGGCCGTGATCCACGTCGGTGCTGCGACGGAAACCGAAATGAAGGAGAAGAAGGCGCGTGTCGAAGACGCCCTGCACGCGACCCGTGCCGCGGTGGAAGAAGGCATCGTGCCCGGCGGCGGCACCGCGTTGATCCGTGCGCAGAAGGCCATCGACGCCCTGAAGATCAAGGGTGACGAAGCCACCGGCGCGGACATCGTGCGCCGTGCGGTGGAAGCCCCGCTGCGCACTCTGGCTAGCAATGCCGGAGTGGAAGGCGCGCTCATCGTCGAGCAGGTGAAGACCGCCCAGGGCAGTCACGGCTATAACGTCGCCACCGGAAAGATGGAAGACCTCATCGCCAGCGGTGTGGTGGATCCGACCAAGGTGACCCGCAGCGCGCTGCAGAACGCGGCGTCCATCGCCGGACTGCTCCTGACCACTGAGTGCCTCATCACCGAAATCCCGGAGAAGAAGGAAGCCGCGGGCGGCCACGGCCATGACCACGGCGACATGGGCGGCATGGGTGGGATGATGTAATCCCCTCCATCCCCGCAAGTCTCCCCCAATCAGAAAACCGTCCGAATCCGCAAGGGTTCGGGCGGTTTTTCCTGTTGGTGGGTTCGGTCTGTTTCCTGACATGTCAGGAACAGGGCCCGATGCGGAGCCTCCTGGTCAGTTTCGTGCCGAAGGGGCGGCTTCCAGAAGGTGACGGACAAAGAAATCCATGCGCCGACGGTGCAGATAGGGGCTTTCGCCGACGCCATGACCGGCACCGGGAACCACCAGCATTTCAAAATCCTTGTCTGCCCGAATGAGTGCGTGCACCACCTGCATGGAGGAACTGGGGTCCACGTTGGTATCCATCTCGCCCCAGGTCAGGAGCAGCCGGCCCTTCAGTCGGTGGGCGTTGGCCACGTTGGAGGCCGCTTCGTATTGCTTGCCCACCGGCCAGCCCATCCATTGCTCGTTCCACCAGATTTTGTCCATCCGGTTGTCGTGGCAGCCGCAGTCGGCCACGGCTGCATCGTAGAAATCACCGTGGAAGAGCAGCGCACCCAGTGCATTCTGTCCGCCTGCGCTGCCGCCGTAAATGCCGACCCGGCTCAGGTCCATTTCGGGATACTGTGCCGCGGCGGTTTTCATCCAGGCGATGCGGTCGGGGAATCCTGCGTCCTGAAGATTTTTGGCACAAACGTCGTGAAACGCCTTGCTGCGCCAGTTCGTGCCCATGCCGTCAATCTGCACGAGGATGAATCCCAGCTCGGCCAGTTCGGCATCGTGGCTGCGCAGGCCAAAGGATTTCGGGACAAAGAAATCCTGCGGACCGGCGTAGATCTTTTCAATGACCGGGTATTTCCGGGCGGGATCAAACTGAGTCGGGCGGGTGATGATGCCGTGGATGTCCGTTTTGCCATCCCGGCCTTTGGCCACAAAACGCTGCGGCATCTGCCAGCCGGTGGCCGTCAGGGCCGAGGCATCACCACGCTCCAGCAGACAGGCCAGACCGCCCGTGTCACTGCGGCGGATTTCCGTAACCGTTGGCTGATCCACCCGGGACCAGCGGTCGATGAAAAACCGGCCGTCCGGAGAAAATTCCCACTGATGGGTGCCGTCACCTTCCGTTAGGATAACCAGGCTGCCGCCGTCGAAATTGACGCGGCAGAGGTGTTCGTAATACGGGTCCTGTTTGGGTCGGATGCCGCAGGCGGCAAACCAGATCTGCTGGCGCTCCACATCGACCCGCTCCACCCGCTTCACAACCCACTCCCCGCGGGTAATCCGGTTTTTGAGTTGTCCCGTGGCAGCATCGAACCGGTAAAGGTGGTTCCAGCCATCGCGTTCCGACATCCAGAGCAAGTCGTTCTGCTGTTCCACCAACCGGTGCCAAATCTTGTTCGTGTAGTCCACGAAGGTTGGAAACTGTTCCTCGGCCAGGGTGCGGACCTGGCCGGTGGCGGCATCCAGCGCCAGCAGGCGGAGCACCTGATGGCCGCGCTGATTATAGAGGAAGTAAAAGGTCTTTCCGTCTGCGCTCCAGCGGAAGTCCCCCAGGCTCCAAGGAGTGGGGAAAAGAGCGTCGTTGACGGGAATCTGCTGGCGCGTGGCTGCGTCGAAAAGCACGATGCGCGGATGGTCGATTTTGTCCCCCGGTTTTGGATAGGAAATGAATTTGAGTTTTGGCTGCACCTGATCGGCAGGGGAGGATTCCACCAGCGTTACCTGGCGGGACTCGCCGGGTTCAACGCGCAGCGCCGCCAATTTACCGGCATTTGGTGACCAGAGAAAGGGTTGGCGGTAGGCGTTTTGTTCAAAGCCATCGGAAGTTAGGGAAAACTCCGCGCCGCCGGATTTTTCGACGGCCCGAATGTTATGTTCCTTGATCGCAAGCCGCCACGGCGCTTCCTGGTGCGGTGCGGGCGCATCCGGTTTTCGGTTGGAACGCTGCCGGGGCTGGGGAGGGCGGCGGTTTTCTGACTTGAGGAGGACCGTGCTGGCGGAAGCCGTGGCCTCGTAGGCGCCCAGTTCGGCGCCGTTTTCCGTGAGGGCGAGCCAGACATGGCCTGCGTAAGTGGATTGCTGGAATGCGGCTCCTGGCGCGATGGTTGCATACTCCCGGCGCGCCCCGTCCGCATCCAGCCAGAACAGACGCACCGGGGCGGCGGTCCGGTTTTCAAAGGTGATTTGCGTTCCGGGACCGCCGTTTTTGGATCGGCGTTCGCTGGCAGGTTTTGGCGGCGTCTGGACGTTCTCCGGAAGTGTTTCCGCCCCAGCGAGTTTCCCGGTGCTGTTGTCAAAGGTCCAGGCGCGGCCCTCGACCCGGAAATGAATGTGGGCGGCATCTGGATCCGGAAAAATCCACTGGAAGGGAAGATTGTCAGGGTGGCACGGCTTTTTCAGGGCATTGGTCAGGGCTGCGGCGAGTTTGGCGTGGTCGAAGGCCGGATGGCGCTGGCCTTTTTCCAGGTCGGCAACGATGAACTCAGCCGTTTGCGGACCGGTGCTGACGCGGTACCAGCAGCGCAGGCCGTCCGGCAGCCAGTGCGGCTCCACTTGGTCGCGGAAAATCCGGTGCTGGGTGCGTTTGGCCAGGGACTGCGCACGGGCGTAGTCGCTGGCGGTTCCCTGGGCGGTGGCGGTTGCCGCAGACAGCAGCAGAAGGGACAGGGTGCGGACGGGCAAATGCATGCACCAGTGAAAAGCAAACGCCGGCCATTGCAAGCCTCCCCACATTTTGTTCCGGTGCAGCGGTGTTCAGGATTTTCGTCCGTAGAGGCGCTGCCAGTGCCGCGGGGTGGTGCCAGTGTGGCGGCGGAAGTGCTGGGTGAACGAACTTTGGTCGGCAAAACCGCACTGCCGGGCGATTTCCGACATTGCCTCCCGCGTGGATCCCAGCAGCTCACAGGCAGCATGGATGCGTGTTTTCATGATGAATTCCTGCGGGCTGTGGCCGAAGGCTTCGACAAATTTGCGGTGCAACTGACGGGTGGAGATGCCGGCGGTCTGTGCCAGCGTCTCCACCGTGAAATGTTCCCGGAAATGGGATCGGATAAAATTCACGGCGCGGTCGATGGAAAGCTGGGATTCGATCACCTGCCTGCCACCGGAATGGCTGCGGGTGGTGCCCATGACTCCAATGATTTCCCCGCGCCGCCCGAAGACCGGCAGCTTGTCCGTAATGAACCAGTCCGGCAGCCCCTGGGTGTTGAAGAATAATTCCACGATTCCGATTTTTGGCTGACCGGATTCCATGACTTCCAGGTCGTCGGAGCGGAAATGTTCGGCCAGCCGCGGGGGAAAAAGATCATCGTCGGACTTGCCCACCATTTCGGCCTCCGTGGAAAATCCGAAGCGGGTGTAGAAGCTGTGACTGGCGGCGACGAGACGCGAATCACGGTCCTTGGCGAAGAAGGAAATGCCCGGCAGGTGTTCGAAGAGCAGATGGAAGGAACTTTCCGGGGCGATGGCGCGGAAGAAGCGCTCGCGGTGGAGCAGGGCCGTTCGGCTGGTGGTGACGGGCGCCATCGGCAGCGGTGTAAATTGTCAGGCTGTTTTCGGATGCTGGCGGATGATTTCCAGCAGCGGCGCGAGGTGCTTGTCCGCCTTGGTGTCGCTGATGCCGTGGATGCGCAGGGCTGCCGGGCGGGAATCGGGGCGCAGGCGGGTCATCGCCTCCAGTGTGTTGTTGCTGAAAATGCAGAACGGGGGTACGCCGAGGCTGCGCGCCTGTTCGTTGCGGCAAGCCTTCAATTTCTGGAACAGCACCTCGTCGAATCCCATCCGGGTGAGTTGGATTTCCCCATCCACCGGTGGTGGGGTGGATTTTTTTTGCCTTGGTTCCGGCCAGCGCCAGCGGCAAGGACCGCCGGACTTCATGATTTCTGCGCCGGCGGGGGTGAGCGTGAGCACAGGGTATTCGCCCTGGGAACTGCTCACCAGTCCCGCGGCTTCCATTTCCCGGAACAGGGACTGAAGATAGGAGGTTCCCTGCTCCTTCAACAGGCCGTAGGTGCTCAGTTCATCCAGGCGAGCCCCCAGAACTTCGCGGTCGCGGCTGCCCGTGAGCATGCCGATGATTTTTGCCCTGCCGAAGCGTCCGTTCGTCCGGGCCAGGCCGCTCAGGGCCTTGCGGACGATGAGCAATTCCTCCGCGGAGGCATCGCGAATGCGGCGCTGCAGTCCGCCTGCTGCGCACTGATCGCAGTTGCCGCACTCGCCCGCATCGCCTTCGCCGAAGTGGTCGAGGATGTATTTCTGGCGGCACCCGCTGCTGTAGGCGAAGCCGACCATCTGCTTGAGCTTTTCCCGGTCGCGGCGCTCCTTCTCCTGCAGCGCAGCCCAGTCCAGGTCCAGATTTTGCGGCGTCACCTCCGGCCGCAACAGCCGGGTGCCGCGTGTCCGGGTGCCGGGAAGCTCAAAGCGCTCCAGAAATCCGCCGCGCACCAGCACGCTCAGCGCGCTGCCGACGGCCATGGAGTTTTTCGATCCAATGCCCTGCGCCATCAGGTCAATGGTGACGCGGACCTGGTGCTGCGCATCGCGGTGGTCGCGCAGCCAGCCGTAGAGGTCCCGGATGATGTCAGGCTTGGGGTTGTTGCCATCAATGAAAAATTCCTGGGTGCGGGTGTCCGCATAGTTGAAAAGCAGTTCGCAAAAAGCAGGTTCCCCATCACGCCCGGCGCGTCCGGCTTCCTGGTAGTAGGCTTCGATGCTTCCGCAGATGTCGAAATGCGCCACGAAGCGCACGTCCGGGCGGTCGATGCCCATGCCAAAGGCGTTGGTTGCGACCACCACATCCCGCTCCCGCCGCATGAACAGATTCTGGGCGGCGGTGCGTTCGGCTTCGTGCATGCCTCCGTGGTAGGCGACGCAGGAAAGCCGCCAGTCACGCAGGGTTTCATGGACTTCCTCCACCTTCCCTCTGGTCGAGCAGTAGATGATGCCGGTTTTGTGTTGACGAACGATGGTGCGCAGCCGGTCGAATTTCTCCTGCCCGCCGCTGACCGGGCGGATGTTCAGACTGAGGTTCGGACGCGAGAAGCCGAAGACCGAGAGAAATGGATCCTGCAGCCGGAGCTGGGCGAGGATGTCCTGCCGCACCACTGGAGTGGCGGTGGCGGTGAGGGCGACGGTCTGCGGGTTTCCCATCCTTTCCAGCGCCTGGCCCAGGCGCAGGTAGTCCGGGCGAAAGTCATGCCCCCACTGGGAAATGCAGTGTGCTTCGTCAATGGCAAAGAGGGCGATTTCCACTCCGCGCAGCGCATCGAGAAATGCACGGTGGCGGAAGCGCTCCGGAGCCACATACACCAGTTTAAATTCTCCGCGCCGCAAGGCGTTGATGCGGCGGTGCTGCTCCCCGGCGTTGAGGGTGCTGTTGATCATGGTGGCGGGAATTCCCCGACGTTCCAGGGCGTCCACCTGGTCCTTCATCAGGGCAATGAGTGGACTGACCACCACCGTCACCCCGTCCATCATCAGAGCGGGCAATTGATAGCAGAGGGACTTTCCGCCGCCCGTCGGCATGATGACCAGGGCGTCGCGCCCTTGCAAAATGGCAGCCACCACGGCACCCTGGCCGTCCAGGAAGCGGCGGTAGCCGAAATGCTGCTCAAGCACCGCCAATGGGTCGCGGGGAGGAGCGCCTGTGCCGGGGGATTGGGACATCCGGTGGAACGTGGTCGAATTTTCCAGCGCGGCAACGCGCAAAGTGGCGTTTCCCTGCGAAGTTTGGTTGCCCTTGGCGCGAAATCCACCAAGGTGCCGCCCGTCCCCCGGTAAGTTCACAATCTATTCGCAACCATGATCCCTCTGGAACGTGTTTCCGGCGTCAATGCTGAACAGGCTGCGTTTCTGGCTGCCGTCGGGGTGGATTCCGCAGAGCAACTGGCTCGTGCGGATGATCGCCAATTGCAGCGCAGCCTGGATCGGCTGGGCACGCGGCGCGGACGGGCTACACTGGTGCCCAGTCTGGTCACGGTGCGCTTGTGGATCGAGGCCGCCCGCGAAGTGGCCGGAATGTCCAGCACGGACGACATTCCCGAGGCCATCTCGGTCGATGAAATCCCCGAGGCGGTGGTGGAGCCAACGCCCAACCTGCCGGAGGCCCCGCCCGTCAAGGAAACACCGCGCTTGCTGCCAGCGGATGCCGTGGGGCAAACATTGCGCCCGGCGGCCAGTGATGCCCCGCGTGCCGAACCCGCCGTCTGGAAAAACCTGGATCGCAACCGGTTCCAAACCATGGAGGAATATGCCGAGGGCGGTCGAGGCATCGAGCCGCTGAAGCGCAACCCCAATCCGGTCACCGACTCGGATGGACCGGCCAAGCTCAATGCGGACGGTTCGCTGTCCCGATGGCACCGACGCGGGGTGCTCTACCCGTTCCCCGGACGCGCCATTCTGGGTGCCCTGGTTTCCCTGCTCTGGCGCCTCGCGTTCATCGCTTCCCTCATCGCCATGCCGGCTTACATTTTTGTCAATCCACAGGATCATCCGCACAAGAACACCACCATCGCGGTGTGGGCAGCGGCTCTGCTCCTGCTGGCATTCCTGCAGGTTTGGGTGGCCGCCAAGGTGCGCTGCCGGGTCTGCGGCTGTCAGTTTTTCAAATCCCTGCGGTGTTCGAAAAACCGTAAAGCCCACCGCTTTCCCCTGCTGGGTTTCGTTTCCTGCCTCTCCCTCCATCTCCTGATCTTCCACTGGTTCCGGTGCATGTATTGCGGTACCGCCATCCGGCTCTTCGGCAGAAAACATGCCAAACAGTCCGAAACATAAATCGCCATGACAATTATCAGTTTTTACGGTTATTACGGTAGCAATTGATTTTTCGTCTTGATGATTTCTATGATCATTGGAGTGGGTGAGACTCGGATGGATTGGCCGTGATCCGTGCAGGGCGATTTTGCTCAATCGGCAAAATATAGCTGGCTTTTTTGGTGATATTCCGCCAAGAATGGAACCCACTTGGTCAGCCTCCTCAAAAAATAACGTCTAGCAATTGTTATCCCATGAAACGCAACCTTATCCTCCTGGCTGCCGGCATCATGGCGGGGGGTGTCTCTTACGGGGCGCCCGTCTCCATCACGTCCGGTTCGCTTATTTATAACCAAAACTTCGATTCCCTCGGTACCGGCACCACGACTTGGGTGGATGACTCCACCATCGCGGGTTGGTATGCACAGATCAGCGACGGAAACACCGCCACCGGCGATGTTCAGGCGACAACTGGAACCCCGGCACTGAACGGCCTGCTCAACTGCGGTTCGGCAGGAGCGGGGGACCGCGCGCTGGGGTCCAAGCCCACCGGCAGCGCCACCTCCAACATCGCCTACGCGGTGCTCTTCCAGAACAATGGCACCAAGCCAGTCAGTCTCAAACGGCTGAAGTACAACGCGGAATATTGGCGTGGAAATTCTGTCGCCAATACGTATGAAAAAGTCACGACGTTTTACGCCGTCAGTGCCGCACCGTTGGCCAGCATCGCTTCCGGCCCCAACAGTGCTACGCCCGTCCCGGGTGCGGGTTTCACAGCAATGCCTTCCGGAGCCAATACGGCCCTGAGCAATCCAGGAACCAGTGCGCTCAATGGCAACTCGGTTTTCAATCCGGTGGACTATTCCCCTCCGGCCGGGGCCGTGGCTGCGATCATGCCAGGGCAGTATTTCACCTTGAAATGGACCGATGCGAATGAGGCCAATACCGATGGTTTCCAGGCGATCGATGACCTTCAGGTGGAATTTCAAGAACTGGACTGCGCGTTGGCCGCCACTGTGTCCAATGTGGTGCGCAATGCCGGCGTCAACCCGGCCGATCCGACGGATGACACGGTGGACTTCTCGCTCAACGTCGTCCGCGATCCGGTCGATGGAACCGCCACCTGGTCGGTCACTTCACCCGCCTTCAGCGTGACATTCGGCAGCTCGGGAAGCTACGGCGTAGCCAAAAACTACACGGGAGTTCCCATTGCCGAATTTCCCCTTAATCTAGTCCTGACCGATTCGGTCATCACCGCCTGTGTGCTCGGGGTCACGATCAATCAGCCGCGCGTCATTGGCACCAATGATTTTCCCGCGGTGGGCGGTCCCCTTAACTCCTCCGGTGACGTCCCGACCCAGTGGGTTGTGGATGACTCCCTGCGCACCCTGACCATGCATAACGGTGGTGGCGGAGCCCGCAAGGTTGTCAGTTCCGAAGTCGTCGATCTCACGGCGCTGCCAGGGGTACTGGTTACCGCCACCCTTGAGGCGACGGATGCTACTGGCGGAACGGAGGCTGCGGATTCGTTCGTGGCCTACGCGGTGGTGAATGGCACGCCGATCAATCTGGTCACCCCTGCCATGGAGACCCAGGTGGTGGACGGGATTCTGTCTGATAATGAGATTGCACCTGCCGGGGGGACGTTTCTTATCAACTTTTCCTATGTGGTACCCGCCAGCGCCAATTCGCTGCAACTCGTTTTCGAGGGCGTCAACGACTCCAACAACGAGACCTATGTGATCAAGGATGTCAAAATCACCACGGCACCGCCGACCCTCCAGGCCATGGTCGGCACCGTAACCTTGAACAATCAGGGCACGGACACCGATGCGGACGACACCATTTCCGCTCCGGTCACAATCGATGGGATCAACCTCGGTGCCAGCACCGGCTGGGCTAGCAACAATCCACCGCCCGCGACCGGGCTTTATACCGATCCGAATCCGGTCACCTTTGGTCCCTTCCCCGCAGCCAGCTCGCCCGTCAGCGTGCTCCTCGCGGACAACCTGAACGGCGGCATCACCACCAGCTTCACCCTCACCGCTCCGGCCAAATCCCTGACTTTGGGAACGATTGCCAACATTGTGCGCCATGAAAACGGTGCAGGCACTGCGGATGACACCGTGACGTTTGATCTCCCCATTTCCGGTGCCAATGGCGGTCCCGGCTGGACTTGCACCACACCCGGAGTCACTCCCACGACCGGTGCGTTCGGAACGATCACCTTTACGGTTGCCGCACCACTCCCCGTCAGCCCCTTGAACGTGGTCATCAACGATTCCAGCTACCCACTGCTTGCCACTCAGAGCGTGGCGGTTACCTTGCCGGGTCGCTACACCATTGGCCAGAAAGACTTCGGCCTGGGCCTGAGCGATGTTCTCAGCGACATTGCTACCGTGCCGTCCCCCCGGTGGATCAATGATCCCGTGCTGCGCACTCTCGAATTGAACAATGGGAGCACCACGGAAAGGGTGGTGGAATCGGAACTCATCGACCTCACCACCGTGGGTACCGTGTATTTCAGTGCGAAATTCCGAGTCACCGAAAGCAGCACCGGCACCAACATGGAAGCGGTGGACAAATTCAAGGCGGAGTTGATTTACGACATCGCTGGTGTGCCCACGGTGGTCAATCTGATCACCCCGTACGACGTCGGTGACGGATCGCCTTCCACCACCGGCACCCTCGGCGGGGTCAACGGCCCTCCGGATGGCTGGATGAACGGTTATGCCGGCGCCGCTGGTACCGATCTCGAGAATGCCACCGTGTATGCCACTGCGGCTGACGACTACAACGCACACACTGGCCGTGACGAGTTCAACAAGAACAACCAGCCAGTGGCGGATATCCTCGACAACACCTTCAATCTCTCCGCAACCATCCCGGACACTGCGGACAATGTGCGCCTGAAGATCTATGGCATCGGCGTTGGTGGCGGCACTCCGACGGAGTTTTTCTTCGTGACGGATGTGCTCTTCACGACGAGCCTCGGTCCGGTGGACACGGATGGCGATGGCATGTCCGACGCCTACGAGGATGCCAACGGTTTGCTCAAGAATGATCCGTCCGACAAAAACCTGGACAAGGACGGTGACGGCCAGAGCAACTATCTGGAATTCCTCGCCGGCAACATGGCCAATGACAGCAATTCCGTCCTGAAGATCACGGATATGAGCATCACCGGCAACAATGCCTATGCGACGTGGACCAGCGTGCCGGGCAAAATCTACCGCCTGGACATCAGCCCGGATATGGCTGGCCCCTGGGAAGATTTGGGAGTCGATGTTCCAGCCGCCGCCGCACCGGCTACGGAGACTTCCTCCGGCCCGATTGATATGACCGGACTCGGCAGCCCGTTGCCCGCAAAATACTTCCTGCGCGCTCGGGTTAAACAACCCTGACAACGGTCCGCCTATTGCAGGCGCACCCTCTCACCGCACCCCGCGTGCCGCCAGCTTCTGGCAGCCGCGGGGTGTCGGCTTTTTGAACGGATTACTCCCGGTCTTGACGGCATTCTCAACCACGGCAACGCTCCCCTTTCATGTCCCCGCAACGCACCAACGGCAGCGTTTTGCTAGTCCTCTACATTCTGGCCGCATTGGTTACAGGAGCCATTTTGGCACCTGGACTTTTCAAGCTCGGAAAATGGTACGCAGAACTGGCAATCAATTCCAACTTGGGCGACACGCCGGTCCTGGGAGCGCTGGCGGAAAAATGCCGACACTCCGACTTTCCGCGCTACTTCAACCGGGCCTTTCTGGTCGCTGCCCTCGTTTGGCTTTGGCCATTTTCCAAATGGGCTGGTGTGACGCGAACGGACCTCGGATTGGAGCGAAATCGATTTCGCGGCCAGGATGGTGCGGTGGGGTTCATTCTTGGCTCCGGCGTGCTGCTCACCGTGGGGTTTCTGTTCGTCGTTGCCGGACGCTTCTCAGGAAAATCCGCCTCGCTCGGGAGTGTGCTGTCCACCGCCGTGATTGCCGGAATTTTTGTCGCCCTGCTTGAGGAATTCTTCTTCCGCGGCGCCCTGCTCGGACTGCTTCTGCGGACCCTGCGCCGGCTTCCGGCCTTGCTGTTTTTGTCATTCTTTTTTTCGATCGTCCACCTCCTCCAGCCGCCGGTTGGCCTGGAGGTGTCGGATGCGGAAGTCCACAGCGGCACCGGTTTCTGGATGGTGGGGACGATTCTGGGAAAATTCGGCGATGGTCGCTTCCTGCTCTCGGAATTTGCCACCCTGTTCCTGCTGGGAATGATTCTTGGCTGGGCGCGGCTGAAAACCCGGTCGCTCTGGCTCTCCGTCGGCCTGCATGCTGGGTTGGTTTTTGCACTCAAACTCTTCGCCGGCATCACGAACCGGGGGAAACTGACCGATGCAGCGGGATCGGTCATTCTCGACAGCAAAGGAAAACCGAAACTGGTGAATCCGGATCACTTCCTCCCCTGGATTGGTCAGGATTTGAAAACCGGCGTCGCTCCATTGCTTGCCTTGGCAGCGCTTGGCCTGCTGACGCTCGGGTGGCTGGCGCTGCGCACCAAAGCCCTTGCGGCGGCACCGCCTGCCTCGAAAAATGGAGTGACGGATGCATCTGCTGAAAAAAGTTAGTCCATGGCTGCGGGCTGCGCTCGAGCTGGTCTATCCGCCAAGCTGCGCCTGTTGCCATTCCCATGCCCCATTGATGGTGCCACACATGCTGTGCCAGGCATGTTTTGATGCCGTGCGCCGGGTCCAGCCGCCCTATTGCCAGCGCTGTTGCGAACCATTCGAGGGGGACATGGCCGGGGAAATCTTGTGCTCCAACTGCGCGGACCGGTCGCTGGCCTTTGATTTTGCCGTCTGTGCCTATGCCTCATTTGGCCCGGTCAGGGAATTGATCCATCAGTTCAAGTATGAGCATCAATTGCACCTCCGGGCAGTGCTGGCCTGGCTGGCTTCACATGCCTGCGATGAACCGCGACTGAAGGAACATGCCGACTGGACGCTTGTTCCGGTGCCGCTGCATCCCCGTCGCTTCCGTGAGCGCGAGTTTAATCAATCCGCAGAAATCGCCGCCGTCCTGGGAAAAATCACGGGTTGGCCAGTCCGAAATTGCCTGCGGAGAGTGCGCTACACGACGGCCCAAGCCCATCTGCACCGCGACGCACGCCTCAAAAATCTGCGCGATGCCTTCCGACTCAAGCGGACGTTTCGCGGTGGGGATCCGATACGTGGCCTCCGGGTTTTGCTGGTGGATGATGTCTTCACCACCGGAGCCACCACCCATGAATGCGCCAAAGTGCTGAAACGTGCCGGTGCCGCTACTGTAGCCGCATTCGCCGTGGCCCGCGGGTGATTGCCGCTTGGCGGTGCCTTCGCACTTCTTGTTGAAACTTTGGCGATTCCATGAGTGCGACTTGCGGAACGATGACGGACGAATCATATTGCACCGCTTCCTTCCAATCCTTTGGCGATGATGAACCTTGGAGTCCCGAACGACCCAATCCAAGACCTGACGCCTCCCGCACCCGTTTCGCAAGTTGCACCGCAGGGTTCTTCGAACGATGCTGGAGGGGACGGATTGATGCGGGCTGCCGCGACGGGCGCTGTTGGGTTGGTCATTGCAGGATTGCTGCTTGGGAAAAAAGCCGGATTGGTGGCGGCCTTGATTGGTGCCGGAACCCGGCTGCTGCAGCGGCCTCCGGCGTGTAGCGCATCGGACTCCACAAAAACGCCACCACTGACTCCGGAGGCACTGCCGGAGGAGACGGAGAAGGTGATTGGCCACGGCAATGCCGGAGGCACTAAGTCGGCGACAACGCCAGGCTGCCCGCCCGCAGAACTCGCACCAGAACCGGCTGCGCAAGCACCGGCCTTGGTCATTCCAACCATGCTGCCTGAGGCGGAACGGTTGGATCCCGTTGTCGTGAATCCTCCGGAGGGAAGCGTGCTCCACGGGTCTTCGAATTTCCCAGTCAATGAATTGTTTCCAGAAATTTCGGACCACCTGAACGAGGATCCGGCACCGCCGACTGCTTCCGAAAAAGCGGAAGCTGCGATCGGGAACGAGGATAAAAACCTCGTCGATCCATACGCGCCGGTGCCGTCGATTCTTCCAGAGCATCCTCCGCCACAGTCTCCATTTCGGGAACGGAGAACGCCTCCGATTCATTCGGAACCAAAGCCCATGCTTGATTTGGACGAGGTGCTCGGGGGCGGCGGCAATCCGCTCCCGCCAGCACCCGCACCGCCGCTCGGACGAGCGGAAGTGTTAGCCATGGTTGAGAGCGGAACGGTTGCAGCGGAGCCAGTGCTCCTTCCATCCGGCGGAGCCGCCCCAACCACCGGGAAGAGGCTGGAGTTGTTAGCCGCGGACGTGCCGGCCGGGACAATCGCCCCCCTTCCCATTGGAAACCTTTCCCCGGCGGCCCCGCAAATCCTGCCGTTTGCACCCTCCGCACCCAATCCTGAAACCGGGGCGGCATCGGACCGGATGCATGACCCGGAGCTTGCCGCCATCTTGCCGGAAATGGAACGTGCGTTGGAACGCGCTTTGTCCGGTGAGAACTGCCCAAACGGAAGCGCCGCCTCGGCTAGAAAATTTGATTTTGAAGAAATTTTCAAGGAACTGGCACCGGTCATAGAAGATTCACCGAGTGCGTTGCCTCCGGATTCCGGGGAATTTCATTTCCGGCAACCGCAGGGCCAGGCGATTCCAATTGCACCTTCGACTACTGCTCAGCCGGAAACACACCCAACCGAGGACCTTTCCACGCTCTCACCGGAGGAAATTTGGCAATTCGCCGCAGCGCAATCGGCCTCCGTTCCTGTGACCGTCCCGGCTTCCCCGCCGGTGGTGTTGGGCGAGCAGCATCAGGAAACCGCCACGCCCCTGAGCGCTGAAAATTCGGTTTCTGCCACGGAATTGCCTGTGATTAGGGTGGTGTCTCCAGG
>JAGNEJ010000050.1 GCA_018003315.1 Verrucomicrobiales bacterium
CTGTATGCCAGCCTCGTGCCCTCCGCACTGCCTCAGGAGGCGCAGGACCGGCTCAATCTCCTGCTGGGAAAAAAGGAAGCCATCAGGAACCACGCCGCAGAGGTCATTTCCCAAAGTCTCAACCGCCCGCCAGACCCGCCGCTACCGCCTGGGGTCAACCAGCGCCGCTTCATCCGCATCGTGGAAACGCGGCCCGATAGCGACATCGACGGCCTCTTCGACGACGAGGAAATGCGCGACTACCTGACCGATCCGCTGGTCCCCGACTCCGACGACGACGGCTACACCGACCTCGACGAAATCAACAGCGGCACCGACCCGGCAGATGCTGAGAGCATGCCAGGCAGTCCGTCGGACCCTAACGCGCCACCGGAAATCTTCGTCGAATCCCGCTTCCGGCAATTGGCAGGTTCCGTGAACAGGAGTGGCACCGCGGAGGAGTTCCACTACGAGGGCAGGTATGTGCGGCGTCCCGCCAACAGCGGACCGTGGGACGCGGAGCGGCAGCTCTCAAAATTGTTGGCCACCGACGGAGTCGATTCTTTCCTCACCAACTACCCCTATCAATCCTTCCAACGCGATGCCCAGACGCTGCAAATCGCCAACTGGTATTGGCTGGCTGAAACCGACTCCACGCCGCCGTCTGGCGGAGAGCAATCCGGCGGTGAGGCCCACGAAAAAGCCCACCAGGAAATGCTGGAATTCCGCCTGCGCCTGACCAAACCCGTCGCAAGCACCATTTCCCGCACCTTTCTCAAAATCCTCCGCGATGCCCCCTTCACGGACTCGGAGGGCCGCGCCGCCACTCCCGAGTGGCCCCTGCCCACAACCTACCCCCCCGAAAGCTGGCCCATCACCAAGGTCGAACCCATCACGCTCACCATCTCTGCCGACACGAGCCCCTCCGCGAACAGACTCGTTTCCAATGCGGAGGAAATCAATGAGGCGGTGGAGAACAAAATGGCGAAGCTGGTGGCCCTTGTCCAGGTGGAGGTAAGGCAACCTGCAATCAACTCTGAGGGCACCGTTGGAGATTTGGAAACGGTGCAGGAGGTGCGCTTCTGCCGTTGGAACAGCCCACATGTCCTACCGGGGGGAGATTTAGTGCAGCCCCAGGAGTTTCCCGAGGACGATCCTGATCGCATCGTAATCCGAATTCCCCTCCCTCATAAAGCTGGCCAAGGCGTGCAAAAAATCCACGTAAGCACGAGTGGGTCCATTGGCTCACGCAACGATATAGGGGCAGAAGTGGAGTTGACGGAATTGGAGGAAGATCCTGGCATGTTTGAATCATTGCCCATCGCACTCGTGGCTGATGAGGATGACGATAAATGGGCGGGTGGACGTGCGTCAGATGGGGCGTTAAACGACCCCACTTTCCGGGCATGGCCGGGAGGAATTCTGAAAATTAAAGTTCCCGCTTTGCAGGATGCACTCATCGACTTTCCCATCAAAAAATTCAGCCACCATTTCACCTGCTCCCTGGTTCATGTCGGCTCCGTGGATGCGGATGCCGCATCGGTGGCCGCCACGATTGAAAACCTGGCCCGATTGCCCGAAATCTACGCTCCGCTTCTTGAGAAGGTTGATTTCACCCCGGTGGACCCGGAGGCGGGGGTGCCCGTGATCTCCTCTGCCGACCTGCAGACCATTGCCGGGGCGGATCATCAGTTGAGTGATACTGAGCTGACTGATTTGATAGTCAAAATCGACACGTTGAATCTGCCGGCAGATGCCATCAAACTCGTCTTCATCGACAAAACCATCACCGACACTAGGTTTGGCACGAACCTAATATACCCCCACCGTCGCGGAGATATCACTTTGTACTTCCTGTCGAATCTCGTAAAGAATAACGGACAAGATGTCACGAAGTATGCTTATACCGTAGCCCACGAATGTGGACATAGTTTGCGAGGTGCAGGTCACTCAGAAACTGGCGGGATCTATGACCCGATCCTTGGCCCACCTGCGGGAGATCCGGAACTCCCATGGTGGCACTTGATGGCCAGCGGAGATGTGTCCAATGACCTTTCTAAGGACCCGCCTCGCAGTGCCAAGCATTGGTATCTGCGGGACGCAAAGATTGTCAATGAAGGTGCCGGTAACAAATTTTCCAAGAAGCTCCCATGAAACCTCCTGCGACACTCGGCGTATGCCTCAGGTTGGCGGTAGTTTTGTCAGTGCTTTGGGAGTTTTTAGCAACCCCTTCACCTGCAAAGCCTGTTTCCCTTCCAGACTGGGTAAAGCCCATCGAATCGTCGTTGCCCAATTTAACGCCGGAGGTGATCTCTGAGGTGGACGACATTTATAGGTCCATCGCCAAGAATATAGATGAGGCTCTGCTTCCTTACAGAATAGAGATAATCCGATCCAACGTGACGCGCCTCGTCGAGCTGAGGGAGCAGGCCGACTTGGCTATGATCTGGCAATATCTTAAGTTTACCATGGGTGAAGGTCCCAAATGGCCGTTGATACTAGATACGATTCAGAAGGACAGGGACGTTGCGGCTTGGCTTCTGCCGATCCTCCGCTTTAGAATGGAATTATTCCAGCAGGCCATCGGAGAGCAAAGACTGAAAGAGTTTTTCCTCTCTCAAAAAGGCGATGTAGATAGTGAAATAGGTCAAATACGAAGTTACTTGATCTACCAAGGCGAAAGGTCCGATATTGAGAATCTGTACCGAATCTGTGAGGAATTTTCCAAGATCGGTTATAATTTTTACCCATATAGCAAACGCCTTCCAGATCACCTCAAGGATATGGAGGAAGTAAGAAAACTGGGCGACCAGGCGGATCAGCCGTATTGGCAATCGGAGGCACAGTCTTGGATCTCGCGAGGTACTCTTACCAACGATGTCCTGAAGACATCTCCAGCACCCAACACCAGCGGAAGCAGCAACCACCCGAAACGGCTGGGACCCAGGCAGCCGCTCTCCCAAAGCCCGAAGCCCCGCTCTGACGAAATTCAGGAGCCTTGGACACCGCGCTATTGGCCCATCTGGGTTTTGATCGGTTTAGCGGCAGCGGGACTGCTCTGGCTGCTGCTCAAGCGACGTTCGTAAACGCGCTGCGAATGCGTCACGGCCAAACGGCATCGTGTGGCGCTGAGGCAGTCGCTTACTTTTCCGGGGCCCGGGCTCCCCCGTTGTGCCGTTGGGAAACAAATTGTCAGATGAATAAGAAGAAAAATGTTTCTCGCCGAGTCTTTTTGAATGACGCTCCCGGTCATGGCTTCGCACTACCGGTTTCGTCCTGCTTCGGGCCAGCGGATGCTGGCTCATGTTACCAGCCGTATTGTCAATCGGGCTTTCTGGTTCGATGAGCAGGGGAAGCGGGTGTTTCGCGGGCTGATGCGGCAGTTCGAGGCTTTCGGGGGGCTGCGGGTCATCACTTATTGTTTGATGTCCAACCATTTCCGCATCCTGGTGGAGGTGCTGTCGGCCCCCAGTTCCACCCGCACCCCGTTGGGCCAGGTGATCACCACCGGGGCAACCACCCCGTCGGCGAACGCACCGCCCGGGTCAAGATCGACCTCGACCAACCGCCCGTCAGCCTCCGCTCGGCTCCTTCGCCTCCAGTAGTCCAGCGTGCTCAGGGCAAGGGTCTGTCGCTCACAGAACTCATGCCGGCTCTCGCCGCCGCGCTCGAACTCGGCCACCAGACGCCGCCACTCCTTCGGAATTCGCTTCCTCATGCCGGTGCCTCACCCAGACCCCGGCCCGACGATAGATGTCTTGGTGATTCCAATTCGCGTTCAAGCCGAGCGGTATGATCAAGCCGAGCGGTATGATCAAGCCGGAGGCTTGCCAGCCGGTAGCCGGTGGTCGAGCGAGAACGAGTATTCCGGTGGTATCGCAGCGCTCAACCACCGGCTACAAGCTGCTATCCCTCCGGGATAATGTTCATCTTGACGGCGCATTGGAATGAGACGGTTACGTTCAAATCAAGCAAGGCAGAGGGCCCGCAATCGAAACTCACCGACAAACAGAAGCAGAAGGTGCGGACGTGGATCGTTGGGAAGGCCCCACAGCTTCGCCTGATCGGGCCTCGCCAGCGGGTGTGCCAGCGTGCTTTGGCGAAAAATGATGCCAGAACCAAACAGACACCGCGGTTGTGGAATCCTTTGGAATGGAACGGTTGACCTGACGCGCGGTCTCCGCCACGCTGCGCGGCTTATGGCAGCTGTTACTCCTGAAATCCTGGTGCACCTTCGCCGCATTCGGCATGTGGCGCTGGACATGGATGGCACGATTTACAAGGGAAAGACACTTTTCCCATTCACCAACGGCTTTCTGGCCCGCATTGCGGGGATGGGCATCGGATACTCCTTCCTCACAAACAATTCCTCCAAGAGTGTGGCGGACTATGCGGCGCATCTGCGGCGCATGGGCGTGGAAGCTGGGGATGGTCGCATTCATACCTCCACGCTGGCCTCGCTGGCGTTTCTGCGGCTGCAGCATCCGTCCCTGAGGCGACTGTTTGTCGTCGGCACTGCCAGCATGACGGCGGAGGTCCGCGCGGCGGGCTTTGATCTTGTGGACGATGACCCGGAGGCGGTGCTGCTGGGGTTCGACCCTGCGCTGAATTTCACCCGGCTCTGCCAGGCGGCCTATTGGCTGACTCAAGGGCGGCTGTTCATAGCCACCCACCCTGACCGGATTTGTCCCTCGGATGAACCGGCGGTGCTGATCGACTGCGGTGCGGTCTGTGCCGCGCTCCAGTCTGCCACGGGTCGCGTGCCGGATGCCGTGCCTGGAAAACCTGCTCCGGAAATGCTGCTGGGGCTCTGCACGCGCATCGGCTGTGCGCCGGATGAAATGGCGATGGTGGGCGACCGTCTCTACACTGACATTGAAATGGCCCGCCGTGCGGGTGCCCTGGGTGTGCTGGTCCTCAGCGGCGAGGCCACGGCAGCGGAAGCGGCAGCAGCGGAGCCGCCTGCGGATCTCGTGCTGCGGGATTTGAACGCATTCGGCGATCTGCTGGCGACCGCACGCAACGGGGCCCATGCGCCATCTGCACAGCACGTTGCGCAAGCCCTGCCGGACCCTAACGGAGGGAAATCATGACCGCACAGCGCCTCACCCTTTCACAAGCCCTGGCCGCCGCGCGCGAGACGCGGAGGCTGGAGATCGGCAGCGGCATTCTGCCTCAGATGCCCGCGCTTTTTCGCGATGTCTGCCCGCAGCGCGGCGCCGTGCTCGTGGCGGATGAAAACACGATGCGCGCCGCTGGCGAAGCCGTGCAGCGTGCGTTCGAGAGCAGCGGCATCACCGTGCGCGGGCCGTTCGTGTTTCACGATCCTGACTTGTATGCGGAATATCGGTTCGTGGAGCAGCTCGAGGCCGCGTTGAACGCCCATGATGCCGTTCCCGTCGCCGTCGGCTCCGGGACGATCAATGACCTCACGAAACTGGCCGCGCATCTCACGCAGCGGCCGAGCCTTTGCGTGGCCACGGCGGCCTCGATGGATGGTTACACGGCCTTTGGCTCCTCGATCACCTTTCAAGGCTCGAAGCAGACCTTTGACTGCCCCGCACCCGTCGCGGTGCTGGCTGATCTCGATGTGATCCGCGCCGCGCCTGCTGAAATGACCGGCTGGGGCTATGCGGACCTCTTCGCGAAGGTCACAGCGGGCGCGGACTGGCTCCTCGCGGATGCGCTGGGCGTGGAGCCGATCCACGCGCAGGCTTGGAACATCGTGCAGGGAGGCCTGCATGAGGCGCTGACCATTCCCGTGGCGCATGACCGGCTCATTGAGGGGCTCATGCTCGGCGGCTTCGCCATGCAGGCGACGAAGTCCAGCAGGCCCGCGTCGGGCGCGGAGCATCAATTCAGCCATCTGTGGGACATGCAGCATCACACGCATGAGGGGCAGGCTCCCTCGCACGGTGCGAAGGTGGGCATCGCCACGCAGGCGGTCACGGCGCTGTATGAGTCGCTTTTGAAAATGCCGTTGCACGAGTTGGATGCGGATGCTGCGGCCGCGGCATGGCCGGATCGTGAAACGTGGCTGCGGCGGGCGGAGGAGCGTTTCGCGGAAGCAGAGCTGAAAGCCGTGGCACTGCGCGAGATCACGGCGAAGCACGCCTCGCGGGAGGAAGTGAAAATGCAGATCATCACACTCAAGCGGCAGTGGCCGGAGCTGCGCGAACAATTGCGCGCGCAGCTCGTGCCGCTGGCCGAGGTGAAACGCCGCCTGCAAGCCGCCGGTGCACCGGTGGAGCCGGGGCAGATCGGCATTTCGAAGGCGCGGCTGCGGCAGAGCTTCGTCTCCGCGTTCTTCATCCGCCGCCGTTTCACCGTGCTGGACCTCGCGATGCGCTGCGGCGTGCTCGAATCCTGCCTCGACGAGCTTTTCACCTGAACTCAACGCCATGAACCGTCTGCTCAGCCTTTTCACCCCGCCGCCACCCATCGAGCCGATGAAAGGCTCGCCGGAGGAGATCGCCGCCAGCTTCAAGGGCTGGCAGACGCGCATCCTGCTCTCCACGATGCTCGGCTACATCCTCTTCTACTTTGTGCGGAAGAACATCAGCTTTGCCATGCCCGGTCTCGGCAGGGAGTTGGGCATCACGAAGGCGGATCTGGGCCTCTTCCTCACGCTGCACGGAGTCATTTACGGCCTGTCCCGCTTTGTGAATGGCGCGCTGGCGGATCGCATGAATGCGCGCGCCTTGATGACGACGGGCCTCGTGCTGTGCGCGGCGATGAATTTCGGCTTCGGCGCGAGCAGCGCGGTGATGGCGATGGGCGTCTTCTGGATGCTCAACGGCTGGGTGCAGGGCATGGGCTTCCCGCCCTGTGCGCGATTGATGGCGCATTGGTTCGAGCCCAAGGAGCTGGCGACGAAGCAATCCATCTGGAACACCTCGCACAGCATCGGCGCGGGCCTGGTGGCCATCCTCTGCGGCTATCTGGCGATGAGCGGCTGGCGATACTGCTTTTATGTGCCAGCCGCGCTCGCGCTGATCGGCAGCGTGGTGCTGTGGATCACGCTGCGCGACACGCCGCCCTCGCTCGGTCTGCCGGAGGTAAAGGGCACGGAAGGCTCCGCGCCGCTGGAGGCTGACCAAGCGGCGCACCGGCGCTTCATCCGGAAGGTGGTCTATGGCAACCGCGCCATCTGGATGCTCGCGATTGCGAACTTCTTTGTTTATATCGTGCGTTACGGCGTGCTTGACTGGGGCCCGACCTTCCTGCACGAGGCCAAGCACATCGAGCTGAAGATCGCCGGCTGGATGATGGCCGCCTTTGAAGGCTCCGGCGTCGTCGGCATGCTCATCGCCGGATGGGCCACGGATCGCATCTTTGGCGGACGCGGTGCACGGACCTGCGTGTTCTACATGCTCGGCGCCGGACTGGCTGTATTTGCGCTGTGGGGACTGGATTCCGGCTCCAGAGCGGTGAATACCGCGCTGCTCTGCATCGCGGGATTTTTCATCTACGGACCACAGGCATTGATCGGCATCGCGGCGGCAAATCTCGCGACCAAGCGCGGAGCCTCCACCGCGGCGGGTTTCACCGGACTCGTCGGTTACTTCAGCACCATCTACACCGGCTGGGGCATTGGAAAAGTGGTGGAGACAATGGGCTGGAATGCCGGACTGCTCTCCATCATCGCCGCCAGCGTGCTGGGCACCGCCTTCTTCCTTGCCGCGTGGGGCAGCCGTGCGCATGGCTATGAGCAGGGTGAACAGGAGCCGATCGGTTAGTCCTCCGGATTCAGAATCGGTCTGCTGCTGGCCTGCCCCCCGTTTTCCGGCCTCGACCTACAGCTTCCACGGCCCCCGCAATGTTCGGTTGACCAGCGCATTGGCCTCGGCGTCGCCGCCGCAGTTTTCCGCGGCGGGATCGAATTTTACCGCACGTCCCAGTTTCGCGGAGAGAGCGCCGAGGTGGCACATGGTGGCGGCGCGCTGTGCCACCTCTGCCGGAGCGGCGGTGCGTCCGCGGCTGAGAACGGCGTCGATGAAATTGCGATGGTGGTTGTTGGAAACGAAGAGGCGTTCATCGCTGTCCTTGAGCTTCACGGTTCGAAGATTCGGCTCGGATTCGAGCCGCTCGTTTTCCGTGAACACCCAGCCTGACGAGCCGACAAATTTCACGCCGCACTGTTTGGAATCGGTGGTACTGAACATGATCACACGCGGACCTTTGGCGAAGTGATACTCGATGCGGAAACCTTCCGGCGCGTCGTAGTATCCCTTTTCGCGGCGCTTCACTTCCGTGGCGCTGACTTCCACCGGGCCGGTGTCATCGCGGCTGCCCCCCCACTGGGCCACATCGAGAAAGTGTGCACCCCAGTCGGTGATGTATCCCGGCGCATAGGCATCCACCCAGCGGAAGTTGAAATGGCAGCGCCCCTCGGTGTAGGCGGCTGCGGGTGCGGGGCCCTGCCACATTTCCCAGTCGAGATGCGGCGGCACCTCCTGTGCGGGTTCCTCGCCGGTGAAGCCGCCATTGATGGCAAATGTTCCCGGCACTCCGACGAGGATTTCCTTCACCTCGCCAATGTATCCGTTGCGCACCCATTCGCAGGCCAGCCGCGGCTTCATGCCGCTGCGCCGCCAGGTGCCGCACTGGAGGACGCGTCCGTGCTTCTTCACTGCTTCGCAGATGGCGCGCCCCTCGCCGATGCTCGCTGCCAGCGGTTTTTCGGAATACAGGTCCTTGCCCGCAGCCGCCGCGGCCACGGCGATCACTGCGTGCCAGTGATCCGGCGTGGCGCACATGATCGCATCCACATCCTTGCGCGCAATGACCTCGCGCCAGTCTTTGTGAGAGTCTGCTTCCTGCAGTTTCGCCATCTGTGCCGCACGGCAACGGTGGCGGGCATCCACGTCGCACACCGCCACCACCTGGACGCGGTCATCCGTCAAAAACGCGCCGAGGTTTCCAGTCCCCTGTCCGCCCACGCCAATGCACGCCAGGCGCACCTTGCTTCCCGGCGGCGTGGCCCCGTTGAGGCCAAGCACGCGGCCAGGCAGAATGAGCGGAGCGGCAGCAGCAGCAGCGGCAGCGGTGAGAAAGCGGCGACGGGAGGGATGCGTATTCATGCGCGCCATCATGCCGCCGCCTGAATCAGGAAAGCAACGCCTTTTCCGCGTCAGCGAACCACCATCAGGGTGAACGGCCACACCTACGCCTGCAGCATCAGCGGTGGCTTTCAGGGAAAGCGGCATCCCTTCCGGGGCGGCTGGCAATGCGAAACGTCGCCCCTCATGCGGCATGACTGGGTGCGTCGCCTGCCCGTTTCCAGTCCAGGAAACGGGGTGCAAATTTCATGACTGGACAGGATCAGCCGTTTCCGGATGCGCTGCTTCTCACCTAACGATTTTTCATTTCTTTTTGCCAACGCTGCCAGTCGTCCGCCGTATCCACGTCCCCCAGAGCCTCCAATTGCCCCGCCTTCAATCCGAGAAATCGCACGCGCTCCAGGCACGCGGCGAGGGTTTTGGAGGAACTCCAGGGAATGCCGAAAAACAGTTCGCGCTTTGCCGAAGTCAGTGCCTGGAGATAGTAGCCGCCATCGTGAGCGGGGCCAAAAACAACCTCACACCCGTTCTCCAGCAGGTCCTGCGCTTCCGCGAAATGTTCCGAACGGATGCGCGGGCAATCGGTGCCAATCAGCGTGACCGAGGCGGCCTTTTCCACCTCCAGCGCTGTGTGAACCACATTCCACAGGCGGGTGCCCAGGTCCGCACCGTCCTGCGGCACAAGCCTGCTCCAGCGGAAACCGGGGACATTTTCGCAGAGCCAGGCCGCCACACCGAGTTGCCGGTCTTTGGGCGTGTAGGCGATCCAGATGTCGTATCCGGTCTGCGGCAGGGACTGGAGGGTTGCCGTCAGCAGTTCGCAGTAGGCGGCCGCCGCCCCCGCTTCACCGATCCGCGGAATCATTCTTGTCTTCACCTGTCCCGGTTGGGGATATTTCATAAATACCGCCAGAATTCGTTTCATCGGAGGCAGGTGGGAACTTAGAAATTTTGGTGACGCAAATATCTGGATTATCAAAATTTCCAGATTGCCGAATCCAAGGAATTCAGGTAGAATGGATACCCTAAAGTTTCGGTTCTGTCCTGCTCAATCTGGCTTTCGCCAATCATTCATGGCTTCCGTGCACGATCTCCAAACGCCGTCTGCCTTGCGTCGCCCCCGTCGGCGACAGGACGGCCAAATCCACCTTCATGATCGACGACCCCTGTCCGGTGTCACCGGCATCCTCCTCATGGCCCTGGGCACTGGGCTGTTTCTGGCGCTGATCTCATTTTCTCCCGAAGACCTTCCGGCATGGGTCTCGTGGTCGCGCCGGGCGACGCCGGATGCCAGCGGTTCCAACATCCTCGGTCCGGTTGGCACCCTGCTGGGCGGATACTTGATTTTTCTGTTCGGAGTGGCTGCGTTTTTTCTCCCGATCACGCTGATCTGGTTTGGCTGTGCCAAAATCCTGATGCGCCTGCGCCTGATGGGCCGTCCGATTCTTGGCCTGGCGTGTTTTTTTGTCGGCCTGCCAACGCTGCTGGCGGTGCAAACGGTCTTTTTCCAGGACTGGGACACCCGATTTCAAATTCTGTGCCCGGGCGGGGGCATCGGGTGGCTCGGACGCAGCATGGCGGAACGCTCTGTGGGCGTGCTGGCGGCCGGTGTCCTTGGGTTTGTGGGGTGTGTCCTGGGAGCGGTCCTCATGTTTGGCCTGCATCCCATGGAAGCCCTCAGACAGGTGCAGGCATGGCTGGATGCATTCCGGGAGCGGCGTGCCAAAGCCCAGGAGGAGGCGGCGCAGGCCGAACTGGAGGAACAAAAGGCCGCCCTGCGCACCCAGCGTCAGTTGCTGCGCGAGGAACGGGCTGCCACCCGGACTGCGCGACGCAGAAACGGAGAGGTGGATGGAGATTACATCATCAGCGGTGCAGAAATTGCAGCGGAACTGCAGGAGCAGGAACTGCCGCTGGGCGATCCGGTCCTCCAAGCGGCAAAACAGCGGCTGGCGGAACCACCACCCCCGGCACCGGCAGAACCGGAAATCATCGACGGCACCGCCCGCCGTCTTGAGGAGGCGGATCCTGCGGAACGGAAAATGTCTCTCGCTGAATGGCGGCGGCAGCGGCAGGGCAAAAAGAGCAGCCCGGAAGCCGCATCCGGAATGGCCTCCGCCCTGTCTCCCCTGGGTGAGGCATTCAAGGACTATCAGTTGCCGGACCTGGACATGCTGCACTGGGACGACCCCACGGACCGCAAACCTGCGGACAAAGGGGCGCTGCTGGCCACCCAGCAAACGATCATCCGCACCCTGGCCTCGTTCGGCGTTGCCGTCACTCCAGGCACCATCACCCGGGGACCGAGCATTACCCGATACGAAATTTATCCCACCGATGGCCTGCGGGTGAACAAAATCGTCCAGCTCGAACCCGACCTGGCCCGCGCCACCAAAGCCGAATTCATCAACATCCTCGCCCCCATCCCGGGCAAGGACACCGTGGGCATCGAAATCGCCAACAGCGACAAAGTTCCGGTGCCGCTGCGCGAGCTGCTGGAGGACCCCAAATTCCACAAGGGCAAAGCCCGCATCCCGCTGGCCTTGGGCAAGGACGTTTACGGGGATACCATCATTGCCGATCTTGCCTCCATGCCGCACCTGCTCGTGGCCGGCACTACCGGATCTGGAAAATCCGTCTGCATCAATTCCGTCATCGCCAGCCTGCTCTTCCAGTTCACACCGGACCAGCTTCGGTTCATCATGGTGGATCCGAAGGTGGTGGAAATGCAGGTGTTCAACGACCTTCCGCACCTCATCGTCCCCGTGGTGACCGATCCCAAAAAAGTGCTGGCAGCGTTGAAATGGTGCGTAAACGAAATGGAGCACCGCTACCGCATTTTCGCCAAGGAAGGGGTTCGAAACTTCGAAGCCTTCAACGGACGCAAACGCAAAACCCCGACACCCGCCCCTGAACCGAAGCGCAGCGCCAAACGCCGCAATCTGGAACAGGAACCGGAACTGCCGTTGTTCGATCCCCCGCCCCAGGACCATGCGTCCACACCGCCTCCAGTGACTCTCTCCGTTCAATTCAACCATCCGGAAGACTCCGAGGCTCTGCCGCCGGATGTCGCCGAATACTACGAGGAGGAAGACTACGCCGACCCCGAGGATGCGGTGCCTGACACGGTTCCCTACATTGTGGTCATCATCGACGAGCTGGCAGACCTCATGCAGACCGCTCCGGCGGATGTGGAAAACCTCATCGCCCGCCTGACCCAAAAGGCGCGTGCGGCAGGCATTCACCTCATCGTGGCCACGCAGACGCCGCGGGCCAACGTCATCACCGGAGTCATCAAGGCGAACATCCCCAGCCGCATTGCCTTCCAGGTCGCCAGCGGACTGGACTCCCGCGTCATTCTCGACAACAACGGTGCCGAAAAGCTCGTCGGCAAGGGTGACATGCTCTACCTGCCACCGGGAACCGCCAAGCTGTCCCGCGCCCAGGGAGCGTTCATCATGGATGACGAAATTCAGGCCCTGGTGGACCATTGCAAGTCGCAGGGCAAGCCCATGTATGACAAATCGATCCAGGAATCGATTTCCAGCGCTGCCGGGGATGATGAAGACGACGAGGAACTGGCCGACGATGACGAAGAACTGCTGGAGCGCTGCATCGAGGTCATTCTGCAGGAGCGCATCGCCTCCACCTCCAGACTGCAGCGCCGGTTGAAACTCGGCTACACCCGGGCCGCCCGCATGATGGACATTTTGGAGAAACGCGGCATTGTCGGCCCCGGTGACGGTGCCAAACCGCGTGAGATCCTCATCGACATGGACCCGGACGCGGGCTGATCACGCCGTCACCAGCCGGATTTGCGCCAATTCCCGGAGGTATTTTTCGCTCGGCGCCTGGCGAGTTTCCAGCAAATGCCGGTAAATGCCTGCTGCTTGCTCCTTTTTCCCATTCGCCTGCAGTTGGTCTGCAAGCTCCACGCACGCGGCCGTAAGTTTAATGCGTTCCCAGTTGCGAGCCGCATCCGCCGCTCGCAAAAGCGTACCGGCAGCCGCAGCATCCGCCGCCTGCACGCAACCCCATGCGGCAGTGATTCGGACATCGCGGTTTTCATCTGTTAGTGCGGCGCGAAAAATGGTCGCAGCCTCGGCCTCTTGCAGCGCGGCCAGGCCGTGCAGCACCGCCAGACGGACCGGGCCCTCGGCCTTTGGAAAAAAGGAGCGGAGGGCCTCGCCAGCCCCTTCACGAATCGCCACCATGGCAGAAACGGCAGGCTGGGTGTACGGTTCGGTGCCCAGCAGGGCTGCCAGCGACGCAAGGTGAGGAGCGGATCCGATCCACTGAAGCTCACGGATCAAAAACAGCCTGACATAAGCTGAAAGGGAGGCATTTCCCACCTGCTCCGCAACAATTCCCGCCAGCAATCCGCGCTGCGCAGCACGATCCGGCGCACCAGCGTGAACCACGAGCAGATGCGCCAGATACTCCGCCTTGTAGTTCACATAATCCGCCGAGGCTGGATCGCGAATCCGTCCGAGAAGCGCCACGATCATCTCCTTGCCACCGGCAAGGAATTGTTCACAAAGTTTCGCCGCCGCGGCGGGTTCCGGTCCGGTAAACTTGCTGGCCGCGGCGGGCACTGGCAGTTTGGCATTGGCATCCTTTGCCAGCAGTTGCCGCTCCGCATCCGTCGGCGGCAGGGAATCAATCAGTTCATCCAGAGAGGCGGGCATGGGAAATGAAATCAGCGTTGAAATGGAAAAATTTGTCAGGATGCCGGCTTACAGATGCCACGGGGCGCGCAGCGGCGGGTGCGCCAGGCGGCTTGCCTCCTCATCCCCAATGATCATTTCTTTGTCAGGATCGAAGCGGAGCTTTCTCCCGGTGCGAATGGCCAGATTGGCCAGATGCAGGACAGTGACGGTGCGGTGCGCCGCCTCGGCGTTGCCTCCCGCAGGCTTGCGCTGCCGCACCGCCTCGCCGAAGCTCAGGAGCGGCTCCGGGTCGGGAAGGGCGGCCAGTTTCTGGCGGGCCTCCGGTGCAAGGTCAGCCTCGCTGATGCCGCGCGGCTGGTGCCGCACCACCCGCTCCCCCCATTCCCCGCTCTGCAGGACAAAGCGGAAACCGTCCGCATAGCGCAGCTCACCCAAGCCCACATCCCGCAGGCTTCATGGTGGGCAGGCGGGGCGAACGCTTCCACTTCCACTGGAGCCGTATGGTCCTTTCCCCATTCGTAGGTCAACGGATCCATTTTGTGCTGCCCCATGTCGCCCAGGCCGCCATTTTCATAATCCCAGTAGCCGCGGTGGGTGCCGCCGTGGCGGTCGGGATGAAATGGCTTGAGCGGCGAAGGTCCACAATACAATTCCCAGTCGAGGTTTGGCGGCGGGGCCTGAGGTTTGGCATTGACCAGCCCGCTCCACTGCTTGGCTTTGAACTCGCTGAGTACCGTCTGCACGGCGGGACATTTTTCCAGCAGTCCGCTCCGCATGATCTTCCGGAGCCGGCGGCTCTCCGGGTTCGCCGCCTTGCCAAAGCGCCCGAAGGTTCCGATCTGAAAAATCCGCCCGTAGCGTTTCTCCGCATTCGCCACCGCCCTTCCTTCGGCAATGCAGCGGGTCATCGGTTTTTCACAAAGCACATCCTTTCCGGCTTCCATGGCGGAAATGGAGATGATCGGATGCCAGTGGGGCGGTGTGGCGATGGCCACCACATCGATGTCAGGGCGCTCCAGCAGGACGCGGAAATCCGAATAACGGGATTTGTTGTCGGCCACATTCGCCCATTTGACATCGCACTCGGCCCGTTTGTTGACGCCAAACCCCGCTCCTTGAAGGCTGCGCGTCAGCTCGCTGAACGTTCCGGGACCGCGTCCACCGACTCCGATCAACGCAGCCCCGAGCGTCTCGCTGGGGGCGGTAAATCCAGGGCCGCCGAGGACGTGGCGCGGCACGACTTGAAATCCGAATGTGGCCGCTCCGGATGCAGCCAGAAATTTGCGGCGCGAAATGACGCAGGGCTGGGAACTCATCGAAAGCGACCCTATGGCCGCCAGGACGAATTTCCAGCCCCGCAATGATGGAGTGCTTTGTTAGCCGCTCGAAAGCCTTGTCGGCTTATTTTTTGCCAGCATCAGCCAACTGCGGCAGCAGGCCGGCTTCAATCGCCTTTTGGGCGCAGCCGTCCGGGTCCTTGTTCCATTTCTCGACGGCTTTCTTGTCCCAAAGGTAAACTTTCTTTCCCTTGTATTCCACGGATGGGCTGTCGGGCGTCACCAGGTTGTGAGTCTTGATGGGGCAGAAACGCTGAGGAAGCAGTTCCACCTTGTCCAAGCCGAGTTTGGCTGCCATGTCCTTGAATTGCGGCAGCAAATCCAGGCTGGCTTTGATGACATATTTTTCGTTGCCCTTCCAATGCTTGGCGCATTTGTCGCAGCAGAGGATCACCTGCTTGCCCTCGTATTCCACGGTGTATTCCGGATCCGCATCATCGTCCGTCATCAGCGGACACTTGGCGTTCTTGTCGTCGGCAAAAACCGAACCGGAAAAGGAAACAGCCAGCAGGAGGGCTGCAAACAGCGTGCGAAGTGGAGTGAATTTCATAGCGAGTGGCGGAAACTGCTCCCTGTTTGCGGAATGGCAACTGCTCATCCTCCCGCAAAATCGGGATTATTTCGCTGGGGACCCGAGTTGTCCGGTACAGTGCGCATCGAGCCACGCTTTGATTTCCCGGAGCGCATTCGGACGGTCCACGTCATGGAGGATCAGGTGATAGCTCTTCGGGTAAAGCACTTTCGTTTTGTCGCCGCAGCCCACCTGCTGGAAAAAGTCCTCGAGCTGCTCCGCGGTGTTGAACACATCGTTGGGCGTATAAAGCATCAGGACCGGGACATGAAGTGCCTGCGCCGCACGATGGCTTTCGCGCACCATTTTCTCCACCACCCGGAAAAGCCGCAGGGTGAAGAATTCCACATAGTGCGGCGTCTTCTCCATCTGCTGCTTGTGCGTGGTGCGGTTGGTGACCTTCACTTCGTCCTCACCGAGGCTCTCCAGGCTGATCCGCTTCCACGGCAGCAACTGCATGAGCAGGCGCAGCGGGCAGTATTTCCACCACGGAAGTTCTCTGCGAAATCCGATCACCGGCGAAGTCAGGATGACCCCGGCCGGCATCGGCTGCGCGTTGTCCAGCAGAGCCACGGAATGCATGACGATGAGGGCACCGAGACTTTCCCCAAACCAGAACACCGGAACTCCGGGATGCCTGCTGCGCACCGCAGCGGTGAAGGCCATCAAGTCATCCGTCCAGCGCTGGCGGCTGCGGACATCTCCGCGGCTGGATTTGTCAGGGTCATTGCCCATGCCCCGCAGTTCCATTCCATAGGCCACGCACCCGTCTTTTTCCAGCATTTCGCCGGCCGGCCAGAAGTCACTGGCGGCTCCGCTGAGGCCGTGCACGCAGATGACTGCGGCCTTCGGATGCCCGCTCGCCGGCCCAGCGGTCGGCCAGCGGGTGTAGGGCAGGCATTTTTTGTCGGTGGAAGTCCAGTGGTCTTTTTCCATGCGCGGGGCGGATCGGGGGGGGGAGGTGCAGTGCGTCAACAGACCCGCGGCAAGGGCTGCGGCCAGTCCACGGCAAAACGAACGGAAGCCAGGAGGCATGACACCGGAATCGGCACGGCCAGGCACGGCGAATGTCAGGGGTTGAGGAACCGGATGACCACCCGGCGGTTCAATGCCTGCTCCTCGATGCTGCCATTGGCATTGACCAGCGGCTGGCTTTCCCCGAGGCCCTTCACCTGAATTCTGGAACCGTCGATCTTGAGCGAGTTCACCACCCAGTCGGCCACTGCCTGGGCGCGTCGCAGGCTGAGTTCCACGTTGTAGGCGTCCTCACCCGTTGTGTCCGTATGCCCTTCCACAATCACCTGGGATTTTGTCCAGGTCTGGATGAGAAAACCCAGCTTCATGAGATCAAATTTGGCGCTTTCACGAACGTCGGCGGAATTGTACTCGAACAGCAGATCCGACGGCATCATGGCCTTGAGATCGCCGGTCTGGGGCGTGCGGATGTTCATGAGATCGTCCAGGGTGCTGAAGCCGATGCCTCGCAGCCCTTCGTCGCCCTTGCGGCGGGCCGCCGCCAGGTCCCCCTTCATGGTGTCGTTGGTGGTGAGCGGTTTTTCCACGACCTTGATGGTGACCTGGTCATCCTGAACCTGGGCCGTTTTCAAGACGTCGCTGGCCGAAGCGGTTCGAATCCGTTTCTCGATGCCTCCGGCGATCGCGCTGTCCACCGCACTCACGGCATCCACCGCGCTGCCCACATCCCCCTGGGCTGGAGCGCTGAACTGGATGTTCAGCGGCGTTCGGGTTTCCGGAGAAATGACCACTTCCCCGTCCAGCATGGGCGCAATCTGATCAATCGGGGGCAGTTCCGTCGTCACCGTGTTGTCCGCGGTCTGAGGCTGCACCTCCGGAATCGGCACGCTCAGGGTCTGTTCCAGCAGCTTTGGATCCAGGCGAATCTGGTCTTCAAAGCGGGAATCATTCTGCTGGCTCAGCGCCTCTTCGGAGAAATCCCCCACCCCTTCCAGCCGCAGGTCGCCAAACAGGGCGAACAGCCCGATGTGAATGGCGGAACTGGTCAGGACGGCCAGCAGAATCCACCAGCGCAGGCTCCACGCCGACGCGGGAGCAGCAGCGGGGAAGGATCTGCTGATGGATTGTTCCCATGAATAGGATGTGAATGCCATGCCGCGCACTATACGCCCAAACCCGCTGGCGAAAAGTGAAAGTGCAAACTCCTGACCGAGGCGAGGCCACGCCCCCGGCTGATATGCAGGTCCGCGTGGATGGACGGAGTCCACCTCGCTGCCGTCGGCTGTTTTCTCCAACGATGTCAAAGGCCTGTTGGACCGCACCGCCCATGTCTATCGCAAACGCATGACCGGTGAATTCCGCAACGAGGATGTCTGGATCTGATTTGCGGGTGAAGTTCCCGGGCCCTGCTGACACGGCAGCCCCCATCGGTTCATCCTCCCGCCAGAGCGGCGCGCAATGCAGCCATCTCCTCGTCGATCAACAGGTCACTGGGTGATTGCAGCGTGTCAGCGATCCCTGCACGGAGCAGCATCCGAAACCGCTGACGCAATCGATAAACGGCCTGCCGGACGGCATTGGTCTCAAGTCCAGTGGCCGCTGCGGCATCAGCCATGGTCACGCCACCGTCGGCGGGATCCAGAAACGGCCGCAAGGCGGAGAAAAGGGAGAGTCGCCCGCGGGCTGCATATTCTTCCTCCAGGCGTTGGATGACACTGTCCAGCGTGGTCATGGCCCAGGCCCGGTCAAAGACCGTTTCCGAGGGCATGGTTGTCAACTGGGTGCCGAGCCATTGTTCTGCCTGCAGCGAGTCGAGCGGGAGTGGCGGAATTCCCCCGCCACGGCGCAACCGCGAGGCGCGGCGGGTGCTGTCGATCAAATCCCGATGAAAAACAGCCAGCAGAAATGTCCGCAGGCGGCCTCTTTCTGGCGCTGCGGTGCGCAAAATTTCCATCCCGGAAATCCTGCCCAGAAAATCCTGCGTGGCGTCTTCCGCGTCCTGTTCACTGCAGCCGGAACGCCGGGCATAGGCGTAAAGGGGCATCCAGTAAAGCCGACACAGTTCGTTGATCGCGGCCCGCGCCGGGGCACCCTCACCGGAGGCAGCGAGGACCATGCTCCACCGGGTCTGTGGAAATTGCGGACTTCCCTGGCGGGGATGGGACATCGGTGGGGGCATTGCACACCGGTGCCACCCGGTTGGGCTGGCTCCGGCCGTTTGCGGAGAAATGAAAGCATAACGCCGCTCGATTTCCAGCGCTCAATCACTTACGTTCCATCCACTCACTGCTGCTATGCCCGCTGACGAGACTGCGCCGGAATTTTTCCGCCTCGCCGGACTTGATCCTGCGCGGGTCCTCCACGCCGCGCAGGAACTGCCAGACCTCCGCACGGATGAAGTGCCGACAGTGGAAGATCTGGGTGCCCTGCTGCCGGAATACGAGGTGCAGGAGATGATTGGCCGCGGGGGCATGGGCGCGGTTTACCGGGCGGTGCAGCGAAAGCTGGCGCGGCCGGTGGCGATCAAGGTTTTGCCCGTGGAAATGGGGGATGCGGCGGGATTTGCACTCCGTTTTCGCCGCGAGGCCATGACGACTGCCGGAATCATTCACCCTGACATTGTCGCCGTGCATGACGCCGGGGAAACGGTGGCCGGACATCACTACTACGTCATGGATTTGGTGGACGGGGAGGACCTCGCCCGGCGGATGGCACGCGGACGGCTGCCGGTGGAACAATGCGTGACGCTGCTTGCAGCGGTTTGCAATGCCGTGGAGGCTGCCCACGCGGCGGGCATCATCCACCGGGACATCAAGCCGTCCAATATTCTCCTGACAAAAGACGGTGCTCCCAAACTGGCGGATTTCGGGCTCGCACTGCTCACGGAGAAGCATCTCGAATACTCGCGCCTCACGCTCGGCGGCACCACCCTGGGCACGCTGGAATACGCTGCTCCGGAACAGCTCGCCGGGGCGGAGGTGACAGCAGCAAGCGACATCTACAGCCTCGGGGTGCTCGCTTACGAACTGCTCACCGGAGAACTGCCCCGCGGCGTATTTGACCCGCCTTCCGTTAGGAATCCGGAAATCGATTCCGCTTTTGATGGCGTGGTCCTGCGGGCTCTGCAGAGTGATCCGGCACGCCGCCACGGAAGCGCGGCGGAATTTCGCACCGCCCTGCTCCAGGCTGCCGACCGGCGCATTCGGGAGGAGCGCCGCCGCGCCGAGGCACTCCGAAAGCTCCGTCGCCGCACAGGCCTTGCTGCCATGACTGGAACGGCGGCCCTGTTGACATTCGGACTGGCCATTTTCGCCTGGCAGCAACGAAAGCGGGCGGAAGCCGGGGAAGCCGAAGCCAACCAGCGCAGCCTCGCCGCAAACGCCGCCCAGAAGGAAACCGAGGATGTCATTCATTTTCTCCTGACGGATCTCCGGCAGCGGCTCGAAAGGATCGGCAATCTTGGCGCAATGGAGTCGGTGCTGGAACGTGCGGAAAAACATTTCCGGGAAAAATGCGAGGCCTCCCCCGGATCTGCCGATGCCGTGGTGCAGCTTGCCGATGCGCTGGTGATCAAGGCCGGAGTCCTCGCTGCCCGCGGCCTTCCAGACGAGGCGGTGGCCTTGTTGGGCGAAGCCAAAGACTTGGCGGAGACCGCCCGGTCCCTCGATCCGAAGAACCGGGAGCGCCAGTCCCGCGTGGTTCAAGCATGGAAGCACCTCAGCGAACAGCTTCTGGGCATGGGCAAGTTCCAGCCTGCACTGGACGCTGCCCGGCAGATGCTGCGCGAGGCGGAAAGCATCCAAAATCCCCCTGCTCCCAGAGACGCTGCCGCAGCCCACCGAGCCTGCGCCAATGCGCTTGGTTATCTGGAGCAGCTCGACCAATGCCATGCAGAGTACCTCAAGGCCCAGGAAATCCTGACTGCGAAAGCGAAAACGCACCCGGAAGACCAGGCCACCAAGGATGATCTGGCGGCCCTGGACATGTCACTCGGTTCCCTGGCCGAAGAACGGAAGGACTACCCGCTCATGCTGCGCCACTTCACCGCGTGGCATCAATTCGTCAAACAAACCCACGGCACCGACGGCAGCACCTACTCCCATGCCGCGGTCCGTTTGGCTCTTGCGCTGGTGCTCAACCAGCGGGCTGCTGAAGCGCAGCCGCTGCTGACGGATGCCATCCGCATCGCGGAAGCAGACGTGGATGCCCGTCCCGGACACCGGGGACGCATGGGACATCTGCGCCAGTGCATGGTTGTGTACGCCCTGATGCAGGATCAGCGCGGCGAAAGCGCCTCTGCAGCGGAAATGCGACGGCGCATCTCCGCTATCGACGCGGCCATTGCGGCGACACCGGAGGAAGACGCAGCCGGCTCAATGGACCGTGTTGCGGACCGGCTGCAGAAGACCGAGCAGCGGTTGTTTGCCGAATTGAAGAAAAATCCGGAAAACCCCGCCGCCCAGTATGCCTGGGCCATGGCCTCGGAGGATTTGGGCAAGCACATCGACTCGATCGAAGGAATTCCCTCCGCCATGCAACACTACCAACGGCAAATGGCCAGGCTGGAACCGCTGCTTTCAGCCGCACCGGCAGACTCCTGGTGGAACCTCGGCGCCAGCTACACCCTCAACCGCCTGGGTGAACTCAAGGAACGCACCCGCGACTGGGCAGGTGCAGAGCCGGTCTTTCGCCGTTCGTTCGACCTCCGATGCCGCACGCAGACTGCGCATCCTGGCAGCCCCAGGGAGCCCCGAAACATGGTCTCCACCGCCAGCCGGCTGGCCCGCTGCTTTCTGAATCAAAACCGCCCAGCCGAAGCGGAAGCGCTCTGGCTTTCGTTGCTGGAACAGTTGAAATCCGACGCATCGACCGGTCTGGAATGGCGCGCCTTGATCGCCACCAGCATTCAGGAAACCCTCCCGGCCCTCACCTCCGATGCCGCTCGCAGCCTCGCCGCCAAAACCTGCGATTTTTTCCTGGTCAGGGGCGAGGCCTCACTGTCCGCCGCCGAAAAGGACGGGCTGCACGCCATGAAAAGTCTCGCCACCAAAGCCACAGCCCCGCAGCGGTAAACAACCCAAAACGCACGGCCCGTGAACACCTCGCAGGCTTGGAATTGTCAGGTTGCAGGGTCGCGGAAGGCACCTTTGCACGAATTCCTTCCGATGGCGAAGCGCCCGGCAGCCAGTCAGTGCCCATCCCATCGCCCACAGCGGATGCTGTCACTGCCGAATGCGTGCGGCTGGTTTCAGGCAAGCGCCATCGCTGCAAGGTGTTGCGGGCTGGTTCCGCAGCATCCGCCAACGATGGTGATGCCGATGGAACGGAGCTTGTTCGCCAGTGTTGCCATTTCAGCAGGCGTGGCGTCATAATGAATTTCGCCATGGCGGATTTTCGGTGCGCCGGCATTGGGCTGCAGGATGGTGGGGCCTCCGGCGGCAGCGGCGACGATCTGGCGTCCGAGTTCAAGGTAATCGTCGAGCGCCAGGTCGGTTCCGCAATTGGTGCCGACGATATCCGCTCCCGCCTCGCAAGCGGCGCGAATGGCAGCGGCCACGGGAGTGCCCATCATCGTGCGGAATTCCCCGCCGCTCCTTTGGAACGACCAGGTGCCGATCACCGGAAGATCGGCGACCGCCTTGGCTGCACGGACGGCGACAGCAAGTTCCGCGGGATCGCTCATGGTTTCCACGAGAACGGCATCCGCGCCACCGGCGACCAGGGCGCTGATTTGCTCGCGGAAAACCGCGTCCAGCTCTTCCCTGGTGGTGTCGCCCAGTGGTTCAAGGAAATCCCCGAACGGTCCGACATCCCCCAGCACCCAGCCTTCCGGCCCGGCGGCCTGGGCTGCCAATTCCGCCGCCCGGCGGTTCCACTCGGACACTTTGGAACCAAGTCCGTGGCGGTCCAGCATGCAGCGGCTGCCGCCAAACGAGTTCGTGGTGATGAGTCGGCACCCGGCATGGCGGTAGGCCTGGTGGACGCTGAGAATTTCGTCAGGACGTTCGGCATTCCAGCGCATGCCGCATTCTCCAGGTGCAAGTCCGCGCTGCATAAGCTGGGTGCCCATGGCCCCGTCACAGGTTAGGGCCGTTTGCCGGCAGGCTTGGAGCAGGGGGACGTTCATGGGTTTTCCATCAGTTTCAATGCAAGCGTCACCGCGCTGGCGGCATCGGGGCTGTAGCCGTCTGCTCCAATCTCCTCGCAGTAATCCTGGGTGACCGGAGCGCCGCCAATCATCACCCGCACGCTGGCCTGATCCGACGCACGCAGGGCATCAATGGTTCGTTTCATCGCCGGCATGGTGGTGGTCAGGAGGGCGGAAAGACAGCAGAGATGAGCCCCATGGTCGCGAACCGCATTCACAAATGCCTCCGGCGAAACATTGGTGCCGAGATCGACAAGGCCGAAATTGGCTCCTTTGAGCATGACAGCGACGAGGTTTTTGCCGATGTCGTGGAGATCCCCCTGCACCGTGCCGATGACGGCGGTGAATTCCGGCTTGATGCCGGCATCTGCCAGCAGCGGTTCCAGCATCGCCATGCATTCCTTCATCGCCCGTGCCGCAATGAGCATTTCGGGAACGAACACCTCGCCGTCTTTGAATCGCTCACCGATGGCCCTCATGCCCGGCACCAGTCCCTGTTCGACAATATCCAGCGGCTTCATGCCTTCCGAGAGCATCCCCTGGGTCAACTGCCGGGCTTCAACGCGCCTACCCGTTTCGACAACCGTTGCTAGGTCGGTGAATTTGCTCATGCTGCGGGGAGAGATACTGCGTTTCCAGTGGCTGGCTTTTCGGGTCCTGCGCGGCACCTGGGTGGAGGGTGCTGCACAGGCCACGATGCCACTGATGCCAAAACTGCCAAATCCAGAATGAGGCAATCTCGCGATCCGAATCATTCAAATGAGCACCGCAGCCGGCTGAAATTCGCCGACATTCACGGGAGGCTCAGGTGGTCAATGAAGGTGTCTTCGAATTCCGGATGCAGATTGAGTTCCACGATTTCAACTCGCGAACGGAATTCCTCCATGTCCGACAGGCTCTGCCGGTCCAGCAGGCCGATCAAGGCCCCCGCGAGGGAAGTATTGCCGACCACGCTCACCTGCTCCGGCTTGAATCCCGGAAGCAGGCCGATGGCGATGGCGTGGGCCACATCGACGTGCATGCCGAAGCCTCCGGCGAGGTGAACACGGCCAATGCGCCGGGCATCCGTGTTCGCGACGGAGAGCAGGATTTCAATCCCCGCGCCAATCGCAGCCTTGGCTTGCAGCAGTTGGGCGATGTCCAGTTCGCTGATGCGTGGATGCTGGTGCATCGCAGGACGAAACGCGATGCCGGAAGGGTCCGCAAAACGATGCCCCTCGGGAAGGTGGCCCCAGACTTCCCGGTCAAAGCGGCCATTGGCACGGAGCAGTCCGCTGCGACGCGCATCGGATAGGAAATCGATGTAGGCGGAGCCGCAGATGCCGCCATCATTGGTCACGGGGACAGAACCGATGGTTTCACAGGCGATTTCGCCACCGCTGATGCGGATGCGGCTGATGGCACCGGCCTGCGCTCTGGTGCCGCTCGTGAGTCCGGCGCCTTCGAAAGCCGGACCTGCGGCGGTGGCGCAGGCGAGCAGTCGACCGTCGCTGGACAGGACCATTTCACCATTGGTGCCCATGTCCACCAGCAGGCTGGGTGCGGCATCGAGCATCATGCCGGTGGCCTGAACCCCGGCGACGATATCCGCGCCGACATAAGCGGAGATGCCGGGCAGCAGCCGAATGGGGGCATCCGGCGGAAGTCCGGCTCGGTCAATACCAAAGGCAGCGGCGCTTTCGGTTCGACCGTGGAGGAATCGGGCCTGGAAAGGTGCCACCCCCAGCGGAGTCGTATCCTCATCGGCGAGAATGTGGAGCATCGTGGTGTTCCCGGCGATCACTCCGCCGGCGATCCGGCTGAGATCGCGCCCTGCCCGCTGCAGTGCTTTGTCCAGCAGGGGCCTCAGCGTTTCCGTGATGAAGGCACGGCGCATGTCGCGGCGCGCCTCCGGAACAGCACCGACGCCGATCCGCGTGATGACGTTGTCGCCAAACCGGATCTGCGCATTAAAGGCCCCAGCGCGGGAGAGGATGGTTCCCGTGTTCAGATCGACTAGCAAAATGACCGCAGTGGTGGTGCCGAGATCCAGCGCGAAACCAGTGTCCCGCAGGCCATCGGATGGAATCGACGGATTCAGCGTGCAGGGCACGTCCACGAGGAATGTTTCGCTGACCTGAGGCGCGTGACGAATGCTCGCCTGATGCGGCACGCGGATGACCACCGCACGGGCATCCGCAATGCGCATGCGGCAGGCGCGGAACAGTCCTGAGGTGTAGCGCTGCCCATCCGCATCCGTCAGGGCACCCTCCCGCAATTCAACGATGCAGCCGCGGCAGAGTCCGCGCTGGCCGCAGCGGGTGTTGAGCGGATGGCCGGTCCGGGCCAGCAGTTCGGCCAGATTGTGCGGTGCGTCTGCGCCGGAGATGCGCAGCAGCCTCGGAGTCCCTGCTGGTTCGCCTTCCAGAGGAGTCACTTCCGCGGCGTTCATGTGGCTTCGCACCCAGGGGCCGTCTTCATCACCCGGTCATCGTTGGACATGGCGATGCGGCGTCCCGGGGGCACCACCAGAAAGCGTTCGTCATCCCACGGCCCAGTGAGCAGAGTCCGGAGCAGGGCGGGATCGCCCCTGACATGTTCGCATTTCCACCCAAGGGCATCTGCGCAGCGGCGGGTGTAGGCAAGCTCCTCCGGCGCGTCGGGCGTGCCGGGATCGATGAACGTGGCCGTATGATAGTGTCTCCACAGATCACGTTCCGATTCCAGCAAAAACTCGACATCCTCGGAGTCGAATTTTGCGGCAAAGTCCCTCCGGAGTTGCTCCTCACGATCCGGTCCCGGCACGCGGCGCGCCCGATTCCATCCGGGCGTGTAGTGGTAGCAGCCGGGACAGGCGGCGGCGCGCTGGGCATGCAGTTCCTTGCTGCCGAGAAGCACGGTGATGCAGTCGTGGGCGCGCGGAATCACCAGCAGGTGACGTTTCGCGCACAGTCCCGCCGTGCCGCAGCCGCACAGCCCATAGGCCAGCACAATGGCCTCAATGTCATCACGCGAGTCCAGTTCATCCACCGCGGCCTGGAGTGCCCGGCGCATTTCCGGCGGACGGTCGTGCAGACCCATTTCCAGCAGTTTTTCGATGACGATGTGGGACATCCCGCGTGCCACCATCCGCAACTCACTCAGAAACACCTCACAGCCTAGCAATGCGATGGGTCTGGGATGGTTCATGCCATTTTGCGGATGGGTGACGGGGCGGCCGCCGCCGCCCCACGCTGTTCAGAAAGTCGAATATGCGGCGGACAATGGCGGATTCCGGGGTGCTAACTTTCAAAAAGGTTGCCGATGCCGCTGAGCAGGCCGCCGGAGTCATTACTTTTGACGCCCACGGCATTTTGCAGAATGCGGTCGGCCAGTTTGGAGAGCGGCAGGCTCTGGAGCCACACGGTGCCATGCCCCCGCAGGGTTACCAGGAACAGGCCTTCGCCGCCGAAGACCATGCTTTTGAGGTTGCCGGCCCGCTGAATGGAATACTCGATGCCCGGAGTGAATGCGACCAGGCATCCCGTGTCCACCAGCACGGTTTCTCCGCGAAGGTCCCGCTTGATGATGGTGCCGCCGGCGTGGACAAACGCGAGTCCGTCCCCTTCGAGCTTTTGCAGGATAAATCCTTCTCCGCCAAACAGACCCGCGCCAAATTTCTGTGCGAGCGCAATGCCAACCCTGGTGCCATACGCCGCGCAAAGAAACGCGTCTTTCTGGCAGAACAGCGTGCCGCCCAGTTGGCTCAGGTCCATCGGCAAGACCTTGCCGGGATAGGGAGCGGCAAAGGCCACTTTTTTCTTTCCGCCGCCACGGTTGGTGAAATGGGTCATGAACAGGCTTTCCCCGGTCAGGGCGCGTTTGCCCACCTGTTTGAGCCGGTCCCACATGCTGGGATTGGGATTCGAGCCGTCCCCCATCTTGGTCTCAAATTGGATGTCGGCATCCATGTAGTTCATGGCACCGGCCTCGGCGATGACGACTTCTCCGGGATCCAGTTCGACCTCCACGATCTGCATTTCGTTGCCCAGAATTTCAAACTCAATTTCATGGGAACGCCGGGCGGAGCCTTGTGAGGAAACCGCCGGTGGCGCCCCGGCAAGTGCTGGCGCGGAAGCTGTGGGAGGCGGCGACACCGGGGGCGGCGGAAGGAAAGGCGCTGTCAGCGGAGGCGGGGGCGAAACGGGAGTCGGAGGTGCCAGATGGGGAAAGCCCTCCTGCAAGGGGCGCCAGTTGGGCCATCCGGCCACCCAGACGAGCGTCTGCAGGGAGATTTGTCCGCTGTTCAACAGACCGGGGAGTTCTGCTTCGGTGGTGGTGGTGGGCTGCCGGTTCGGTCCGGCGTAATAGACTTGAGACATGGGTTCTGAGGATGGTTTTGGGAATGTGATGGCTGGGAAACGTCGGCACTAAACACCCAATCTGCGCAAACGCCAAACCAGATCACATTCCACCCTGCATTCCGGCGATGACTTCGTGGTTGCATTCGCCACTTCAATGGCGTAGCCGACGCACTTTCCATGCACCGTCCGGACGACATCCAGTTTGCCTTCGAGGAGACCACCACGCTCCATGAACCAGACCGTCGTCTCGAAACGTTTGGCACGACCAGCTTTGAATTCCATCTGTTGACCGAATTGATGGACGACGTCACCCAGACGCGCATTCGTTCCGGGCGCATTCACGCGGAGCGTCCGGTGATCTTTCGCCCTGATGCCCCGCCGGATTTTGCCTTCGAGGGGTTCGATGCCGAACAGGCGGCAGCCTTCAGCCATTTTCTGGAGCAGATAGCCGGTCAGACGGTGTTTTTGCAATACGGATTCAGTTTTCGCAAAAGCGATGTCACCGAGAGCCTGGTGCATGAAACGCTGGAAACCGTGCAGGATCGCGTGATTCGCGAGGTGCGGGACAATCCCCATGCCGCGGTGCTTCGCGGCGTGGATGATGCCTGGGAAATCTGCCTGCTGAAATTCACTCTGGAGATGGTCCAGAAATCCCATGGCATCAACATCTTCGATCTCAAGCGCCGCGGCCTCATTTAATCCACCGGGGCGGTGTCTGGTTTCCCCATGAGTTCGGCTCCTGCCATCCGCATCCGGGACCTGCGCGTGGACTACGGAAACCATGTGGCCGTGGACGGTGTCAGCCTGGACGTGCAGCCGGGCGAAATCTGCGGATTGGTGGGGCCGAATGGCGCGGGCAAGAGCAGCACGTTTCGCGTCCTCGCCACGCTCCAGCAGCCCACCTATGGCGGCGTCCACATCGCCGGCCACGATCTGGCCGAAGCTGCCGGCAAAGTGCGCCGACTGCTGGGCTACATGCCGGACCTGGCTCCGGTGCCAGGAGATCTGCAGTGCTGGGAGTTTCTGGATCTCTTTGCCGCATCCCACGGACTGCGCGGAGCGGAACGCAGCGCCCGCGTCAGCGAGTGCCTGGAAACGGTCCATTTGGCTGACAAGCGCTCCGCGATGTGCAAATCCCTTTCCCGCGGCATGATGCAGCGCCTGGTCCTGGCAAAAACCCTGCTGCACCGGCCATCCGTGCTGCTGCTCGACGAACCCGCCAGCGGCATGGATCCGGTGGCCCGCGTGGAACTGCGCCGCACCTTGCGGGCGCTGGCCGTTTCCGGAGCCGCGGTGCTGGTGAGCAGCCACATCCTCACCGAACTGGCGGACATGTGCACCACGGTCGCCTTCATGCAGCAGGGAAAAATCATCGCATCCGGGCCGGTTTCCGAAATCACGGAGCGGCTCGGCGGACGCCTGCGGGAACTGCGGCTTGTCGTGCTGGAAAACGTCCTCGCCGCGGCCGCTTCGCTCGAAACCGTTGCGGGCATTTCCCAGGTGCAGACGCTCGGACAGGAAATTCGTTTCCAGTTCAGCGGAGATGATGCCGCACAGGCTGCTCTGCTCAGGAGCATGCTCGCCGCTGGCTTTGTCGTGAAATCGCTCGAAGAACGCCGCATGAGCATCGAAGACATTGCCGTCGATCTCGGGAAAAAAGACCCGCCAGACTGGTCTGCCGCGCCTGCCTGATTTCATCCGACGCCTTGGCCGTTGTCGATTTCCTGCCGGTCCGAAGTTGACAGTCTGGGAATCACCGCGTGCAATGCGGCGTCCACCTGACAGCGGTCCGACCATCGGGCCAGGTGCCGTCCCCAGGAAATTCGCCCATGAAACGGCTCCATCCCCACCCCGCCGCTGCCCTGGCTGCAACCCTGCTGTGGCTGACGGCTAGTTTGGCTCCTGCAGAAATCCGGCATGTCCTGCACATCTCCGTCGATGGCCTGCGGGGGGATCTTCTCAAGGAACGCATGGAGGCAGATCCGGCCGGTCACCCAAATTTCATGCGCCTGCGCATGGAAGGCGCTTCGACCTGCAACGCCCGGTGTGATTTTGACTTTTCGGCGACTCTGCCCAACCACACTGGCATGATCACCGGTCGTCCGGTGCTCAATCCCCCGGACAATGCCACGGCCGGCCACAACTACACCTCCAACAACTACACTGGCAGCGCCACTGGTGGCGACAGCATTCACCAGCTGGGGGACGCTCCCTATTCCTACAAGGTCAGCACCTTTGACATGAGCCATGACCGGGGTCTCTCCACCGCCCTCTACGGCGGCAAGACCCGATTCTTTCTATACGCCCACAGCTATAATGCCACCAAGGGCCGCACCGATACCGTGGGTGCCGATGATGGCACCAACAAAGTTGACTTCGTCTCGTTAGCGGACCTCTCGGCACCGGCGACGCTGCCAAGCGTCAAAACCGCGGTGGTTGCCGACATCGCCGCCGGCACCCTGCGCCGCTACAACCTGATCCATTTCGCTGACCTGGACATGGGGCAGACCACGGGCGGGCACTATGTCGGATGGGGTTCTCCGGGCTGGTACCAAGGGGTGATGAATGTGGATGGCTATCTGGGAGCGATTTTCGATGCCCTGGATGCAGCCAACCCCTCCATCAAAGGAAAGGTTGCCATCGTGCTCACGGCAGACCACGGCGGCGGCTCGCCTGGAACCAATCACCTGGACCCCACTAAGGCCGCCAACTACCGGATTCCGCTCTTCATCTGGGGACCGGGAATCCCGCCGGGCATCGACGCCCACCGGCTGTTTGCAAACCGGTGGGACCCCGGCGACGCACGCCCTGGAAACAGCGTTGTCGTGCCACAGCCCATGCGCAATGCGGACTCCGCCAACATCGCCATGCTGCTGCTGGGCTTGCCTCCGGTGGAGGGTTCCTATTATTTGCCGCAGCCGGCAGCCGCACTGCACATCACCCGCCTGGCACAGCACGTCGAAATTTCCTGGCCATCCTATCTGACCGGTTACGTGCTTCAGTCCACCCTGAATCTTCAGACCGGCCCCTGGACGGCGGATGTCGGGGAACCCACGGAACACGGTGGGATGTTTGTCAGGCTGCTGCCGGTGCAGTCCGAAGAGAACCAGCGTTTTTGGCGTCTGATTCCGCCCGCGTGAGGCGGTCCGTGCGATTTCCTGTCCGCCAGCGGTTGGGGGTGGAAGTACCTCCGCGTATAGTTTCCTTGCCACGCCGCAACCCACCATTTCGCCAACCTGGCACAGGCCCAAAGCAAATGCGCTCATGAAACGAACCCGCCCGCAATCCGCCGCCCTCACTGCAGCCCTGTTGTGGCTGACGGTCAGCATGGTTCCCGCAGAAATCCGGCATGTCCTGCACATCTCCGTCGATGGCCTGCGCGGTGACCTCCTCAAGGCTCTGATCGAAGCCAACCCGGATGACCATCCGAATTTCCTTCGCTTGCAACAGCAAGGCTCATTCACCTTCAACGCTCGCTGCGACTATGACTATTCGGAGACGCTCCCCAACCACTGCAGCCTGGTCACTGGGTGTCCGGTGCTGAACCCTCCGGGCAATGCGACCGCCGGGCACAACTACACCTCCAACGGCTACACTGGCAACGCCACGACTGGGAACAGCATTCACCAGCTTTCCCCGGCAGCCTATTCCTACAAGGTGAGCACGTTTGACATGGCCCACGACCGCGGCTTTTCGACAGCCGTTTTCGGAGGAAAGACCCGGTTCAATCTTTTCGTCCACAGCTACAACGCCACCAAAGGCCGCGCCGACACCGTGGGCGCAGACAATGGCAAAAACAAAATCGATTTCGCCTCGGTCGCCGACCTTACGACATCGGCCAACCTGCCGAACATCAAAACCGCAGTGGTGGCGGACATCACCGCAGGAACCCTGCGCCGCTACAACCTGATCCATTTCACCGACACCGACACGGGCCAGACCACCGGGGGACATAATGTCGGCTGGGGCTCCGCTGGCTGGAATCAGGGAGTGCTGAATGTGGATGGATATCTCGGAGCGATCTTTGCGGCCCTGGATGGCGCCAATCCCTCCATCAAAGGCAAAGTCGCCATCGTCCTCACTGCGGACCATGGAGGCGGCGGGGGCGGCGTCGGTCCGGGAGCAACGCCGGACCGCAACCATGGCGACGCCACCAATGTCGCCAACATCCGCATTCCGCTCTTCATCTGGGGGCCGGGAATCCCTGCGGGAACTGACGCCCACCGGCTGTTTGTGAACCGCACGGATCCGGGAAACACCCGCCCCGGAACCGGAGCCGCCGTGCCCCAGCCCTTGCGCAATGCGGATTCCGCCAACATTGCCATGCTGCTGCTGGGGGTGCCTCCGGTGGAAGGTTCGTACTATCTTCCCCAGCCTGCAGCCACGCTGAGCATCACCCGGCAGGCAGAGCAGATTGAAATTTCCTGGCCATCCTATCTGACCGGCTATTCCTTGCAGTCCACGCTGGATGCGCAGACCGGTCCCTGGACCGCGGACGGAGTGGCGCCGACCGAAAGCAGCGGGAAATTGGTGCGCCTTGTGCCCGTGCAGCCCGGAGAAAACAGGCGCTACTGGCGGCTGGCACCGCCCCAGTGAGGAGAGGCTGCGGTTTTTCCCTGGCGACAAAGCCGCGGCGGTTGCTAACGTTCCAGCAGGGTGAACGTCAGTTCCCCCTCCGACACCGTCTCGTTGTTGACCACGCAGCGGCAGGATGCACAGCCGATGTTGCGCCGGATTTTTGTGATTTCAGCCTCGATGAACAGGGTGTCCCCAGGCAGGACCGGCTTGCGGAATTTCACTTTGTCCGCACTCATGAAATAGCCGATCTTCCCTTGGTTTTCCGGACGCCGCAGCATGAGGATGCTGGCCACCTGCGCCATCGCCTCCACCTGCAGCACGCCGGGCATGACGGGATGTCCGGGAAAGTGGCCGGGAAAGAAGGGTTCGTTGACCGTCACGTTTTTGATGCCGGTGCATTTGGTCTCACCTTCAAACCCGACAATGCGGTCCACCAGCAGAAACGGATACCGATGGGGCAGGATCTGCATGACTTCATTGATGTCCAGCACCGCCTCGCCGTGGGGAATGTTCACCGGCGGCACCATCGACATCATCCGGGAGTATTCCTGCTTGAGTTTGCGCGCCATCTCAGTGTTCACCGCATGTCCGGGCAGCACCGCAATCACATGCCCCGTAAAGCGCTTCCCGCACAGCATGAGGTCGCCGACAATGTCCAGAATCTTATGCCGCGCGAATTCCTCCTGAAAGCGCATCGGCTCCTTGCTCATGACGCTGTCATCACGGATCACCACCGCATTTTCCAGACTGCCTCCCTTGATCAAGCCCTTGTCCAGCAGCGGCTTCACATCTTCGTAGAACACGAACGTCCGCGCCGGGGCAATTTCCCGTTCATACACCTCAGGGGTGATTTCAAGCGACACAAACTGGGCCATGCGCCCGTCGGGACCGGCATGGGTGCAGGAAATGCGGAACTTCTTGTCAGGCACGATGATCAGGATGCTGCCGCCGCTGGTTTCCAGATGGATTGGTTCGCGGATCTCGAACACTTTGCGGGTGGCCTCCTGTTTCTGAATGCCTGCCTTCTTGATGCATTCGACATAGGGCCGGGCACTGCCGTCGCCGATCGGCGGTTCATTGGCATCCATTTCCACGACTGCATTGTCGATCCCCATGCCAGTGAGGGCGGAAAGGACATGCTCCACGGTGTGCACCTTCACGCTGCCCTCGGCCAGGGTGGTGCTGCGCTCCACCATGACGACTTTGTTGACATCTGCATCGATGAACGGCTGATCTTCCAGGTCAATGCGGCGGAACTTGATCCCCGTTCCCGGTGCGGCCGGTTTCAGGGTCAGAGTCACTTTTTCTCCGGTATGCAGTGAAGTTCCGGCCACGCTCGCCGTCTTCGCCAAGGTTTGCTGGTGTTCCATAAGGGCTGAAAGAAAAACCGTTCCGCCGGTTCGGGCGGAAGGGCCGCATTCTTAGAGGCTGCCGCAGAATGGGTCAAGCGGGGAAAGTCTGTGGAAAGTGCTTGCCATCTGCGACCGGATTCCTGTTATATCTGAGCGATCTCAAGCAACCGGCTCTCTCTCCGCCGCCCTCCTTCACCCACCCTCCCCTATGTCTCCGAGACTGTTTCACCTCGTCTGCGCATGCCTGTGTCTGGACATGCTTCCCGCCACCGCGGCCCCGGTCATCGCGGAATTCATGGCGGACAATCAATCCACCCTCGCAGACTCCGACGGTCAGTTTTCCGACTGGATCGAAATCCAGAATCCCGATGCCTCCGCCACCAACCTCCAGGGCTGTTACCTGACCGACGACGCCGCTGCGAAAACGAAGTGGCAGTTTCCGGATACGCCGCTCAATGCAGGTGGTGCGCTGGTTGTCTTTGCCTCCTCCAAAAACCGGGCGGTGTCCGGCCAGCAACTGCACACCAATTTCCAACTGTCCAAAACCTCCGGCTATCTGGCCCTGGTGGCACCGGATGGCACTACCGTCCTGAGTTCCTTCGCCTACGCAAACCAGAAAGAGGATGTGAGCTATGGCATCGGCCAGCAGACCATCACCACCTCCCTGCTGACAGCATCGGTGCCGTCCGTGCGAGTGCCCGCCTCCGCCGGTGACGTTCCGGGAGACTGGACCACGGTCTCACGACAAGGACAGGCCGGATGGATCACGGGAACCGCCCCTGCGGCCATCGGGTTTGACGCCACCGATCCGCCGCCTGCGCTGGCCAACATCGCCGCCACAGGCACCGCAACCCAGTCCACGACCAATGGGGCGTTCACCGCCTCGCTGGCAATCGATGGCAACACCGGCAACTTCACCCACACCGTGGGAAGTGACGCCAACGCCTACTGGCAACTGACGATGCCCGGTGACGTGGCGATGGAACGCGTGGTCCTGCGCAATCGGACCAGTTGCTGCGGAAGCCGGCTGCGGGACATTTCCGTGGAAATCCGCGATGCCGCCAACACGATTCTCTACACCTCGCCGCTGCTCAATTCAGAAAACACCGGATTCACCTTTCCGTCAGGCCCCGCGTCCCTGACGGTGGATCTGGTGGCCCTGACCGGCAGCCGCATCACCGGACGCAGCGTGCGGGTGCGCCGCACGGCAGACCCGGATTTGTCAGGGACCGGCGGCCAGGGCAACACGGATGAAGCCAATGTCCTGGCACTCGGCGAAGTGGAACTCTGGGCAGTGCCACCACCCAACCTGCTGGCCAATCTGGCCCGAACCGGCTCCCCCGCCCCATCAGCCACGCAGACTTCCCAGCTTGGCGGCTACGGACCGGCCTTGGGAATCGACGGCTCCCTCGGCAATTTCACCCACACGCTGAACACGGACGCCGCACCCGCCTGGACGCTCAACCTGCGGCGGCGCACCGTCATTCACAACGTGGACATCCGCAACCGCGGGGACGGCTGCTGCCCGTACCGCCTCAAAGACATCACCGTTGAAATCCTGGCGGAGGATGGCGTCACCGTCCTGCACGCCTCGCCCCTCCTGAACCCTGACAATGTCTTGGGCAGCCCCAGCCGCATGGTTTACGACCTGCTCAGCACCACGGGAAATCCGGTCATCGGCCAATATGTCAGAATCAAACGTACGCCGGAAGCCGGCGGAGCCGCCACCGACGACGCCCGGGTGCTTTCCTTGGGCGAAGTGCTGGTGATGGGAACCGAACTCACCGGCTACCGCGCCTTCATCCGCACCGACATTCAGGCCCAGATGCTGAATGTGAATGCCTCCGCCTTCATTCAGATCCCGTTCTCCGCTCCAAGTCCTGCCGGCTTGCAGAGCCTCTCTCTGCGGATGCGCCATGACGACGGATTCATTGCCTATTTGAACGGCGTCAAAGTGCTCGAACGCAATGCACCAGCTGCTCCGGCCTTCGATTCCACCGCCACCACAGACCGTGATGT
>JAGNEJ010000108.1 GCA_018003315.1 Verrucomicrobiales bacterium
CAAGAAACCGCCGCCATGCCACAGACCACCGTTCCCATTTTCCGGGAACTGCCCGGACACCGGCACCGCAAAACCCATGTCCAACTGCGCGGCGACTATCTTTCCCTCGGGGCGGAAGTCCCGGCGGGAGTTCCCGCCGCATTTCAGCCGCTACCGTCCGGTGCGCCCAGCAACCGTCTGAGCCTGGCCCGGTGGCTGGTGGATGAAAACAACCCGCTCACCGCACGGGTCATCGCCAACCGGTATTGGGAAGCCATTTTTGGCATCGGACTGGTGCGCACCAGTGAGGAATTCGGTGCCCAGGGCGAGCTGCCATCCCACCCGGAACTGCTCGACTGGCTGGCCACCGAGTTGGTCCGTTCCGGCTGGAACATCAAGGCATTTGTCAGGCTCCTGGTGACCTCCGCCACCTACCGGCAGTCGTCCCGGGTCATGCCCGGCGCCGCCGAACGCGACCCCGAAAACCGCCTGCTGGCCCGCGGCCCGCGGGTGCGGTTGAGCGCGGAAATGGTGCGCGACCAGGCCCTGGCGGTCAGCGGTCTGCTCTCGCATAAAATGTTCGGCCCCTCCGTCCGTCCGGTGCGTCCCTCCTCGGGTCTCTCCGCCGCATTCGGCGGCGGGCTGGACTGGCAGCCCAGCACGGGAGAGGACCGCTTCCGCCGGGCGCTTTACACCGAATGGCGGCGCACCAGCCCATATCCCTCCATGGCCACCTTCGACGCCCCTAACCGGGAAGTCTGCACCCTGCGCCGCGGCCGAACCAACACTCCGCTGCAAGCGCTGGTCACCCTGAACGACCCGGTCTTTGTCGAAGCCGCGCAGGCGCTGGCCCGGCGGCTGACAACGGCTGCTGATCCTGACGCAAAGCTCACGCTGGCTTTCCGGCTGGTGCTCGCGCGCCCCCCATCCGCAAAGGAACGACAGCGCCTCCGCCTCCTGCAGGCGCAGGTCCTGGAAACGTTCCAGGCAGATCCAAAAAGCGCCGTCGCCATGGCAACCGATCCGATTGGTCCTGTTCCCACCGGAGCCGAACCGGCAGACCTCGCCGCCTGGACGACCGTCTGCGGCGTGCTGCTCAATCTCGACGAAACCCTGATGAAACGCTGACCTGACATGCCCATGCCATTGCCATTTTCCAGACTGCAAACCCAGACGCGCCGCCAATTCCTCAGCGGAGCCGGGCAACTCAGCCTGGGCTCCATCGCCATGCAGGCCCTGCTCGGGGGAAATGCCGCTGCCGCCGCGCCCGCCACGGACAATCCGTTTGCGGCAAAACCCGCCGGAGCACGGGCGAAGGCAAAGCGCGTGGTCTATCTGCAAATGTCAGGAGGGCCGCCGCACCTGGACCTGTTCGACTACAAGCCGGAACTGGTGCAGCGCAACGGCCAGAATGCGCCTGACCAGTTTGTGAAAGGAAAGACGTTTGCCTTCACCAGCGGAGTGCCCAAGCTCATGGGCACCCCGCGGACCTTTTCCCAGCATGGCAGCGGCGGCATCTGGATGTCCGATGCCATTCCCAATTTCCACGGCGTGGCCGATGAACTCTGCGTCATCAAAAGCATGTTCACCGACCAGTTCAACCACGCGCCCGCCGAGCTGCTGCTCTTCACCGGCTCCCCGCGCCAGGGCCGGCCCAGCATGGGTTCGTGGGTCACCTACGGCCTGGGTTCGGAAAACGACAACCTGCCGGGCTTTGTCGTGCTCATCAGCAGCGGCGTGCAGCCCAGCGGCGGACAAAGCTGCTGGGGGACCGGATTCATCCCCTCCGTTTTCCAGGGCGTGCAGTGCCGCAGCAAGGGCGATCCGGTCCTCTACGTCAGCAATCCCCCCGGCATGGACCGCACGCTGCGGCGCGCCACGCTCGATGCCCTCAACGATCTCAACCAGCTTCAGGAGGGTGAACTCGGCCACCCGGAAACCGCCACCCGCATCTCGCAATACGAGCTGGCTTTCCGGATGCAGGCCAGCGTGCCGGAGGTCATGGACATTTCCCGCGAAACGCCCCAAACCCTGGAGGCCTACGGCGCCAAACCTGGCGATGCCAGTTTTGCCAACAACTGCCTGCTGGCCCGGCGGCTGCTCGAACAGGGTGTGCGCTTCGTTCATCTCTTCGACTGGGGCTGGGATTTCCACGGGACCAATCCCGCGGAAGACATCCGCAGCGGCCTGACCGAAAAAATGCGCCGCACCGACAAGCCGGTGGCGGCGCTCATCCGCGACCTCCGGCAGCGCGGACTGCTGGATGACACCCTCATCGTCTGGGGTGGTGAATTTGGCCGCACCCCCTTCCGCGAAGGCCGCACTGCGGGCAGCCAAGTGCTGGGCCGCGACCACTTTCCGAACGCCTTTTCCATCTTCCTGGCCGGCGCAGGCGTGCGCGGCGGCTTCAGCTACGGGGAAACTGATGAGTTGGGTTTCAGCATCACTTCCGACAAGGTCCATGTGCATGACCTGCAGGCCACCATCCTGCACCTGCTGGGGATCAACCACGAAAAACTCACCTACCGGTTCCAGGGCCGGGACTACCGCCTGACCGATGTCCACGGAAGCGTGGTGAAAAACATTCTGGCCTGAGCGGACGGAAAGCCGGTGCCCCCCTTGAATTTCCTGTCATAGCGCCAGCAGCCGTTCCGCCGCGCACAGGTCCGCCGGAAAGGTGATCTTGAGGTTGGGCTGGGCATTTTCGACCAGGAAAACCGGATGGCCCGCGGCCTGCACCGCAGAAACTTCATCGGTCACCACTTCCGCGCGCTCCATCACGGACCGGTAGGCTCCCAGCAGAATTTCACGCTGAAATGCCTGGGGCGTTTCCATCGCCCAGAGGTGCTCCCGGTCCACGCTGCCGGTGACGCATCCTGACGAATCCGCCCGTTTCAGCGTCTCCGTGACCCGCCGCGCCAGCGCCGCCGCGCCGTGGCGGGCGGCGGCTTCCAGACAGCGGGAAATCATGTCAGGAGAAACCAGCGGACGGGCGCCGTCATGCACGGCAATCAGCTCCCCGCGGCACTCCTGAAGTCCGTTCCAGACGGAAAGATGCCGTTCCGCCCCGCCCGGAACGATGCGTGACATTTTGGGCACGCCTGCGGAGCGCACCACCTGCGCCCGGCATTCGTCCGTCACCACAATGATCTCCCCCACCCCCGCACAGGCCGCAAAGGCCCGGACGGTCCGGAGCAGCACCGGTTCCCCGGCGAGGTTTGCCAGCAGTTTGTCGAACCCCATGCGGCGCGCCCCGCCCGCTGCCACAATGACGGCGCTGGCCACCGGCTGGGAAGGTTCGGTCATGCGCCGAAATCAGGCGAGGCGTCTGCCCACCGCCGCAGACAGGGTTTTTCCATCCACGCGTCCGGCGGCCCGTTCCTGCAGGAGTTTCATGACCGCTCCCATCTCCTTTTTGGAGGTGGCTCCGCTCTCCGCAATGGCCTCGTCCACCAGCTGCTCCACCTGTTCGGCAGTCAGCGCCGCCGGGAGGTATTTCTCCAGTACGCGGATTTCCGCTTCCTCCTTCTCCGCCAATTCCGCCCGGTCTGCGGAACGGAAACTCTCCACGGAATCCTGACGCTGCTTGATCTGTTTGCGCACCACTGCCACTGCATCCGCATCCGGCAGCATGCCCTGCGGTCCGAGTCCCTTTTCCACGCAGGCATTCATGAAGGCGGTCTTCAATCCCCGGATCGCCCCCAGCGCCATCTGATCCCGGTTCTTCATCGCCTCCTTCATGTCGGCCGCCAGTTGTTCCTGAATATTGCTCATGGAATCAGTCAGTGCAGCGGGCGGATGGCAGTGTCAAGCAGCGACCAGGCACCCCGATTGGCGGAAATCCAGGCTCATTCCCACTTGTGGGCACCGCCGCGGATTCGCTCAATTTTTTCGATGAGCCAGAGGTTCTGCCGCTCCACATCGTTGAAAGCTGGATCCTCCGCCAGGGGATTGCGCCGGTAATAGGCCTTTCGGGCAAAGTGCTTTTGCAGCGCGGCAGATTTGAACGGGTAGCCATGCCGGGCAAAGATCTCATTGCGGGCGATGGAAAGCTGCGGACGTGACAGGCTCTCCACGATGGTGCGGTTCAGATACCGGGCCGAGGAATAGGGGAAAATGTCAGGAATGGCCCCATTTCCGGAGGCACTCTGCGCTGGATCAACCTTGGTGATGAAGGGTCCTCCCTGTTCCTTTTCCACCTGCAGGATCAAAAGGGCGTTGTTCGACTCCACGGCGCTGAGATCAGAGTCGGCCTTGCCGGACTGACGACGATACCAGTCTTTGGAGCCAAAGTAGCGTTGCAGCAGGGGAGTTGAAAAATCCTGTCCATGCCGGGCGGCGATTTCGTTCCGTGCGAGATAGAGCTGTTGAAGCCCCATGGACTGAAGCTCGGCCCTGGTCAGAAGCCGGGTGGCCGAGTCCGGCAGAATGTAATCCGGCCCGCGATCCGCCGCCGCCGGGCTGTTGATTTTTTCGCCCAACTGATAAGCCAGCGGTTTTTGCTGTCCGCGGGTTTCTTCCTGCACCCGCTTCTGCGTTTCGGCAAACACCTGATCCCAAGAGGCGTAGCGCTGCATGTCGGAATGAAGATTCACCGTTAGGTAACCTCCCACATTCGTGCAATAGGCAGACTGGCCGGGAGAAGCGGCGGTGATGTTGACAAAACCGCGGTGTTTCATGAGCAGCCCGTGCAGGCTTTTCCAAGGCTGGACCTCCTCGTCGCCTTCCGCTACCTCCACCGCATTGTAACTGGAACAGCAATCGGTGATCAGGATTTTGAGCCGGCACGGCAGTCTGCCGATCGCCTCCGCCCACTCCGTACGATTGATCTGTTTCATGTCGCAGGTGTCCAGCATCTGCACGCCGGTCGCCTGATCCGGAATGCCGCCGTGGCCGGAAAAGTGGACGTAGAGCGTGTCCTCCGCCCCCAGCGATGCGGCGACCTCCGCGTAGCGACGCAGGATCCCCGTTTTCGTTGCTTCCGCACCCATGACTTCGGTGATTTTCAAGGTCACGCCCCAGCCCGCTTCGGAAACATTTTCCTGGAAAAGATTGCTCACCAGCAGCCGGTCGGAATCGATGCTCTTGTTGATGGCCCCCGCCTTTCCAGGGTAGGCATTGCAATAGACGGCAAACACGCGAACCACCGGCCGGGACCAGGCAGCGCCTCCGCAGAAAACACACCAGAGCACCGCAACTGGCATGAAGCGGCTCCGCAATGGGCGGCCGGAAGAAATTTTCATGGCGGGTTCTCGCTGGGGCTGAACATAACCTGCCCCACCTCCGCCTGCCAAGGCCTATTCGCCGCCATGCTGGCGGAGATACAGCTCTTTGAACGCATTGATTCCAGGCACGGGGGCATGCTCATTGACCAACTGCGGCTGCACGCTTTCCCACCAGGCATCGTAGGCCTTTTTCATTTCCGCGACCTTGTCAGGGTGGGCATGGGCGAGGTCGGCCGATTCACCGGGGTCTGCGGCCACGTCGAACAACCGCCAGCCTCCCCCGCCTTCGTTGACGAGATGCCAGCGGCTTTTCCGGATGGAGCAGTGCTGCTCCTTTGCACCTGCCGCCCCCCCCGTTTCCCAGCGTCCAACATGGGTCACCAGAAACCGCTCCGGCCAGGGTGCGCCGGCATCGGCCAGCAGCGGCAACAGGCTTCGTCCCTCGACCTGCCGCCGTGCGGCGTCATCCAGTTCCACTCCCGCCAGCGCGGCCAGGGTGGGGAAAAAATCGATGTGGGCACAGGTGCTGGAAACGGTGGCGGGAACCAGAGTGCCCGGCCACCGCCAGAAGGAAGCGGCCCGGGTGCCGCCAAGCCAGGCGGTTCCCTTCCGACCCCGCATCCCCGCGTTGAACACCTCGCAGCCAGCGGTGCCTCCGTTGTCGTTCATGAAGACCACCAGGGTGTTGTTTTCAATGTCCCACTCCCGAATCTTCGCCAGCAGGCGTCCCACGTTGTCATCAATGTTGGCAATCATGCCGAAAAACTTGGCCACCTGCGGGGAGGCTTTTCCGGCGTAGCGGGCTTCATCCTCCGGACGGACCTGCAGCGGAGCATGCGGGGCATTGGTGGCGATCTGGACATAAAATGGCTGCTTTCCCTTCACCCGTTCCATCCAGGCAAGGGCCTGACCGAAAAACACATCGGTGCAGTAGCCGCTGGTCCTGACAAATCGGCCGTTGTGCAGGATGGCGGGATTGAAATAGGTGTTGCCGGGCGCATCGCCACAGGAACCCGGATAGCTCTGGCCGATCCCCCCGGCTCCATGAATGAAGGTTTCGTCAAAGCCTCGCTTGTCCGGACGGTAATCCGGCTGATCTCCGAGGTGCCATTTCCCAAAAATTCCCGTTTGGTAACCCGCTTTCTTCAGCACCTGGGCCAGCGTGATGGCACCGGGTGCCAGCCGCTCCCGCTCGTGGATCGTGTGCGTGACTCGGTTGAGGAATTCGTGGCGTCCGGTCAGCAGCGCACTGCGGGTGGGCGCACAGGTCGGACTGACGTGAAAATCCGCAAATCGCACCCCTTCATCGTGCAGCCGGTCGAGGTTGGGCGTCCTGAGCACCGGATTTCCATGACACGAGAAATCCCCATACCCCTGGTCGTCGGTCAGGATCAACACGATGTTCGGTCGCTTTCCGGCCAGGGGTGGCGAATCCGCCGCAACGGTCGGCTGAACGGCAAGCACACTCGCACACAGCAGCATCAGGAGACGTGGCATCATGGCAAAGAGTGCAGCCGGACCGCACGGGAAACAAGGAAATCACCCGGCGAAGATGCGGAACGGCATCAGGCGGTTCCCTATTCTCGCCAAGCGCCGCATTTCCCTCTTGTCATCGCTGCGCCCTTCACGGCATCCTGTGCAGGAATCCCCTCCAGCCCCCGCTCCCCTTCCCCGCCATGACCATGCCTCTGCTCCGCAAGCTGATCCCCCTCAGCACTACCCTTGTTTTGTGCAGCCTGTCCCTCACCGCTGCGCCGGTTGCGCATCCGGATTCCTATTCCGCCCTGGAGGATTTTCCGCTGAATGTTCCCGCTCCAGGCCTGCTGACCAATGATGATGCCAACGGGTTCCCAGGAGGGCTCGCCGCGGTCAAAGTCACCAATCCGGCCCACGGCGCCGTCACCGTCAATTCCGATGGATCTTTTTCCTATCTTTCCGCGGCAAATTACAACGGCCCGGATTCCTTCACTTACAAGGCGGTGGAAGCTCCCCCGGTGCTCACCTTTGCCGTGGACCGCACCCGATCCGTGGTGAACGTCAAAGTGACGGGAACGATCCCGGCTGGCGGCACCGACAGCGACAATGAAAATGCCAATATCATCGGTACCGTCACCGTCCTGGCCACACCGCCTTCCTCCCCGTTTGCCACCATTCACGTCCAGGATTTTGATGTGTCGCTGGACAGCAAGGTCAAGCTCGACCTCTCCTGGGTATTCGGACTCTATTCCATCAGTGCGGAAATTGATCCCACCCGCCCCACTGATCCGGATTCCCTGCGCATCCAGATGGACCAGGCGGGGCCGGCGGTCTCCGTGGCCCCAGACGGCACCTTTTCCCAACCCGGCAACCTGATTTCCGCGACGGGGCGGGCCCGCCTCAGCGGCAACACCCCAGGGGTCACCCTCCCGCCCCAAATAGACATCAACTCCTCCAATACGCCCTACGACATCGCTCCCGTTCCGGGCGACGCCTCGCTCGGCAGCCCGCAAATTTCCGTGGTGGGCCCCAACCTGGAACTGAAACTGCCGATCAAGGTCACTCAGACGGTCGAAGATCCGAACTACACCGTCACCATCGACGTCAAGGGAGTCATTTATGCCACGGTGGCCAAGCCCACCCTCCTGGAATCGTCCCCCGTGACGGTTTCCCTGACGGTGGATCCGACCAATGACCTGCCGGTGGCTGCCGATGACCGCTACTACACCCGCCAGAACCATCCGCTGAGCCTGCCGGCAACAGCGGTGCAAACAACCGAAAACCTCATCACTGCCGGTTCCGTGTGGAAATACAATACCGGCACCGATCGCGGCACCGTCTGGCGCACGCCGGATTTCGCCGATGCCTCCTGGCCAACCGGCACCGGCGTCCTGGGCTACGGCGATGCCGACATCCTGGCAGCGGGTACCATCCCGGCGCGTGCGAATATGGGGGCGGCGGCGAGCGCCTCCAATCCCAACTACCCCACCGCCTATTTCCGCCGCACCTTCAACCTGACAGATCCATTCGACACCGTGCAGCCAACCATCGAGGTGCAGCGGGATGATGCCTGCATTGTTTATGTGAACGGTGCCGAAATCTTCCGCGACAAGGACCCCTACACCGCCGGGGGAACGCCACCCTTCCCCGCATCCGGTGAAGTGGCCTACGCCACCTATTCCGGCGCGGTCATTCCCAATGCCCAGGAATCGGTTTACAAATCGGTCTCCTTTTCACGCGCCCTGCTGCGCGAGGGAGTCAATACCGTTGCCGTCGAAGTCCACCAGGCCACCAATACCAGCTCCGATCTGCGCTTTGAACTCAGAGCGTCACGGACCCGCGGAGTCGCCGGCCTGCTGGCCAATGATTCGGACTTGGAAAATGACCCGCTGACAGCGGAAATGGTTGTTCCTCCGGCCCACGGCACCGTCAATCTCTTGCCGAACGGATCCTTTGGTTACACCCCCGCCCTGGGGTATGTTGGAAACGACACGTTCGTTTACCGGCTGATCGAAAGCGGCTTCCCGGCCACCACTTCAACCCTGGCCATCGCCAAACAAAGCACCTGGAAGTACCTGGAACCGACGGCCAATCTTGATGGCAGCAACTGGCGGACGCCCGGCTACGACGACTCCGCCTGGCTCGCCGCCAGCGGGCCGCTTGGCTACGGATACGGCGACATCGCCGCTGCCTCGACCCTGACATTCGGAGCGGACCCGCAAAACAAACCGCGGACCCACTACTTCCGCAAAAAATTCACGCTCCCGACCGCAAAGGCACTCATTGCGGCGATGACGGTGGAATTGCGCCGGGATGACGGTGCCTCCGTCTGGATCAACGGCCAGGAAGCCATCCGCAGCAATCTTCCGGGAACGCTTGGTTCCACCCCGCCGGTCAATGCCACCCTCGCCTCCTCGCGCGTCACTTCCGGACCGACCGAATATCTGGAATTTGACGTGAGTCCCCAGCTGCTGGTGGAAGGGGAAAACACCGTGGCAGTGGAGGTGCACCAAGGTTCGGCAGACAGCAGCGACCTGGTCTTCGACATGGACCTCACCCTCATTTCCTTCGTGGGTGCGCAAGTCACGCTGGTCGTGCAGGGCGATGACGCCGACAGCGACCACGTCTCCGACACTTGGGAACGTCAGCACAATTTCAACGCAGCCAATCCGGCGGATGCCCTGCTGGACACCGACGGCGACGGCCAAAACAACCGCGCGGAATTCCTGGCCGGCACCGATCCCCGCAGCCAGGCCAGCGTCCTCCGCATCAGCACCGCCCAGGTGCAGGGACCAAACATTGCGCTGGATTTCCCCGCGGTGGCCGGACGCCGCTACCGTGCCCAACATTCCGTTAACCTGCAATCCTGGACCGATACGGGCACTCCGTTTGATGCAGCATCCAGCGGTTCGCAGCCCCTGACCACTCCGCTCGTGCCCGGAAGCCGGTTTTACCGGATTCGGGTGGATTACGACTGGCAATAGACCGGCCAGCGGACGAACAGTGACCGCCGCGCCGGAAATGCTGGAAAGGCACCCTTGCCGGGAAGGCGGGTGCGGCCTCTCCTAACCAACGATGATGCCGCTCTGCTTCCGCTGAGCCTCCCGCTCCAGAAGCGGAATCGTTTCTCCAGTCGCCAGCAGGGCAATGCCCTCGCTGCCGATGCGACTGAGGCTGAGACCTGCAAACTCGGAATGCCCGGCAGCCATCTGCCTGAAGACATCCTCAATGGCATACAGCCCATTCTGGCCGGTGACGGCCAGGATCAGGTCTCGCAACACCTCCCAAAGATCGCGGGCCTGCCCCGGAGATTCAACGGCGCGGTTCAGCCGTTGCAGTCGGCCGGTGGCGTTGATCATGCTGCCGCGCTTCTCGGCATACGTGGAGACTGGAATGACGAAATGCGCGAGTTCAGCGGTGCCGTTCGCCTGCACATGCGCCTGCGCCAGCAGTGCCAGTTTCGACAGGTCAGCGGCGGAAAATCCCGCCTCTTCCAGCAGGTTTTCCTGCAGCACGATCAGGCCTTTGATCCTGCCCTCTTTCACCCCAGTGCGGATTTCCTCCAGGCGGCTGCCCGGGAGCGCCCCAAACAGAATTTTTGCCCCGTTGGTGTTCGGATTTTTATCCGCACTCACCAAATAATCGTCCGGCTCGCCCACACGGGGCACGACATCCACTGCGGCCCCAAGGGCCTTCGCCAGCCGCCCTGCCAGGAACAGTTCCTCGTTGGTCATGCGCCCGCTGGCGACCACGGCGACGTCCCCCGGCAGCATCGTCTTGAGTTTGGCGGCCATGCCGTCAAAAATTTCCCGCCATGCCGCCACGCGGTGTCTGGACCCTTCCTTCACCATGGGCTCCGTCAACCGCGCTTCGCTGTTCACAAAATGGAAATCCAGCCGCCCTCGATCACACATCCAGGTGCTGTTGACGGCATTGTTTTCGCGCGGCGTCTGGCGGTGAATGATGTTTTCCCGGCTGCCGATGATCAGATTGCAGCCGCGTCCGCATTTCGTGCAGATGCTTTCCGTCTCCTTCAAAAACCACACCCGCATCTGAAAACGGAAATCCGTGCTCGTCAGCGCCCCCACCGGACAGATGTCCACGGTGTTCAGCGAATAGTTGTTCGCCAGTTCCCTGCCAGGATGCACCGCCAGCGTGGTGTAACTTCCACGCTCCGTAAAGGCCAGCACCGGATCATCCGCAATTTCCGCGCAGAAACGGATGCACCGGCTGCACATGATGCACCGTTCGACATCCAGCGTCACGCGCGGACCAATCCGCTGGTTCTTCGGTTTCTTCACCTTGTCGTCGAGGAACCGGGATATCCCCCGCCCATGCTGCAGACTGAATTCCTGCAGGCGGCATTCTCCTGCCTGATCGCAGATCGGACAGTCCAAGGGATGGTTGATGAGCAGAAACTCCAGCACTCCCTTGCGGCAGTCCTCAACCAGTTTCGACTGGGTGCGGATTCCCATGCCTTCGGCCACCGTATTGGCACAGGCAATCACCGCCCTGGGCATCCACTGGATTTTCGCAAATCCCTGCTCGTCCTTCTCCACCTCCGTCTGGCCCGGTGCCAGACGCATCGGCATCCCCATTTCCACCAAGCACATCCGGCAGTTACCCGGACTCGACAGCTTCGGATGATAGCAATAGTGCGGCACCTCCCGTTTCGCCTGCCGACAGGCTTCGATCATCCGGGTTCCCTTCGGAAATTTCATCCAGATCCCGTCAACTTGGACGTTCACCAAGTCGGCGGCGGGAGCGCTGGAAGCGGCAGCATTGGCGGTGGCAGTGGACATGAGAAAATGATGTAATCAGCAATCGCCCCGCAGCCGCCGGCCTGCCCGGAAACTCGCCTTGCAGCGACCCGCACGCAGGCTGCTCCACTACGAAGCGCACCCGATTATCAGTCGCACCAAAATCACCAGCAAGGACGATTTGTGAAATTTTTCACAAGCATCCCCTCCGTCATTCGGGTGAAATGCTCTCTGCCAAGCCATCAGAATTTTCGCAATCCGCGGAATTGAGACTTGAATTTGACGGAAAAATCAGATTAAGTGGAATTGTCGCCATGCAAACCAACCCATCGCCTTCGCTCGTCGATCTTGAGGATAGGGCCCGCCAAGCGGACAAAATTGTTAAAAATCCTTCGAATTACAAAATTTGTGAAGGGTGTGAGTCTATCCTCATCGTGAAAGTCCACACCTGCCCAAACTGCGCCAGCTACCGGTTTGAAGAATCCCCCTCCCTAGTTGTTGCCCATGCCAGAATGCTCAGCCAACGGCAGCGCACCACCGTGCTGGCTTCTGACCTAACCTGATCGGTTCCCGGGACTCCGCATCCATCCGTAAACACGAGAAAGCACTCGCTGCAGGGCGGGCTGACAGGTGAAATCGTAAATCTTCCGAATCGGAAGGTTGTGTCTCCCTCGAACCATCCTTGCCCAGCGGTCGATGGGGCCGCGGCGCTCGATGACCGAGAATTCCGACTCGCCGTATCCGCTTGCACAGAACCGCGAAGGCAGCACTCCCAGATTCCAAGCACAGGCAGACGCAATTATTTTCGATCATCTGCCTGGTATTTTATCCGTACCCAACCGAGACTCCCCAACTTTGGGACCAAACCACCCCCACAGGCTGGGAAGCCCCGGAAATCGATCTTGGAGACGGCCGCACACTCGTCCTGGAATACACCTGACGCCCGCGGACACCGGCGCGAGCCAATCCGCCGAAGTTACCCAAATCCCGCTGCCAACAAAATTCTTGAGAAGGCGGTCTGGAAAGGTATGCTCCGGCTCATTGAAAATTCACCTTGAATCACGCCCGCACTACACTTCGACCGTCGAAAGGGCCAGTCCGAAGCCGCGTGACCACGCCCCTCCATCCTCCGTTCCTCAGAATCCACCCATTTTCCGCCCCCCTCTCCCCCCATACC
>JAGNEJ010000051.1 GCA_018003315.1 Verrucomicrobiales bacterium
GCGGCCACGAGATACAGGTTTCCGTGCGTTTGGCAGGCGGGCACGCCAGTCGGTGCGCGGTAAACCTCGGTTGGAATCCAGAGCGGGATTCAGAGCTGGCGCTTCAACATCGGGAAGCGCGGGAAGTGGGCGGCAGCATACGGCGCAAGCCGTCTCACCGCAAGATAGCCAGTCCACTTTGCTCCCAATCGGGCGCAACCAGATGCTCCTTAAGGAGGGAGGCTTGAGAGAGCAAGGTCGTGCTACACAGGCGATGATTGCAGGGGATATGTTGAGAATATTTATTCTTTGACCCAGTAGAAGGAGGCCGTTTTTGAGATCCGTCGTTATCTAGCACCATCTTATGGTGTATGAGTCAGAAGAGTTCGAACAAACTCAGCGAAACGAGAAATGTCCTCCTTAGTATTTTCTTCGCTTAGAGAGATTCTCAGCGCTCCCATCGCTGATCCGTAATCCACCCCCATCGCCAGCGTCACATGGGAAGGCCTGTCGCTTCCGGACGAACAAGCAGATCCGGTGGAAGTGACAAAGCCAGCTTCCAGTAATTGGTGGATAAGCATTTCTGCTTCAATGTCGCGAAATAAAATGAGCGAGGTATTGGGAAGTCTGGGTGCTCCTGCGCCAAGAATAGTTACCCCAAGGTCTGATAGCGAACTTTCCAACAAGTCACGAAGCTTTTCAAGATGGTTAGAATCCCTTGTCGCGAGTGCCATTTCGGCTGCCTTGGCCAACCCTGCAGCGAGAGCTGGATTCTCAGTTCCGGCTCTCGCCGCACCTTGCTGGCCCCCTCCATGTAACAGGGGGGGGAGCGAAACTCCGTTTCTGATAAAGAGCGCCCCAATTCCTTTGGGGCCGTGGAATTTGTGGGAGGACAGGGAGAGACAGTCCACCTCCTTGAGATCCGTTTGCAAGCTCATTTCAATTCGTGTCACAGCTTGGGTGGCGTCCGTATGAAAAACACACCCAGGACAGATTCGTCTGGCGATTGCCGCAGCATCAGCAACTGGCTGGATTACGCCAGTTTCATTGTTAGCAAGCATCACCGAAACCACTGCAGTGTCTGCGCGAAGCAGATCCTCAAAAGCGGAGATGTCGAGCACTCCGTCAGTCGTAACCGGCGCATGATCCACTTTCACGCCAGGGAAGTTTTCGGCGAGGTAACCGACCACTTCCAGTACTGAGGGATGCTCGATGGCAGAGACGACGATGTGACATTTGCCGGTTGCCTGAACTGCGTGCCAAGCTGCCGATTTGATAACCCAATTGTTCGATTCGGTGGCACCGGAAGTGAGTATGATTTCTTCGGGTGAGCAATTGATCAGTCGAGCAACCCGCTCCCTGGCCTCCCGCAATGCTCTTCCCGAATTCTGTAAAGCCCCGGCCGCAGAAGATGGGTTGAAATAGTCGTCGCTGAAAAACGGCAACATTGCCTCCAATACCTGTGGAAGCACCCGAGTGGTAGCGTTGTTATCAAAGTAAACCATGGGGTGGAGTCACAGATCTTATGCCTGAGGCGTCGTTGTTTCAGGCTCAGGAACTGGGGAGGAGTAGCGCTTGTTCAGCAAGGAAACGAGCGGCTCCATTTCCTCATCGGTGTCGATATAGGGAACTTGGAGGTAGACTTTGACCGAATCGACCTTGGCGAGCATGTGCCCGTGTTTGAGAAGTTGCTCTGCCCTGCTGTTCTTCTCTCCAGTCGCAATTTCCGCCGTTCCTGGGTCGGAAACCTTGAGCACGAGCCGGTTGGCTAACTGTGAACGAAGTTGCAACGGCATAACGGTATTGTCCGGACGCTGGGCGCAAAACATCATGAAAATCCCAGCCGCCCGGGATTTCTGACTCAGCCGATTGACAAGGCTATCAACATTGGAGGCGTAGTCATCGTCCTCCATCCATTCGGCGAATTCGTCGTGAATGACCCAAAGCGTCGGCAAGTAGATGGCAGTCTTTGCCCGATAGTGGTTGATGTTCTTAGCCTCGGCTTCTTTGAAGAGCTGGTAACGGCGTTCCATTTCTTCAACCAAGCCGCCAAGGACTTCTATTGAGCCTTCCTTGGTGTCGATGATCGAGCCGCCTCCAGCCTTCACGTGTGGAAGGTGCCGCAGAGGCATATAATCGATTCCACTTTTCCCGTCAATCAGGTAGATGTGGCTTTGATCAGGACTCCGCGTCAGGGCGATGTGGAGGAGCATGTTCTGGATGAGGACCGATTTTCCTGAACCGGTAGCCCCAGCAATAAGCGTGTGAGGATTGGCGAAGGGATCGATGAACATGGGGTCTCCGTCCTCTTCTCGGATACCGATGAACACTCTTTCTCCATGGCTTACTTGGTCCTTCATGAGGTCAGCGAAAACGTTGACCGTATGGAGAACTTGCCGGTCTGGTCTCTCGACCGAAACTGAGATCATGCGTTCACCGGGAAACAGGCTGAGAATTTTCAAGCCGTCCGTGGTATAGAGTTCGTCAGCACGTTTTTCGATCTGACTGAGCGTCAGATCAGGGCCACCCTGAAGCCTGATGAGTGCGGCATTCGGTGTGAGAATGGGAGATTTGCCCTCTACGGGTTTGGCAGACATCCCGTGTCTATGCAGAGCTGACTTCAGATTGAAGACTGTCTTCATCAGCCATTCCTGGTCGTCTTTAGCGGAAGCCGTGTGCAAGGCGGCCCGGACTCCAAGGAAAGAAAGCACTGGATCCAATTCTGTGCTTGGGATTATAGGGGGCTCTTCTGTTGGGGGCTCCTCTGGATTCCCGCTCATGGCGCAAGTCGATTTGTCTTCCAACTCTGGTTCTGGTGCGGACTCTGGAGCGGATTGGGTGAAATCCTTCGCTTTCACCGTTTCCGGTGGAAAATGATGGCTGCGTTCCTGTGCCCGGGCTGCCTCTTCATCGGAGGTCAGGCGCAGGTCAATCGCTTTGAGCGGGGCGAATTTCGGATGTCCAAGCTGGTTGCGAAGAATGAGGGTTTTCGAGGGAGTCTTCTCCAGCATGTGAACGATGATGTCCCTGGTAGCTTCGAAATTGAAGACTTCCTGATGGGCCTGAACGTCGTGAATTTTTGTGGCAATACCCTTGTGCTGGGAAACAACCTGCTCGCCCGGGAGGTGTGCGAAGACGTGCGAATAGCCGGTGATTGAGAAGGTGCATTGCCGGCTTCGGATCAAGGCTCGCCAGTATTCAGGGATCACGGCACCATTCCGAGAGGATCTGATGGTTCGTGACAACAGCATGTCCGCGAGTCGGGAAAGCCAAAGATCCTGGTCAAGTGGTCTGGGATCTGCGCTAAGAGCCCGGGCCATTTGCAGAAGAGTATCCAAGAGCTGTGATTCAGAATCCGACTTCTCAAGATTGACGATCTCCGGAGTGACGAATTTCGCCTCAGTCACGACGATCTCCAAGTGGGGCCTGCCGTCGCGTTCTCCAGGTGAGAGGACGAGCAGGTCTGCAAGCCTGCTTCCGTCGCGTTTGCCTAGCCAATGGCAATAATCGTCAAGCAGGAACCAACAATCTTTGCCGTCCGTTCCGATCTGGGATTCGATCAGAAACTTTGAGAGGACCACGCCAATCAACTCCTTCGTATTGTTGGACCGCCGTGCGGCGCGGAGGATGAGCCTGCCTGAAATAGCATTGGCCTGATGCATGAATTGTTTCACGAATCCGTCGAGTTGCTCCTCTGGAGGATCGCCGATTAGGATGTTGCGAAGTATCTCTTTGATTGTTGCGACAAGAAGTGTGTCACGCGCAGTGGAGGAGATCACGGTGTTACGTCCAATAGACGTGTTTTGCACGTATCGGATGACTCGAATGTCCTTGTCTTCGAGCAGCCTGCGGTCAAGCAGTTGGTCTTGATTGACGACCCATACGCCAAGGTCATGGGTCTCCCTGATAGTGCGAGAAACATCCTCACTGTCGAAATTCAGAGATCGCACGGGCAATACCAGCCAGCCGGCTTCCCATCCCTTTTTCACCATCTGCGGCTCACAGGCAAAACCGAGGTTGTGAATATAGCTCCACCCACTGGCGGTTTGGGCCGGGCAAGTCAGGTAGATCTGGGCAACCCTGTTACCTTCTTTGAAAGGAAGCATGCGTTGCCATTGGTGCGGGATGAGGTCATCCGCGGGTACAATGCTTCCTTCCTTCCCTGTCCACTCCCAGGCAATTCTCGACTCTTTCGAAAGTAGGTCGCGACAGAATGCGATGTCGGTCGGTTTGCATCGTTTGGTGCGGCGGCTGGGACCGACTGAACCCACGGCTGAAATGTTAATACGCACTCGGGAGAGAAAATCGTTGTCGCGCTCGTCGGCTGTAGAATTCGGAGCATCCGCAACAAGTTCCTGATAGACACTCTGAAGCTGCCGTTCGTTCCGATTCGTGAGAAGGATCTCGCAGTTCACCTTGTCACATTTGGGATCCCGGTTTCGCTTGTTAAATTCTTCGACAAGCATGGAGGGAAGTTCACTGGATCTGCAATTGTATAAAAGGATGGCGAGATTGTCCCGTTCGTGCGGCTGCAAACGGAGGTAATCATCCACCTCCTCTATGATCACCTGCGTCGCCTCCCTGGCGTCCTCTGCAGTGGCTTGGGCTTCGGCATGGATGTTTTTCCCATCCTCAGCCTGATGGATAGAATAGTTTCCGAAATGGGAACTGTGGGACATCAGTTTGGCGTCCAACTTGCTCCAAGCCAGCGTGAGGTCTGGAAGGAGCGGGGACTCGCAAAGCTCTTTGACGTCCTTGATGAAAAGACTTCCTTTTCGGTCGTCTGAAAACTGTAGCGCGACCGGTGTCAGGATCTCGGTCAGGCGGCGAGTGAGTTGAACCACCCGTGCACGGTGCGCTTCCATACGCAATGGATGCCATGGACAGATGATCGAGATCGTGGGCCGTCGGTTGGACTCTTCAATGGTAACCGAGCCAAAATGCCAGAACTCCTCAAGGAGTCGTTTCCGGAGGAAATCGTTTCCGATAGAAGCTATCTGTTGGTGTACCTCTCGGTAAGCAGTTGAGTATTCCGGAATGGGGGTAAGATTGAGAGCGCTGCTGCCATAGGCACTGAGCGCTGCTTTTGCGGCTTTCGACAGGTCTGCGAGCGCCAGCTTGATGGTCTTCGCTGCTTCAGGAGGAAGCTTGTTGTCACTCTCAGCCTCTGCAAGGAGGGCAAGGATTTTGGCATCGATGGTTTCGATCTTCGAGGGGCTGGGGATGAAGCGGCCTGAAATATTGCCTCCGGGGCTTGGCGCGAACCCCTGTGTGTCCTCAAGCGAGATATTGTGTGGTACGCCGGTCTTTCCGACGGAAGCATAGTTCGCCACGCTCTTAACAAGAGCTGTCCTGTTGGCCATCGAAGCGTGTTTGATAATGGCATCAAGGTCGGAGGATTCCTGGACGGGGACGGAATCTCCGGGGAATCGCCAGATCAGGGGAATGCTTGCGACAAGAGCCCAATCCTTCTGGTTTGGCGCCCGTTCGTGGATGGTGACGCGAAACTCGAGCGATCTTGCGGTCTTGGATTTCTTTTTGCCTCCACTGAATTTGAGCTCACTTTTTACCTTCGCTCTAAAGTCGGGGAGGAGCGTACGCTTTTTGCCGGTGCCCTCCCCGGCGAACGAGACCCGCCCACCCGTGAGTTCTTCCAGCTTTCCATAATGACGCTCGAAATACGTGCAGACATCAGCGTCGAATACTCTGAAATCTGCGATGGAACTTTGACGGACTCCCTCAATGACTACCTTGCATTGATTGCCGAGGGTGAATCCCTGGAGACGTCGGCGTACGCAATCGAAAAGTCCAGCAATGAAGTCCGTGCAAGTGGCACTTTTCTCGTAGACGTAGTCCTGCCATTCTGCGGCGAGCTTCGGATTGTGATCGGCAATGACATCCTCGAATGTTTCAAAGAAAAGCTTCTCATCCTCACTGGAAGATCCAGATTTGCGTGAGGTCTTGGATTCGAGTTCCTCCAGTAAAGCATTCTCCTCTTCAGAGGGTTGGAGGTTCCTGTGGCTGAGTGCCTTTCTGGTTTCTTCGACAAACTTCCGGATGGATGACTTCGGCGATGCCTTGTCGAAGAACTTCTTAGCGTCGCTCCAATCGTGTTCAAAAAAGAGGGTCTGGGCGGGCGCTTGATCTGAAGGTTCAGCATTCGCGTATTCGGCGAAAGCCTGCAGCAGTTCGTCAGAGACGGCTATTTCTCCGGAAGCGGCCTGATCGCGGTACTTATCGAGGGATTTAAGAAGTTCGTCGGGATCCAGAAGCAATCCCGAAGGCTGACGCCGTGCGAGATAGCTGGCATTCTTTTGATGTTGCTCAAATTTCTCCGCCCATTGACTTTTATATCCTAGTTTCTTGTCGACGAGAGCTTTAAAGCAGTCTTCGTATTTTGGAAGGCCTAGCTTGGGCAGGTTGAGTCCGGCGGCTTTTGTAATATGAGTGCCGTCATTGACCGTGCTGACGACGCTGAGGATATAGTCAGCGGCGGCCTCGATCCCGAAGTAGCCAACGTCAAAGACGCCGCGAATCAGGGCGATGATGTGCTTTCGGGTTGTTTCGCTGATGGTCGCTCCCAACTCCGCGCAAACAACTTCGTACCAGTCCTCGGCAGTCTCGTCGCTGGCTTTAAGTGCGTCGGCAGAGATCGTATCCTTGTGATTGAGAGATGTCCCAACGTCGCCTTCCGAATCGACCGTGAGGATGATCCGCCCGGTGCGTTCCAGCGAGCGGGTGTGGACTGCAGAGTGATCGACGAGGTAGCTGTCCGCGACCACACCCTGAAAAGTGCCCCGTGGAAGTTCGATGTGGAGCTTCGCGGCTATGCTGGACACGCCTGAACTTGCCAGGACGAATTCCGCGATCTGATCCGGGGTGAAGCCTGAGAGAATCCAGAAGCAGCCCGGAAACGGATCATCCTCAAGAATCGAGACCAGTTTCTTCAGCAGGGTGCGCATCGCAACCTTGCTGATGATTCGAACTTTGGGATCAGTGGCGGGCATAACAGAAGGTAGGGATAGGATCATGCTTGACCAGGATGTCCCGCTTGCTGACTTGACGATTGCCGTGGCCGCCCAAGTGGGTTAAGAACGTAGGTGCAAGCATCGCTCATTGTATTGCCCAAACCCAAACCGACCAGACGGCGCGACAGTCTGCCCTGGTTCAGTTTGTAATCCGCTTCGTCGTAGTGCTGGGGATTGTGTTTACCAATGGTGATCGCGGCTTCACGGGCACCGAAGACAATGCCGTACTTTTTGAGAAGGAGTTCAAGGAAGTCTGCCTCTTCGACAGGAACATCGTCCACGATGTTGGCGAAGACCAGAGCGCGGAGAAGACTATCGGTAGGAGCATAGCGCTTTTTTACTGTCCCGCGCGAATCGATCAGGCCCGCTTCCCGGCCGAGAGATTCGAGGGCAGGCATCGTCCCCAATCGATACGCCTTCTCTGCTTCTCGGCGAATTCCGGAGAGAACTTCATCCCGCGTGTCGAACTTTCTCAACGTCTCCATGTGGTCATCATTGAGAGCGAACAATCTGGACATTTCATTTGCAAGCTCACCGGCCCTGTCTTTTTCGCTCAGATCGGGTTGAAAGTCTTCGGATAGGATCAGTGCAACCTCTTTATCTGCCCCTATGCGCCGGTTCACGTAGCTCCGCATGGCATCCTGCCCCATAGCTTCGTTCTCGTCCTTGTTGCCGATGGATGCGCGTCGGACGACATCCATTCGCGGGCCGGGTATCTCACAGATCAGGAAAGGCATCTCAGAAGTGGACTTGCTCCAAGCCGCCGAGGTTTCCACTCCGTAGATGTAGAGATGCAGCGGAATAATGAACCGGATGTGTTCGAGTGCGTCCTGATGCGGCAGGCCGAGACGAAGAATGGCGATCAGGTCTTCCGCAAGGCGGTTGAATGCCGGGTGCTCTTGGTAGGGAAGATAGGTTGCCCCTTTCTTGGAGCCCCTGTCCTTCTTTCCTGGTGGCATTAGGCTGAGGACAAGCCTGTTTCTAGAAGTGTTAGTGTCCAGAAATTCTTCAAGCAGCCGACGCAGTTCGTCCCGGTGTTGTCTGCTGGCCCTGCTAACCATCAGATAGGTGATTTCACCTGTGCGGGTGAAGGTGTTGCGATCCCGGATGAAATTCAGTTCGTTTGGTTCGTAGAGTGCGGCGGGACCGATGGGAAATAAAAGTCGGTAGGTATATTTGTTAGTTTTCCCAGTATCCAGCACAAGCTTGCGTACGAGCTCAACCCGTTCAACGAGATCGGAAAAAGAGGAGATCGAATTTCGGAGGTACCCGAAGTTGATCGGCTCGTCACCGACACGGGCGGCTATATCCTTGAGCCAGTTTTCCCACATGGCATCCTCATTATCCTGATGGTCATTGCGGATCTGCACCATCCGCGGGTTGTTGAAGATCAAAATACGTAGTTCCTTTGAAACCGGTGCTGTATAAGCGACCTCAACATCAGGCTGTGTCTCGGTCAGAAGACTCGCTCCTTCGATCAGTCCCTCCACCATTCCGAGAAATTCCAAGGTCGTTGCCCACCCCCTTTGGGCCTGTAATCGATGTCCCCAAACTGCCTCGTTAAACCAGCCTGCGAAGTTGCTTTTGGAGCCCTTGTATTCCACAAGGTTGTCGATGATTGTAGGCATGTGAGATCGGGAGATTTAGTGCTCTAATTGGATGTGGGTCTTCAGTACCCGACCCGCTTCCCCGATCATCAGACGGAAGAGTTCATTGGGACGAGCGCGGACATTCAGATCGCGGAGGGCTTTTTGCTTCAGGGACATCAGATCCTCGCGTGCTTCACGGGAAAAACTACCAGGCATCGCACCTTCTGCCGCTCTCTGGATGAATTCGAAGCGCATCAGGGTGATGATCATTTCGAATCGGCGGTTGCCGAGAGTGATGACAAGCTTCGGAAGTTGTGCAGGCGACGGCTCCAGCTTGATCGAGCTTTTGGAAAGCAGTTCGAGAAGAATGTCGCTAACCGGAGAGGTGGTCATGTCGAGCCCGGACGCGAGAACCAGCTCCTGCTCAGTTGAGGCGATATACATGCCTGTCCATATACGGTTTAACCCCGTGATGATAGGATTGAGCTTCACGTTCGGGATAGCCCGGCCACCGCGCAACGGCACTAGGTAATCGTGGATATAGGTGCCGGCATGATGAAAAGCCGCAATGCGCCAGAGATTGTTGTCTCGCATGCATGTGTCGTCAGCATGGAAGAATACGCGGCGGCGTTCGTCGGCAAGGTTATCGAGGAACTCATTCAGATCCGTCGAGTCATTGATCTCTCCCCGGATGTAGCGAGAGATCCGGTCCTGGAGCCTCCTGCATCGCTGGTGATGAGGATCATGGGCGACGATGGCCGCGTACAAAGCTTTGACTTCGGGTTGATCCCGGTCTCCAAAAATAAGCAATTCGTCGATGTCGTTGGTGGTTTCGCTTCCGATCTCGAGAGACGCCAGGAAACGATAGACGTTGTGCTTTCTACGACGGATTGGCCCGAGGTTGTAGCCGAACAAATTCCGATGAAACGCACCTTCGGCCCGACCTTCGGAGGAGGATTTTAGAAGTTGGCGGGTGGCGGTGTTCGGTTTTAGCAATCCTTCTGGGGCACCTGGATGCCCCAGAAGGGCATTGGACAGGAGCATGAGAATTGAGCGGATCGGCAGGTGAAATTGGCAAGCATCAGCCAGTCTGGCAATGTCGAACAAGCGGTTCTGTGTCGCCTCTGAAGACAGGATTTGAAAATTGGCAGTCAACGGAGACTCCGGTGCAAAAAGTGGGTCCGTCGACTCGTCCTCCAGACACTTCCATTCTGGCCGAGAAATGACTGCCGTAATGCAGGCCCGCATGAGAACCTCTGACGTAATCATGGAGAGGTCCACGAGTCTGAAATTGGCCAGGGCTGGTGATTGGCTGATACCTTTGGCGTGGAGTTGAATCGCCTCTTCAAAAAACTCCCGCAAATCGTGTGAGATGACGTTGGGTAAAGCACGGAAGACCTCATGGATCTGTCCGTCATTCACGGCGATGATGGTGGGATAGTGGCTGCCAGACTTGGCGTGTGATGCGATTCTTTCGAGAATGTCCACCTGTTCAGGGATGAGCCTGTTGTTGGAATCGCGCTTTCGCCACCCAGTGAGATCACGGATGAGATCAAGATTACCGCCGCCCGGCAGGGAAAAGGTTTCAATTCCCTCTTTCGACGCTGGGGCAGGTGCGGTTCCCGTCAGATCCTTGATGATATCGTAGCAGAGTGTCGTTTTGCCATCACCTGCGGTTCCCGTGATGAGGATGGTAGGGCGGGATTGCTGGGAGGCATTCAGAAACCACTGGTCCAGTTGTTCGCGGGCGGGGTGCGTAAATACCAAGCGGTCAATCCCGAGAGGCTTCGTGTGAGAATCGACGTTTTCCGCTTCAGTTGCATTGTTGCCGGGAACGGGACCGTATCCGCGAAGCAGTTTGATCCAGTTTTCGCCTTTGCTCATGAGAGGACAAGAAATTGAAGGTGGGCTATTAAAGGTGGCAGATCAGGCATCCGGCGGATGGCGCTTCCTGCGTCCTGAGACCGGCCAGCGTGGTGACGAGCGGAAGGTTTTTCCGGCTCTGGGCATTCCGCGCCTGCTGAACCTCCCATTTTTCGAGGATCTCCGCCATCCGTTCAGGACGTTCAAGCTCGGTAAGAGGCTCGTCCTGACACCAATAAAAGACATTCCCGTTGATGCGGTTGGGTTTCTCGTAGGCCTTCGCGGCCTCGAAGAGCTCGGGATACTGCATCTTCAACCGGACCCATTCGACCTTCTGCTGATAGAAACAGAAAAAACACCCCGAGCGGGTGCGCCCCCATTCCGTGTAGGGTGGCATGCCAATGCCTGATTCTTCAAGGATCCGCTGGACGCCTTCGTAATCGATTCCGTCTTCGCGGAACGGGAAGACCGCCTGGATATTTGGTTTGTGGCTGACGTATCCAATGCGTGCCTCGTCGGCCCGGATGCCCACGTAGTTGATACAAACGTCCTCGCCAATATAGTCCTCAAACGGCTTTAGCTTCATCATCCGCGTGCACCAGCGCCGGTGGTTGGATGGGAGCATGCCCCCATAACGCCGTAGGAGATCATCGAACGTGGTGCCAAAAGTCGTCTTGACTATCCGCTTGCCGAGGTAGTCCTCAAGACGGTTCAAGTAGTCGTAAGTATCAGGCAACTCTTTGTCGGTGTCGTGGAAGATGTATTCCATGTTCTCGACACGGTCGCGCATGTAGATCGCCAGTGCTGCCGAATCCTTGCCGCCGGAAAGGCTGAGGATGTGGCGGATTGGCTTCCCTTCGGGATTGAATGGCGGCTTAGTCGTCATTGGTCTTTGAGGTGCGCCCACAGGGCCTTTGCGGTCGCGCCAAGTCCGGCGCGGCCATGTTTGCGGATCAAGGCGGTGATTTGTTGTTCTATCTCGGAAACCTTGGCCTCTTCGGCTTCGCTCCAATGGAAAAGCTGCCCGTGCTCGTGACCGTCAGGTTTGGTGAGCATAACACGGACAACCCGGTCGCCAGAGCCTTCCATCTGAGTCCTTGTGACATCGCCTTGTGCGGCTTCAGCCCTTAGCATCCGTTGGGTGAATGCGACGAGCCTTTGGTTGAATACCTCCTCATCCGGGTCGCCCCACCGGATCGCTGACTTCTTGCTGAGATGGTTGGCCATCGATTCAAGCCATTGCCGGAGGTCCAGTCCATCGTCTCCAATGCGAAGGACGAAAGACTTGAGGTCGCTTTCCACCAAATGTTTTGCCGTGGCTTTGGATCGTGCGGAAAGTTCTTTGCGGAAGTCTCCAATTTTTGTTTTGGTGCCAAACGCTTCGGTGATCGAGGCGGAAAGGCGGCTAAGCAGCGCATCGTAGCTGCTGCTGAGTTCACCGACCAAGTGCGCAACCTTGGTCCCTAAAGGCACCTTGTCGCCTTCTCCCTGTAGCGCTTCAGGGAGATCGCGGAAGATCAACTGGACGGGGTCCCGGGCCGCCAGGAGGATAGTCCGGATACGGACGGCTTCTTTGCTGAGGTTCTTCGTGGAACGACTGTATTCAGGCAAACGTGCAACAAACTCCATCAGCGGGCGGACTACGTCGAGAACCTCGGGATCGGAACTCCTCTCGACATTAAAGACCTTGGCGATGGCATCAAAGGTATCCATTCGGTCCCCTTCGATAGCGCAATGCTGTAGTTGGAAAGCCTCGGGCTCCTTCGTCAGTCGTTGCGCAGTATCACCATCAAGATTGGGAGTGTAGGTCGAGTCTTCAAAGATGGCAGTCTGGCTTCGCCGTCCAGCGATGTAAAGGGCAAGGATCAGGGGGATGAGTCCGTCTCGGGCACCGATAGGTTCGTCCCGCAAGGCATCGATGATGGAGGAAACTTTGACCCGCTGGGCATCGTGTTTTTTCAGGATCTTCTCGATCTTCTCAAAAGCAGGGAGCAATCTACAGTGATCATCTGCCTTTGACGGGAAAACGAATTTCCAAATGCCGTCATCCCCTTCGATGTGGAGATTCCCGGCTCTGAGGACAGAAAGATAGATCGCCATTTCCGGCGGATTCTTCGACTCGTCCATGCCCAGATACTCGACGCCAGGCTTCATTGCGATGGCGTCAATGAGAGCAGTTCGCGCACGGGAAGCGGCAGAACTGGTGACTCGGCGGTTGATCAGCTCGTTGGTAATTTTCGGACACCGCTTGTAAATCTCCTCGCAGATCTGCGACAGTTTGCTGCTCAGACCATCCGGCTCGAGTTCGTCCGGTTGCCCTTTGCGGAACCACGAGACGAGACGCGGGTTATGATTCCATCCGAGAAGCAGGTCGATCTGATAATCGAGACGTTCCTTGGCAATGCGGATTTGGCCCCGGAGTTCGCGCCGGGCGAATTCGTCGGACGAAAGTTCCTTCAGATTGGTTTGGACGAACTGCCAGGCTTGAAGGTCTTTCGAGATCCCAAGCAGGTCGAGTGGCGGACGTGAAAGCCCTACAAGCACAGAATCACCTGGATAAACAGTCCCGCTTTTCAGGATATTGAGCATCTGACGATGTTCGCGTTCATTTTCAGGAAGGAAGATGACGACGAATCCGTCCGCATTCCCATGACTCCCCTTGGGCCCAGCCAAGCAAAAGTGTTCGTAATCTTTGGCAGGAAGAAATTGCAGCTCGAAATGACGGAGGTTGCCGGTTTCGATATAATGGCGTCGGGCGACGATTTGGCGACCTTCCAATTTGGAAGCAACCAAGCGCATGGGCTCGGTATGTTCTCCAATTTCCTTCTTCGCGTCGGCGAATGCATCATCAAGGTGAACACTGCTGTGCGGCCACAAAGCAAAACCGCGGACAGCACTCCGCTCGAAGAGAAGTTTCTTCTCCTTCAACCTGTCAATCAGCCTGGATAGGAATGCCTGTTCGCTAGGAGTCTGTGCACCCATCGCCCGGATGAGCATCTGACGTGTCGCAAGCATATCATCGTCATCCAGCAGATTGAGAATGCCGATGGACTTCAGACAATTCACTTCTTCCGGATCTTCGACCTTTCTCACGACAGACTCGATGATCCGCCAATGAGTTGCCCTGCCATTTGTCATCGTGTGCGCTATGTTTTGGCGCACGTAGTTGTATAGATCGGCGAGGCGGAAAAACCTCGCTTTCTCGACCTCCAAGCCGGCGACTTCCTGTAAAGCGGCTGGTTCGTGACCGGATAGGAAGCTAAACAGGGAACGTTCGTTCTGACTGAACCTGCGAAGGAGGTTCATAAGCGGAGGCAAGGCTACCGGGTGAAGCGGGAAAATTTTGGGAGCCACTTCCCTAAGCGTTTGGGCAGGGGCGCTTCCATAAAGACCATCCTCTACAGCCCATTCCATGGTGCGGGAAGCTTCTTCAATGAACTTTGGAGGCAACCGATCCGTTTCCAGCCCGATAGCCTCCGCGCAAAGCTGAACTGTCTGCTCGAACGGATGTTGAAAAAGTAATTCGTCGAAACGCCCAGCGACCTTGTCCCATTCTCTGCGCGTGGTGGAGTCCAAATCGTTGGTATAAGCGCCAATGCCCATGTGGAGGATCGCTATGACGACAAATGGTTTGTCGCTGGAACGCGAGGACATTTCGGCCAGCCGTTGAAGGACGTAAACATCAGTACTGGCGGGCTCCATTACCGCATGCTCCAAGTTTTTCCCAAGCTCATCCAACACAAGGAATATCCCACGGGCACTGTCCTTGTGGGCCTTCTCCAAAAGAGCTATCAACTGTGGGGTATTGGACGGAACATGGCGTTTCGAATAGCCGGGGATCTGATTGATCACTGCCTTGCCGATGCTCTCGTGAAGAGGTTCGCGGTCGCCTGTTACAAAAACAGGATGGAGGCCTGTGCTTATTTTGCCCCTCAAAGCGACGGGGATTTCACTTTGTTTGCCACAAGCAGCTTTTGCCAAAGCTAGCACAAATGCGGATTTGCCACTGCCATAGTCACCCGTGAGGCGCCATGCACGCTGGGTGCTTCCCTTGGCGAATGCGGGAAGTATCCAGTTGAAGGTTTGGACAACGAACTCCGTAGCAACGTAGCCAGAAGTCGAATTGCGATCATTGAAGTCCAGTTCGATCTGGACGGATTTTCTGAAACGCGGGTTGATATGCATCAAGTCGGAGACCCTGATGTTGGCGATGCCGTTGCTGGCCGAAGTTGTCTTGGATTTGGCGGGCATCGGTGTCACGCGGCGTAGTAAATGGAACTGAGAAGCACGTCGTTGTCTGGACGAAGATTGCGGCTGATGCCGCGCTGACTCCGGGACTCCGTAAGTTCAAACTCCTTTGGATATTCCCGTGTCAGGTCGACGAGGATCTTGTGGATGGCGGATTCCGGCAAACGAAAGCATCGACCAGGGCTGTCTTCTCTGTGGGCGATCTGCCTCACCATGAGAGATTTTTCGTCAGCCTGGTTTTGATCCCACCATTCGTGAAGGCAATACCGGAACGTTTTGAAGGAAAGTGAAGGTTTGCTGCCAGTGGCAAACCGATAGACGGTTTCCCGCTTTCCATTGGGGAGTTTGCGATCTCCGTTTTCTCGGAGCAGACCGATCGTAGTCAGTGGACTGTCCAGCGTTTCTTCTGGAGTGCTTCGTGGCCCTGCGGGTTGTCCCTGAACGTAGGTGCGGACAAAAACTTCGAAATGCTGCCGCAAAGTAACGGCGGAAAGGTCCTTTCCTGACGCCACGGGACCACCCGCAAAATCGTCTATTGCCTCGGTGCCGTGATTTCATCGTTAGCCAAGATGTTCATGAAGAAGTGCCACGCATAGGGACGCCGACGCTTCTGGCCCTCCAGCCAACCGTGACAGAGGTTCCAATGAAGGAGCCAAAGTGTCTGGGTGTTTTCTAAATAGGGATCAAACCCGGCTCGCCTTCGACCAAGCACTTTTTGCGCGAACCCGGTCAATCTGAGGCCTTCATCCGTCCTGTCAGCCAAGCCCGTAGCAACGACCCAAAAATAAAGTGACTGGATCATGTTTTTACCGAGGCCAAGGGTCGTCATCCCGAACCGAGGGTCCGAAAACGGGTCGTCACCTTTCTCCAAAGCAGCCACGGCCTTCGGTAACCAGCTGATTCTCAGGCTAAAGCTCTCATGGCCACTGTATGTAAAGTCGTGCATAGCGAAATACCTTATAGCCTTTCCAGTCCCCCGATGCAACCACCGAGTCCGAAGACACTTGTGGAGGAAAATGCCCTCCTTGAAGCGAGAAATACACTCCCCCAAGCTCCATTTTTTGGTCCCGCCTCGGTCATTCCATGGCCAACATGTGGCCCGAAAATCACATCGCATTTTGCCATAAAACGCCGAGATGACGATTGCGAACTTGTTCGCTTTCTGCTACTTTTGACCAAGTAACGAGCCACCCACAGCCATGAAAAGATCTCCTGCCAACAACTCCTTTCAGTCCACATCCGTTCCCCCCATAGTGCGTTGCGCGATTTACACGCGCGTTTCCACCGACGACCAAGCGCGCGGGGAATACAACTCACTCGAAAGCCAGCGCGACATCTGCGAGCACGCCATTGCCGTTCATGCCCATGAAGGCTGGAAAACAACTCTCTATCTGGATGATCCCGGATACTCGGGAAAGAATCTCGAACGGCCCGGAATGCAGGCGCTCATTCAGGAGGTGAAGGCCGGGCAGGTGGATGTCGTGGTGGCCTACAAGCTGGACCGCATCACCCGCTACCTGCCGGACTTCTACGAGTTCTGGAAAGTCCTCAACCAGCATAAGGTGAACTTCGTTTCCGCCACGCAGAGCTTCGACACCGGCACGCCGATGGGAATGCTCATGCTCAACATGCTGCTCTCCTTCGGCCAGTTCGAGCGGGAGATGATCGCGGAGCGCGTCTCTCACAAGATCGCGGAACGCGCCAAAAAGGGCTTGTGGAATGGCGGCTGGGCACCCTTGGGCTACACCCACGATCCCGTCACCAAACAGATTCATCCCAATCCTGTGGAAGCTCCCGTTGCCCGCCGGGTTTTCGAGTTGAGCAGGGAGCTACTCAGCGCGGCGAAAGTCGCCAAAGCCTTGAATGCAGAGGGCCTGCGCACGCCTGAACGGACGGTGCAGAGCCGCCGGGGTAATGAAATGGTCGTCGGAGGCAAGCGGTTCATCCCGAACAAAATCAAGGTCATCGTCACCAACCCTCTGTATAAGGGAATCGTTCACCACCACGGGGAGGACTATCCCGGCGAGCACGAGGCGCTGGTGAGTGAAAAGCTCTGGCAGGAAGCTAATGACGCCCTGAGCGGCAAACAGAGGAATCGCAAACACGCGGTGCTCGACCGAAACATGCACCAGACTCTCTTGAAGGGCATCATTCGCTGCGGCGAGTGCGGTCACAGGCTCACGCCCAAGCCGGGCGGCAAGAAGGATCGAGACGGCAATCCCTACCTCTATTACACCTGCAACAACGTCAGCAAGGACGGCAAAGCCGCGACTTGCTCCCTGCGCAATGTTCCCGCTCGGGCAATGGATGACTTCGTGATCCAGATTTTGGGAGAGATTGGCCGTCGGCCTGAAATCATCAAGGCGGCGGTCGCCACCTCCAATGAGGAAAAGAGCAAGTCCATCCGCCCTCTGAAAACGAAGCTCGCGCAACTTCAGCGCCAGCACACCGACATGAGCGAGGAACTCCAGCGTTACCTCACGATGGTTCGCAAAACCGATTCAGCGCACTTCGGGCGGGAAACCCTTGCGGCGGCGGAGGACTTGGCAAAGCAAAAGCACGAGCTGGAACGGGAAATTGAGAAGGTGAAAATCGACATCGCGTATCGCGAGCGAGCGGTGACGGACGAACACCTTGTGGCCAAGAACCTTCTGGACTTTGAGAAGACCATCGGCGGCATTCCTTTCGAGGAACAATGCGACCTTCTGAAGCTGCTGCTGCGGCAGGTCCGAGTTAACCGGATTGACCCGGAAAAGGAACCGATTCCGGGGAATCCGCATACCTGGAGCACCAAAATACGAACTCAGTGGTTCGCGGTGAACTTGGACCTTTACGCAAGCGACTTAGTTTCAAGGAGTTGCGAAACTCCTACCGGGAGTTCGCATTTGGCGCTTAATGGCGGAGAGGGTGGGATTCGAACCCACGGTAACCGTGAGGCCACTCCGGTTTTCAAGACCGGCGCATTAAACCGCTCTGCCACCTCTCCTTTGCTGCGGTTCACTGGATGGGGACTGACATTAGCCGGGTGGAACCAAATCTCAAATGCGATTCTGCAATTTTGCACGTCCGGGAATTTTGCTCCTCGACCGCTTCACGCCTGGCAGTCGGCGCGGAGCAGCCGCACGGGCAGTGGACCGGATGGCCGCTTGACCTCGCGGAGGGTCGCGGCATGAGTGGCGCATGTCGCATCCAATCCGCCTTACCCACCTGGCTTCCTGCGCCGGGTGAGCCTCCAAATTGAACCAGTCGGCGTTGGCGCAGGTTCTGCGTGAATTGCCGACACTTTCTGATGCCCGTCTCCTGGTCGGATCCGCCACATCCGACGATGCCGCGGTGTATCGTTTGGATGCGGACCGCGCCCTGGTGCAGACGGTCGATTTTTTCACGCCCATCGTGGACGATCCGTTTCTCTACGGCCGCATCGCGGCGGCCAACAGCCTGTCCGATGTGTATGCCATGGGTGGGCGTCCGCTCACCGCCATGAACATTCTGGGGTTGCCAGAAGAACTGGATCTGGAAGTCGGTCACGACATTCTCCGTGGCGGAGCGGAAATGGTCCTGCAGGCCGGTTGCGTGCTGGCGGGCGGCCATTCGATCAAAAACCCCGAACCGATTTACGGGCTGTCGGTCACCGGCCTGGTGCATCCGGCGAAAATCATCTCCAACGCCGAAGCGGCCGCGGGCGATGTGCTGATCCTGACAAAACCACTTGGAACGGGGATCGTTTCCACAGCGGTCAAGCGGGACCTGTGCCCGCGGGGACTGGACGATTTGGCGGTCCGCTCCATGACCACGCTGAATGTCGCGGGGGCGGTGGTGGCAGAAAATGGCTGGGTGCGTGCAGGGACCGATGTCACCGGCTTCGGCCTGCTGGGACACTTGGGGTCATTGTGCCGTGCAAGCGGAGTGCGGGCCAGGCTCCAGCCGGAGGCAATTCCGGCGCTGCACGATCAGGTGCTGGAACTGATCCGTTCCGGCTGCGTCCCCGGCGGCACCAGGGAAAACCTGCGTCAGGCAGCGGCCTTCACCGCGTTCCACGGAGTGCCGGAAGCGCGGCAACTGCTGCTGGCAGACGCCCAGACCAGTGGCGGTTTGCTGCTGTGCGTGCCGCAGCGCCATCTTGATGCCGTGCTGTCCTCGCTGGAGGAAAACCAAACTCTGTGCAGGGCGGTCATCGGCCAACTGGCACCCGCAGACCCTGCGCAGCCGCTCATTGAGGCTCATGCCTAGCAAAACAACCGCCGTGTCCACCCTGGCCATCATTCCAGCCCGGTTTGCCTCCACGCGGTTTCCGGGAAAGCCGCTCCACCGCATCGTCGGCAAGCCATTGGTCCAGCATGTCTGGGAACGATGCCGGGAGTGCTCGCGCCTCGACCGCATCGTCATCGCAACCGACGACGAACGCATCGCCGCCGCCTGCCGCACGTTTGGAGCAGATGTCCAAATGACTTCCCCGCACCACCCGAGCGGCACCGACCGCATCGCGGAGGTGGCGGCCCGCTTTCCGGATGCGGACATCCTCATCAATGTGCAGGGCGACGAACCGCTCATTTCACCCGCGCTCATCGACCAGTTGGCGGAAACACTCGCCCGGGACCAGTCCCTCGACATGATCACCGCCGCAGCGCCGATCCATGATCCGCGGCTCGTGGACGATCCCAACGTAGTGAAAGTGGTGCTCAACACTGCGGGTCGGGCGCTGTATTTTTCGCGCAGCCCCATTCCATTTCCGCGGCAGGCGGATGCCCGCATCCGCTGGTTTTGGCACAAGGGCATTTACGGTTACCGGCGGGAGTTCCTGCTGCGCTTCGTTGGATGGCCGCCGTCCATGCTGGAGATGACCGAGAGCCTGGAACAGCTCCGTGCCTTGGAAAACGGCGCCAGCATCCAGGTGGTCGTCACCTCAGAGGAAAGTCCAGGAGTGGACACGCCAGAGCAGGCAGCCGAAGTGGAACGGTTGATCCTAACTGGAAAAATACCGCCATCCTCCGCATCACCGCGCTGATCCCATTCCGGACGGACCGGGGAGAAATGCACTTGCTGGACCAGCTTTCCGGATGACGCTTGCCGTTGTCATGCACTTCACTCCACTGCTTCTGATCCTCGGCGCGGCGGCGCTTCCGGCATTCGCAGGACCAACCGCCAGTCATCACGCCGAATGGGTGGACAAAATGCAACGACTGACGCCACGCGGGCATGTCTGCCAGTTTGCGACGGTGCCCCCAAAAATCGACGGAATCCTGGAGGAGTCTGCCTGGTCTGACGCGGAGTGGACGGAAGATTTTGTGGACATCGAAGGGAATGGCAAACCAAAGCCGAAATATCGCACGCGGGCGAAAATGCTCTGGGACCGGGAGTTTTTCTACCTGGCGGCGGACCTGGAGGAACCCGGCCTCTGGGCAACCCTGACAAAACATGATTCGGTCATTTTTCAAGATCCGGACTTCGAGGTGTTCGTGGATCCGGACGGGGATTCCCACGAATACTGCGAATTCGAAATCAATGCGCTGAACACAGGATGGGATCTGTTTTTGCCGAAACCCTACAAGGACGGAGGCAAAGCGCAGGACGAATGGGAAATCCCCGGCCTGCGCACCGCCGTCCACCTGCGCGGCACCCTCAACAACCCGGCGGACAAGGACGAGGGCTGGTCCGTGGAAATCGCCCTTCCCTGGAAGGCATTCGAGGCTTTTGCACACCGTCCGACTCCACCGCAGGCGGGAGACCAGTGGCGGGTCGGATTTTCTCGCGTGCAATGGCAGACGGAAATCAAGAACAGCCGCCATGTGAAACTCCCCAACACGCCGGAACACAACTGGGTTTGGTCACCGCAGGGCGTCATCGACATGCATCGTCCGGAGCAATGGGGGTTCGTGCAGTTTGCCGGACCGGGAAGTGCGGCGTCCGTCTTCGTGCCCGACCCTGCCCTCCCCGTGCGCAACCTGCTGCAGGAAGTGTATTACGCCCAGCTAGACCACCACCGCAAACACCAGCGCTGGGCCGCCGCCCTGGAGGACCTCGCCCTGCAGCCGGTTCGCCCGAAGGGAGTCGGACCACTCACCCTCAAGCCGACTGAGGACGGATACGAGGCCGCCGCCGACATCACCCTGCCGGACGGGAGAATCCAGCGCTGGCTCATTCGTCAGGACGCCCACATCACACCCGAAAAATGAATCGCATCCCCTTCATCTTCACCGCGCTGTTGATCGCCCTAACGTGCATCGGCGGCAGTCCCGCCGACGAACCAAAATGGTGGCCGGCTGCAACCGATGCCGCGCTGAAAGCTGCGGGTGCCAATGCGCGGGAATTGGAGCGGGCGCTGCGGGAATGTCCGCCAGCGGAGCGCGAAGACATGCAGTTTCTCATCGACAACATGCCTCCGCCAGACCTCGCCGCGCTCAAGGCGGATTTCCTGCTTTCGCATGTCGCGCAATCCTGTCAGGATCTCGCAAAGGCTCCTTGGGCGCGCATGATTCCCAAGGAAATTTTCCGCAACGATGTGCTCGCCTACGCGAGCCTCAACGAATGCCGCGACAGCAGCCGCGCCAGGCTGCGCGGGATCGCCGCACCACTCGTCAAGGACTGCCGGACTCCGGGTGAGGCGGCGCAGCTGCTCAACCAAAAATTGTTCGGCATCGTGAAGGTGAAATACTCCACCAAACGCCGCAAACCTGACCAGAGTGCGCTGGAAAGCATGGAAAGCGGCCTGGCGACCTGCAGCGGACTGTCGATTCTGCTGGTGGAGGCCTGCCGGTCGGTGGCCGTGCCGGCGCGGATTGCCGGAACGCCCATGTGGACGAATCTGCGGGGAAATCACACCTGGGTCGAAGTTTGGGACAACGGGTGGCACTTCGCCGGAGCTGCCGAACCGGACGGAAAGGGACTGGACCACGGCTGGTTCATCGGGGATGCCGCCAAGGCGGACGACAGCAAGCCGGAACACCGCATCTACGCGAGCAGTTTCAAAAAAACCGGCCTGGCCTTTCCGCTCGTCTGGGATCCCTCGATTGAGTGGGTCCCCGCGGTCAACGTGACGAGCCGCTACACGGGCAGCGCCGGGGTCGAATCCGGAACGGTGCGGCTTCTTGTCAGGGTGCTGGACGGTCCAGGCGGAAAACGGGTGGCGGCCAAGGTCACGGTAACCGACGCCGACGACGGAACGAAGACGCATTCGGGAACCAGCAGCGGGGAGCAGGCGGATCTGAACAACATTCTCCCCTTCCAGATCACGCCAGGGCGGCGCTATCGCGTGGAGGCGACCGGTGGCGGTGCCTCCACCTCCGTCATGGTGACGGCTGGAAAGGATGCCGAACAGATCACCACCCTCACGCTCAAAAAGTGACGCTGCGGTCTGCGATGCCTTGGACGGCCTTGCTGTTCCAGCTGGGATCGGTCCCGGCGTCGGATGATGCCCCCACCCGGCCGTGGCGCAACGAACGGCTTCGCGGCACTCCGGAAAATCCGCCGGAAATGACCGCGGTCCGCGCCTACCCAAATCTTTCCATCAAGCACCCGGTGGCCATCGAGCGTGAACCCGGCACCGACCGAATTCTGGTGCTGGAAAATCATGCGTGGGATGTTTACCGCAGCATCCTCAAACGCTTCCCTGACCGTCCGGATGCCGGTGAACTCGAAACACTCCTGGAAATCCCCGGTGATTCGGAAGTGGCCTATGGAATCTGTTTTCATCCCTGCTTTCAGCAGAACGGTTGGCTCTACATCGGGTCGAACGGAATCGGTCCCGGACCCGTTCAGCATTCGCGGATCGTGCGCCACACCATGCAGCGTGCTGCCCCATGGAAACTGGTGCAAGGCTCCGCACAAACCATTCTCCAGTGGCCTTCCAACGGCCATAACGGAGCGGCGGCGGTTTTTGGAAATGACGGGATGCTTTACGTGACGACCGGTGACGGCACCGCAAACTCCGACGTTGGCAATTCAGGACAGGACACGGGCTCCCTGCTGGCGAAAGTGCTGCGCATCGACGTGGATGGCTCCACCGCAGCACAGCCCTACCGGGTGCCGCCGGACAATCCCTTTGTTGGAAACTCCGCCGTGCGTCCGGAAACCTGGGCCTACGGCCTGCGCAATCCGTGGCGCATCACCTGCGACGCCATGACAGGCCAGATCTGGATCGGGCAGAACGGCCAGGACCTGCGTGAATACGCCCACTTGCTGGAACGCGGCGCCAACTACGGCTGGAGCGAATTTGAAGGCTCCAGACCCTTCTTGAAAGGACGGCTGCGCGGTCCCTCCCCATTCACGCCGCCCACCATCGAACATGATCATGCCGTGTTCCGCTCCCTAACCGGTGGATTCGTCTATCGCGGTGAGAAATTTCCCCACCTGCAAGGAGCCTATCTTTACGGCGACTACGGCACCGGCAGGGTCTGGGCGGCCCGCCACGACGGCAGGCGACTGCTTTGGAACCGCGAATTAACAGATTCTCCGCTCGCCATTGCCGGGTTTGGAACCAATGCCTCGGGTGACATCCTGCTGGCGGACCACCTCGGAAATGCCCTCTGGAAATTGGTGCCCACACCACCACCCGCAGCAGGCCAGCGTCCTTTTCCACAACAGTTGAGCGACACGAACCTCTTTTCCTCCACGGAACAACTGCTGCCCGCGGAGGGCGTCATCGGGTATGAAATCAACGCTCCGGGGTGGCACGACGGTGCGTTTTCCAACCGGATGCTGGCCATGCACGATCTCAGTTCCGCAGAACTCCCGCCGCAGAACGAGCCTGCCTGGCCGTGGAAATCATGGACCTTCCCCGACGGAACGGCCCTGGTGCAAACCCTAACACTTCCTGCCACGAAAACCCGGCCGACCCGCCGTATCGAAACGCGGATTCTCCTCCGGCAGGATGCCGACTGGTTCGGGTATTCCTATGTGTGGAACGATGCGCAGACGGATGCCCGCCTGGCTCCCAAGGAAGGACGGCATCTGGTGGTTGCCGGACAGGAATGGAATGTGCCGGCCAGGTCCGACTGTGTTCTCTGCCATGCCCGGGGAGCCAATTATGCACTCGGCCTGACCACGGCCCAGTTGAACCGGATGGTGAAGCATCGCGGCGGAAACATCCATCAACTGGAGCTGTTCAGCAGCCGCGCCCTGGTCAGGGCCGCAGCGCCCGCTGCCAGCCCGTGGCCAAAACCGCCCGCGGACCTTCCGCGACTTGCCGATCCTAACGATGCAACCGCCTCCCTGGAGGAACGAGTGAGGTCCTACCTCGCGGTCAACTGTTCGCACTGCCACCGGCATGAGGGCGGGGGCAACAGCCGCATGGACCTTTCGCCGTGGCTGGACACTGGCGCGCAGCATCTGATTGATGCCGCGCCGCAGCACGGAGACTACGGCATGCCTGATGCGCGGATCATTTGTGCAGGTGATGCCGGTCGCTCGGTGCTGCCCGTGCGCCTGACCAGCCGCGGTGCCGGACAGATGCCGCCGGTTGGAAGCTCACGCATCGACCCCCAGGGCACGTCGCTGATTCTTCAATGGCTGGCCAGCCTCACCCGACCGCAGGAGCGGAAATGATCCGTCACGGAACAGGGCGCGATCCCTTCATTTGAGGGGAATATCACGCCATCTGCCCTCGGTGATCTCGCGAACCGAAAAGCACCAGACGACCAGTCGCAGGCGTTTCCAAATGTCAGGCGAACGGTAGGCCATGCGGGCCAGTTGCTGGCGCGCGGTGTCCCCTCCGGATCCTGGGCTTGAAACAATGCCCACCGGCACGCCCAACCGCTGCTGCAAATGGTCCGCCAGGCCTGCACCGCGGCAGTGGAAATCATTTCCCATGCTGAATACAATGGTGTGACTGTCGCCAAGGAGCAGCACCGGAGAATCGCCCGCTGCGGATGCCGCCGGTTCGATGGTCCCGCCGTTTTTCGTGCCCGCATAGCGCAGGCGGATCGTTTCCGCCCCCAGCGAGGCGGTGTGGGGTTCGCCGAGCAGGTCACCGCGGATTTCAAGCGTGGCGGGATCGGAAAGTGCCAGATTGAGTTTTTGCGTCGTCGTCTCCTTCAGCCAGGGTGCGTCCTTCACTGCGGCGGAAACCAGATCGGCTGCGGCTTCCACTCCGCTTGGAGACCAATGGGCGTCCCGGAGACAATACAGCAGAGAATCTCCGGAAGCCTTGCGCCGCCGGGCGAATTCGGACGCCAGGTCGATGCTCCGGACACCGGCAGCCTGCAAATCTGCCTGGAGGAGCGACTGGCGGGAGGCCAGCAATTCCGGCGTGAAACCGGACGCCAGTTTGTCAGGATAGATTTCCGCCTTGGCCGGGACCAGCAGCAGCAGCAGGTTCGCCCCTTTGGCGGCCAGTGCCTTCTGGAAGGCAGCGATCTGCCGCACGGCGGGGGCGACGGCCTCCTTGGTCAGGGCGCCTTTGCCCAGGTGTGTCAGTTCGCTGTTGAGAAACAGCCAGCCTTCCTCTCCAGAAACGGCACGCTGTTCGTTTTTGGAGGCCGTGGCCGCTTTCACCGCGACCTCCTTGTAAAATGCTTCCTCACTGCGGACAGCGGGCAGGGCGGCAGCGGCAGCGGCCAGGAGATAAATGCTAGGGATTGCTTTCATGGGAGGCGGGTGGGAGAACGTCGATGAACCTGGGCGCATGGACACCGGCGACAGCACTCTGGATGCGCTCCGCCTGAAGTTCCGGGTGTCCGGATTCCGGTTCCAGCAGCATTTCATAGGTGCGTCCAATTTCGCGGGGCATGCCTGGCACCGGTTTGCGGTCCATGACTGCCCAGTGCAGCACCACCACAGTTTTCTGTTCGCAGATTCCGTAAAGCACCTTCTCCACCGCATAGGTGGAGGCCAGAAGCAGGCGCGGATAGGGCTGCCCGGCACCCAGCGGCGGAACCGGCGTGGCCTCAAGCAGTTTTCCGCGGAGTCGCACCCGTGAAATCGGACGACGCAGCGCGGCCTTCTGCCGGGCGGCAGCGTGATTCTTCTGCACTTCGTCCTCCGTCAAACTGCGCGCATAAACCGCCACTGCTTCCATCACTCCCTGCCATTGATTTCCCCCATAGGGCTGCAGGTCCCCCATCTGCAAGCGTCCGGCAGTCCAGCCTGACAGCGCAGGCTTTTCCAGGGCGATCTCGCGTGACAGCACTCCTTCGAAAAACACGCGCAGTTTTCCACCGCTCAGGGACAGGGTGAGATGATAGGGCTTTTCGTTGTCGATCCGATGGTTTGCGAGCTTGACCGGATGCACCTGTGGCGCTTCATCGGCAGTGCCCATCCGCAGGCGCAGCACCAGGCTGTTGTCCACGCGGTAGAGGCCGAAAATCTCAAACCCGGCGGCATCCGCATACGAAATCAGCCGGAGGCTCAACGGTTCCAGGCCCTCGCGGCTCTCAGTGATCATGGCCTCCAGCGTCCAGGCATTCGCCTGCTGGCATGCCGGACCAATGGCCTGCGAAGAAATGGCATCCGCCTCAAAGGCCCCGCCGCTCAGAGCCATGTCAAAGTGCCGCCCAAACGAGGCAAATCCCCGAGCCTCGACTCGACAGATCCGTTCCCCGTCTGCGCTCGGCAGTTTGTTGTCCCTAGCGGCCGTATCCCAGACAAACAAGGCGCCTTCACTGTTCACCGGCCAGGGCTTGGGTTCTTCATCCGGTTTGTCCTCCGGAGCCTGGGGAAAACCTGCCAGCGTTTCCACCGCCGGACCTTCCACCCACACGTCAGGAAAACCGTCGCTCCGATCATTGGTCGTCACCCTGACAGTACTGAGAATTTCAGAGCCGCCGGGACCGAGCCGACCCAGCCAGATTTCAGCACCGGCACCATCCGCTTTGTCCGCGTATGCCGGGTCCTCCGGCGACCGGAGATACGGCCCGCTAAAGGCGAAGACGCCGACGTGATTGCTCCAGCGGGGGTGCCAGAATTGCCCGCCCCCCGGCATGCCAGGAGCAGCAGGCAGCGGGATTTGCCAGGTCTGCCTTTGATTTGGAGCCGCCATGACCAGGGCGGATTGCGCGGCATCGAAGGACCAGGCGACGTAGCTGTTGTCCGGGGCCAGGCTGGGCCAGAGCCCTTGGGAAAGCGGATGCATTTCCCGCCCCGATCCGAAGTTCAGCCGGGCCACGGCAGGCGCTGGCACCTGGGCTGCGGCGCGCCGTCCGTCGCGCGATACCCGGAACGATGCCGCTTCCACCGGACTTTCCACCCAGACAATCTCACGGTCATCGGGCTGTTTCAAAAGAAAGCGCACCACGCGATGCCCCACCAGGCTGCCGCGGGTTCCGGGCTCGATTTCCTCCAGTGCATAGACCCAGTCATCCAGCGTGGCCGGATCCTTCCAGACGCACAACGCTGCGCCAGACCCTAACATTATACGGCGGCCATTCTCCCAATCGATCAGGTGGATGACCGGCTCCGCAGAACGGTCCGTCACCACCACGCGAGCCCCGTCACTGGTGAGCAGAGGCTGGAAAAAATTTCCGGTGTCTGGAGAAATCCGACGGATGCCCCGCTGATCCTGACTGTCGAGCCCCAACAGGATCAATTCCGCGGACTTTGCGGCAACATCAGCCGCGCCAGACTGGGCGTGCTGGACCCAGACAATGCGCAGGCGCCGCTGCTGGGCGACCGGATTCAGTTCGCCGGCGAAATCCCGGACGGTTCCCGCATCCGGAGGAGCCGGGGATGATGGTGCTGCGGGCTGCGCCTCCTTTTTTCCACAGCCGGCCAGCAGCCCGACTGCCAGTGCAGAGGCAGTCCGGAGCAGGTGGACAAAGGTTGAGTTTACCAGCAAAACCATGCGACACCTCTCCAAGGAACCGCTTCCATTCGCAAGCACAGAAGCACGGGATGGCGGCGCTCTGGACGCAGTCCGCCGGGATCATTTCCCAATCCTCCGAAAATGGCAGGCACATCCCTCACGCTTGGCTGGCAGTCCACAAACTGCCGGCAACGCCAGTCTGGGCGCGTTGCCGCAGCAGGTGGTCGCAAACGACCAGCAGGGCCATGGCCTCCACGATGGGAACAGCACGCGGCAGCACGCAGGCATCGTGCCGACCGCGACCCTGAAGCTCGGTGTCTTTCCCGCTAACGGAAACCGTCGGCTGCGATTTCATGACGGTGGCTGTCGGCTTGAATGCCACCCGGAAGACAATGTCCGCGCCATTGCTGATGCCGCCCTGAACGCCGCCGGACCGGTTGGTCACGGTGGCCACGGCACCGTCCTGCATCCGAAAGGCATCGTTGTGCTCCAGACCCGTCAACTGGGTGCCGGCAAATCCGCTGCCAATTTCAAAGCCTTTCGTCGCCGGAAGGCTGAGCATCGCCTTGGCCAGGTCCGCCTCCAGTTTGTCGAAGACCGGATCCCCCAGCCCAGCGGGGCAACCGCGGACAGCGCATTCCACCACCCCGCCGACAGAATCGCCCGCGGCTCGCACGCATTCGATGAGGTCGATCATCGGCTGAACCATGTCAGGGTCTCCCGTGCGCACCATGTTGTCTTCCACCGCATCAAATGTGACGGTCGCCGGATCCACGGTGGCGAGCAGATGCTTGATCGACTTGACGTAGGCGACGACGGTGAACTCTGGCACCAGACTGGCGATGACTTTGCGGGCCACCGCCGCTGCCGCAACGCGCCCAATGGTTTCGCGGGCGGAGGCCCGTCCGCCTCCCTGCCAGTTCCGAATGCCGTATTTGGCGTCGTAGGTGAAGTCCGCGTGCGACGGACGGTATTTCACCGCCATTTCCTCATAAGCTGAGGACCTGGCGTCCGCATTGCGCACCAGCACCGCGATGGGGCTGCCCAGCGTTTTTCCCTCGAAGACCCCGCTGAGAATTTCGCACCGGTCTGCTTCATTGCGCGGGGTCACAATCTTGCTCTGGCCCGGGCGGCGCCGGTCCAGATCGCGCTGGATGTCCGCCTCACACAATGGAAGCTGCGGCGGGCAGCCGTCGATAACGACGCCAATGCCGCCGCCGTGCGATTCGCCGAACGTGGAGATGCGGAAGTTCTGACCAAAAATGCTGCCCATGCGGAAAAGGATGGAAAGCGTCATTGGTGGTCAGAATGCGGACATCCACAACCAAATTTCGCAGGTGAACATTCCCCCAGGGCCGTCGCCCAGCATCAGACACAATCCAACCACCCGCAGTGGTCCGCACAGTCGCCTGGTTTCCGTGCTGGAAGACGGCTGCAACATCAACGGGCTGGTCAATGCCGCCGCCACACATCTGGCGGCTCTGCAGCACTAGAGCTTGTTTACATTTGATAAACAGTTGACAATAAGATAGTTGCACTGCTAATATAGCAGCCTGTTCCTTATGACTGATTACCACACTATTCCGGGAAGAGTCAGCTTTTCGCGGTGCCGTTTTCGAATCATTTTCCAGGAAATTTAATTCCAAGCGCCTGTTTGGGCATAGTGGAGTTCCCAACCGAGCCGCGACGAATAGTGAATTCCAAAACATTTCCGGCCTGTTTTCCCGATCTCGCTTTGGAGCGAATTGCGCGAGATAATCGGAAGCCGCCTGCGAGTCCGCCCGGTTTTCAGTACCAGGCTCCTTTTCGATCCGCTCCTGAAGCTGGCGGAGTGTTTCTGGAATCCCTAACTCTGAATCAATGAGTCCAAGGAAATCGCGACCGAACCTGTATTTGAACCCGTCCCGCTCCAAACGGTTCCAGAGCCAGGGGAGAGCTGATTTCCCGTAACTCCGGGTGATTTCGTAGAGCGGATAGGTTTCGCTGTTTATCGAACTGCCGAAAGGTCAGACGACCGCAAACATCATTTCAATGGCCACTTGCTCCGGCGGTTCACCAACCCGGGCACTAAATTTCTCGACTTCCTTTTTTTGGTTCTTCGGTTTGCGGCGGTGATGGTGGCGAAGGCGAGGCGACTGTTGAAGCGGACCATCTCGGAGTGAAAGTCCTTCAAGGTCGCTTGGCGCTTGTTTTTCCGCCTGCGCCGCCAGGCGAGGTAGGGGGCCATCGCGGCACGGCGCAGGATGCCGAGAACCAGCAGGGCGTTGCGGTTGCGCACGCGGCTGGCGTCTTCCGCAGCGCTGACGTCGAGCCGCTGGTGCAGGCCGCCTTCGATCTCCCAGTAGCGGCGGACGCGCACGAGCAGTTCGTCGGCCCGCACGGGGTCCGGCGGCAAGGTGCAGAGGTAGTGGACGGTTTCCTGGGTGGTTTTGCCCTTTTGTTTGCCGCTGAGGAAGGTGGTGGTCCCAGGTTGAGCATCAGGAGCTTGCCGTCAAGCGGGCCGAGTTTGGCGAGCAACTCCCGCGCGGCGGGGATTTCGTTGGTTTTTTCTTCGACCGCCACGGTGCCGAGCACGCGGCCGGAGGGCAGGTGGCCATGACCACGATGGCGAGAAGGCAGGGCAAGGGATAGTCGCGGCCTTTTTTCGCCCGCCAGTCGGGCACCTGGCGGCAAAGGACGAGGAGCTTGCGCAGGTCGGCCGCCGGGGTGTGGCAGCGCGGGATGACGGCGTCCTCGACCGGTTGGAACTCAGCGGGCAGGCACGCAGCGCGCAGGACGGCACAGGCTCCGGGCCGCAGCTCGCGCACCCAGATCTGCTTGGGTTGGCCATGGGCGGTGTAGTAGTCTTGGCGGCTGCGGGCGCAGCCCTTGGTGCGGCCTAACAGTTCCCAGCCCTGCGCCTTGTAGCAGGTGCCGCGGAAGAGCGGGCTGTCCACGAAGCTCTCGGCGACCAGCACGGGATGGCCGTAGGCTTGGTTCCAGTCGTCGGCGAGGCGCCCGCAGCAGAGGGCCAACACGCGGCTGGCGAGATTGGAGCAGTCCTCACCGGGAAGGATGAGGAAGCGGGCGTTGTTGGCGACCAGCGCGAGACGGCGGCGGCGCTGCGGAATGTCCCAGCCGATCCATTGCTCGCGATCCTTGAGGTGATTGGCCGCCGAGTTCGGCGACGTAGCGGAGTTGCTCGCCGACGAGCGCGTCGCTTTTGAGGTAGTGGTGTTTTTCGATGCGTTCGCGAATGCGCTCGCGCTCCAGAGTGTCGTCAGAGGAGATCAGGCGGACGCGGACACGATCGAGGACGTGTTTTTCGGTTGCTTTCGGGACGCGGTAACGAGTGCTGACCATGAGCGCATCCTTTCCGGGGGGGGGCGCGGGAGGTTTAGCCGGATGATTTCCGGTGCTGAATATCAGGTGATTGGAAGCTTGTAGAGATCCGCTGTGGCGAGGGCGGATCTCGGGGATTTTGCGCTTGTGCCGGGCGGTTTGATGGCGAGAATGCCGACGATGAGCACGGCGGTGGGGAATAAGCATCATCGGCACGAAGCGCGCGTGGATTTTTGCCCCGGACATGCTCATGGCCGGGCGGCTGAAATCAAAATTTCCATCCCTTCGTGAACGAAGACAGCAAATCCAACCCCGGAGCGTCCGGTCCGGCCAGCGCGGCGACGGACTGGACCGTGGAGATCGAAGGGAAAGGGCGTTGCGGCTCGGTGCATTACCGGGAGTCGGTCGGCCAGCTCACGTTCTACTGGGAACTGGGAGGCGGGGACTTCGTCGCGGTCATCAATGTGGGGGACGAGGCCGCCTGGCGCGCGCGGCATCCGTGGGCGGCGGCACGCCGCGCGGAAATCATGCGGCGCGTGGCCGGGGCGGCGGTCCGGCAGATGTCGCCCGGCGGTCGCGCGGAGATGGATGACAAGATGGGCTGGATCAACCTTCGCGCCGCTGCGACCGTCCCCCCGAAATCTCGCGCGCGGCCAGACGTATCGTTCGTCACCCGCCTGACGACGTTCAAGTTCATCCTCGGCCTCATCGTGCTGGTCCTGGCCGTCGGCGCGGTCGCTTTGAGGAAGGTATTTATGATCGCCTCCCCCACCGGTTTTCCCATCGCGCTCTCCGTCCGCACTCCGCAACATGTCGCCACGCTCATCCAGACGCTCGAGCCTTATGTGCCGAGCCTGCACCGCAATCCAGCCAACGACCGCTATCGCCTCGCGCTGTTTCTCCATCCCGTGGACGGCCGCTCGGCGGGACGGCTGATCCAGATCGCCAAGGGATTTCGCCCCGGCGAATTGCAGTTGGCGAAGCTGCACGGTTGCGACGGACGCACGGTCTGGTTCGGCGCGAAGGGCCTCGGCGGCGTGAACCTCGCGACGGGCAAGCTCGTCGGCCCGGCCGAACTGCGCGCCGCCAATCCCTCGCTCGCGGAAGCGTGGGATGATCCGCGCCGCATTTCCTTCGCCCAACGGCTGCGCGTGACTTCGCCCGATCGGCAGACGGTGCTCGAAGTCGAACCGGACACGCTCCGGGCCGTGCCGGCGCGCGTCGAGCGCGACGCGGCGAAATCGCCCTTCGAGCTGACGCTCCACGATTTCCTGAGCGTGGGCGCGCGGCCTTCGCCCACCGCGTGGCTGGGGCTGCTTTCGCCGAGGGAGGCGGCCCTCGAATACCGGCCGAAGTCCTGGCTGCGACCGTTCAACCGCGCCGCCGACGCCAAGGAACTGCGGCGTTTCCATCGAGCCGCACTCGGCCCGGAACTGGATCGCGGGAATCGCGAAATTCTTTCCCTCGAGGCCCTGCCCGGCGACGGGTATTTCAACGCCGCGTTCGTGCGGGCGGACGCCAAGGCCGATCCGCTCCGGTTCTCCGGCCCGGACGGTTTCCTGATGATCTACACCTCCGCGCCGGGCCTGACGGCCACACTCGTCGTGGCGCGCGTGGACACGGCGGGCAAGGTCGTCTGGAAAACCGACACGGGCATTGACCGCTTCACGCTGAAACAAATCCTGCCGGACGCGCGGTTCGTGGCCTTCGTCGGCACGCGCCCGCCCGTGCCGGAGAAAGTCTCCGAGCCGATCCTCGTCATCGTGGAAACGTCCACCGGCGCGCTTTCCACCAGTTCCCTTTGGCAATGAAAACCGCGAAAAGCGACACCGGTCTCGACTGCGTGCGCGTCTTGCTCGAAGCGGGTGCAACCGCGCGCGACGCGAAGGATGAAAAGGGGCAGCCGCTGATTCTGGCCGTGCTGCTTTCCCACGACCGCATCCCGAACTACCGCGAGGCGATTGCCCTGTTGCTGCAACATGGCGCGCACGCGGACCAGCGCGACCGCGTCACGGGCCGGACCACCCTGCTGCACGCGGGCGCGCACCTGGACATCGTGCGCCTGCTGGTCGAGCACGGCGCGGACGTGGAGGCGCTCGACGAATACGGCCAGTCCGCCGTGCTGCGTTTCACCGGCGAGCGGCAATGGGAGGCCGCGCAGTTCCTCGTCGAACGCGGCGTCCGCTTGGACGTGGCGACCGCCAACGGCGTCTCGCTCGATTACTATCTCAAGACCTGGAAGGACAGCGTCTTCGATGAGCACCCGGAAGGCTGGGAACGCCTCCGCGCCGCCATCGCCAAACGCCGCTCGCCGTCCCAACCCAATCCACCGTCCGCCTCCCCCGCTCCATGAACTGGCTCAACTCTCTTCTCGTCGCCGCGCTGACCGGCGTCCTAGGCTTGTTCAGCGCGGGTCTCGTCGCCGCCGCATACACGCAATGGTATCACGTCACCACCCGCGAAGGCGCGGATGGCTACACGATTGTGGGCCTCGCCGTCCTCGGAGGCATTGCCGGGGGCATCATCGGCCTGGCCACCGCGCGGTGGCTCGCGGCGGCGGGTTTCTGGAAGGCGGCCGGCTGTTCGCTCGGCCTCGTGCTCGGCGTCGCGGCGCTGGTGGCGCTGGCGCTTTACCTGTTCGCCGATCTCCCGCCCAAACTCGACGGCCACGAGTTGCGTCTCGAAGTGGAAATCAAATTGCCCGCCGGCCAGCCCAAGCCGGACGGCGAGGCGAAGTTCACGCTCGCTTCGGTGGTCAACCAGCGGCAACGCGCCGCGCAGTCCGGGAGCTTGCAGCTCGACCAGGCCCGCCGGGAGAACGGCCGCTGGATTGTGCCGGCGCAAGCGCCGCTGTTCACCACGCGCGGGCAGCGGATGATCCGGGCGGATGTGGCGGCGACGAACCTCGCCAGTTTCATGCTGCCGTTGCCCGCGCGGCCCGGCCCGTCGCACGAGCAATGGAGCGAGTGGCTGCCGCAGCCGCGCGCGGGCGAGCCGCCGTGGCCGGAGAGCAAGGCCGCGTATCGTTTCCGCGTGCAACGCATCCTGCCACCGCCGCCCGAGCCGACCGAGGCGGAAGCCAAAGCGGAGAAGGCGACCGAGGAAGAAAAGAAGTTCGCCGCCATTCCCTTGGATTCGCCGGTGCAAACCTGGTTTCCCTACGTCGCCTCCGAGCAGCCGCAAACACCGCGCGCGTTGCAGCTCATCGCGAGTCGCACTAACCTCGTCGCCGAACTGGGCGGCCTGGTCTTGAGCGAAGACCCGAAGCTCGCGCACGATGCCCTGCACTGCCTCGGCCTGCTGCCCGCGCCGCCGAAGGAACTCGTGCCCGCCGTGCAAGCGGCGGGGCGGGACATTGCCGCGCGCATCACGAAGTTCAACCACACGCCCAAGGAGGCCGACCCGTCCTTCGAGACCGCCGCGGACGCGTCCACGCGCTTTTACGGCTGGTTGACCGCGGTGAAGGCGCTGCGGGAAAAATGCGGTGGCGATTTCACGCCCGAGCTGAAATCGATTCTCGAGTTGTCCCGCGTGCGACCGGAGAGCCAGTGCATGAGGCAGGACATCTGCCGCGTGGCGAGCTTCTATCTGCACAAATGGGCCGGCATCGCCCCGCTGCCGACCGACCCGAAACCATAGTGAATCTCACCCCGGAACAGCAAAACGAACTGGCCCAATTTCCGGCGGCGCTGAAGGCGCTCGTCGCAGCGGAATTGGCGGCCGGGAACTCCATCGTCGAAATCGGCGGCGGTCAAAACCAATTGCTAGGAGAATAATAAAAAAACTGGCCAAACTCAAGCCGTCTGGTAAGCCGTGAGGCATGAACGCATTAACGATCGAAGATTTTTACAGTCAGTCCATTGGGGTCAAGGCGCCGTGGAAAGTGGTCGGGGTGGCGATCCACGCGGAGTTGAAGGAAGTTCACGT
>JAGNEJ010000148.1 GCA_018003315.1 Verrucomicrobiales bacterium
CCATTGGCTTCGACGTAGGTCTGGACCGCATTCGAAATATCGCCAATGCGATTACCGACGCGTGCCTGGGCGATGCCGAGTCGCAGGGACTCCTCGGTTACCTGGAGGAGCTTTTCCCACTGCGGCTTCAAAAGGCCGACTGGAACGGTGACCGCGTTATCGCCGATAAAGCCGTTATAGTTAACGACGATATCGATGGAAACGATATCACCATCGCGGAGGATGCGGCGGAAAGACGGGATGCCATGCACCACTTCTTCGTTAACCGAGATACAGGAGTGCGCCGGATAGCGGCGCGATCCCATGCGGTAACCGAAACAGGCACTGCGTGCACCCAGTCGCTCCATGGTGACGTGGGCAGCCTCTTCTATATCCTGCGTACTGATTCCAGGCCGGACTAGTCCCTTCAATTCCTGAAGGACAGCCGCCGCAACAGCACAGGCTTCTCGAATTTGAACGATTTGACGTTCTGTTTTAATCGGGATCATACCAATTAGAAAACCTCCGAGAGGAGGCCGTGGTTACGGTAGTATTCGATCAACTCGGGGGATGTATTTGCGCCAGCGAAGACCGCATCAAGCGCTTCGTTGCGCGCATCCAACCATTCGTCGAATACCATAGCTTGGAGCAGCGTAGCCGGGAAGTCGGTGAGGACAAAGCCCGCATCGGGTTTACGCATCCAAAACCAGCGGCGAAGTGCCGCCAGCAAAGCCTTTTCGCTCTTTGCAGAGGAGGAGGCCGGACGCGAAATCTCCTGCCGCATCAGTGTGGCGGGAGAGACGTGCTCAGATTGTAAAGAACGCAGCTGGTTCATAACATCTTCCGAAGGAAAATCTGACGAACCGAGCAAAAGGACTTTCCGCTTGGCGGGACTGCCAGAGCGGAAAAAGAGGTCGGAGCGTGAAGGGGCAACGACCAATGTAAAGCTTTAATTCACCAAAAACACTTTGTAGGCCCAAATTGTCAGGCCTAGGACGAGCAATCCCAACATGGGAAGCGCGATCTTCATGACGGCATCATGACTCAGGGCGTCGCCCGTCATCCCGTGCACCGCGCCACTGCGCGCCCGCACACGGCCCTTCTTCAGGAAGCCATCATAGTGGCGCTGGAGCAGGAACGTCTCGACCTGTTTCATGGTGTCGAGGATGACACCCACGGTGATCAACATACCCGTGCCGCCGAAGAAAACGGCGATGCGCTGAGGGACGTTGAGCTCAAACAAAAGGACGTCGGGCATGACCGCGATCACCGTGAGGAAAATCGCACCAGCCAAGGTCAGGCGGGTCATGACAAAATCAAGGAACTTGGCGGTGGGCTCACCCGGACGCACGCCCGGGATATAGCCACCATACTTCTTCAAATCGTCGGCGATCTGAATCGGCTTAAACATCACGGATACCCAGAAGTAGCTGAAGAAGAGGATCAGCATGGTGTAACCGCCGTAGTAAACCCAGTGTCCACGGATCAGGTTTTCGGAAAACTCGATGAGGAACTTGAGATTCAGCCACGCGCCGACCTGCGAAAGAATCTGCTGGGGGAAGAGTAAAATCGCGCTGGCGAAGATCACGGGCATGACGCCGGAATAATTAACCTTCAGGGGAAGGAACGAGCTCTGCCCGCCCATTACCTTGTTGCCCACCACGCGCTTGGCGTATTGGACCGGGATTTTGCGCTGGCCTTGCACGACGAGGATGATGCCCATCGTAACCGCGATAAAGAGGAGCAGCATCACGACCGCCTGCAATGGGCCGTGGCCCGTGCTGACGCCCGCCACCGGGCGGAAGAAGCGGTAGGTCGCCTGCGCGGCGCCTGGGATGTCCGCCAAAATGCCGACCGTAATCAAAAGGGAGACGCCATTGCCGATGCCGCGCTGGGTGATTTGCTCACCGAGCCACATCAACAACATCGTACCAGCGGTCATGATCACGATCGAGGTGAACATAAACGTCCACTGGTTCATGATCACGATGCTACCATAATGGTTTACATCGTAGCCGGGGAAAAGACGACCGGGGTTTTCAAGCGCAGCCAAGAGCAGCGCGCCTTGGACCAAGCAGATCAGCACCGTCGCATAACGCGTATACTGCGTCAGCTTCTGGCGACCGACATCGCCTTCGTGCTGGAGGCGGCTCAGTTGCGGGACCACGGCGGTCATCAACTGGAAGATAATCGAAGCGCTGATGTAGGGCATGATGCCGAGGGCAAACACGGCACCTTTCACCAACGCACCGCCAGTAAACATATTATACAATCCGACCAAGGCCCCACCGGCCCCACCCGACGACTGGTCGGCGAAGAACTGTTGGAGGGGCTGCGGATCAATGCCCGGCAGCGGAATGTGCGCACCCACACGGGCGACGAACAACAACGACAACGTGTAGAAAATCCGGGAGCGGAGCTCGGGGATCTTCAGGGAGTTCGTAAAAGCAGAAAACACGGGAGTATGGGTGCGGACGAACCGAGAGGGAAAAGGGATGGCGCGGTGTGTTTCACCGCGCCGAATCGTCAGGCGACGATGGCTTTGCCACCAGCTTTCTCAATCTTGGCCTTGGCGGACTCGGAGAACTTGCTCGCGGTCACATTCAAGGCGCGGGAGAGTTCACCCGTGCCGAGGATCTTCAGGAAGGTCTCGTCTTTACGGATGAAGCCATGCTCGACGAGCACAGCCGCGTTTACCTCGGAAACCGTCTCCGGCAACGCAGCGAGATCGCCGACGTTGACGATAGCAGGCTCCGTACGGAAGGACGCTTGATTGAAGCCACGGTGGGGCAGCTTGCGGTACAAGGGCATTTGACCGCCTTCAAAGCCAGGGCGAATGCTCGCACCGGAACGGCCTTTTTGGCCCTTTCCGCCGCTACCGCAGGTCTTACCATGGCCACCACCTTCGCCGCAACCAACACGCTTTTTGCGATGGACGGCACCGGGGACGTTCGTGAGTTCGTGGAGTTTCATAAAAGGATTCCTCAAAAAGCGCCCCGCCCTCCCAGGAAAGGGGGGCGGGACTCGGATTTAGATTTGTTTAAACTTAAGCCTGGCGGAGCGCCGCAATATCTTCCGCCGAACGGAGTTTCAGCAGACCGTTGAGGGTCGCATGAACGACGGCGATATGATTATTGGAGCCCATGGACTTCGTGAGCACGTTCTTGACGCCAGCGGCCTCAAGCACAGCACGCACGCCACCACCAGCGATCAAGCCGGTACCAGCGGAAGCGGGCTTGAGCAACACACGACCACCATCGGCCTCGCCGAGGACGTCATGCGAAATGGAGTCGCCCTTGAGCTTGACGGTGAGCATGCGCTTCTTGGCAGACTCGGTGCTCTTGCGGATAGCTTCGGGCACTTCGTTGGCCTTGCCGTAGCCGACGCCAACCTTGCCCTTGCCATCGCCAACGACGGCGAGAGCAGCAAAGCTAAAGCGACGACCACCCTTGACGACCTTGGCGCAGCGATTGATGAAGACGACCTTTTCGATCAGCTGCGGACCATCCGAAGGCGCAGCCTGCGCATCGCGACGGGAGTCGCGCCGCGGACCGCGGAAGGAACGAGGAGCATTGCCGTTATTTTCGGTACTCATGGGCAGCTTAGAATTGCAGACCGGCTTCACGAGCGGCATCGGCGAATGCTTTCACCTTGCCATGATAGAGACGGCCGTTGCGGTCGAAAACGACCTGGTTGACGCCGGCCGACTTGGCCTTGGCACCGAACGCGGCACCGAGGGCTTTCGCACCTGCGAGGTTGGACTTGATGTTTTGCTTGCGCAGCTCGGCATCGAGGCTGGAAAGGAAAACGAGGGTCTGGGAAGCGTCGTCGTTGATCAACTGGGCATAGATA
>JAGNEJ010000109.1 GCA_018003315.1 Verrucomicrobiales bacterium
AAACCTTGGACTGGTGAAAGTGGTTTTTTCCCCTTGCGCCCGGTCAGGTGATCCCTATATTTCGCACTCCTTTTCTGGACCGCACCCTCAAGCAAACAGTGGACGGTTCGCAGAGAGTCCACGGAAGCGGCCCGGGAGATCGGCTTCGGCAAAGCATTTTGCTGCAGGCGTCTCTGATTCGCCTTATCCGGCGCTCCTCTGGCAAAGGCAGCAGCAGTTTGTCTATTTCAATGCATCCATCCAATCCATGCCAACAGATTTTTCTGCGAGCCGCCGTCCTGGCGGTTGGCGGCGGAATCGGCATGGCATCGGCTCAACCATCCGAAAATTCCGCCATTGAAAAACCAGCCAAACAGGGCGTGTCGGCGGAGAACCTGAAGGTTGGCGGGGTGAAACCCACACATCCGGCGACCGAGGAACCCATGGCCCCGGCAGGAGAAGAGGGGGCCGCGGCCAAGCAGGGATCGAACAAGGATGCGGCAGGAAATGATCTGGAACGGCAGGAGCGGGAGATGACGGTGGAAGCGATGCGGCGGCGCATGCAGGATCTGGAGCGGGAAGTGGGCAGCCTGAAGGCGAAGACCGAAACACTGGGCGAATCTCTGGCTGCTGCCAGTGCGGAAGCCGCACAATACAAGGAGGACTATGGGCGGATGCGCTTGCAGATGGAGGCCCTGGGCATCGCCGCCCTCAGCGGCAATGAACGCTCCTTGCAGCTCCGGCTGCTCAATGCGGTGAACGACTACCGGCTGGCAGAAAAGGAAAAGCAGCAGCTGGCCGAAAAGCTGGTCCATCTGTCGGAAGCTTCCCTGGCTTTTATGAAATCGGCGGATGCGCCGAATCGGGAGCGCTTGGAGGCGACCCTGCGGGAGGCAAACAACCGCCTGCATGCCACGAGTGATCAAAGCAAGGCCGTCCCCCTTCCGCTGGATGCGGCAAAAGTCGTCAGTTACAAACCCGATCTGGGGCTTGCTGTGATCAATGCAGGACGCGACAGCGGGCTGCGGCTGGGCATGCCGCTGCGCATCACCCGCAAAGACCATCCTGTGGCAAGCGGTGTCATCGTCGATTGCCGCGACCAACTCACCGGCATTCTCATCACCACGCTGGACAAGGAGTCCGATCCCGTGGCCGTAGGGGATGCCATCAAGCTTGAACCAACAAAACCATCCGCCAACTAGGAGCAACATCACCATGGAAGTCCGTGCGATCAGCAAATACGTCCGCATCTCTGCAATGAAGGCCCGTGAAGTGGCCAAGGAAATTCAAGGCCTGCCTGTCAGCCAGGCGCTGGACATCCTCAATTATACCCCGCGCAAGGCAGCCCGCATCGTCGGCAAGACGCTCAAAAGCGCCATCGCCAACGCGGAAAACAATCACGAACTCAGTGCGGACGACCTGGTGGTCAAACTGGCCGTGGCGCTCACCGGCCCTTCCTTCAGCCGCATGAAGCCGATGGCCCGCGGTTCCGCCGGGGTCATTCGCAAACCGACGGCACACATCCAGATCGTCCTCAGTGACGGCGGAAAGGTTTCCACCACGGTAAACAAGGCCAAGGCCAAACCTGCTGCTACGGCACCCCGGAAAACGGCCCCGGCGAAAGCAGCCGATAGCAAATCTGCAGAATAATTCTCCTGTTCCAACCTCGAAATTCCACTCTCATGGGTCAAAAAGTTAATCCGATCGGTTTCCGTCTCGCCGTCAGCAAGGACTGGCGTTCCAAATGGTATGCCAGCAAGCAGGACTTCCCTGGCTTTCTGCACAGTGACATCAAGATCCGCAACTATCTGAAAGGAAAACTTCAGATGGCTGCGGTCGCAAAAATCGTGATTGAACGGGCATGGAACAGCGTCCGCGTCACGCTGTTTACCGCCCGCCCCGGTTTGGTCATTGGCCGCAAGGGCGCTGAAATCGAAAAGATGAACGCCGAAATCTCTGAGATGTCCGGCGGCAAGCAGGTCAAAATCGACATTTTTGAAATCAAGCAGCCCGAACTCGATGCCCAGCTCATTGCTGAAAACGTTGCAGTTCAGCTTGAACGGCGGATTTCCTTCCGCCGGGCGATGAAACGGTCCGTTCAAACAGCCATGGATTTCGGAGCCCTTGGCGTCCGCATTCGTGCGGCAGGCCGGCTTGGCGGAGCCGACATTGCCCGCGCCGAGTGGTATCGCGAGGGCAAAGTGCCGCTCCAGACACTCCGCACTCCGATCGATTACGGCTTTGCCGAAGCCAAAACCGTTTACGGGATCATTGGCGTGAAATGCTGGGTGAACAAAAAGGAACTGACCGAGGAAGAGCAGCAGCAAATCCAGCGCAACAACCCGAACCGCCAACAGCGCCGCCCGCGCCGTGACCGCGGTGCCCAAGGTGCTGCAGAACCGGCACCGGCCGCACCGCCCGCCGAGGTGGTCGCCTGAACATTTTTCCCCACTCACCCCGATTTCATAGAAAGGACTGCTCCATCCCATGGCATTGATTCCCTCCAGAGTAAAATACCGCAAAACCCAGCGCGGCAGCCGCGCAGGAACCGCCCAGCGCGGGACCAAAGTCAGCTACGGCGAATTCGGCCTTCAGGCGCTGGACCGCGGCTGGATCAAAAACAACCAGATCGAAGCCTGCCGGGTTGCCATCACCCGCAACTTGAAGCGCAAGGGCAAAGTCTTCATCCGTATTTTCCCGCATAAGCCGGTGACGGCTCGGCCGCCGGAAACCCGGATGGGAAAAGGCAAAGGTTCGCCTGAATTCTGGGTCTCCGTGATCCTGCCAGGGCACATGCTCTTCGAAGTCTCCGGAGTTCCGGAATCGCTTGCCAAAGAATCCTTCCGGCTTGCCGCCAACAAGATCGGCATCCGCACCCGTTTCGTCCGCCGCGACGCCCACGCCTAACCAAATTTCTCCTCCAACACCATGAAAATCAAGGAAATCCGAGAGCTTTCCGACACTGAACTGGCTTCCAAACGCCGGGACATGAAGCACGAAATTCTGAATCTGCGCGTTCAGCAGAAAAGCGGGCAGATCGAAAACACCGGGCGCATCAAAAACCTGCGCCGTTCGATCGCCCGCATTGAAACATTCCTCACCCAGAAGCACCAGGCCGCAGCAGTCAAGTAAGTCCAGCCACTTCCCAATTCATCTCATGAGCGAACCCACTTCCCAATCCAATTCACCCGCCCAGGGCCGTCGCAAGCAGCGGGTGGGTGTCGTCGTGTCGGACAGCATGGAAAAAACCCTCACCGTTGCCGTCGTGCGGCGGGTGCCGCACCCCAAGTTTGGCAAAATCGTAAAGAAAACGACCAAGCTCTACGCCCACGACGAAAAAGACGAAGCCAAACTGGGTGACAAGGTCAAAGTGCAGGAATGCCGTCCCTTGAGCAAGCTCAAGCGCTGGACGCTGGTGGAAGTGCTCAAGCACTGAGCCGCCTGCTTCGCGCCTTCCGCATTTTCTGCAGCCCGCCCGGACATCCTGGCGGGCTGATGCTTTTCCAGAGTGCACCGTGCCGCAGGTTGACATTCATTGATGTGCGCAGAGCATTTGACGTGATTCGAGCCGCCGCCAATTTCCTCCTTCTCAGCGCCGGATGCGCCGCGGCTCTTGCTGTGCCGTCTGCCGAAAAATCCACCGCTGCAGAACCGCCGGACCTGAAGCAGGCTGCCCAGGCCCTCCGGGACCAGTTGCCGGAGGTTGCCCTGGCGAAACTGGAGCGTCTCCTGGCTCAGCCCAAACTGGAGAGCAGCTTGCGTCGCAGCGCGTCCGTCCGCCTTGCTGAAGCCGCCCTGCGGTGTGGAAAACCAGAACGAGCCGCCGCCGCGCTGCCCAATCCTGCGTCGCCCGAAGAGCGCTTTTGGAAAGCAGCGGCGCTGCAATCGCTGGGGCGGTTGACGGAAGCGGATCAATTGCTGAGCGAGTGGCCGACGGACGCCACGGGCCCCTTGGATGAAGAAGCTGCTTTCAACCGCGCATCGATTGCCCTGGCGCTGCAGCACCGGGAAAAAGCGGCATCCATCCTGGAACCGCTGGCAAAATCGACCACCTCCCGGGTGTCCCAGCGAGCCCTGCTTTGGCTGGTGGAAGTCCATTGGCTCGGAAACGACCTGGCGGCTGTCAGAACGGGCATTGCGGAATTGGAAAAAGCCCCGCTCCAGTCGCCGTTTGCCGAACAGCTGCGCTATCTCAAGGGACGGCTTGCCCTCCAGGACGAAAAGCTGACAGAGGCCCTCGCCTTTTTTACTTCCGTAGCTGGCTCCAAAAGCGCCGGCACGGAACTCGCCCAGGCGGCGACGATCGGTTTGGCAAAGGTCCAGCGGCTTTCCGGCGACAAGGCATCGGCAGCGAGAACGCTCGGAGCCTTTGTGACATCTTCACCTGAAAGCCGCCTGCTGGACAACGCGTTCGCAGAAATCATTCTGTGCAACACTCCCCCCGTCGCGGAACTCAACAAGATTCTCGAATCCTGGGTGACGGAAACCAACCCGGTCATCAGCCCTTATGCCCGGCTCGCCCTCATCGCCGCCAGTGAGGCTGCCGACCAGTTTGAGGTGGCGGTGCAGCGATGCAAAGACTTTGTCATGCGTCATGGAGCAAGCCCTTTGCTGCCGCGCGTGGTGCTGCAGGAGGCGCGACTGCTGATCCGGCAGGGCAGGCTTCCCGACGCCATTGCTCTGCTTGAGGAGACCAAGGCCAAGGCTCCGCCTGAATTTGGGGCGCTGGCTGCCGAAATGGAGGCCTACGCCCGGCTGCGAAACTGCGAATTTTCCCAGGCTGCCCGGCTATTCAACGAGGCTGCCAGGGCTGCTCCTGAACCGGAACAACGCCTGCTCGCCGCCTTCAATGGCGCACTTGCCTCCTTGCAGGCAGGACAGATGACCGATGCCATTGCCATGATCGACAGTCTCCCGGTCGCCACCAAAAACTTCCAAGCCGATCTGCTGCTGGAACGCGGACTGTATGCCGCCGCCCAGGGCGGCCCGGATGCCGACAAACTGCTTGCCACATTTTTGGACAGCAGCCCAGAGCATCCCCGCGCATTTGAAGCGGCGATCGCCCGGGCGGAACTCGCCCTAACGGCAACAGAGTTCGACATTGCGGGCATCCGGGACAAGCTGCGCGCGGCCGCTCAAATTGCCAAAACCCTGGACGAACAGGAACGCCTCGCCGTCCTGGAACTTCGCATTGACTCCCTGACTCTTGATCCCGAACTCGTCGCAAAAAAGACCACGGCCTTTCTGGAGGGACATCCGGAAAGCCCTTGGAAAGCGGAACTCCTCATGCGCAGCGGCGAAGCCCTCTACAACGCGCAGCAGTATGGCGCAGCCAAGGCCGACTTTCTGAGGCTGGCGGAGGAACTGCCGGATTCGCCGCTGATCGACACGGCCCTCTTCTGGGCGGGAAAGGCGGCTCTGGGCAGCATGGCCAAGGGCTGCGAAGTCGAGGCACTCAAGCTCTGGGACAAGGTGGCCAAGGGAAATGGACCTTTGAAAGTCAATGCCCGCATCGAACAGGCAAAACTCAATCAACGCCGGGATCCTGCGGCAGCCCTGCAGTTGTTCGATGCCATCCTGAAGGATGAACCGGCTCCAGATCGGGAAACCCGGTTTGCCGTCCTTTGCCTCAAAGGGGAAACCCTGCTCGCGCGCGATGCCGGAAAATCCGACCAGCCGAAGGCGGCGCTCGAATGCTTTGATGCGGTCATTCAAACCCCGGAGGTGCCTGCCAACTGGAAACAGCAGGCTTTGGTGCGCAAGGGCGTGGCCCTGGAACAGCTCCAGCATTCCGGACCCGCTCTTGAGGCCTATTACGAGGCCATGAACGTGCATTCCCCGGAGAGTGCCCCGCCCGGGGGCGATCTCTTCTGGTTTTTCCGGGCCGGTGAAAAGGCCATCCGCCTCATCGAATCCATGCCGCGTCCGGATTGGCGCGGAGCCGTCTCCATTGCGAATCGACTCGGTGAAGCCCCTGGACCCCAGGGCGCCGCCGCCCGGGCAAAAGCCAGCCGGCTAGCCACAGAGCATTTTATTTACGATGCCGAGCAATGAGTGGCAAAGCAATGAGCCACCGCGGCAGTGTTTATGTCAGGAAACGGGAGATGGTTGAAGCAGATGGGGGAATCACTTCCTTTTTGCCCGGCGAATTTCCGGTGCATCCAATTCCTTGAGAAACTGGTTTGTCTCCAGAAAATCAAGCGCCTGCTGCACCACTCGTTCTCGAGGCAGAGGCTGGTCCCACGCGGTTTTTTGACCGGCACTTTTTGCAATTTGATTGGTGAGTTCCGGATTTGAACCGGCCACCAGCGCAGCCTCGTTCATGCGGGGGCGTTCTGCCTCCAGGACAAACGGCTGCATCCCCTCCTTTGCAGCGGCAGTGAAAATACGACATTTTTCCTGCGGATCAAACGGTGCAGGAACATCCGGCATCAATCCGCTGCCGAAAAGGTCCGTGCCGGATGTCGCCCGGATCTCTGCATCCGCCAGCCGCAGCGCCAAATCGTTTCCCAGGGCGAACTCCTTGAACTGCACCGCCAGACCACGGGTTTTGCTTCCGATCACAAACGATTTGAGCTTCGACTTCAGGACCACCGCCACTGCCTCAGCCACGTTGGTTGTCTCGGAATCCACCAGGAGAAGTACTGATTTCGTCCACAGCGGCGTTCCTTCCGCAGTCATGCGCTGCGGAATTGTTCCGCCTGGACGGTGGATCTCAAACAACGCCTCACCTTCTGGCAGAAAGCGGCTCAGGATCTGCTGCGCCATCCGAAAGTCCCCGTCCGGTGCCGGACTGCGCAGATCCAGCAGCAGTGTTTCTGCGGTGGATTTTGCCAATTCACCCAGCGCTGCATCCATCTGCGGAAGCTCCTCCGGCGAGAAATTGCCAGGGCGCAGATAGGCCACTTTTGGGGTGAGCAGTTCACTGGTTAGTGGCGTGACCGCCGCATCCTGGTTGCCATTGGAGTCGGATGACCTGTCCAGCAGTGCGGCTCCCTGTTGCAGCCGGGCAAACAGCCCATGCAGGGCTGCACGGTTCAGTTCTTCATCCGACAGTTTCTCCGGCTGAACAAAGTGCCGCTGCAGCAGGCGAAACGCCTCCTGCATCTGCGAGGCATTAAGCCGGTCCACAGGGTTCGCAGGCGGTTCACCGCCTGTCGCCGCAAGACCCGGCACTACAGCCAGAAAGCAAGCGAATCCCATTCCCAACCTCCAGCGGAAAGCATTCATGACCAAAGGTGCATGGAATCTCCGGAATTGCCAGAGTGGTTTGTAACCGTCTCACCAAGAGGGTGCAAGACAGGAAAGTCAGTTATTGATAGGTGACCATCTGCGGGCCTTGTTGCGTTGTTTTGTCAGGATGGGGAGGCGGGCGTTCCAGGTTTCATCGAAACGCTGGCCCAGGATGAGGCAGCGCAGGCTCAAGATGTCTTCGCCGCCGCGTTGACTCCAGAACATGCCCGATTGTTTGAGGCGGCGACCAATCACGGTTTTGCACCCGGCTTCCACCACTCCGCTGCCGATGAACAGGCCTCGCCGCCGATAGTCGCCGTAGCGGGTGCGCTGGGCATGGGTCTTGAAATAGTCGATCTCGCGTTGCGCCGCTTCCCGCTGCTCGGGACTGAGTTTGTCTGCATCGGCGCTCTGGAGCGCGGCTTGGGCTTGCGCCACGATCGCGCTGCTGTCGCTGGCTTTGAGTTGATGACACCAGCGAGCCTGGAGGTCTTTGGCGCTTTGGCCGCTGATGCTTTGGGCCAGGGTTCCGAGGTGCTCGCTGGCGTGGTAGAAGTCGAGGATTTGTTCTGCGCCGGGAAAGTTGAGCCGGGCGTTCTCCCACACCCAGGCTGCCCCGTCGCCCAGATACACGACTTGTCTGGCCGCGCCGAAGCCGCGGGAGTCAAGCTCCAGGCCGCCGTAGGCGCGCAAGTCGGCTGCGGCTTCTTCGAAAGAACTGCTTTGGGTGGCGGCGCGGGCGATGAGTTTGGCGACTGCGGGTGTGTGACCGCGCACCAGGTCAAGAGTTTCATCCAGCGGGCAGCGTCCGCACTTGGCCCGGCGGTGGTGGTAGTAGCTGCGCTTGAAGACGATGAGGCCGAAGAGCGTTTGCAGCCGGTGCTTGCGATGGCGGTGAGTCGTCTCGTGAGGCCGCACGGGAGGATCGGCTGGCAGCAACTCCGGAGTGTTGAGCAGGGACTCAATCATGCGTGCACCGTCACGCAAAAGAGCGGTGCGCAATTCCACCTCCACCCATTGCAGCAGTGGCCCGCCTAAGCCTTGGGCGGCGATGCGGCTGTGCGCTTGGGCGAAGAAGCGCTCGGCTTCGCTGAGTTTTTGGGCCGCGCATTCTTCCTGGAGTTTTTTTTAGCCGCAAGACACTGCGGATCGCAAGCCAGCGCGGCCTCGGCTTGAGCGGCACGCAGAGCGCGGGTCTCGGCCACGGTGATCTCTGCAAGATGCGCGGTGATCTCGGCGAAGCGCGAGGCATTGGCGAGGTCTTCGCGCAAAGCGGGCACCTCCCGCGCGGGCACACGCCGGCTGAGATTTCGGCCATTTTCCCAGCACTGGTGTTTGAAGTAGGGGCCAAGCCGCACGGTGCCCTTGCCATCGGGGGAGGGATGTTCGCGGTATTCTTCGGCCAAAGTGCCGCGTTGCATGGTGGTGATTGCGGCGAGGTCGCGCAGCAAGGATGGACGATCTAAGAGTGGAGGGGTCATGATGGGGAACCAGTGTCTAGTATCGCAGACACTTTCAAGTCCAAAAAAATAGAGGCTTCCAGCAACACTCTGATTTTTCTGTCTCACACCCGTGGGTGGGTGGCTGGTGGCGGAGTGATCCGATCCAAGCCCGCTTCGAAGACTCAGGACACTGCTCATCAGGGCGGTTCGAGACGGAAAAACGCGGCATTGTCCGGGACGGTGAACTCGAATTCCAGCTTGCCTTGGCCGTTGATGCGTGTTTGCGGAGCACTCATGGGGAATGGGGCGAAGGTGCTGAGGTTTGTGCTTTTCTCCACGCCAATGGTGAGGGTAAACACACCCGTCGCCGCATTGCGCTGGATGATGGGCACGCCGACATGGAGCGCCTGCACCTGAGCGGGGGTGTAAAGCCCGGAGCCGTTCGCGTTTGCATAGTAGGTGTTCACCAGCGCGGTTTGGTTGAGCTGCCAGTCAAATCCCAGCGCGGCGAGATTGAATTCCGAGGCGTCGTTGAGTCCGTCGCCATCGCCATCCTCGATGAACGAAAGCCTGCGTCCGGTCAGCGCGATGTCGAAGGGAGCCTCATCGGCGTCGTTGCTGGCGATGTGCAGAGAGGCGGATTTGACGCCACCCGTCGTGGCTGCAAAGAGCACGGTGAAGGTGGTGCTGCCGTTGGGGCCCGGCACGGGCGCGACTGGGCTGGCGGTGATGCTGAAGGAGGAGGCGCCCGCGCCATCGAGCGTGATGCCGAGGCCGGTGAGCGGGGTGTTGCCGATATTCAGGATAGTGAAGGTGCGGCTTGTATTCGTGCCGACGGGTTCGAGGCCGAAGTTCACGCTCGCCGCGCCATCGGTGAGCAGAACGTTTGCGGGTTGCCGCACATCAATTTCCGGTGAATGGGGACTCACGCCGAAGACGTAGGCCGCGCCTTTGTCGAGCCTGATCGTGTCATCCTGCGGTGCGCCAACGACGAATGTCCCGCCATCGGCAGCCACGGCGCCACCGAAAACATCGCCTTGAGCGGGCGTGGGATTTTCAAGGATCGCAGCGGGTACGGTGGGTGTGGTGCTCGCGAAGTCGTAAACATACGCACGACCAGCCACTCCATAGATGGCACCAGCCACCAGCATCTGGCCGGAGAGCGCGATAGCCTGACCGAATTGGCTCGTCTCGTTTGCGACGAGGTGCGGGTTGTTCAGCGTCAGCACGGGCACCGCCGGGGTCGCGCCTGCGAGGTCGAAAATGTAAACACTCCCGGCATTCTCAGTCGTGGTGTCGTCTCCCGTCGCCGCCACGGCAACGCGCGTGCCGGAGATAGCCACTTGGCTGCCAAAGACATCATACTCGGCGGGCGCGGGATTGTTCAACACCACGACCGGCACCGTGGGTGTGGCGTTGGCTAGATCATAAACGTAGGCGATGCCGGCGTGATCCGCTCCCGTCGCGTCGCCGATGGCACCCACTACGAAGCGTGTACCGGAGATGTCCACGGCGCCGCCGAAGTTTCCACTGTCGGCTGGAGCAGGATTTGTAAGCGTGGCGACGGGTACCGTCGGAGTTGCACTGGCAAGGTCATAGACATGGGCGCGTCCGACATCCACGCCTCCCGCGTCTTCCATCGGCTCACCGACGACCATGCGCGTGCCCGAGATCGCGACGCAGCTGCCGAACGCGGTGAAGGCCCCGGGATTGGGGTCGTCGATCACAAGCACCGGCGTGGTCGGCGTGGCGCTGGCGAGATCGAAAACCTTGACCTGCTCGGCATCATTGGAACCGACGGCCACCAGCACCCCGTTGATGTCCACCGCCGAGGCTCCCTCTTGTTCGAAAACGAAAGCAGGCACCGTCGGCGTGATGCTGCCGAGGTCATAGACAAACGCACGGTCGGCGATGTTCGCCGCGACGACCACGCGTGCGCCGGAGATCGCCGTTGAGATGCCAAACTTGTCGCCCTTCGTCGGAGTCGGTGCGTTCAAGAGGGCGCCCGGCACCGTGGGCGTGGTGCCCGCGAGATCGTAGGAATAACCGATGCCGCCGGAAGGGGCGATGGTGTCATCGTGCGGCGCGCCAATGATGAGACGTGCGCCGGAGAGCGCCACCGCCTGACCAAACTGATCGTCTCCCCCCGGACCGGGATCGTTGATCGTCACCACCGGCGTGGTCGGAGTGGCGTTTGCGAGGTCATACACATATGTCGTTTCCGTTTCGAGCGAGTTCACATTCGCCCCGCCGACGACCACGCGCGTCCCGGAGATGGCGACGGCGAATCCGAACGCCACCCCCTCAGCGGGATTCGTGAGCGTATGCACCGGTGCCGTGGGTGTTGCACTTGTGACATCATAGACGTAAGCCGATCCGGAGCCCTGTGTGGGCAGTTCCGACGCCCCCACCACGATCCGGTTCCCATCAATTCCAATGGCATGTCCAAAGTTGTCGGTTCCCCCTTGATTGCTATCGAGGGTCAACACCGGCACCGTGGGTGTTGCGCTGGTCATGTCGAAAACAAAGACCTGGGACCCGCTCGTTCCCACGACGATACGCGAGCCCGAGATCGCAACCACACGGCCAAAATCGACGGCAAGCGCTGACGGGCCGCTGAAAGTGAACAGCGGTGTGTCAGGTGTCGCGCCCGCAATATCAAAGACGAACACGCGCCCCGGATTGGTCGCGCTGCCGTGAGCAAATTGCGGCGCGCCCACCACCACCATCGTTCCCGAAATCGCCACCGCCCTGCCGAAATGGTCGTCCTGAGAGGAGGGATTGGGGATGGATGGCAGATCCAAGGTTGCCACCGGCACGTTTGGCGTGGCGCTGGCGAGGTCATAGATGAGGACCTTGCTGTCGCTACCGGACGAGGGCGCCCCCACGGCGATCCGCGTCCCGCTGATCGCCACCGCTTCACCAAATGGGCCTAAAATGGCAAACGGGCCGCTGGTCACCGGCTCGAACAGGTGAAGCAGCACGCCGGTCGTGGCATTGTAAACCTTCACCATTTTCTGCGCAGGCACGCCCACCACCGCGATGTTCCCATCAACCGCGATGCTGCGCCCCGCCACATCCGACGGCAGGACCGTGTTTGAAAAAAGCGAGTGCTGGAGTGTGGCCGACCCCTGCGCAAGCGCCGCCGTAGTGATGGCAATCCAGATGATTATGGCCCGACCGATGGCACTCCCACCCCAATCCGACTGGCTGAATGCATGCTGGGTTTTCATAACAGTGGTGCGGTGATGTAGCTTGGTTTCAAGCTCCAAGCCGAACGGCTTGGAGCCGAGGCGGTCGAACGGGGTGACTTGATTGGTTGGGAGCGTTGCACAGTTGCTGGGTGGTTGCAAGCAACAAGAAGGCGCTGCATCCCCGGATAAAGTTAGGGTCCGCGCAGGCCGTCCCGAGCGGCAGCGAGGGCCGGGCGCAGCCCGGAGGCCGGAGCGGACCCTGTGAGCAAATGGCCCCGCCGTAACTGATTAGCCCCGATTGGCCGCGGGATGCTGTTCGTTGAAAAGTTCCGCGATGCCGGTGATGAGGCTTTCCGTTCGCAGTTTCATCGTTTCGGTCAGGCTCTTGAAGATCGCGAACATGCTCGCCCCTTTCTGATTCTTCGAGCATTGCGAGGCTTTGCGGCTGATGACCGCGGGGCGCAGTCCGCGTTCGGCGCGGTTGTTTGTCGGTTCGATCTCGGGACGCTCCAAGAACAGCAACACTTGCCCGTTGTCGTGCCGCATCCCGATGCCATCAAGAAT
>JAGNEJ010000052.1 GCA_018003315.1 Verrucomicrobiales bacterium
CGAACGCGGACTGCGCCCCGCGGTCATCAGCCGCAAAGTCTCGCAATGCTCGAAGAATCAGAAAGGGGCGACCATGTTCGCGATCTTCAAGAGCCTGACCGAAACGATGAAACTGCGAACGGAAAGCATCATCACCGGCATCGCGGAACTTTTCAACGAACAGCATCCCGCGGCCAATCGGGGCTAATCAGTTACAACTGTACCATGACGAGAAGTCATAAATTCTTCACCGTCGGCCTGCTCGTTTTCATCAGTGGGGCGGCTTTCTATGCTCTTGTGACCTTCAATCGTCCGAGTTCGACTGGGACTTCCCTAGCATCGCCTCCGGGAGATGGAGGTGCCACCGATCAGTCCCACAGTCTTGCCTCACGAATTGGCCCAGAACCGAGCGTTAGTGCCGATAGACGCCCGGCTTCAGAAACTGCGCCTGACATCAATTACGAGAGGGCAGCTTTGGTGCAAAAGTTGATTAATCCTCGGTATCTCGCAGGAGAACCGGTTCCACCGGAATTGGAGGCAGAGTTTCGCGCGGCGCTGGCGGCAGCAAAAACCCTCCCCGATCGGATTCTGGTGTATCGCTCCGCACCGCCGTCCTTGCTGAGATTGGTAAAACCCGAGTTGATGGCTGATTATCAGGCGGCGAGAGACCCTAAGAATCGGGGTCACTTGTCAGATATGTTTCCGATTCTGCAAAAAGTGGCTAAGGGAGACACCGCGTTGGGCGAGTGTCTCCTCGACGATATTAGGGACATTCTGCAGGCCGTGGATGCAGGTGCGTCGGTGGCATCGCCGTTTAATACAATGGAATTGAGGGGAGTTGTATCGACGCTGGCTGCTGTCAATGATCCTAATCAAATGAACCTTGTTGCCACATTAATCGTGAATGCGCCACCGGATACACAAAAATACTTGATACAAGGATTGGCTCAATCTTCAAACATTGCGGATTTTAACTTTTTGATGGATGTTTCAGAAAAAATTCCCTACGCAGCCAATGCTGCGCAGATGGCAGTGCACAATGTGCGTCAAAAGCGCATAGCATTACTTTTCTTCGGCAAGGGGGTTACCGTTGCCACTCTGCAAGGAGATTGGATTCCTTCAAGTAGGGAAAAGCGTGAGGCTCTGGCATCCGAACTGGCTAGTCAAGAGGTTGGGATGATTTCTGCATTGAAAGAGCGGGGGGTTGATCCGATGAAAATTCTCCCGCCGATGCCGGAATTGAAATAGACGGTAGTCCTTTATCGTGAATCTTGCTCATGCCCTTTGCGAGGGACCAACACCCAAACCCGGCGCAATCAAACCCAAACGGGAACTTAGGTGAAAGGTGAGGCAAATGGCATCGCTGTGTTCCAGGCCGGTTCAATATTGTTTTAAAGGTAATTTCTTTTTGCGGGAGAAAGATCAATTGCGCTGCTTTTACGAAAATGCCTGGTTTTCCCTCGAAGAAGCGGAACTGGAGCGATTTCTGCCGTCGCTGGGGATGAACGACGAGTGTCTCGAGCAAATGCCGCGTGAGCTATGGCAATTTTGCGGGAAAGGATTGCGCTTCTGGCAGTATCCCAACCAACTTGCGGGTCTGATTTGCCTCTTGAGGCAGCGCGAAGCCCGGTCCTACCTGGAAATCGGATCGCGGTGGGGCGGCACGTGTGAGATTTTGGATTCCCTGCTGCGGGCCGGCTGCCCTGAACTCCGTTCGTATGCCGTGGATGTCATCGAGGAACCGCCGTTGCTCCAGCAATACCGGCAGGGGAGGGCCGTGACTTATGTGCAGGGGAGCAGTGCGGATGTGGAAACCTGGCTGCGGCTGCCGGAGCAGATCGATGTGGTCTTCATTGATGGGGACCACAGTTGGGAGGGCGTGAAGCGGGATTTCAACATGGCAATGAAACTGTGCCCCCAAACCGTGATTTTTCATGACACCGCGAGTGATGCCTGCCCGGATGTGCGCCGGTATTGGAGCCACCTTCGGGAAATCTTTGCGGACACTCACGAATTCCATGAGCAATACGAGTCCGTGAGAGGTTCGTTCCTTGGCATTGGGGTGGTGCTGTTGTAGAACCGTCGAAAATGACTGCACGCATCGTTGGCTCCGGGTTGAGCGGCGCCACCGCCGCCGTTTTGTTGAAGGCGGGCGGCTTTCAGGTGGAGATGTTCGAAACCAGACCGCAAATCGCAGGGAACTGTTTTGACCGGAGAATCGGCGGAATCTTGCAGCATGGTTACGGCCCGCATCTCTTCCACACCAACGATGCGGAGGTCTGGCGGTTTCTCAGCCGGTTTACCGAATGGACGAGTTACCGGCACCGGGTGGTGGCCGACACCGCGGCCGGGCGGATTTCCATTCCCTACAACACTCGGACCAGAACCCAGATCGGACGGGAGTTGACGGATGAGGAAATCCGGAAGCTGATTTTCGTGGAATACTCGGAAAAACAATGGGGTGTGGCGTGGGAAGCGATGCCGGCGGCGATCATCGGCCGGGTCCCGGCGAGGCGGCACAACGACGACGACCGGTATTTCACGGACGAATTCCAGGGCCAGCCGAAGGACGGGTTCACGAAAATGTTTGAGCGGATGCTGGAGGGCATTCCCGTGCATTTGAGAGTGGGAAAAGATGACTGGCGCAGGCAGGCTGCCAGGGCTGATCTGGTGATCTACACGGGCAAGATCGATGAGCATTTTCACTGCTGCCACGGTCGCCTGCCGTATCGCAGTCTGCGGTTCGAGCATTTCTGGAGTCCGCAACGGCTGCCCCAGGCGGTGATCAATCAGTGCAACCGGCTGCCCTTCACCCGCATTTACGACCACCGGTATTTCAGCGAGAATGAGGCTCCCTCCCTGCCTTCGGAATGGGCACGGAAGATACACCCGCAAACACTTTTGCCAGCATGCGCCGTCTCGCTGGGGCCATCCGCAGTGAAGGAGGGCGGAACCATCCTCACCCGCGAATACCCGCAGGCCCACGACGGGTCCAATGAGCCGTACTACCCGATGCCCTTCGGCGAGGGAATGGCGTTGTATCAGAAATACAAAAGGCTCGCCGACGCCGAACCTCGGACCGTTTTTGTGGCTCTTCCCAGAATTGTGTGGGAATTTTCACGGCAAAGAAAGGTCGAGTTTTCCGAGGAGGAAGAGAATGCGGACGCGGTAGTGTGCGAAGTTGCGGAACCCTCGGGTGGCGGATTTGATTGCTTGGATCACGCTGTTGAAGCCTTCGGCCAAGGCGTTGCTGATGGGGTGTGCGAACCAGTTGAGCAAGCGTGGCAGGCTGGCTTTGAAACTCTTGCCGAGCTTCTTCATCGGCTCCAACCGGCAGCGCTGGGTGCGCCGATACCACTTCGCAAAATAGTCGCCCCCCTGCAGTGCGTCGTCCTGCTCCCAAAATCCGCCAAAGAGTTCTTTGATTTCCCAAGCCCGTGACGTCTTGAGTGTGAGCCGCGCCAGCGCTTCAAAACCGGTGAGTTTCTCGGAACTCAGATTCAACGGGTTGGTCAGCCACAGGTATTTCGTTTTGGCCAGGGTGTGATCCCCCTGCGCCAGCAGTTCGGCGCTCAGATGATAGGCATCGTGAACGATCTGGGCCTGCGGCAGCGCTTCTTCCACCGCGGCCTGATAGGTGGGGCTGCGATCCATCGCCACCGCCGCGATGCGTTGCTGTTGCACCGTCGGCAGGCTTCGAATGGCGGCGACGGCCGCTTCCTTGGTCGCCCCGCTGGTCACCTCCAGCACCGCCGACCGTCGATGTCGCTCAAGACGGTGGCGTAGCTGTGCCCGCGGCCGAAACTCTTCTCGTCGATCCCGACATGCGCCATGGGCTTCTCCTCGCGCCGTGCCAGGCCGCGGTGGACGGCGCGTTCGAGGATTTTATGGGCGCTGTCCCAGTGCAGCCGCAGCAGTTGGCAGGCATCCTCAATGCTGCGGGCGACCAGCAGCACCTCCAGCGCCAGTCGCTCGAAGGCCAGCGTCCACCGACTGTGCGGCGCGGCCCACGGCACGGCTACGACCATCGTTTTGCCGCTCGTGGGATTGCGCACCCTGGGAACCTTGGCGACGAGTATCGTCTCGTATTGCCAGAAGTCCAGATGCCGCCAAGTGCGTTCCTGCCACCCGTGGATGTGCAGCGCTTCGCCGGTGGCGGGATCGGCCCACGTTGTCGCCGCACACTCCACGCACAGCCGCACCGTGCGGGCCGCATGGTCAATCTCCAAAGAAGTAACCCGCCAAGGTCCCACCAGGCCCAGCATCTGTTCGAGGTCTTTCGCAGTCATCCTCCAATCTCCTCGAAAAAGCCCGATTCGCAGACTTTTTCCCACACGAATCCGGGATGAGCCGTTTTTGTCGGCCGCCTGGCCACCTACAGTTATCTGGACATGTGGATGGCGGTGAAGCAAGCGATGGTAAAGCTGCGGGGTGTGCTGGGGCAAAGGCAAACGGCGGCGCCGTGAAATTCCAACGTTTTCAAGCCGCAGGGCGTGATCGCACTTGGAGCGGGTGCCAGACAAGGAAGAGCCGGAAATAATCCGCTCAACCGCCGACAGGGCGTTTCCTTCAGCGGTTCAGCAATTTCAAGGCCCGTTCAGTAGTCATTATTAGTCAGTCATTTTATTAAGAAATTCCGCGCAGAGTTCCTTCAGATACGCCAGGTCAGCAGGGTCCGCCGTGTTGGACCACCAGTGGTGCTCATCGATGAATTTCCGGTTCTCCGGCTTCAGCAGGTAAGCCGCCAGCACCGCCACATACCGCCGCCGCCCCGCAGGGCATGTCGAAATCACGCGTTGTCCGGAATACATAAATCAGTGTTCAGGAATCGAAATCTGTTGGCGTTAAGGTGGTTCGGGGCTGCATTCCAGCAGCGAGGTGCAGCCTGGACAAAATGAATGACTGTGGCGCCGCCCGCCGGGCGGCTGCACGAAATCCGCCGGGCCGGCGGAACCACTTTCCCTGTGGGCAGTGTCTCCCAAATCTGCTGCGGCACTGCGCGTTCAGTTCGTCTCGTGCTGGACATCATTCGCAAATTTGAAAATTCCCTCGACAATCATTTTACTAACAGGTAACATCACCCTTGCAATCGGAAAACCGCAATAAAACGGATGGACAAAAAAACAATAATTTCCATAAACAAAGGCGGTGGCCAGCTTGGCGAAAAGAATCAGCCTCTGGCGGCGGCTTGGAAGGGGGATCCAATTTCAAGGCGACGGTTTTTGAAACGAACCGGTGGGTTCATTGGGTCGACCGTCATTGTCCTGCATGGGCTTAAACTGAACAGTAACGCCAGCGAATCTACTCCGGGTTCCAGCGTTCCTCCTGTTCAGCACATTTTGGGTCTCAACAAGGACGATCCAGAGAACCCAATTACACTCAATCCGATTTTAGTCGTTGACCTGGGAGAAGACGCGTCTCTGGCGGTTTGCGCGTGGGAATCTCGGGAAATTGGTCCATCTGGTTACCTCGTGGAAATCGAGCATGTTGAAGCAGTTGGTACCGTGTTGACTGTCCAATTCCGTGCAACCGGGCCGTCCAATTCTCCCCAGCAATCCAAATCAATTCTCAAGATATCTCTCAATGCAAAGGGGTGGACTTTCGATGTGAAGGTCGAAAAACCGCATCATATCATGTTTACGCCGGATCCTAAGACAACCACTGTTCAGAACGTTCCTTCGATCCGAGGCTTGAGCCTTCATCCGACGAATTGGTTTAACTGGCAACCTCGCAGTTCCTTGGTGCGCCCAAAACTTCCATCCACTCAGGGAACTGGTTATTACCATGCAGGATGGTCTATTGATATACCGATCCCAGTGTATAACCAATTTGGGGAGCTTCTGTCTGTGGGGTGGAACGGCTCCTGGGTGTCGGAGAAGATTCTGAAAATTGGAAGCGATGACCAGGAGATGCAATACGTACAAATCGCCTTCATGAATGGAGACGGAACATATACAGACCCGGTATCGTTCGGCGAAGATATTCCAAATCAATCGTTCCTCGTCGGTCAGGATCGTGTCAAAGGGGAGAGGTGGCTCAACAATCAAAATCCTGGAGATGGCAGTGCCATACCTGCCAGTCAACATCCAGCATTATTTCAGGAGGGCAAACTGACACAAGAAACCCCAGGAAACATACAACTCGCAATCCGTGTGGGTGGGTGGGATATTTCTCCAGCCTTTACAAGGGTTAGTTCCAAAGTTTCTGGAACCGCCGGAAGCAATCTCGGCAAATTTGAAGTGGTAGATGATGCACCGTGAACGTTCATCCGGCACTTCTGTTTAGTTTGTTTGCGGGAGCATTATCCGGCTGGTGCGCAGCTGGTTATTATCAAAATAGGGATCGAATAGACGCCAGCCAAGAATCGGCACTTTCTCCAAAGCAATTCAACAATTTGATCGAGCATACCCAACGTGGGATAGAGCAACTACACCTAGAAGATGTCGATCAATCACTTGTTCCATTAGAACCGGGTGATGAAACGATTGCCACTAGAATCACCGGCGCCTTGTTGTTCGCTCCGGGAGAAGCCAAAGTCGACGTCAGAATATTTGAGACGTTTCGGTTGCCGGATGAAATCATTTCCGATTTCATAGATGCCTCAGAAATGCTCCTTAGGGACATCCGGTCTTATGAATTAAAGAGCATTCGTTTGGAAGTTCAAAATCAAGACGAAATATTGATTGTTCCTGGCTTCAGCAATGAAGAAGCAAACCAATTTCTCGGGAGAGCATGCTCGAATTTGAGTTCAAAAATAGAATCTGCGGCGCGCCTTTTTACAGCGATGGCATTCGAATCTTTCCCATTATTGCAAGGCAGAAACTGCGAATTAGCGATTATCTGCTCTGGTGGTAGTGACGAACACTACCTAGTCGAAGAGCGATACACGCTGAAGGGGAAGAATGATTTGGTGCGCTCCATAGGAGTGCCCACTCGAACTAGACCCCAACTGTGGGAGTCCGCCAGGTGGTCTCATTTGGCATCGCTAGATTTTGCTCATCTCCGGAAAAAATAGGTAATTAAATGAAATGGAACCGGCTACATATTTTCGCTACATTTGCAGTTTCTTGCGGAGTAGTGTTTTTTGGAAGGCTTTTGTGCGCACCCAGCGCCGATGGTTTACGCCATGATCCGGAAAATGTGCAGGTGTCTCGTGGGTTAAAGGTGCCTTTGCATCCAAATAGCAGGGCCGCACCAACGGCGAAACCGCTCGTCGCGCTGGATTTGGCAGGATTCGCTCTGAAGGATGAGTTTGTTTTATTTGGTCCTTGGACGACAGCCATGAGGTTTAATTTGCTTAAGGAGCTGAATGTTGCCCCGGAACTTATTGCCCCGACCGCAACAGTTATCAAGAAATGCAGGACTTCCTTAGGACGGTCATTCATGCATCAAGTAAAATCGCACGAGCCCCTAAAAGCTGGCGTTTCATACCATCTGCTGCCTCTTCCATCTGATAAAATTGCCGCTGAATGCAGCCTCATCGTTACGAATGCACCCCATGGGCTGTCGAGTTTTCAAAAGCGCATTCTTCAGTTCGAGTTGCTACGGTCCTCAATTGACTCCTTTTGCATTGATACGAAAATTCAGTTCTTTTTACCGCAAATGTCACTACTTTCGCCTATCCCCGGTGCATTTTTGGTGTTGTCTGAGGGCCATAACGTGCTTGAAGATACAAGTTTCCGGAATGCAAATGAGTTTGCATCTAAAAAAGAGACTCTATTCGAATCATTAGATATTTCAATCAAATCTTTAGAAAATGCACGGCTATTGAATGATCCGCGGTTTCATATTTCTACAGATGTGCGCTTTTAACGACAATGAGCCTTCACCCGCAATTGAAAAGCAATCGAGCGTTGGACGCTTTACTGAAGGTGATTGGTGTTCCCTCGAAGAATCCGAGCTGGAGAAATTCCTTCCGTCGCTGGGGATGAACGACGAGTGTCTCGAGCAAATGCCGCGTGAGCTATGGCAATTCTGCCGCAAAGGCTTGCGATTCTGGCAGTATCCCAACCAACTCGCGGGTCTCATCTGTCTTTTGCGGCAGCGCGGAGCCCGCTCCTACCTGGAAATTGGCTCGCGGTGGGGCGGCACGTTTGTAATTTTGGAATCCCTGCTGCGGGCCGGCTGCCCTGAACTCCATTCGCATGCCGTGGATGTCATCGACGAACCACTGTTGGTCCAGCAATACCGGCAGGGGCGGGACGTGACCTATGTGCAGGGGAGCAGTGCGGATGTGGAAACGTGGCTGCGTTTGCCGGAGCAGATCGACGTGGTCTTCATTGATGGGGACCACAGTTGGGAGGGCGTGAAGCGGGATTTCAACATGGCGATGAAACTGTGCCCCCACACCGTGATTTTTCATGACACGGCGAGTGATACCTGCCCGGATGTGCGCCGGTATTGGAGCCACCTTCAGGAAATCTTTGCGGACACACACGAATTCCATGAGCAATACGAGTCCGTGAGAGGTTCGTTCCTGGGCATTGGGGTGGTGCTGTTGTAGACCCTTCGAAAATGACCGCACTCATCGTTGGCTCCGGGTTGAGCGGCGCCACCGCAGCCGTATTGCTGAAGGCGGGCGGCTTTCAGGTGGAGATATTCGAAACCAGGCCGCAAATCGCAGGGAACTGTTTTGACCGGAGAATCGGGGGAACCTTGCAGCACTGTTACGGTCCGCATCTCTTCCACACCAACGATGCGGAGGTCTGGCGGTTTCTCAGTCGGTTCACGGAGTGGACGGGTTACCGGCACCGGGTGGTGGCTGACACCGCGGCCGGGCGGATTTCCATTCCCTACAACACCAGGACCAGAACCCAGGTCGGACGGGAGTTGACGGATGAGGAAATCCGGAAGCTGATTTTTGTGGAGTATTCCCAAAAGCAATGGGGTGTGGCGTGGGAAGCGATGCCGGCGGCGATCATCGGCCGGGTCCCGGCGAGGCGGCACAACGACGACGACCGGTATTTCACGGACGAATTCCAGGGCCAGCCGAAGGACGGGTTCACGAAAATGTTTGAGCGGATGCTGGAGGGCATTCCCGTGCATTTTGGAGTCGGGAAAGACGAATGGCGCAAGCAGGCAGCCAGGGCGGCTCTGGTGATCTACACGGGCAAGATCGATGAGCATTTTCACTGCTGCCACGGTCGCCTGCCGTATCGCAGTCTGCGGTTCGAGCATTTCTGGAGCCCGCAGCGACTGCCCCATGCGGTGATCAACCAGTGCAACCGACTGCCATTCACCCGGGTTTACGACCACCGGTATTTCAGCGAGAATGAGGCTCCCTCCCTGCCTGCTGAACCGGCGAGGATGGTCCCGGAAGCTGCCCTGCTTCCCGAGGGAGCCTTGGCGCTTGGGCAAGCGCCAACCGGGACGCCCGGAACCATCCTCACCCGCGAATACCCGCAGGCCCACGACGGGTCCAATGAGCCGTACTACCCGATGCCCTTCGGCGAGGGAATGGCGTTGTATCAGAAATAGAAAAGGCTCGCCGACGCCGAACCTCGGACCGTTTTTGTCGGCCGTCTGGCCACTTACAGCTATCTGGACATGTGGATGGCGATGAAGCAAGCGATGGTAAAGCTGCGGGGTGTGCTGGGGCAAAGGCAAACGGCGACGCCGAGGAGTTCCGCAATGTTTTCGCGGGCGGATTCGACGACGGACTTCAGCCGCGATCCGAAGCGGTAGCTGGACGAGGGATTGCCCCAGTCATCGCCGATCAGGTCGGCTTTGATTCGCCCTGCCGGGCTCACCCTGCGGGCTGCGCTGTGGCGCAGTCTGTCTCGCTCCCGTTCGGCTCATCTGCCGCCAGGGGTGACGGTGGTGCCGCTGCCGCCCTGTTGCCTGCTTTCTCAAAGGAAAAGAGTGGCAGGCTGTCTCCGCTTCGCTCCGGCTGCCCGGAACTCAATCCTGAGGAGCATGTGGGCCAGTTGCTGCGCACGGCAACAGCCAACCGGGTCTTTCCCAGCCTGCCGGCAATGGAGCAGGATATCGAAAGTAACCGTCTCACCAAGACATCTATCGTCGGGCCGGGGTCTGGGTGAGGTTCCGGCATGAGGAAGCGAATCCCGAAGGAGTGGCGTCGTCTGGTGGCCGAGTTCGAGCGCGGCTGCGAGAGTCGGCGTGCGTTCTGTGAGCGACGGGCGCTTGCCCTGAGCACGCTGGACTACTGGAGGCGAAGGAGCCGGGCGGAGGCTGACGGGCGGTTGGTCGAGGTCGATCTTGACCCGGGTGGTGCGTTGGCCGGTGGGGTGGTTGCCCCGGTGGTGATCACCTGGCCCAACGGGGTAAGGGTGGAACTTGTGCGGCGACAATATAAACTGAGCACCGACGACAATTAAAACTTAAAAGATGGCGATGGGTGGATGGCTCCGAGTTCCACACTTTGCCTTGCCTCCGCCCGCGAACCGCTGCACTGGGAAAGGATGGCAGACTTTTTTTCCCTGGCAGATGCTTCATCCAGAATCCACCTGATCGGCGTGGCCGGGTCCGGCATGAGCGGGATTGCCGCGCTGCTGCTGGACCTGGGTTACCGGGTGTCCGGGTCTGACAAAGTGACCACGGTGGAAACGGAACGGCTGCAGGGCAAGGGACTTGAGTTTTTCTGCCCGCATACGGCGGAAAGCGTGCATGGAGCCGGGATGGTGGTGTTTTCCTCGGCGATCAAGAAAGGCAACGTGGCTTACGATGAAGCGGAACGGCTTGGCATTCCGCTGTTCCGGCGCGCGGAAGCGCTCGCGGCAATCATGCGGAGAAAGAAGGGCATTGTGATCGCAGGCATGCACGGGAAAACGACGACTTCGAGCATGTGCGCCCATGTGCTGAGGGCGGGGGAGATGCATCCCAGCCACTACGTTGGGGCGGAAATCCCGCTGCTGGGAACCAATGCTTTCTGGGACAATGAGGGCGACCATTTCGTGGCGGAAGGCGATGAAAGCGACGGCACCATTGCCCTGTTCCATCCGGAACACGCCATTCTGCTCAACGTCGAGGAGGAGCACCTCGACCACTATCGCAACCTTGACGAAATCAAAGACACCTTCCGCAAGCTGCTCCAACAGACCTGCGGACGCATTTACTTTTGCGGAAGCGATGCCGGGGCGGCGGACGTTTGTCATGGGCGCCGGGGGGCCGTTTCCTATGGCTGGGAGGAAACCAACGATTTCGCGGTCAAGGACCTGGAAATGCTAGGGCAGAGCACGGCATTCACCGTGGTGCGACGCGGGGAGTCGCTGGGCCGCATGATTCTGAACATTCCCGGACGCCATAATGTGCTCAATGCACTGGCGGTCACGGCGCTGGCTTCGGATCTGGGAGTTTCCTTTGAACGCATTGCCTGGGCGCTCGAAACGTTCCGCGGGGCCAAGCGGCGCTTCGAGGTCAAACTCCGAACGACGCATTTCACGGTGGTCGATGACTACGGACATCACCCGACGGAAATTGCGGCCACGCTGGCAACGGCTCGAAATTTCGCCGACGGCCAGGGCCGCAAGCGGGTGGTCTGCATTTTTCAGCCGCACCGCTACACGCGCACCCAGCTGCTGCGCAAGGAATTTGGCCGTGCCTTCGCTCATGCGGACGCGGTCTTTGTGCTGGATGTGTATGCGGCGAGTGAACCGCCCATCCCCGGCATCTCTGGGCAGACCGTGGTGGATGAAATCGAGGCGGTGGAGGGCGACCGGGTGAAGGTCCGCTTTCTGCCCGACCGCGAAGTGGCCCACCATGCCGTCGGCAACTTCCTGCGCGAGGGAGATCTGCTGATCACCCTGGGGGCGGGCAACGTGCATGAAATCGGCACCCGGCTCACGGAAGATCTGCTGTTCATGGAGGAAATGTCCACTGCCCTGGCCGATCCGGAAGCCACGGTCCGGCTTTACGAACCCATGAGCCGGCACACCACGCTTCTAATCGGCGGGCCTGCCCAATACTGGTTGGAACCGCGCAGCATCGAGGCGTTCAGCCGCATCATCAAACGATGCCGTGAGGATGGCATTCCCATCCGGGTGGTCGGGCGCGGCTCCAATCTGCTGGTGCGCGACGGCGGCATTCGCGGTGCGGTCATCCACCCCAGCGGCGGAGAATTTGATGAAATCCGGCGGGAAGGAGACACCCTGACGTGCGGGGTGGGCGTGCGCTTCAAAAAGCTGGCCTGGGCCGCACGCTCCGCAAACCTGGGAGGGTTTGAATGGATGGAGGGCATTCCCGGCAATGTGGGGGGATGCCTGCGCATGAATGCCGGAGCGATGGGGGCCGAAACCTTTGACCGGATTGTCAGTGTTCGCTGTCTCGACGCCTCCGGCGAACTCTTTGAAAAAACCCGCAAACAGATTGCCGCCTCGTATCGCAACGTGCCGGAATTTGCCACGAACTACACGGTGTCCGCCACCTTCCGCGGCATCTCCGGCGTACCTCATGCGGAAATCGACCGCAGGATTGAGGAATCCAAGGCGAAGCGGCGCACCAGCCAGCCCATTGCCGCCAGCGCCGGGTGCATTTTCAAAAATCCTCCGGAAATACCCGCGGGAAAACTCGTGGAGGAACTCGGCTTCAAGGAATGCCGCAGCGGTGCCGCTCAGGTGTCGCCGGTGCATGGAAACTTCATCGTCAATGGCGGCGGGGCGACGGCGCGGGAAGTGCTGGATCTCATCGACCAGATCAAGAAAGCTGCGAGGGAGCAGCGGGGAATCGCCATGGAAACCGAAGTGCAGATCATTGGTCAGGACGCGGCGGTGTGACCTCGCCGGCGCAGACACACGAGGTGATTTCCAGGCTGCTGAACGGCACCCTGCCGATGCGCAGGCACAGCGGCAGTCGGCGGTCAATCCGCGTCGGTGGAACTGCCACTTCCAGGCGTCCGCAAAGGCTGCCGTCCGTAGATGTCAGGGTGATCCTGACATTTTCTCCAATGGCGAATCCCCATTCACGGCGGATCGCTTCCCGCAGGCGTTGCTGTTCGTCCACCCAGGATGCATGACCGGCTTCGTCCGAACCATCAAAGCGGAATTCCATCTGTTCCATGCACGTAGTTCGATAGGGGGCGCCGTCGGATTACGGAGCAAGGAGCGGGGGAAGCCACAGGGTGAAGGGTCCTGGCAGAGTGACGCCTCCAGCCTCTTCGCCGGAATCTGTGGGGTGCGGCATCCGGGCGCGCCAGGGGGCGAGCGGACGCGGAAGCACCCTGACAGAACCCACAAGGCTGCCGCCCGCCTCCAGCCGCAATGATTTTGCCTCCACGGAACCGGTGAGGCCGCCGCGCTTGCCGATGACAAGCAGCGCGGCAACATGGAAGTTCCCCGCAACCTCTCCCAGGATTTCCGCGCTGTCGCAGGTGACGGGTTGGAGAAACTGCACCGCCACTTTTTTTTCGACCATCAGGCGACTGCAACGCACTTCGCCAAGCACCTTGCCGCTGCCATGGAAGGTCACTTCGCCAGAAGCGGAAATGCTGCCTGCGATGGTCCCGTGGACGGTCAGGTTTCCGCAGGTGATGCTGGTTCCCAGCAGGGCACCTTTTTTTTCCACCACCACATCCCCCCGGGTCCGAATGCGCTGGGTGGTCCGCTCCTTGATGGTGATGTTCCTCAAATCAATGTAACAGCCGCAGTTGGGACAAAGGCTGGAACTCGACAACCGCGCAACTTTGTGGACGTGCTGGCAGTCAAAACAGTTGACCACACGCTGCGCCAGTTTCTCAGACGATGTTTTGGCAGATGCCGGAGTGGACTGGGCCATCAATTCCTCCGCACCCTCGCCAAAGCCCGCAATTTGCAGCGGAAGACTGGGGGGACGCTGGGCCGGGGGATTCGGACGCTTGCTCCGATCCTTGAAACGCGACCGAAGCCCTGTCCCGGCGGGTGCAGCCTGCTGCGCAATTCGAAAATAGCCCCCGCATTTTCGACAGCAAGTGGAAAACCCGCTCGCCGGTTCCATCTGGCGGGAACCGCAATGCGGACAGGTGACCTCGATTTTCTGGCTCAGGGCGGGGGGGCGTTCATGAATGGTTGGCAAAACAAGTACGGCCCGGAACATGGCCGGGCCGCACTGAAAACGAAACGTGGTGCAGGGCGGAAGAACTCCGGCTGCCTGGCTTACTCCGAATACTTGGAGGAAGCTGACTGGGATGAGGTCCGCTTCGAACCCACGGTGCTCTTGCCCATGAAGGTGGCGCCCTCTTCAATGGCCAGCGTGCCGGCGGAAACGTCGCCCTCAAGCACGGCGTTGGATTTGAGTTCGCAGCGTTCGCTGACAGTGATGTTTCCCTGCACCCGGCCGAAGAGCACCACGGAGCGCGTCCGGATTTCGCCGACCACCAGGGCATTTTCGCCCACGGTGAGGCTGCCATCCGAGGAGACTTCACCTTCGATCTTGCCATCAATGATGAGATCGTTGGAAAACTTGAGGCTGCCTTTGATTTCGACGTCGCTGCTCAGGATGTTTTTATTTGGGCTCATTAGGGAAGATTTGGTGGAGGATGCGGCGGTGCGCTGCGGTTGAGTCTGATGATAGTAGTCAATTGACGGATTGGAATAAGCGGGTTCGGGCGCGGCGGCGCTGGGCGCTGGTTCCGCGGCGGGCTGGGTTTTCTGACCGATGATTTGCTTGAGCACGGCTGTGGAGGAATGGTGACAAAGTTGAACAAAAATGCCCCGGTGCCCGACCGAACCTCCGGGACTCCTCCATGAATGCACTCCATGGAACCAGTCCGGCAGCGCTGCCGAAACGCCGAAACGCAGCGGCAGAGTAGGGAGATTCCCGATGGGAAGCAATCGGAATTTTCCCCATTTTTCCAAAGGTTTTCCGGGGAATTTGAATTTGATTGTCTGGAATCCCCGATCGGAGAGTATCCGCCTCCAGCGCATGACCTCCTACTCCAATTCCTTCCGCCTTGGCCGCATGTTCGGCATCGATGTGTTCATTGATGCGACGATTTTGCTCCCGGTGGCGCTGGTTGCCTTCTCCGGTGCAGAACAAGGCACTGACGGAATCATCATCGGCATCACGTTCGCAACCATCATTTTTCTTTCGGTGCTCCTGCATGAATTCGGTCACGCTCTGGCCGCGCGGCGTTGCGGCATCGGCACGGAACGAATCACTTTGGGAATGCTCGGCGGCGTGGCGCAACTGGGAGGGAGAATCGCGCAGCCTGGAAGGCCCGTGCGCGACCGTCTTTCGGTCGGCGAAGATCTGTTCATCACCGCGGCAGGGCCGGCGGTGAACCTGGTCATTTGGGGACTGGGACTAACCGCGTTGTCCAGCCTGGATGCGCTGGATTCGGCAGGGCGCTTTTGGATTCGGGCGACCGCTCAGATGAATCTCCAACTGCTGTGGTTCAACCTGATTCCGGCCTTTCCGATGGACGGAGGGCGCATTCTCAACGCGCTGCTCCAGTTGAAATTTCCGCTGTTGTCCGCCTTTCGCATCACCAATCAGGTCGCCCGCGTTGCCGCCGCCGGGATGGCCGTGTGGGCGGTGTTCATTTACATGGAGTCCAACCATGTGCCGTTCATGCTGCTGTTCATTGCCTGGATGGTCTTTTCCAATGCCAACCAAACCCTGAGATACTTGCGCGCCGCAGAGATGCAGGTCGGCCAGGGCCGCACGGATGGCAGGTGAGCACCGATGACCTCCGGCGGTTGCGGATTTTTTCGCGAACAACTTTTCCTGCATCTCCGGGTTTGAACTGCTTGAGAGCCGCCGACACTGGTGGCAGGTTCCACCCACCCGCATGCCCGCCAGCCCTCCCACTGACTCCCCTGCCGACGCGGAAGCTGCAAACGTCGCGGACGCCGTGAACCAGCGGAGCCTGTCGCTGATGAGTCGTGTGAAAACCGGCGATGAAACGGCCTTTGCAGAGCTGGTCACGCTGCACCAGCAGGCGGCGGTGGGTGCGGCCTTCCGAATGCTGGGCAGCCTGGAGGATGCTCACGATGTGGCTCAGCAGGTCTTTGTGAGAATCTGGCGCAGCGCTCCGCGTTACGAACCAACGGCGAAATTTACGACCTGGATGTTCACCATTCTGCGCAATCTGGTCTTCAACGAACAGCGCCGCCGCAGTCGCCAGCACCTGCAAAGCATCGAGGCCCAGGGGGAAGCATTCGGCCACGAGGTGGAGGATGCCACCACGCCGCAGCCGGACGCCGGAGTGTCCCAAAGGGAGTTGGAGGAAGCGGTGGATCGGGCAATCCAAACGCTGCCCGAAAATCAGCGTCTGGCCGTGAGCTTGCGGCGTGGGGAAGATCTGCCGTATGAGCAAATCGCGGAAATCATGGAGATCAGCCTCTCCGCGGTGAAGAGCCTGCTTTTCCGGGCCAGGAACGAACTGAAGGAAAAGCTCAAAAATTTCCTGGATTGAGCCGAGGTCAAGTTCCCGCCGCAGCCAGGCGGCAACCCAATTGGCTGAGCGACAACGGCAAAGGGGAGAGCCGAAGCCCTCCCCTTTGCACCGGAGTCAACTGAACTGGCGGTCCAGTTTATGGTGAGAACTGCTTGTTCTCGATGATGCGATAGCGGTAGTAGTCATCCACTTTGGGCAGTTCCCAGATGGCGTTTTGGTTGTTGGCCAGCCCCGCTTTGACGATGTAGTCCATCTGCGGCGAGGCGAGGTCCTTTTCATTGGGGTCAATGTAGCGTTCGACAACGGCATGGCCGCGATATTCGGTGGTCACTACGTCTTTCTGAGGATCGAATGTGTCCGGAGTCGAACTGCGGGCCTTCTGGATGGTCTGCACGAGGTAATGCACCTTGTAGATGTTGGAGCGGACGGTGAGGTGAGGGTAGAGGTGGGCGTAGGCTGCTTCGCGGCTGTTGTCGCCGGTCAGCGAGTGCTGCGTCCAGAAGCCGGTCATGCTGCTGGCCGTCTGACCTTCCGGCACCAGGTTGATCTCACAGATCTGCGAGGCGCTGCGGAACACCCGGCGCTTGGAATCCTTGAAGACCTCCTCGAACTGCTTCATCGTTTCGGTCGCATCGATCCACTGCCGGAAGCTCTGACCGCCACCCGTTTTGTAGCTGGCCGCAGCGGAATTAGGAATGGCCAGCAGCCGTTCACACTTCATGGCGGCGTGCAGGGCGGTGGCGCGGGTGATGTAGTCGAACGGCTGGATCGCATAGTTCAGATTGATCTTGCCTTTGGTGCTCAGCGGTTCGCTGATGGGATAGGGATCCACCACCGGCATCCAGAAGAATTCCATGAACAGGTGGTCCGGGCAGTAGAACGGATCGGTCCCATTCTGAGGCTGGCCGTTGACGATCCAGCCGCTGCCATAGTGGGACTTGTTCTGGGCGCCATTCGGGCGGAACAGCAGCGTTTGAAACGCCACCCGGTTTTGCAGTCCGGTGGAGATGGAACCAAACATGCCGGGGCCGTAGCAGGAACGACTGGGCGTGCTGAAAGCCCGAGCCAGCGGCGGTGTGGCGGGTTTCACCCAGGCCGCCGGAAGATCGAAGTATGGCGTGTTTCCGGTGAAATTTCCTTCGTCCGTTTTGCCGGCGTAGGTGCCGTCCGGTGCGGAACCGACTCCATTGTCGAAGTCACCGGTGATGTTCGGGTCCATGGAGCCGCGGGTTGTCTTGTCGAGCCGTTTCGCATTGAAAATCGGATTTGTGGGTGGAATCGGTCCCCAGTCGGGCTGGTATTTGCCGCCCACGGCTGCAACGTTTTTCAGCAGCGGTTCGAAGTTGCCGCCTGGCAGCATGCCTGGCGCGCCTGGTTCCATGAGGCTGTGGCGCAGATTGCCGGTGGAGGGATTGATGACGAAATAGTCCTCTTTGATGGCCCGTGGACCGGTGCACAGGCGGTAGTCGGGGTTGGGCGGCACCATGGAAATCACCCGGTCGGAGTTTTGGTTGAACAGGGGCACGTTCGGGTTGGACATGGCGTTGCGCAGCCGGTCCTGCATGGTCTGCGGCGTGTTGGATGTCGGGGCCAGCATGCTGGTGGGCGGCACGTTCAGGTAAACGACCTGGACCAGGTTGCTCACGGTGGGCGCACTGGAGGAATCGTACACCATGACCCGACACTTGCCACGCAGGTCGATGCCCCCCCCCGTGGGAATGGGCTGGCCACCCTTGGCGCGCAGTTTGATGATATTGCGGACGTTCGAGTTGTTCGAAATGGCGCGGACGCCACCATAGCCGCCCCAGGCCACCCCACCCGTCCGAGTGACTGAGGAACTGCAGTAGGCGTAGTTGAAATTCGGGTCTGCTTCGACCGCCGTTCCGTTGATGAACAGGCTGTCCGGTGGTGCATTGATGTCAGAGCCTGTACCGCCGCCAATGGCAACAGCCATGCCCGGATAAATGCCGCCCCACCCCTGACCGGCACAAAAGCCTTCGGTCAGGATGCCGCACTCCAGGTAGCCGTTGTTGACGGTAAACCAGAAGGCAATTTCGCTGAGGCCGAAGATGCGGCCCTGTCCCTTGGGCCGCTGCAGTTCCTGGCGGTTCCAGTTGGATTCGTGGAAGCCAGCCCCGCCGTCAGCACTGGACATGTTGGCGTCGCAGGCGCAGAACGCGGCGTGCTGGCCGTTTAAATCTCCGTAGGAATAGGCACCCATTTCCGGATCGTGCATGTTCAGGCCGCGGCAGTAGTCCAGGAATTCCACCAGGATCTGATTGCGATCACTGAAATCCTCGGACCGGTCTCCCACCTTGGGCGCGTCATATTTTTGTTTGAAACTGCCCTTGTAGGGAAAGCCCGGCGCTGGCACGTCGGTCACTTTTTGCAGGTAGAGCCACAACTCGCGGTTCCGTTCCCGCGGAGTGCGTCCCCATTCGTGGTGGCGGGAACCGTAGTCGCGCCGCACGATGTGATAGCGGTTGGTGCCGCTGCCGGTAGCCATGTTCGCCTCCGGACCAAACCGCGTCACAAATGACATGGTCTTGTCCAGGGTGGTGCCGATCGGGCTTTCGGATGATTTACCCAGCGTCAGCGGCCACATTCCAATCTTGGGATGCCCGTAGGGATTGAGTTCCGGGGCGGAGGATTTCGTGGTCAGGAGGAACGAGCCGCGCTTCACGCGGTCCTCCACCTGCTTGCTCACCGTATCATCATTGGCGGCAAGCATCCGGCGATTTTGCGCGCTCAGGTCCTTGCGGAAAACCACTTCGTCGGAGCTGCCGAAGAACCGGTCCTGGCGGTCCAGCCGGTAGGAATCCACGTTGATGGTGGGATTCTTCACCGAGCTGGTCACGCCCCCGCCGGATGGGCCAATGTTGACCTTGGGGCCGATTTCCCAAAGGATTTTGGCCTTTTCCAGACCCATGTCCTTCATCTTGCCGACGCTCATGCCGGAACCGGCCGGGACGTAGCGTTCACCAGGAAACAGAACGGAACTGAGAGAGACCTGGAACGGGTGGCCCGGCAAGCGATAGTATTCCACGTTGGTCGGCTGGAGTTTGGCGAAATAGCGCTCCTCGGTGGTGTCACAGCGCGGGGTATCCCAAAAGACGCCTTCGGAGGACGTGTTGACGTTGATTTTGCACGATTCGTCATCGGTCCAGTAGGCGATGCGGCCTACGATGGGATTCTCTGCGGACGGAGTATCGCCGGGGGATGCGGACAGGAACTTGTTGGAAGCCGGATCCAATGCCCCAACAGCGCCATTCTGCAGGACGTAGAGCCACATGACTGGCATGGGCAGGGCGCGAACATTTCCGGAGCTGACAATTCCAGCGATCTTGGTTCCCTTGCTGCCGTATTCAAAGCCTTCGGCGAATTTGCCGGTGGAGTCCGGACGGGGATCGCAGATGGGGTAATGCCAGGTGCCCTTGGTGGGGTCGTTGGCGTCTTTGGGATCCAGACTTGGCTTGAAAACCGGACGGTTCATGTCTGCCCAGATGTGCGGTTTGGTGTTCCATGCCTGCTCCAGGTCTTCGGCGAAGGCGGTGGTGCTGCTCGCTCCGGCCAGGGGGTTCTTTGCCGAATACAGCTTGAAGATGCTAGCCGGCTTCCCATTGTCTCCCGACGGGGAAGAGATGAAGGTCGTGATTGCTCCTGGCTGGCTGACCCACATGGTGCGGTCATTTCCCACCACCTGGGTCGTCGCCACCCGAATCTGCGAAATGACCAGGTTGATGGCCACGTCGCGCAGCGAATAGTTGCGGTTCAACTCCGCTACGGCACGGGCGGAAACCTGTTCGTTTTTTGACATCGTGAACAGGGAGATCGCCATCACGCTCATCAGAATGAGGATGGCCATGACCATGAGGATGGCCACGCCCCGTTGCTTTTGCCGGGACTTTTGGGATATGGCGGCGGCCTTGCGGAAAAAAGTCGGGAGTTTCATCGGCGCGGGTGGTTGATACGGTGGAAATGTTCGTCCTGAGAGTATTTACAGGGACAATACATGATTTACATTGCACATACATCCATTGTCAATCGCCATTTCTGCTTTCCCCAAGATATTTTTGCGAAACCGCAGGGGAATTTGCCGCATCTGCGGGATTTTTCAACTTTCTGCCGCAATGGCGGTGGAAAAACCCATTCTGTCCCGGCGGCGCAGTCGAAATTTCTACTTGGCGATGCTGTCGGCAGCAGGTAGATGACCGGAACCGTCTGTTCTCAACAACGCAACCTTTACCCTGCGCCACTACGCCATGCCCAAAGTCAAGCTCAGCACCGGAATCGAAATGGCCTACACCGAACGCGGATCGGGTGATCCACTGGTCTGCATCATGGGCGTCACCGCCCCAGGAGCCGTATGGGAAGCCCATGCCGCCGCTTGGGAAACGCATTTTCGCTGCATTCTCGGTGACAACCGCGGGGTGGGTGACACCGACAAACCCGCAGGTCCCTACTCCACGGAAATGATGGCAGACGACTACGCCGCCCTCATGGATGAACTTGGAATCAAGCGGGCCCGGGTGGTCGGGTGCTCCCTGGGCAGCGTCATTGCCCAGCAGCTTTGCCTGCGCCACCCTGACAAGGTGCAGAGCGCCGTTCTGATGTGCACCTGGGCACGGCAGGACCGGTTCGGGCTGTCGGTCTGGAACCACCTCATGAAATGCAAGGCTGCCTTCCGTCCGGAGGACTTTTTGCATTATGTCCAAATGCTCATCTTTACCAAACCTTGGTTCGACAACGACGCCTGCTACCAGTCGATGCAGGAAGGCCTGGCCGGCATGGCGGTGAACCCCGCACCGCAACCGGTGCATGCCATGGAAGCGCAGGCTGCCGCGGCGATCCACCACAACACCCTCGATCAGCTCAAAAATATCCGCTGTCCGGTGCTCGTCATTGGCGGAAAAAATGATGTGTTTACACCGCGCTGGATGGGCGAGGAAGTGGCGGCCCACATCCCAGGGGCGGAACTCCACCTTTACGACAATGCCGGTCATGCCTTCCATTGGGAATGTCTGGATGACTTCAACCCACGCACGACCGAGTGGCTGCTCCAGCACTGAACTGGCGGCACGCCTGACAGACACAGTCCTGACGCGAACTCCACTTAGATGGTGGCGCGTTGGGCTGCTGGCCGGACTGGCTTGCGGGGTGAGCGCTGCGGAGCCGCTGGCATTTCCGGGAGCGGAAGGCTATGGACGGCATGCCTCCGGAGGCCGTGGCGGGCGTGTGCTCCATGTCACCAACCGCAACGACGCCGGCCCAGGGAGCCTGCGCCATGCACTGGAACAGTCCGGCCCCCGCACCGTTGTCTTCGACGTGTCGGGGCTCATCACCCTGGAATCCCGGCTCATCCTGCGCAAGGAGCACTCCCACCTCACGATCGCCGGGCAGACGGCACCTGGAAGGGGCGTCTGCCTGCGCAAATACAACCTGGGAATGCTCGGAGCGGAAAACGTGATCATCCGCTACCTCCGGGTGCGCCCCGGGAATTTGTCCGGGGCCACCCTCGATGGCATGGGCATGGCCTCCAGCAACCATTGCATCATTGACCATTGTTCGATCAGTTGGACGCAGGATGAAGCCTTCAGCTCCCGGGGCGCCCGCAACATCACCCTCCAGCGCACCCTCATTTCCGAAGCGCTCAACATCAGCGGCCATAAAAAGTACCCGCCGGGGACCGAACACGGCTACGCCGCCAGCATCGGCGGTGACATCGGGAGCTTCCACCACAACCTGCTCGCCCACTGTGCGGGCAGAAACTGGTCGCTGGCCGGCGGCCTGGACAAGGCCACCAACACCTATGCCGGCCGCCTCGACATTCGCAACAACGTGGTCTTCAACTGGAAAAACCGCACCACGGACGGCGGTGCCCACGAGGTCAACTTCGTCAACAATTTCTACAAACCCGGTCCCGCCACGAAATTCTTCCGCGCCCTCAACGCCCAATACGCGGGCTTTCCCGGCACCCAGCGCTATTTCGTTGCGGGCAATGTCATGTCCGGGCACTTCTCAAGCGCGGATCAGGAAGCCGCCCGCACCGCCAGCACGGAACGCGGCGGCAGTCTGCCTTCTGCCTACTCCCCGTGGGTCGAAGCGGAATTTTTCCCATCCTTCGTCACCACTCAGACTGCCGAGGCGGCATACGAAAGCGTGCTTGCCGACGTCGGCTGCAATTTCCCGGCACTCGATGCCCACGACACCCGCATTCTCGCGGAAGTCCGCACCGGAAAGGTGCCATTCCGCGGCAGCAAATCCGGTCTGCCCGGGCTCCCGGACTCACAGGATGACGTGGGCGGTTGGGAGGACTATCCGGAAATCCACCGCCCAGCGGTTTGGGATTCCGACGCGGACGGCATGCCAGACGCTTGGGAAACCACCCGCCGACTCGATCCCAAGGATCCCACGGACGGCAGCAAAAGCACCATCAACCTTGCCTTCACCAATCTGGAAATATACCTCCACGAAGTGGTCCAAGGCCGAAAGATTCCTGACCAGAACCGGAAAGAGTAGTGCTCATTCCCATGCGCGTTCAAATAGAGCGGCATGATCAAGCCAAGGGCTTGCCAGTCGGCAGCCGGTGGTTGCGCGAGAACGTGGGAGACCACCGGAACGATCGCCCCAATCTTTCTCCATTCCGGAGGTATGACAGCCGACTGCTACGGTGCCAGGGAGCGCTGCCATGCGTTCGGCATGGGCCCAGGCCAGGAGTTTCGTTTCTCGGCGGCATCGCAGCGCTCCATCACCGACTTCAGGCTGCGATTCCTCCGACAGCTTGATCTTCGTGATCGCGCATTGGAATCAGATGCTTTTCTGACTCCCTGCGGAGTCGCGCGCTGGCCTGCTTGGAACAACTTCTCGCCCAGCACCTGAGTGCACTGCCGTCATCTGGCAACCGCAGCCATTCCGCCTTTCGAATCCTTTGTGGATTTAAGCGATCCGCAAACGGCAAGACCCGGCCGTCTGCCGGGCGCAGGGCTCAATTCACCCGGGTGGAGATTTTTCCGTAAGTCTTGAGCAGCACGTCCTGTTCGTCCTTGTCCAGTTCCTCCAGCAGATCCACCAGACTGCCGACAATCTCTTCGCGAATGCGCTCCACCAGATCGATGCCCTTGCGGGTAATTTGCACCATGACCTTGCGCCGGTCTTCCTGGGCGTGCAGGCGTTGGACATAGCCCAGTTTCTCCAACCGATCGACCAACCCGGTAGCCGCAGCCGTCGAGTGGCCCATCTTTTTCGAGATGTCAGTCATCGTCAGAAAGTCTTCGTTCGCCAGATACCCCAGCAGAAAAAACTGGGGGAAACTCACGTTCCCTTTGTTCAATTCCTTCGAGAGATTGAGGAGAAAGGACCTCTGGGTGAACATGATGAAATCCGCTACTCGGGATGCATCTTTTCGAATGGCTTGCTTTTGTTCGTCCAGTGTTTGCATAAAATTGTTAGTTTTCGGGGTAGCCAAATTTGAAAATTTCAGTGATTATTATAATAATAAAAGCTTAATCTGCAAGGAAATTTCGCTGATTTTCACCGACTTGTTTAGAATTTCTGGAATGCACCTGCGGATTCTTCCCCGCAACGAGCACACCTTATAGTTAATTTCCGCGAATAATCAAATACAAAATTCATTTATTTCAAAAATTCTCACCAGTGAGAAAATCGGAGGCTTTGATTTTTTGAAAATGTTGAGCCGATCAAGCTTGTTCCTTCCAAGACATATTCGAAAAAGAGCGACAGGATCAAGTCGGAGGTTTGCCAGCCGGCAGCCGGTGGGTTGAGCGACAACGAACGAAACCACCGGACCGATCGCCCCAAAATTTTTCCATTTCGGAGGCGTGGCAACCCACTGTTACGGTGCCAGGGGCACGGTCATGCCTCCGCATGGGCCAAGACCAGGGGATGCGCTTCTCGGTTGCCCAGCGACAATTGGAAATTCCCTTGGCGACAATTAGAATTGAGCACTGACGACAAATCAGGGGGCCGAGGGGTCGGGGGGCTTGGGGATGGGGCATCGGATTTGCTTGGCGAATTGCGAAACTGCGGTAAGGTAGCAAGCCGCTGCCATGCGAGCAGCAGCAAACCCAAAACGGTCATGAATTACTATTCACCCAACACGGCTTCGTATGGCGAAGCCCAGATCAACGAGCGCTCCCTTTTCCTTCGCCGTGTCTATGGCCATCTGGCCGGGGCGGTTCTTGGATTTGTCGCCTTGGAGGCGGTGTTTCTGTCCTCCTCGACGATGAAGAGCGCTGCACTGCAGATGGTAGGCTCCGGACGCTGGATGTGGCTCGTCATCCTGCTGGCGTTCATGGGAGTGTCCGTGTTGGCCAACCGAATGGCGCACAGCATGACTTCGCGATCGGTTCAATATGCAGGGCTGGCACTCTACACGTTCTGTGAGGCGCTGTTTTTCTTGCCGTTGCTCGCGCTGCTGGAGCTGAGGGATCCGAGCCACAGCATCCTGCTCAAGGCGGTGCTCATTACTTCGGGGCTGTTCCTCGGGCTCAGCACCGTGGCACTCTCGACGCGCCGGGATTTGTCCGGCATGGGCCGGTTCATCAAGGTCGGGATGTGGGTGGCGCTGGCAGTCATCCTGGCCAGCCTGATCTTCGGCTTTACCCTCGGAGTCTTCTTCATTTCCCTCATGGTGGCGCTCATGGCAGCCTGCATCCTGTGGGAAACCCAGAAAATCGCACGGGAATATCCAGCCGAAGGCTACGTGGGTGCATCGCTGGTCATTTTCAGCAGCCTGGCCACCCTGTTCTGGTACGTGATCCAACTCGTTGGAAGCTTCAATGATTGACCGCTGTTTTCGGTCCTGACTGGCACCCCTGATTTTTGCCCGTCGGGTGGCATTGGGAAACGGGATCCCGCCGCTGGTTTTTCAGCGGTGCCGGTGGGCTTCGGAATGTTGCTAGCGGTTGAGCAGGGTCTTGGTGGCTCCCGTGGTTGTCAGACGACTGCTGCGGGTGTCGATTAGAATTTCTGTGGAGGGGGAATTGGCGATGAGCGCCTTGCCGGCCTCCTCGATTTTCGGCCATCCGGTGAGGCGAATGGTTTCGTTTTCCGGGTCGAAGATGGCTTTGCTGCCAGTGGCGGTGTAGCCGCGTCCGTTCTCTCCGTTCATGTGGACGATGACTTTGCCAAAGGCCTCCACCTTGCCGGTGCCGCCGCCTTTGGTTTTCGGACGGAGGTGGGAAACGACCCGGTCTGCGCGAAGGGCAAACCGTTTGCAGTCCACACTGACGTTTCCGGAGAAGGTCACGGTGTTCTTTTCGTTGTCGGAATCGGCCCGTTCCGCATCGATGGTCATGGCTCCCAGTTTGGGATTGACCGGCAGTTCCGGGGTGTCGAATGCCGCTTCCGGCTGGGCTGGTGGACTGGGGAAAAAATCTGGTGACGGCTGGATTTCAGTCGGTCGTGATGGTGCGGTTGATGGTGCGGTGGGCGCTTGATAGGCCGTAGGCCGCACATGCTTCATGCTGGGAGTGACGGCCACTGCCGGTTTGGACGGTGCGGGCGGCGGAGCCGCGGCGGGAGGCAAATCGTCATCGGTCAGCTTGGCGGCTTTGTTGGTGAGAAGGAACGGCGTCGGGGTGTCCGTGGAAATGGCTGTATCCGCGGCAATGGCTTCGAGGGGTATGTCATTTACCGGCTGAGCATTGCGTGCGGTGATTTCCATGACGTTCAAGGCAGGGGGCGCGGGCGGTGCGGAAGGGAGGCTGTCCTGAACGGTGGCTTCAGGCAATTCCGTTCCCGGCAGCGGACCTGCATTGGCGATGACCGCCGGAGATTCCCCTAGGGGACGGTTGGGGATGACCTCCACTGGGGGAGGGGCGGAGGGAGCGAGAGCGGCGGGATCGGGCGCTGGGGCGGCGGGTGCTGGAGCAGGTGAGGCGGCCGCCACTTCGACTGCAGGCGCAGCGGATTCTTTGACCACGGCAGGCGACGGCACTTCGACGGATGTTGCCACAGCGGGTGGGGGAGTGGAAACGGGTGCGGGAAGAGGAGCCGCGAGACCGGAAACAATGGCGGACCGCGGAGAGCGGGGGGCTTCTGCTGCGGCTGAGGTTTTTTTCGCCGCATTGGCTAGGGCAGTGGCACCCACCGAATCCGACGGCGTAATCGCCAACGGAAGCATGGTGGCGGAGCCGGTCAGATGCGCGGGCAACTCTCCAGGGGTGCGAATGATCGCCGGAGGAGGGGGGGCGTCGGCGGCCAGTGCTGCAGCTGGCGCAGGGGTTGGCACGGCCTGCGGAATGGCGGAACCGGGCGGAGGAACGGGAATCTCCCTGGCTTCCAGAGGTTTCGGTGACGCTGCTTTTGCTGTGCCCGCCAAGATCGACTTGGCATCTTTCGCCGCTTCTTTCACATCCCGCGAAATGGCGCTCGCTTCCTTCCTCGCCACTTCCTTCACGCTTGCGATAGCCTTTTTGCTGCTGGCGACCTTGGTTTCGGCCCTGTCCGTTTTCTTGGCAATGGTGCCCGAGGTTTTTGATTTGGACGTGCTTTGCTTGGCGATCGCAGCGGATTTGCTGGTGGATTTCGCAGGTGATTTCGACTTCGCTACCGTTTTCGTCGGAGTCGGGGACTTTGATTTGGAAGAATTGGATTTAGCGGTGGCTTTCGCGACAGCGGTCTTTGTAGAAGCTGGCTTCACGGAGGACTGGACCACCTTTGCCCGCGGCGGTTGGACTGGTTGCGCCGGTTGTGCCCGCTGAACCACTGGTGGACGGGTCCTGCCCTGCGGACTAGGAATGACATATCCGCGAGGCGGCAACGCGTAGCCTCCGCTCTGCCCAATGGCTCCCTCCACCGCAACCAAAAGGGTTCCTACGATGGCACTCGCAATCCAGTTTCGCTTTTTCACGGGATGTTTATAATCCATTACTGATAAATTATCAAGGTAAGCGTAGCATTTTATCCAAAAATCGAAACAATCTCCCATGGCGGTGGTTTCTCGGTGAAATGAAGCAGTGGGGATTTCCCTTTTTGCGGAGCAAAGTGCCGTAAAAGCGGGGTTTGCCGACTTCTGCGCTGGCGTTATCGGTGTCGCCGAGCCAGCCGGTCTGGACGGCCCTGGGATTCATGGACTTTCGCCGCTTCAAAAAACACGCCAAACCCGCCACCCTGGGTCTGCTTTGGGCATTCTCGCTGGCGGTGGCCTATCATTTTGGTCACAGCCCTCCGGAAACGCCGTCCGACGCTGCGGCATCCTTCCCGCCGACCCGCGATTTTGCACCTGCCAACGGACGACCGACGGACGGCTCGCATTCGTCCCGTGAAACACGGACGACCACCGCGGCGCGCAATGCGGAGGAAGACGACGCCTTGCGGTTGACGCCGGAGGAGGTGGGGACATTTGATCCGGAAGGTGAGTTTGCAGAAGTCATGAGCCGCCCACCAGGACCATTGCGCAACCGGGCGCTGCGGGACCTTTTTGAAAAGTGGGGTGAAGCCGATGGCGAGGGGGCACTGGCAAAGCTGCGCACCATTCAGGAACCGCTGCTGCGATTTGAACTGCGCGAGGCCACCCTGCGCCACTGGGCGATGGCCGATCCGGAAGCTGCGTGGATTTATGCCCTGGCCAACAAGGCCGGCGAACTTCCTGACAACCGCATGCAGACGGTGCTGGCCGGACTTGCCCGCGGGGACATTCAGGTCGCCCTGCGGTTCTTTGAAAACCACAGTGCCAAGGGTGATCTGAAAAACTACTTCGACGGGGCGGTCTATGCCTTTGACAAACTCTACCAACGCGGCGGCCATGACCAACTCGTCGGTTGGGTGGAAGGGCTGCCAGCTTCCAAAATGCGCGATGGGGCGCTGAACCGCGTGGTGGACCAGTGGGCGCGCTACGATCCGGAAAAGGCCAAGGCGTGGATGGAAAAAATGTTGGTAAGCAACAAGGAAAACACCGGACCGGCGAGGCTGGAATTGGCGGAGTCGTGGGCGCGGGTGAATCCCAACAAGGCTCTGGAATGGGTGAACGGACTGCCAGTGGCAGAGCGCAACGGAGAATACTACAACGCCATTTACCGGCGGTGGCTGGACTATGACCAGAACGGAGCCGCCCAGTTTCTGGCGGCGCAGCCCCCTTCCCCACAACTGGACCGGGCCTTTGAACGCTACGCCAGTGAGGTGGCGGCCCGCAATCCTGCGGAGACCATCGCGTGGTCGGAAAGCATCACCGACGAACGCCGCCGCTGGCGCAGCATCGAGCGGGTGGCGGAAGTCTGGCGTCGTCAGGATTTCCAGGGGCTTACGAATTACGTCAACAGCCGGAATTTCACCACTGACCAGCGCAAAGCCCTGCTGGGGAAAAAGTAAGGCCGTGAGCCGTCCGTTCCGGACGTGAAACCCACGCCGGCCGCCAAGGGGAACTATTCCCAGATGAGCGCCCTGAAGCGCAGAAAGCCGCGTGGGGAGGAGGCGATGGGGCTGGTGAGCCGCACCTTGAGCAGCGTGGGACTGTCGGTAACGGAGGTGGTTCCGGCTGCCGACCAGGATCCGGCCCCCAAGTCCGGGGACGTTTCCACGAGATAGGAGACGTCCGGGATTCTGGCGGACCGGATGAGCGCCAGCGTCAGCGCTCCTCCCTCAGTGGATGCGGAAACCTGCGGTCTGGAAAGTGCCTGGAGTGGATTGGTTCCTGCGGCGTATTCGGTCGCATTGGCATAGCCGTCGCCGTCGGCGTCCTGCGACGGCGCTGCGGACGGGCCGCCCGAGGGGAAATACTCCTTGCTCCAGTAGGACCAGCCGGAGGGAGCGGAAACAACGCCGGATTGGCGAATGCTGCCCGCGGTCCCCACGGTGATGAAGGTATGGTTGAAAAAGACCGCAGCATTTCGATCCGGAATGGCTCCGGGTGAGGCGGTAGTCCAACTGGTGCCGTCCGTGGAGAACAGGTCCGCGTCGGCATTCGAGTTGCTGTGGTTTACGCCCGCCGCCAGCCAGACGCCGTTGCCATAGGCGAGCGCCGGCGTTTCATGTGCGGCGGTTTGCCCGGTGGCGGTCCATGTCAGACCCGCATCCGTGCTGGTGCGCACCTTGGAATACCATCCACTGGCGACAAACCGCTGATTCAACCAGGCGACGGACCGCAAATCCTGCCAGGTCTCCAGGCCCGCTCCTGCGGCGGCATCCGTCCAGACAAGTCCGTCCGTCGATCGCAGAACGACGGCATCACCATTCGTGCTGCCAAAACCCACGGCGACAAAAACCCCTCCGCCCCAAGCCACTCCGCGCAGCGACTGTGTGAGGCCGGAAGTGACCACCGGTGTCCAGGTGATGCCGTCCGTGGACTGGCGGATGGTTCCGGCGTCACCCACGGCAATGTTCCTGGTACCATTGCTGGCAACCGCCCGCAGTTCCTCACCGCCCTTGTGGCGCAGCGTCCAGGTTGTGCCATCGGGCGAAGTCCAAATGGTGCCCACCCAGCCCGGGATGGTGAAATCATAGTCCATGCCAGCGGCAATGAACTGGGTTCCCGTCCAGGTTGCGCTGAAGAAATACACGTTGAGGCGGGAGTTGGGAGGCGATTCCGGAACGGCTGTCCAGGTGACTCCGTCCGGAGATGTCAGGATGGTTCCGCGGGTGTCGCCGACGGTCACGAGTTTTCCCCCGCCCGCGGCGATGCCGTAAAAATTGGCCGAGGTGCCGGAGGTGCGGGTGGCCCACTGCTGGGCTGGATCGGCGACAGTGATGCTGAGCGTTTTCTGAACGGCGCCCCCCTTGCGGTCGCTGACGGTGACAGTGGCGGCATAACTGCCGCCGACCAGGAAGGTTTTTGCGACTGTGGGTGCGTCCGGAAAAATCGATCCATCGCCAAAATCCCAAAAGTAGGACAAGGCATCGCCGTTGGTGTCGGCGGCATTGGCGGAATAGAGGACTGTGGTTCGGGGCGCGGGCGCGGCCGGTCCGTCCAGGGTGGCGGTGGGAGCGGCATTTCCTGGAAATGGTCCGCGGTTGACCACCACGTCGAGGTATTCGTCCGCACCGCTCCCGCCTTGCGCCACAGGGGTGATGAAGATGGAGGCCGCGGCATCCACATAGGTCTTGCCTAACAGCAAAGCGGAATCCGCCGCGCCGCCTGGGCTGCCCGGAGTCATGTCCACGAGCCAGGTGCGGTTTTCGCCGGGACGCTCCCATAGCACGCAAGCGCCGCGCTGCAGCGAAGCATTGCCGGAGATGCTCCGCCGGTAGCAAATCCAGTAAGCTTCATCCACACCCTTGGGAATGGTCAGGCCGCGGACGCCGGTGGTGGATTCGTGATCGATGCGCCGGATCCGGAAAGTTCCGGAAGCCGTTGCGGTCGTGATGTCCTGGGGAGCCAGCCAGTTGAGCAGCCGCTTGCCCTGGGCGTGAAAGTGCCCCTGCGGCACCGGGCCGGATCCCATGACATCAAACAGATCTCCATATTCCACGCTGCTGCCGGCCCCAACCGGATCGGCGCCGCCGGGCTGCCAGTAACTGGCGTGACCCAGCCCGTAGTTGTGACCGAGTTCATGCGCGATGACGTCGGGATCGGAATTGTTTTGCAACCACATTTGCGAACCGCCGGCAAGCCCCGCATAGGTGACGCCGCCGCCCTGCATGCCGATGTTGCCGAAAACCACACAGAGGATGTCATAACCGTCGGTGACCACGCCAGCGGCTTGGGCGGCGGCAACGGCATCGCTGTGCAGCAGCGAATTGTTTGACGGCTGGTAGGAAGCCGTTGGGCTCGGCATGCGGACCAGCGGCGCCGCTCCAGTGGCCGTGATGCCCGTTTTGCCGTAGGACATCGTTTGCACCATGCTGTGGACCTCCGCATTGATGTTGGAAAGGAGCAGATTCTTGTCCACTGGAGCGCCGGGAAGATTGGGGAAATCGACCAGAATCACCAGCATGGTTTTTGGGGTTTCCGTCCACGAACTCGCCAGCAGTCGTCCCTCCCGTGCCAGGTTATCCCAGAAGGCCCCGCCGCCCACGGCGTTTCCTCCGCCTGAAGCCTGCAGCAAAATCCCGGCTCCGGCATGTGGTCCGGGGAGCCGGTCGAGGTCTGCCAAGTATTGTTCCGCCGCGGCGACTTCCGCGACCGTGGCGAAATGAAACAGCCTGCCCCCTGCCAGGGCCGTCACCGACTGTGCGGGAAGGGGTGCGCCGGTGAGCAGCGAGGTTTGCGGAGCCGCCTGACCCTGCGGAAAATGCAAGGCTGCATCCTCAGCATCGGCAGGTGCCAGCGGAAGAAAAATCCGGTCCTCCACGGCAGCGAATCCCTCCAGTCGAATGCCCTGCAGGGGAGTGTTGTGCTTTGTTTGCCGTCCCCGCAGCCGACCCCAGGCGGTGACTTTCCATTCCCGCTCCAGAAGGCCGTTGCGATGAAGGCTGAGCGTACAGGCGGCTTCGGCATTGCTTCCACAGGCGGGAAATGCATTCCAGTTTCCCACCATGGAAAACGGCTCCTCCACCAGCGCCCTGACATGCTGAGGCAGCCGGGAGTATTCCGCGAAAGAGATGGCGTGGCGCAGCGCTTCGGAAGGGTTGTGCTCCATGAGCCGCAGCATCGCTTCGCGCCGCTGTTCAGCCAGTTGCTCCCCCTCCGCCATCCAGTCGGTGAATGGTTTCTCGGAACTGTCAGGACGCCGCTTCAGCCAGGCATCAAAGGCGGTGAACCGTGCCGCCGGCTCGGGCGCTGCAGCGACAACCAGCGGAGCCGGTCTGGATGCCCGCGGTGTTCCCGGCGGGTGAACGGGAGTTTTCTGGTGAAAACAAAACAAGGAACCCAATAGCAGCAGGGTAGAAGAGATGGCAACAAAGCGGGCATTCATCGGCAGTCAGGCAGATAACCGGAAGCATAGCCACGTGTTTCGGAACAGGAAAGAACGAACTCGGTCGGTGCCGCCCTGCACTGGTCCCGTCTGGCTGGGCCTGCCGAAGAATTTCGAAAATGTCGGCACCTGGGTATGCGCCTTCCGTCGGACAAATGCGCCACTGCGCCCTGGATCGGGAATCACAACTCAGGAAACCGAACAGGCGCTTTCCGCCGCGGCCACGCCTCCGCTGCGTCCCAGCAGGTTTTCCAGTGCCGCCAGCACCAGCATGACGTTGCGTTTGGTGCTGCTGCTCCCCATGAGTCCAATGCGGACGGCCCGGCCTTTGAAGGGACCGAGACCGGCACCGATTTCGATGCCGTATTCTTCCAGCAGGCGGCGGCGCAGCACTGCCTCATCCACCCCGGCGGGAGCATGAATGGCATTGAGCGTCGTCAGGGAATGCGTGGGAATGTAACTGAGCCCAAGCGCTTCCAGGCCACTGCGCAGGATCAGGTGATTGCGCCGGTGCCGGGCGATGCGCGTTTCCAGCCCCTCTTCCAGAATCTGTGCGCAGGCGGCATGCAGTGCATACGTCATGTTGATGGGTGCGGTGTGGTGATACACACGTTCGGCTCCCCAGTAGTTGCGCAGCATGGTCATGTCCAGATACCAGCTCTGTACTTTGGTTGTCCGGGCATCCATTCTGGCCAGCGCCCGCGGCGAAAACGTCACCGGAGCAAGTCCCGGCGGACAGCCCAGGCATTTCTGCGTGCCGCTGTAACAGGCGTCGATCTCCCAGGCATCCACCTCGACCGGCAATCCGCCGAGCGAAGTCACCGCATCCACCACCAGCAGTGCTCCGGCTGCATGAACCAGACGGGAAATTTTCTCCAGCGGCTGGTGCGCTCCGGTGGATGTCTCCGCATGCACGATGCCCAGCACTTTTGTCGCCGGATGCTGCCGCAGTGCCTCTTCCACCATTTCTGCGGGAATGATTTCCCCCCACGGTGCCTCCACCACATGGACCGTGGCTCCTGCCCGTTCCATCACATCCTTCATGCGACTCCCAAAAACCCCGTTCACCCCCACGATGACTTCATCCCCCGGTTCGATCAGGTTCACCGCAGCCGCTTCCATTCCAGCGCTGCCGGTGCCGGAAACGGCCAGGGTCAATTCATTCTTCGTGCGGAAAATTTCCTGCAGCATCCGCTTCGTTTCATCCATCAATTTCAGGTATTCCGGGTCGAGATGGCCCAGTGTCGGCGCAGCCAGTGCCGACAGCACCCGGGCGGAAACATCGCTTGGTCCCGGACCCAGCAGAATGCGCTGCGAAGGATGAAAACTTGTTGGCATGGTTCGATTGGGATTGGAAAAAACAAAACCGGCTTCCCCATGGAAGCCGGTTCTGAAGAAACACAAATGAAAAGGATCGTTTAGCGCTTGGAAAATTGGAAGCGTTTCCGGGCACCGGGCCGTCCCGCCTTTTTCCGCTCCTTGGCGCGGGGATCACGCGTCAGAAAGCCGTGCTCTTTGAGGGTCGGACGGATTTCCGCATCCACCTGCAACAGCGCCCGGGCAATCGCGAGCCGGGCTGCTCCCACTTGGCCGCTGAGGCCGCCGCCTTTGGTGAAAATCTGAATGTCGAACTTCTGCGCGTTTCCCGTGGCCTGAAGGGGAGCCAGCACGAGGTTCTGCTGGTTGATGGTGGGAAAATAATCCTCGAAGGCGCGGTTATTGACGGTAATCCGGCCTTCGCCGGGAGTCATCCGGGCACGGGCACTGGCGGTCTTGCGGCGTCCGGTGGCGGCAGTTTGTTCAGCCATGGTGTGGTTGGGTGGAATTGGGGAAAATTAGAATTGCACCTGCTGGGGATTTTGAGCGGTGTGTGGGTGTTCGGTGCCTTTGTAAACGCGCAATTTGCCGTAAATCTGGCGGCCCAGCCGATTGTGGGGAATCATGCCGCGGACGGCGCTGTAAATCATCTTTTCCGGTTTGTCGGCGGCGCGGAGTTGTTTCGGCGTTGTTTCATGATGACCACCCACGTAACCCGTGAACCACCGGTAAAGCTTTTGCGTCTCCTTCTTGCCGGTCAACTCGACTTTGTCTGCATTGATCACCACCACGAAGTCTCCATTGTCGATGTGGGGGGTGTAAGTGGCCTTGTTTTTGCCGCGCAGAAGATTGGCGGCCTGAACGGCAACGTCACCCAGCACGCGGTTGGCGGCATCAATGACATACCACTTGCGCTGGATGTCTTCGGCTTTGGCGGAAAAGGTCTTCATCAGGATGAAAAATTCTAAAAAAATTCCCGGAAATCGGGAGCGGGCACAGTAGTGGGCGGCCAGAGGCTGTCAAACGGGTTTTCTCTCCTCCAACG
>JAGNEJ010000110.1 GCA_018003315.1 Verrucomicrobiales bacterium
TTGTGGTGCCGTCGGGTGCGCGGTTGTTTTTCAATGTGTTTCTCGACCCGGCGGATTCATCGTAGGCCGTGATGATTCAGTTTCACACCGCAGCCTGGCAGCACCGCGCGGTGTGGGGGGACGCAGCAGCCATTCCGTATGGTGCCGTCAACACCACGGAACGGTTTGCGGCCGGAGAACTGCCCAGCGCCGGACGCTGGTGGCGGCTGGAGGTGGAGGCTGAGAAAATGGGCCTCAAACCTGGCATGGAGATCACCGGCATCGCCTTCACGCTGCATGGCGGCACGGCCTATTTTGATCAACTCGGCGTCGCTGCGCGGACCGATGCGGCTGCGGATCCAGCGCAGTCGTTTCTGGCCTGGGTGAAGCCCAGGGAAGGGAAGGACACCCAGGGCCTGCCTGCGGACATCAACGCCATTCTGAAGACACCGGTGGAAAAGCGCGAGACCGCACAGCAACAGCGACTGAAGGACTACTACCTCGAAAACGTCCACGCCGCCAGCCGGGCACTCTTTGAAGGGCCGCATGCGGAAATCGCCAAGCTGGACAAGGAACGGAAGGATTTGGAAAAGGCCATTCCGTCCACGTTCATCATGGCCGACCTGCCGCAGTTAAGGGAAAGCTTCGTGATGCAGCGCGGAGCCTACGACAAGCCCGGAGAGCGGGTTTACCGCGGCGTTCCGGGCTTTTTGCCGCCGCTGCCCGCAGCGGTCAAAAATCCCACCCGGCTCGATCTTGCCAGGTGGCTGATGACGCCGGAACACCCCCTCACCGCCCGGGTTGCGGTGAACCGGTTGTGGCAGCAGTTCTTTGGGGTTGGATTGGTGAAATCGAGCGGTGACTTCGGTTCCCAGGGCGAACCGCCCAGTCATCCCGAACTGCTGGACTGGCTGGCGGTGACGTTCCGTGAGTCTGGCTGGGATGTGAAAAAATTCATCAAGCAACTGGTCATGTCCAAGGCCTACCGGCGTACTGCTGCGGCACCGGCGGATTTCTGGCAGCGCGATCCGGAAAACCGCCTGCTGGCCCGTGCCGCGCGGTTTCGCCTGGATGCGGAACAACTGCGCGACAACACCCTGGCGCTCGCCGGCCTGCTGGACCAGACGATGGGCGGAAAGGGTGTGCGCCCCTACCAGCCGCCGAACATTTGGGAACCCGTGGGATATGCCGACAGCAATACCCGCTTTTACAAGCAGGACCACGGCAGCGCCCTCTACCGGCGGAGCCTCTATGTGTTCCTCAAGCGCACCGCACCGCCTCCGTTCATGACCAATTTTGATGCCCCGTCGCGGGAACAGCCCTGTTTCCGCAGGGAACGCAGCAACACCCCGATGCAAGCGCTGCAGCTGCTCAACGATGTGCAGCATTTCGAAGCGGCCCGTGCCTTTGCGGAAAAAATCCTAACCAGCGACACCGCGAAAACGCCGGAGGAACGCATCGTGCTGAGTTATCGCACCATCCTGGGCAGGAATCCCGAGGCTCAGGAAACGGAGGCGGTCAAGGCACTCCTTGCCAGACACTTTGCCCGGTTTCAGGCGGATCCTGCCGGGGCCGCAAAGGTGATTGCCAACGGGGAAAGCAAGCCGAAGGCCACCGGACTCAACGAGGCGGAGTTTGCCTCATGGACCCTGGCATCCAACATCCTCCTGAACCTCGACGAAACACTCAACCGGAACTGACCTTTTTCCCATGGACCCGCTTTTCGCACACCACCTGCTTCAGACCCGGCGTCAGTTTTTCGGCCACACCGGACTGCGCCTTGGCGGCCTGGCCCTGGCGCAAATGCTCGGCGGCACTTTCGCCGCACCGGCGGCAGATCTCGCCGCCGGTGCCAGGGTGCATCCTCCGCTGCCTGGTTTTCCGCATTTCCCCCCCAAGGCCAAGCGCCTCATTTACCTGCACATGAACGGCGGTCCGTCCCAGTTGGATCTTTGGGACTACAAGCCGCAGTTGGAGAAATACTTCGACAAGGACCTGCCGGATTCCGTCCGCGGCGGCCAGCGCATCACCACCATGACCAGCGGGCAGGGCCGTCTGCCCATGGCACCGTCGAAGTTCAAATTCAACCAGGCCGGCCAGTGCGGACGCTGGATCAGCGAAGTCCTGCCGCATACGGCCAAGGTGGTCGATGACATTGCCTTGATCAAAACCGTCCACACTTCCGCCATCAACCACGATCCCGCCTGCACGTTCGTCATGACCGGACGGGAAATCCCCGGGTTTGCCAGCATCGGTTCCTGGCTGGCCTATGGTTTGGGAAGCGAAAGCAATGATCTGCCGTCCTTTGTTGTTCTGACCCCCAACTGGTCTTCCAAGGCTGCCGCCCAGGCACTCTTTACCCGCATGTGGAGCAGCGGATTTCTGCCCACCAAATACACCGGAGTCGCCCTGCGTGCCGTGAGCGATCCCGTGCTCTACCTGCAAAATCCGGAAGGAGTCGCGCGCACCGACCGCCGCGACGGGCTCGATACCCTGGCGCGGCTCAACGGGATGGCATTTGAAAAATTTGGCGATCCCGAAATTCAGACGCGCATTTCGCAGTATGAAATGGCCTTTCGCATGCAGGCATCCGTGCCGGAACTGACCGACCTTTCCAAGGAATCCCCCACAACGCTCGACCTCTACGGACCGGAAGTCACCAAGCCCGGATCCTTCGCTGCCAGCGCCCTGATGGCCCGGCGGCTGGTGGAGCGCGGCGTCCGCATCGTCCAGATTCTGCATCGCGGATGGGACCAGCACAACAATCTGCCGTCGGACATTTCCGCCCAGTGCCGCGACACCGACCAGGCGACCGCCGCACTCCTGACCGACCTCAAACAGCGCGATCTTCTCAAGGACACCCTGGTCGTCTGGGGCGGCGAATTCGGACGCACCGTCTATTCCCAGGGCACCCTGACCAAAACGAACTACGGACGCGATCACCATCCGCGCAATTTCTGCATGTGGATGGCCGGAGGCGGCATCAAGGGCGGCATCTCCTACGGAGAGACCGACGATTTTTCCTACAACGTCGTCCTGGATCCCGTGCACCTCAACGACCTCAATGCCACCATTCTGCACTGCATGGGCATCGATCACTCCCGCTTCAGCTACAAGTTCCAGGGACTCGACGCCCGGCTCACCGGCGTGGAAACCGTCCATACCCTCAAGCAGCTGCTTGCCTGACAAGTCTGGAACGGTCAGGCGGTGCCGGTTTCGCAGAGCCAGACTTCGGGGCCGATGCGTTCCCTGATGCGCTGCTGCAGGCTGGCGGAGCCCTTTTTCTGAAGCACTGCGAACATGGTGGATCCGGATCCGGACAGGAGCGCCGCCGCCACTTCAGGCTGCTGCCGGAGCCAGGATTTTAGATCGGCCAGAACGAAATGCTTTTCAAACACCGGGCGTTCGAGATCGTTGAACAATGCGACTCCCTCGTGGTGCTGCGGTGCATCACTCACGCCCGGAACCGGATGGGAATTCTGCCAGTGTTGATAGGCCCACGGGGTGGGGACCCCGAAGGGCAGTTTGATGAGAAGCAGCGGCCAGCGGGGGCGGAAACCGGCAACCGGAGTCACGATTTCCCCCCGTCCGGTGCAGTCGCAAGCGCAGCCGTGGAGGAAAAAGGGCACATCCGACCCGATTTCAGCCGCGAGGGCATGGAGCGATGCGGATGAAATCGTTGATTCCAGCAGCGCATTCAAACCTGTGAGGACTGCCGCGGCATCGCTGCTGCCACCGCCCAGGCCGGCGCCATGCGGGATGTGTTTTTCCAGATGAATGCGGAGCGAAGGCAGCGGTCTGCCGATATGCTCGGAGACGGCTCGGACGGCCTTGAGGACGAGATTGGAATCATCCGCCGGAACACCGGGCTCGGAACAGGTGAACGCGATGCTTCCTTCCGGACGGGAATCTGCAGGCTCGATGTGGATCTTGTCCGCCAGTTTCAGCGGAACCATGCGGGTGGCCAGTTCGTGAAAGCCATCATCGCGCCGCCGCAGGATGCGCAGGGAACAATTGATTTTGGCAGGAGCAGAGAGAATCATCATGTCGGGGTATTCACAGAAGGCAGACCCAGCAGGGCAAGGAGGCGGCCAGTGCGGCCCAGGTCCCGGCGGTAGGAATCATAGCGCTGCGGGTCGGCATGGGTGCAGATACCGCAGTCGTGGAACTGGTTTTCCGGTACCCCGGCAGCCAGGGCGCTGGCACGAATCCAAGCGGCGAAGTCCACTTCGTAGGCCGGTGGGCGGATGCATGGGCCGAGTTGTACGATGAGATCCGCAGGACGGGATCCGAAGCGTGCGGCCATTTCCAGCACGGCCCGTCCGGTGATGTCCTGCTCGCTGCCTTTTCGTCCCGAATGCAGCAGGGCGATGGCGCGGCGCACCGGGTCCACCACGTAAACAGGCCCGCAGTCCGCCACATGAATGCCCAGCACGGTGCCGGGCTGATTCGTCAGGAGGCCGTCCACGCCGGGAATTGGCCGGGCACCCGGCTGCGGCACGGCGGCCACCGCAGCGCCATGCACCTGCTCCGCCATCCACAGGGACTCCGGGGGAAAGCCCAGACGGGTGACCGCCTGCTGATGCCAGGGATCAAGCTGTGCCACCACATCCTGTTTTGTCAGGGAAAGATCGATGCCCGGAATGCGCCGCACGAAGGCATGGCGCACCACGGAATGCAGCGCATCCAGCGCCGGAAACGATTCCATGAACCCGGTGATCATGCCGTCAGCGTAAAGAATCCGGCACGGCGTGCAAGCAGGCCCTGGATGCGGCATTTCCCTCCATCCGCAACGATATTGGTTGGTTCGGCGGGAAATTTGTGTCATCGGGGAAACGGCATGAAGTATCTTTCGACGCGGGGACAGACTCCCCCATTTTCCTTCACCGATGCAGTGGCCGCCGGGCTGGCCCCGGATGGCGGACTCTTTTTGCCTGCTTCGCTGCCAGACCTTTCCGGACATGCGGAGGCTTGGGAGGATCTGGATTATCCGGCGCTGGTGGCGGCGTTTTTTGCAAAATTCGCTCCGGAAATTTCTCCCGAAGCATGGCGAACCCTGGCAAATGAGGCCTGTCAAAAATTTGCGCATCCGGAGGTGGCGCCGCTGGTCAGGCTGGACCGTGGGCTGTGGGTGTTGGAGCTGTTTCATGGACCAACCCTGGCTTTCAAAGATTTTGCCCTGCAGTTGCTCGGGCTGCTGTTCCAGCGGCAGGTGGAGCAGACAGGAAAGCGGCTGGTGGTGCTGGGAGCGACCTCGGGCGACACCGGATCGGCAGCGATCCACGGCTGTTTGGGACAGAAGGGCATCGCCATGTTCATCCTCTACCCTGATGGGCGGGTGGCGCCGCTCCAGGAACGGCAAATGGCGGCCACGGGTGCGGACAATGTGTTTGCGATCCCCATTGCGGGAAATTTTGACGATGCCCAGCGCCTCGTGAAGCAGGTGTTTGCTGACCGGGAATTCGCGGATGAGGTGAACCTTTCCGCCGTCAATTCCATTAACATCGCCCGGGTGCTGGCCCAGTGCGTGTATTACGTCTGGGCCTGGCTGCGCCTGCCGGTGGCTGCTGGAAGTCAGGTGGAATTCGTGGTGCCGACCGGGAATTTTGGAAATGTCCTGGCCGGCTGGCTGGCCCGGCGCATGGGCCTGCTCCCGTCATCCTGCACCTTCCGCGTGGCAACGAATCAGAATGACATCCTCCACCGGTTTTTCACCACTGGGGAATACCGTCCCGGGGAAGTCATTCCCAGTTGCGCCCCGTCCATGGACATTCAGGCGGCTTCCAATTTTGAACGTTTCCTCTACTTTCTGCTGGGAGAAAATCCGGAGCGGTTGCGGGTGGCAATGGATGCCCTGCGTACTGGCTCCGCCTTGCGGGTGGAGGTTCCGCAGTCGGTGCTTCGCTCCTCGCGCATGGACGATGCGCACATTGTGGAAACGATCCGGCGTGTCTGGTGCGACCACGGTTATGTGGTGGATCCGCACACCGCCTGCGGCTTCAGCGATCTGGCTGCTGACAAAACCTCCATCATTCTGGCAACCGCCAGCCCCGCAAAATTCCCGGAGGTCGTGACCGCCGCCACGGGAACGGAACCGACCCATCCCGTGCTGGAAGCGCTAAAATCCCAACCACTGCAGCGGTATCCCTTGTCGGCGGAGGCCGCGGCGCTCAAGCACTTCATTCGCGCGCATCTGCCATGACGAAGCGCACCCGCTGCCTTCTCCTGACACTGGTTTCCGGAACGGCAGTGTTCAGTGGCGTGGTTGGGCTGCGCTGGTGGCGCGACCGGCATCCGGATTTGCCAGGGACCCTCATGCAGGAAATTCCGGCTGGTTGCCGTCAGGTGCTGCTGGTGCTCGCGCCGGACAGGGATTCCATTCCCGCCCGGCTCTGGCGGATGGAGCGCGGTCCGGCTGGCGGCTGGCGCACCGTGTCCGGCAGCATCCCTGTTTCCCTGGGCAGAAGCGGACTGGCCTGGGGCGTCGGGCGGCATCAGTCCGGGCCGCCCGCAGGGTGGCTGACAAAACGGGAAGGAGATGGACGCAGCCCCGCGGGCATCTTTTCGCTTCCTTTCGCCTTCGGCTCCGAATCTGCGGCGCCCTGGCTGCGCCTGCGATATGTGATGTGTACACCGACGCTGGCGGGAGTGGACGATCCCAAGTCGCGGTTCTACAACCAGGTGGTGGAGGCGGCGGAGGTGTCGCGGGATTGGGACAGCGCGGAAATCATGCGCCGCGGGGATGGGCTTTACCGCTGGGGTGCCTTCGTTGCCCACAATCCGCAAAACAGTCCCGGCGCAGGATCCTGCATTTTCCTGCATCTCTGGCGCGGTCCTGGCCAGCCCACCGCCGGGTGCACGGCCATGGCGGAGGAGGATCTCCTAACGATTCTGTCGTGGCTTGACCCCGCAGCAGAACCCTGTCTGGTGCAGACCGTGGCCCCCTGAGCGGACGGACCCGCCGCAGGCAGTCCCCTTCAAATGGGCGGGCCGCAGCCGCCGCCACCCGGTGTTTCGATGCGCAGAAGCTCGCCGGGACTGACGGTAAGCGTGATCGACCCCGGCAGGACGGTTCCATTTCCAGCGGGGTCAAAAAGTTCCTGCTGTCCGCATTCGCCTGGCAGGCCGCCATCGAGGCCGTAGGGCGCAACCAGCCGGTGTTCCGTGAGGAGCGAGACCGTCAACGGAGCCAGAAACCGGTATTCGCGGATCAATCCCTCACCGTCCCGCCACCGCCCAGCCCCGCCACTGCCGGAGCGGAGGGAAAAGCGTTCGATGCGCACAGGATAACGCTGTTCGAGGATTTCCACGTCGGTGATGGCAGTGTTGGTCATGTGGGTGTGCAGCCCGCTGGCGCCGGCGTAGCCGGGTCCGGCTCCGCTGCCGCCGCCGATGGTTTCGTAGTGTCCAAAGCGGTCGCTGCCGAAAATGACATTGTTCATGGTGCCCTGACTGCACGCCTGCAGTTGCAGGGCCTTGAGCAGGGCGTCCACGATGCGCTGGCTCGTCTCCACATTTCCGGCAACCACTGGTGGGCTCAACTGGGGAGCCTGGGAAAAGTCAGGGTGGAGAAATCCTGGAGGCACGGTGAGTTCCACCTGATCGAGAATGCCTTCATTCAGCGGAATGTCTTCCTGAATCCAGAGCCGCAACGCATAGAGCACGGCGCTGCGCACCACCGCCGTGGTGGCATTTCGGCTGCCCGGATGCACCGGACTGGAACCGGCAAAGTCGATGGAAATCCGTCCGTCCCTCAGCGCCAGCCGGATGCGGATTTTCCAGCCATCGTCCAGCGATTCCTCCACAACTGCGTTTGTCAGGGTGGATGCGGCGAGCTTGCGCTGCAGAGCCTGCGAGGCAGTTTGGCAAAGTCGGCGCAGGTGCTGGCGGATTGCGTCGGCCCCGTGGATCCGGCAAAGTGCCAGAAGGGAAGCACGCCCCAGCCGGGCCGAGGCGACTTGGGCGCGAAGGTCGGCGAGGTTGTCGGCGAGCGATCTGGTCGGATGCGGACCGCTCGTCAGGATGTTGGCCATCTCCTGTTCGAGGAAATCCCCGTGCCGCGTGAGCAGCTGCGGGCGAATGAGGATGCCTTCCTCGGCCAGATTGCGTGCAAATGCCGGCATGGATCCTGGGGAAATGCCGCCGATCTCCGCGTGGTGCGCCCGGTTGGCCGTGTAGGCGAGCAGGGTTCCTGTGTCGTCAAACACCGGGCAGATCACGGTCACATCGGGCAGATGGCTGCCGGCACAGGCGGGGTCGTTCGTGACGATGATTTCCCCGTCCTGCGGCGGCACAGCGGCTGCGGCTTTCCTGACACATTCTCCCAGCGCCCCCAGGTGCACGGGGATGTGCGGTGCATTCATGACGAGCCGCCCGTCGGCATCGAGCAGGGCACAGGAGAAATCCAGCCGCTCCCTCACATTGGTTGAAATCGCGGTGCGCTGCAGCAGCGCCCCCATGCCTTCCACCAGTCCCGAGAACCGGCAGCGGAACAATTCCGCATCCACTGCCGAAATGCTGGTGGCGGGTGAAGGGAGGTGACGGGTGACGGTTTCCGGCGTTCGGCGCAAACGCCAGGTGCCCAGCGACCCCTGCTCCGCACTCCAGCCGGGTTCCACGATGAGGGTGCTGAAGCCGTCCTGAATGCAGGCGGGGCCGATCCGCGGCGAGGCGTCGGAAAATGCTTCAGGCAGCGGCACCGATTCCGCCGCTCGCATCAGGACGCGGAGGGTGACCAGTTCGACCGTGCGCTGGGGGGGCGGCGGATACCCGTAGAGCGCGGCATAGCGGTCCGCAAACAGGCGGGCAAGATCGTTGGGATTACTGAAATCAACGGTCAGGCAGGTGTCCTGTCCCTGCAGGCGGAGTTCTGCCAACTGGCGGTGCAGCAGGCCAGCGGGAAGCGCGTGGAGGGCCTCTGCTTCCAGTTCATGCAGGATGTCCGGGAGCGCTGCCAACGTCGGTGCCAGCGGCTGGAGCACCTGTTTCACGGCGATGACTTCCTGCGCTGCCGAGCCCGTGCCGCAGGCGGAAAGAATGCCCGCCTGGCGGGGAACCAGGATTTCGGTGATTCCCAACCGGTCGGCGATGGCGCAGGCGTGCTGCGGCCCCGCACCGCCGAAGGCGACGAGGGAATACTCCCGCGGATCGCATCCTTCGCGGACGGAAATGCGCCGCACGGCTTCCGCCATGCGTTCGATGGCAATGTCGAGCAGGCCGCGCAGCAGTTGGCGGTCATCGGCAGGCACCGGCCATCCTTGCTCTGACAATTTTTGCTTCAATTCCGTGAGACGCAGCCGTGCCGATTCCGGCCACAGGGGCACCGCGGCCTGTTCCGGATCCATTCTTTCCAGCAGCAGGTTGACATCGGTCAGGGTCAGCGGTCCGCCGTGTCCATAACAAGCCGGCCCCGGATTTGCTCCGGCACTGTGCGGCCCCACGGCAAGACCTTCCGCAGTCACGTCGCAAATGGAACCTCCGCCTGCCGCCACCGTTTCAATGCGCAGCGAAGGTGCAAGGATGGAGGAGGTGCCGATGCGCTGTTCGAATTGATAGAGAAAGGCTCCCTCCCAGCGCGCCACATCGGTGCTGGTGCCGCCCATGTCGATGGTCAGGATTTTCCGCGCCCCGGCGGACCGGGCCACGGAAGCGCAGCCTGCCACGCCGCCCGCAGGGCCGCTGAGCAGGCTGTCCTTGGCCCGGTATTCCTCCGGTTTTGTCAGGCCTCCGGCACTCGAAAGGCAGAACAACCGGCGCAGGGATGTTCCCAGCGGCGTGCGCACGGAGGCGATGAACTGCTGCATCACCGGAGCCAGCGCGGCCTCCATCACCACGGTCTCCGAGCGGGCCAGAAAGCGGATGAGCGGGGAAATTTCCGCACTGAGGCTGACATGGCGGAATCCCGCTGCCAGCAGGATTTCCCTGGCCTTCCGCTCGTGCTGCGGATTGCAGTAGCTGTGGATAAAGGCCACCGCTGCGCTGGAAAATCCGGCAGCGGCCAGTCTTTCCGCTTCGCGCTGCAAGGACTCCGCATCAAGGTCCGCCAGAATGCGCCCTTCCGCATCCATGCGCTCGCCGACTTCGACGACCGCGGTGGTGAGGGGTTTCGAGGTTTCATGCCTGAGGGCAAAGAGGTGCGGCCGCCGCTGGTCGCCAATTTTCAGCAGGTCGCCAAATCCCCTGGTCACAAAAAACGCAACCGGTGCGGTCTTCCCTTCCAGCAGGGCATTGGTGGCCAGGGTGGTGGAAAGTCGGAACTCCAGCGGGGGAAACTCGGATCCCGGCGGCGTGCGGGTCAACATGCGGGCGCCGACCACCGCCGCGGCCTCGCCGGTGGACAATTCCAGGGCGTCCCCGGGTTTGATGGAAGCCGAGACCGACTCCAGGATCAGCGTTCGCTCCGCAGCAATCCAGCCGGCGACTGGGAGGGAACTGCCGCCGGTCTCGGCAAGAAATCCGCGGAAAAAGCCGTCGGGCAGGTCCCAGGAATCGCGCAGGCGCAGCCGGTTTCCTTCCGCCGCTTCCACCCGGGAACGCAGGCACCCGCTGGAAAGCAGTTTGCAGCGCACTTCCCGACCATCCGGGGTGAGTCCCCAGCAATCGGTGAATGTTCCACCGGTGTCGGTGGCAATTTTCCAGAGTCTGGCTGGCGGCTCGGCGGCAGTCATGCGCCGGAAGGCATCCGTGGCCTGCGGCAGGCGATGCGTTACTGGAGCGTTTGCAGCCAGCCCATTTCGACCAGCGAGTCCACGTAAATCTCGTTCACATCCGAACTGTAGATGTTTTTCGCCGAGGCAATCCACTCTTCCGCCGCTTCCTTGTCGTTCCGGGCGAAGGCCGCCGCAGCGTTGCCGAAGTAGTAGGCTGGACTGTCATCATCATACGGCTTGAATTCCTTGAGCAGCGCCTCCGCCTCCGCATTCTTTTTTTCCTGCAACTGGCAGATGAGAATCTTAAATTGCATCAGTCGGCTGGTGGATGCAAACTGCCTCTCAACGCGTTCCTTGGCGTCACCGTCCAGTTTTGCAACCTGCTGGAGCTTGTTGTTGTCGTTGAGTTTGATGAGTTCCTGAAACGAAGTCCGAGCGGGCTCCCAGCGTTTTTCCACGAAGTCCAGCTCTGCCAGATTGAAGCGCGGGTGAAAGGATTCCTTGTCCAGTTGCTCCGACTTGGTGAACGCCTCGCGTGCCTTGGCGAAATCCCTCATTTTTGTGTAAATGGCGCCGCGCAGGTTTTCGATCTCGCTGAGGGGTTCGCCCACTTCCCGGTCTGCCTCGGCCAGTTTTTCCAGCGCTTCCTGCAGCCGCACACTGCGCATGAATGTCGTCGCTTCGTCGCGCAGTGTGGTGTATTTCTGCAGTTGCTCCGGACGCAGATTTTTCAGGGCTTCGGGGATTTCCGGGGCCTTTGTTTCAGGGGGTGTGGTGATTTCCGGCGTGGTTCCGGGCTGGTCCGGCGTGGTGGGCAGCGTCGGTTCCAGCTTCACGCCGTCCTGCATTTTTTCGAGCCCCTTGTCATCCTGGAGCTTGATGCCGTCCTTTTTGGAATCCTCCGCCGGCGGCGTGAGGGGCGTCTGCTGGGCAGCGGCAAGATGAAGGCTGGCCAGCAGGGCTGCGGAGGAAGTGGAGAGCAGTCGGAAAGAGTTCATGGGCGAAAAGGAAACGGTTTGGGTTTGGGTGCGGGGTCAAAATTTACGAGACTTCTCTGGCTTGTCAAAGATCAGACAGGCTGGAAGCCGATGGAATTTCTCCGCTGGCAGCGGGTGGAATTTCAGGAAGCAACTGCGCGCCAGGCCTTGAGTTCTGCTGAGGGTGCCAGGGCGGATTTGTGATCGTCCAATAACGCGGCGATGGCGCGAGTCGGGTTCCTCGGGGCGGGAGGCGCGAACGAGAGCCGACAGCGATGAGTGCCTCCGTATCCCACTGGTGAGATACCAAGCGGAAGGGCAGTGGAATAAAGTCAGTGAATTTCCTGTTGCGCCGGGCAAAAAGCGGGCTACAAATCCCGCCCCTATGGCAAAAACTAGCTGGATCGAACGTGACAAACGCAAACGCAAAACCGTGGCCAAATACGCCAAGCTCCGTGCGGAGCTGAAGGCGCAGGGCGATTACGTCGGCCTTTCCATGCTGCCGCGTGATGCCAGCCCGACCCGTCTGGTCAACCGTTGCGAACAGACCGGACGCCGCCGTGGATTCATCCGTCGCTTCAAAGTCAGCCGTATTTCCTTCCGGGAACTGGCCTCCAACGGCATGATCCCCGGCGTGACCAAGTCGAGCTGGTAACCTCCGGTATTTCCAATTTGGTGCAGCGCGGATTCCCCAGGCGGGAATCCGTTTGCTTTTGGGG
>JAGNEJ010000053.1 GCA_018003315.1 Verrucomicrobiales bacterium
ATGATGGGGCCATACACAAAAAAGCCGATGGCGATGATTGCCGCCTGGTCGATCCACAGCGGTCCCCTGGCATTCATCGCGTAGGCCAGGACGGCCAGCAGCGTCGCCGCCATGAACACGATGGTGGCCGGGGCGCGGCGGCCCTTGAAAACTTTATCCGACATCCAGCCGCAAAGAATCGTGCCCGGAATGGCTGCGTATTCAAACAGCGCCCACGCCAGACTGGAGTCCTTGAAGGAAAACCCCTTTGCTGTCTGCAGGTAGGTGGGAATCCAATCCACCACGCCGTAGCGCACGAAGTAAGCGAAGGCGTTGGCCAGGGCGATGAACCACAAAAACCGGTTGGGCAGCACATGCTCCATGAAGATTTCCCGGAAGGTGAACGTCCGCTCGTGCTCTGCCGAATAGTTTTGCGGGTAATCGTTTTTGTATTCCTCCACTGGCGGCAGTCCGCAGCTTTGCGGCGTGTCCCGCAGGAGAAACCAGGTCCACACGGCGAGCGCCGCGGCCACTGCGGCATTGAAATAAAATTTCGCGTTCCAGTCGGAAAAAATCCAGACGCCGAGCAATGCGAGCGGCGCCGCCGTGCCGTTGCCGACGTTGTGCGCCACATTCCAGTAGGCCACGGTGCGTCCGCGCTCCCGCGTGCTCCACCAATGCACGATCGATTTTCCACAGGGCGGCCAGCCCATGCCGTTGACCCACCCGTTGAGCGACATCAGGGCGACCATCAGGAACAGCGACGCATAAATGCCCCGCACCGTGCCGAACACGAACAGCACCGCACAGGACAGCAGCAGCCCCAGCGGCATGAACCAGCGCGGATTGCTGCGGTCGGAGACTGATCCCATCAGAAATTTTGACAGTCCGTAGGCGATGGACAAGCCCGTCATTGCCGTGCCCAACTGCGCTTTATTGTATTGCGGGTAATCCCGCAAAATGTCCGGCATCGCCAACGCAAAGTTTTTGCGGACCAGGTAGTAGGCCGCGTAGCCGATGAAGATGCCGGCAAACACCCGCCAGCGCAGCCGGCGGTATTCAGGATCGATGCGGTCGTCGGGCAGACGTTCGCGGACGGGAGCAGGTTTGAGCAGGGAAATCATGTTGGCGTCGCAATGAGAACATCAGAACACGCCAACCTGGCAAGCCATTTGCGGGCAGCACCTCCGCTCGTGCGGGGCCGACGCTGCGAACCTGCCCACATCCTTTCTGCGGGAGCAGGCGGGGCTGTCATTCCAGCACCGGGAAACCGGCCGTGGTGGCGCACCGCTGCGTTGGGAACGCAGAGCCTCCCGCAGCCGTCGGACCTGCATTCCGGCAGTCTGCCAAATCCATTTCGATGCCGCTCCAAAACGGTGGCCCAGCGGCTGAGGCGGAACACCATTTGAAATGGTTTCCCTTCCGGGCTAGGTGGACGCGCGATGTCCGCTGCTGCGATCCATTCATGACCCCTCCATTTGCCTACGTTTTTGAACGCTTTCCGTCGTTCACCCAGACGTTCTGCGTCCGCGAAGTCCTGGAGATGCAGCGCCAGGGCATGCGCCCGCTGATTTTTTCCATTCACGATGTTTCCGATGAGGCCGTACAGCATTTTCCGCGGGAGCTGATGCAATGCGTGCAGGTTCTGCCGCAGGAGGCGGAACTGGTGGCCGCGGTGAATCGGCTGAAGGATGAACGCAGGCTGCCGCAGTCGGCGGTGCTGACTCTGCGGCATTGGGGGGAGCGTCCGGACAAACTGCGCGTCTATGAAGCGGCCTTCATCGGCCATCGGATGCGCGAAGCCGGCGTCCGCCATGCGCATTCCCATTTCGCGGGCATTGGCGCCCGCACCTGCTGGTGGCTGCGGCAGTTTTTCCATTTCACCTACAGCTTCACGGGACATGCCAATGATCTTTTTTGCGATGCCGGACTCCCACTGACCCTGCGCCACCTGGTTCAGGATGCCGCGGTGGTTGTCACGGTCAGCGATTTCACGGCCAACTGGCTGCGCGGACAGTTTCCATTCGCCAGGCGCAGGGTGCGGCGCGTTTACAACGGCCTGGATCTGGCTCCGATCACTGCCGCCGCCCGCGGTGCAGCGAAGGCCCAGCCGCCGCTGATTTTCAGCGTGGGCCGGCTCATTGAGAAAAAGGGGTTCGATGATTTGATCCGCGCCTGCTCGCATTTGCAGAAGCGGAAGGTGGATTTCCAGTGCGTCATCGCCGGTGACGGCCCGCTGGAAATGGAACTAACCGAATTGATCGCCCAGACCGGACTGGAAGGGCGTGTCACCCTGGCCGGACCGCAGCCGCAGGAGGAAATTGTGCGGTTGCTGGGAAGGGCGTCGGCATTCGCACTGCCCTGTGTGACGGAAAAGGACGGCGGAATGGACAACCTGCCGACCGTGCTCATGGAGGCGATGGCGGCGGCGCTGCCGTGTGCTTCCACGCGGTTGGCGGGTGTTCCGGAAATGGTGGTCCACGCAGAGACCGGCCTCCTGTGCGAGGAACGCCGCCCGGAGGATTTCGCCGCGCTGCTGGAGCGGCTCCTGACAAATCATGACGAAGCGATGCGGTTTGGCCGGGCGGGACTGGAACGGGCCGGAGCTCTTTTCGCCAAGGAAAAAACCGTGGCGCAGCTCGCAGCACTGCTGGTGGAATTTGGCGAGGTTCCTGCCGCCGGTCTGCCCGTTGCGGGGGCCGCCGTGCAGCGCCAGCGGTGGCAGCGGCTGCTCCGCAGGTTCCAGAGAAAACCGCCCCGGAAGCGCGGCATCTTTCCGGAACCGGACGGGTCCTGCCGCATCGTTGCGGAATAGCGCGGCTTCCGCTGCCAGGTCCCGGGACCATTCCACCCGCTTCCTGACAATGCCGCACCCACCGCCGGGGAGCCGTTCCCTGCTTGCGGGTTTTTCGCGCAGCAAGCCGATTTGACTGAATCGGAATACCCGTGGCATGGTGCATGCATGATGCGACGCGCCTTTTTGATCCTCTGCCTGTCTCCGTTTCTCACATGGGGAACACCCTCCACCGCAGCGGAGAAATCCGGCAACACCACCGCAGCGGAACTGGAAATACTGACATTCAACATCCGGTATCCCAACCGGGAAGACGGAGAAAACTTTTGGTCCCACCGCATTGAATTTGTCGCCGCTGTGATGCGGGAGCGGATGCCGGACATCATCGGCGTGCAGGAGGCCATGCGCAGTCAGCTCGACGATGTTCGAAAACACCTGCCCGAATACGGCGAAATCGGAGTGGGCCGCGACGATGGCCGGCAGGGCGGCGAATACTCCGCGATACTTTTTCGCAAGGACCGTCTGGAACCAAAGGAAACCGGCACCTACTGGCTCTCTGACACTCCGGAAGTGCCCGGTTCGCGCACCTGGAAAAATGTCTGCCCGCGGGTCTGCACCTGGGCGCGGTTTCGCCATGCTGCTTCCGGACGCACGTTTTATCTGTTCAACACCCACTGGGACAATGCCAGCGCCGAGGCGCGCACCAACGGAAGCAAGCTGATGGCCGAACGCATTCGGGCCCGCAGCGCAGCGCAGGATCCCATCATCGTAACCGGCGATTTCAATTGCGCCGAGAGCAGCGCGCCGCTGAGTGCCCTAAAAACCTCCCTGAACGTGCGGGATTCTTTCCGCGACGTGCATCCCGATGCGAAGGATGCCGGCACCATCCACTTCTGGACGGGCACCAAAACCAGGGCAAAAATCGACTACATCCTGGTGGATGCCGCGGCCAAAGTCACCGAGGCGGACATCATTCACACCAGCCGCGACGGACGCTTTCCTTCCGATCATTTTCCGGTCCGCGCCAAAATCCACCTGAAATGATCCAAGCCGCGGCGACACTCCGCATCTGCGTTGCGGCCCTCCACTGGAAAGCATTTGTCATCAAAGCCTTGCGGGGCATAAATCCAGCCGGAGCCAGATCCATACCGGGATCGCTCACGTCGTTGCTCAAGGTTCATCCATGATCCGCGTCCCTCAACATTCCTGACATCAGCCATGCGATTGAGTTTGTTATTAGTGCCTGCGGTGGTTCCCGTTTTTTCTGTCTGGAGCCAGGAGAAGGTGACCTATCAGGATCACATCCGCCCACTGTTTGAGAACCGGTGCTTGAACTGCCACAACCCGGACAAAAAAAAGGGAGGACTGGACCTTTCCACCTACGGAAATGCCCTGGCAGGCGGGAGCGGCGGCGTTTGCGTGGAGGCGGGCGACGGCACCGGATCCAAAATGGTGCAATGCGTCAAATACGAAGCCGAGCCGTTCATGCCGCCAAAGAGCGACAAAATCCCGCAGGCGGAAATCGACCTCATCATCAAGTGGATCAACGGTGGACTGCTGGAAACGTCGGGCAGCACTGCCAAGGTGAAGAAGAAGCAGAATTTCGAGATGGCAGCGGCGAATCCCACCGCCAAGCCGGAGGGGCCGCCGCCCATGCCGGAACATTTGCTGCTGGACCCGGTGGTGGTGCCGCCGCGTCCGGATGTCATCAAGTCCTTCGCCCTCAATCCCTGGGCGCCGCTGCTTGCCGTGGCCAGCGAAGGGCAGGTTTTGTTGTTTCATTCGGAGAACGGCGACCTGCTGGGAGTGCTGCCGTTTCCGGAAGGCAAACCCGAGTGCGTTGGATTCACCCGCAACGGATCCATCGTGTTTGCCGGAGGCGGCCGGGCCGGAAAAAGCGGCATGGTGGCGCTCTGGGAAGTCAAAACCGGCAAGCGGATCGCCACGGTGGGCGAGGAATTCGACAGCGTGCTGGGGTGCGATGTCTCGCCGGACCACAAACTCGTCGCGCTGGGCGGCCCCGGAAAAAAAGTGCGCATCTACAGCACGGCCAGCGGTGAAAAACTCGTGGAGATCAAAAAGCACACCGACTGGGTGATGCATTGCGTGTTCAGCCCGGATGGCGTGCTGCTGGCCACGGGCGACCGCAACGGAGGCCTCTACGTCTGGGAAAGCGCCACCGGCAATGAGTTCTACACGCTCAAGGGCCATGAAAAGGCCATCAACAGCATCGCCTGGCGGCCGGATTCCAACCTGGTGGCCTCGGCGAGCGAGGACGGCACCGTTCGCTGGTGGGAAATGCAGGGCGGCACGCAGGTGAAAAGTTTCCCCGCCCATGGCGGCGCTGGAGTGCTCTCCGTGGGCTATGCGCTGGATGGCCGGCTCATCACTGGCGGACGCGACGGCAAAGTCCGCCTGTTCAAGCCTGACGGGACGCAAGCGCGCGAATTCGTGCCGGCGGATGGGTCAATGATTCTCTGCTGCGCCTACACTCCGGACGGAAAACGCTGCGCCACCGGTGCGGAAAACGGACAGTTGAAGATCTGGGATTGCGAGAAGGAAGCCAAGGACTCCCCTCCCCTGGCCATTCTGGCCAATCCCCCTGCAATCGAAACCCGTCTGGCGCGCCTGAACCAGGAACTCGCCGGAAAGCAATCGCTCGTGCAGCAGGCCCAGGCAGCGGTGGCGGAAAAAGAAAAACAGGTGACCGCCGCCAAGACCGAAGCCGAAGCAGCGCAGGCCCGCATGGCCGCCATGCAGAAGGAGATGGAAAAAACCGCCCAGGTGCGGGATCAGCTTCAGTCCACCCTCACCAGACTAACAGAAACCCGCACGAATTACACCGGGGAGCTTGAGGCGGTGAAAAAGCAACTGGCGACCCTGCAGCATCCGCCTGCCGCCCCGCCCACAACCGCTCCGGATCCCGGTGTCAGCGAACCGGTGCGCAATGCCATTCAGCAGGCAACCCAGGCTCAGACCGCGGCCAATGCGGTGGCCATTGCCGTTGCGCAGGCAAAACTCGACGACCTGACGGAAATTCTGACCCGGCATGATGCGGAGATTGCCCAAATACAGCAGCGCATGCCCCAGGTGGAAGGCCAGGCTGCCGCTCTGGCGGGAAATGCCGCGGAGATTCAAAAAAGCCTGGAACCCAAAAAGCAGGCCATTGATGCCGCCATGAAGGTTTACACCGACGCGAAGGCCGGAGCCGATGCCGCTACGGCGCAGGTTGCCGGATTCCAGCCGGTGATCAACCGATGGCTGGCCGCCAAAGAAAACAAAACGGTGCTGTTCATCCGCTCGGAAGTGAATCAACTGAAGGAAACGGTGCAAGCCCTCAAGGAGGAAATTCCCGCACTCGAAACGGAAATCAGCAAACTCAACCAGCAGAAAGCCGCCAGCCCGCCTCCGCCCGCCGAACTGCTGCCCAAGCTGGACCGTCAGTTGGCCGCTGCCGTGAAGCGCCTCGGCGAAGTGAAGCAGGAACTGGCCGCCAGCGAACCGCAGATGAGTGACAAAACCAAACTGCTCGACGAAGCCCTGAAGAAATACCTCTCGCTGCTCCCGAAATGAGGGGGCTTCCGGCGAGCGGCGGCCTGGACTCGACCTGTGCCAGAGCCTCAGATGTGAACGGCCCGCCCCTGCGCCGCGCCAGCAGCTTCATGGATCGCTTCTGACAGGGTTGGGTGCGCGTGAATGGTGGTCTCGATGTCCTCCAGCGTCGCCTCCAGGGAAATGGCCAGACCCATTTCGGCGATCATTTCGGTGGCTTCGCTTCCAATGATGTGGGCGCCCAGGATTTCTCCGTGCTCCTCGCCAACGATGAGCTTCACAAATCCCTCGCTTTCACCGACGGCCTGCGCCTTCCCGCTCGCTTGAAATGGGAAGACTCCGGTTTTGTATTTCAGTCCCTTTTCCTTGGCGGCCCGCTCGGTGAGCCCCACGCTGGCCACCTGCGGCTGGCAGTAGGTGCAGCCGGGGTAAAGTTCAACCTTCTTTGGTGCATGGTTCGTGAACATGCCTTCCACGGCCTGAATCGCCTCCCAGCTCGCCACGTGGGCCAACCACGGAGGACCAATGATGTCGCCGGCGGCATACACTTCACGGAGGCTCGTTTGATAGCGCGCATCCACCTTGATGTAGCCGCGCTCGGTGAGCTGCAGTGCCGCGCCGGGCGGCAGCAGCGGTTTCACTCCAATGGCCACCAGGCATACCGCCGCGGACACGGTCTGCGTTCCCTGGGCGTTCTCCACCGTGAGTTCCGCTCCGGCTTCGGTGGTTTTGGTGCCGGTGACTTTTGTTCCCAGCAGGAGATTCAACCCCTGGCGCTTGAAACTTTTTTCCAGTGCCACGCTCACGTCCGTGTCCTCCACTGGCAGCAGATTCGGCAGCATTTCCACAATAGTCACCCGGGTGCCGAAACTGTTGAAAAAATAGGCAAACTCAACCCCGATGGCGCCGGCGCCAATGATGATGATGTCTTTTGGCTGCTCCTGCAGAATCATCGCATCATGCGATCCGATGACCCTCCGGCCATCGAAGGGAAATCCTGGCAAATCCCGGGTCGCACAGCCGGTCGCCAGGAGCACTTTCGCGGATTCCAGCGTCTGCTTGGCACCGTCTGCCCCCTCCACCTCCACGTTGCCCGAACCGACCAGCGTGGCCTTGCCGCGGATGTAGTCGATCTTGTTCTTTTTGAACAAAAACTCGATGCCCCCAGCCAGCCGGTCTGAAACCTTGCGGCTGCGGCCAATCACCTTGCTCCAGTCGAACGACAAGTTGTCGAACTGCAGTCCAAACTCACCCGCCTTGTGCTTGAGCAGGTGGTAGAGTTCGGCGTTGCGGATCAGTGATTTGGTGGGGATGCATCCCCAGTTCAAACAGGTGCCACCGGCGCGGTCCATCTCGACGCAGGCCACTTTTTTCCCCAACTGTGAAGCGCGAATCGCCCCCACATAGCCGGCCGGGCCGCCGCCAATAACAATGAGATCGTATTTCATGGGATGAATGGAAAGGGAAAATGAAGTTTGGGAATGCCCGCACGTAAACCGCCGCCCCACCCATTGCAAGGGGATTGCAGCGTTGGGTTGCCCGGCATCAGGCGTCCTCTTGCTTTTCCTGACAACCGCCGATTCCGCAGCGCGGCGCGCCCCGATTCTGGTGCTGGATGGTCGTGGCGGTGGTGCTCATGCAGAGAATGACGCCGTTCGGTTGGCTGGTGGCCGCAACTTCCCGACAAGCTCAGAGTTCCGTGCGCCGCGGCCCAGGCTTCAATTGGTATCCGGTTTTCGTCGATGAGCGCGATGGCAGAGCCTTGCCGCGCCATGCCGGAAGAATGCGCCCGCAACATTTCAATGACGCTGCATTCCCGCGATGAAACCCTAGCGCAATTCCCTGCTTTGCCCAAGAGAATCCACGCAACAACCCTTGTCATTCATGCAAATCCGCCCAATTTTCCCGATACCCAATGAAAATGCTCTCCACGCTCCTCTCCACGGCTCTGGGTCTCGCCATGCACGCCACCGCAGCCGGCCCCGAGGCTCTGTTCAACGGTGCCTCACTCGACGGATGGTCGGGCAAACCGGAGCACTGGCGGGTGGAGGACGGTGCCATCACCGGCGAAATCAGGGATGGGGCCGCGCTCAACCACAACGAGTGGCTCTACTGGAAGGATCCGGTGCATGATTTCGAGCTGGAGCTGGAATACAAAATCACCGGTGGACCGACGGCCAACAGCGGCATCCAGATCCGCTGCCAGCGCGATGCAAAGGGAGTGGCCAGCGGACTCCAGTGCGATCTGGACGACGGAGCGGTGTGGTTGGGGCGCATTTACGATGAACATGGGCGTGCGCTGGTGATGGAGCGCGGCACGCGGGTGAGCCTTTCGCCAGATGGCAGGAAATGGGTGGATCCCTTCGCCGAAGCGAAGTCGTTCCTTGCAGTGCCGAAGGCAAACGACTGGAACCGCTACCGCATCCGCGCCGAAGGATCGCATGTGCAGGTCTGGGTGAATGGAGTGTTTTTTGGCGCACTCGATGATCACGATGCAAAGCAGGCGGAATGGAGCGGCCTGCTGGCCTTTCAACTGCACAGCGGCCGCGGCCCGGCGAAGGTGCAGTTCCGCAACATCCTGCTGCGCGATCTCGGCAAAACGGAAAAACCCGGCGCGGAAAACCAAGCCGTACCGGGCGACACGGAAAGCATTCGTCCTCTCGGCGACAACGGCCAGCCGTTGAACCTGAATTTTGAAACCGGCACGCTCCAGGACTGGACCGTGGAAGGCGCAGGCTGGACGCGCCAGCCGGTGAAGGGCGACACCGTGCAGGCGCGCGGTCGCGGGCAGAACAGCCGCCACACCGGCGACTGGTGGGTCGGCGGCTATGAATCCGGCGCGGGCGATGCCGGCACCGGAACGCTGACCTCCGCACCGTTCAAGGTCACGCATCCCTGGGCCAGCTTTCTCGTCGGCGGCGGCAGCGAAGTGGCGGTGGTGCGCGTGGAAATCGTGAATGCAGAAACGGGAAAAACCTTCCACACCGCCGCAGGCCGGGAGGAAGAGGACATGCGGCGCGAAGTGGTGGACATGCGCCCCATGCTTGGAAAGAAAGTGTTGGTGCGCCTGCTCGACCGCGGCACACGGCCCTGGCATCACATCAACTACGACGACTTTGTCTTTCACCAGGAACCGCCGGTGGCCCTTGCCAGGGAAATGAGTCGGCAGATGCAAAGCCCGGTGCTCTGGCATCTGCATGACAACCCAGCCAAACCCACTGCGATCAAAAACGAAACGGCTCAGCGCACCGTAGCTGACATGAAGCTGACTGCCGGCTTCCAGGCGGAACTCATCGCCGCCGAACCTGACGTGACGCAGCCGATCGCCTTCTGCATCGATGAACGCGGCCGCCTCTGGGTGCTCGAAGCCCACAGCTACCCGAACAAGCAGCCGGAAGGCAAAGGCCGGGACCGCATCGTGATCTTCGCCGACAACGACGGCGACGGGGCCTTCGAAACGCGCACCGTTTTCACGGAAGGCATCAACCTCGGCAGTGGAATCGAGGTCGGATTCGGCGGCGTCTATGTCGGTGCGGCGCCGGAGCTGTTGTTTTTCCCTGACAAAAATCGCGACGACAAGCCCGACGGCCCGCCGGAGGTTTTGCTGGACGGCTGGGGCTATCAGGACACGCACGAGACGCTGAACAGTTTCTCCTGGGGCCCGGACGGCTGGCTCTACGGCTGCCACGGCGTATTCACGCATTCGGAAGTCTGCAAACCAGGCACACCCAAGGAACAGCGCCAGGTCATTCATGCCGGGGTGTGGCGCTTTCATCCGGTGCGGAAGGAATTCGAGGTTTTCGCCCACGGCGGCAGCAACCAGTGGGGGCTCGACTACAATGAAAACGGCCACTTCTTTATGACGCACTGCCGGAGTTTCTTCGGCGGCGGCGGCACCACGTATGTCATCCGCAATGGCCACTACTGGAATCAGGCCAACCACGGCTACGCGCCCTTCATCAGCAACGAAGGTCCGGACTTTGCGCCCAATCTGAAGAACTACCTGCCCGCCGCTGCGCTCTACGACAGCGGCGAAGGCGGCGCGGGAAAACCCGGCACCACCGCAGTCTTCGGCGGACACTCGCACGTCGGCACGATGATTTACCAGGGCAACAACTGGCCGGCTGCCTATCGCGGCCATCTGTTCACGCACAACCTCCACGGGCATCAGATCAACCACCAGATCCTTGTGCCGCAAGGCAGCGGCTATGAAGCCATGCACGCAGGCTTCGACCTCGCCTGGACGCCCGACCCGCGCTACATGGCCGTGGACCTGCAAAGCGGTCCCGACGGTGCAGTTTACATCATCGACTGGTTCGACCAGCAGCACTGCCACACGCCCATCGAGGAAAAATGGGACCGCACCAACGGCCGCATTTACCGCATCTCCTGGGCTGCAAACTACAAACCGGTGAAGGTGGACCTCTCCACCCTGCATGGCGGCGAACTCGCGGAGATGCAGCAGCACGAAGACGAATGGCACCGCCGCACGGCACGCCGTTTGCTGATGGAGCGCGCTGCCGAAGGTGGTGCGAAGGGGCGCGCCGCGGAAATCCTGAAGGAGTATGCCGCCAGCCCGGATGCAAGCCTGGCACTCCGTGGGCTGTGGACCTTGCATCAATGCGGGCAGATCGACGAAGCGATGCTCGCAGCTGCTTCGAGGCACTCCAGCGATGCGGTTCGCTCCTGGGCCGTGCAACTCGGCACCGAACCGGCCGGTCCCAAACTCGGCGGTAAAGCCCTCGTGGAGGCCGCACAGGGCGATCCTTCCGCCACTGTCCGGATGGCGCTCGCCGCCGCCCTCCCGCAACTTCCTTCTGAAATGCGCTGGGATGTCGCCGCCGCTCTGGCCACCCACCGTGAAGACAGGAGCGACCGCTTCCAGCCGAAGATGATCTGGTTTGGACTCGCCACCGTCGCGAATTCCGACTGGCCACGCGCTCTGAAGATCGCCGCATCCACGCCGCTCGCCGAACTCGCCGACAGCATCCGCTGGGCGGCCGCGCAGGACGCCGACGGACGCGACGCCCTTGCTGCCGCGGCTGCCGCATCAATGCCCGAGGATGCTGGACGCACCGCCCGCATCGCGGCCTTTGCGTTGCGTGACGCCACTAACCTGACGCCCCCCGCCGGCATCGCGGCCGCCGTGGCCGCCATCAGCCACAGCAGCGATCCCGGCGTGATGGCCGCGGTGAACGAACTCGCGGCTGTCTTTGGCGACACCGGCGTCTTGGCGAAAATGCGTGCGGTGCTCGCTGACGCCGCCGCTCCGCTGTCGGATCGCAAGGCGGCGTTTTCCCTGCTCAAGCGCACCGGCGACGCCGAGGCACTGCCCGTTTTCGTCTCCCTGCTCAACAACCCGGTGTTTCGCTCCCAGGTCATACCCCTGCTCGGACGCAGTGACGACCCCGCCACCGCCGCGGCCTTGCTGCAGCTTTTTGGGAAGCTTTCCGCCGCAGATCAAACCGCCGCACTCGCCGCCCTCACCAGCCGCAAGCCGCTTGCGCTCACATTGGTGCAGGCAATGGCCGCCGGTTCCTTTGACAAGAAGCACATCACCGCGCTGCACCTCCGCCAGATGCGCAACCTCGGCAGCGATGAACTCAATGCACTGCTGGAAAAAACCTGGGGCAAGTTCAACCCGACGAACGAAAGCGCCCAAGCCACCATCAGGAAATTCAAGAAGCTTTACAACGAAGCCCCGCTCTGGGCCTACGACGCGGCGAAGGGCCGAGAGGTCTTCATCAAGGTCTGCTCCACCTGCCATGCCCACGGCGGCGGAGAAGCCAAAATTGGCCCCGATCTCGGCGGCACCTGGCGCAACGGTGTGGATTACTTCCTGGAAAGCATCGCCGACCCGAACGCGGTGATCGGCGAGGCTTTTCAGATGAACATTGTCACCAAGAAGGACGGCAATGTGGTCGCCGGTGCCCTGGAGAAACAATCCGCTGCCAGCATCACGGTGCGAACGCTCACCGAGTCCGTCACCATTCCCACCGCTGACATCAAAGGCCGCGAGACCCTTCCGCAAAGCTTCATGCCGCCAGGCCTTCTGGAAGCCCTCAGCGAACGCGAAGCCATCGAACTGCTGAAGTTTCTGACCACCGGCCAGTAAATCCGCCATCCCCCGCCGGACATCAGGGCGAGCCCACGGAGGTCGGCAGACTGCACGCCTGGGCCAGGTGCAGAAAGCGGGATGACGAATGCGAAATTGAGGCAAAGCTGTCGGACTCACCACTACGCCGATGCTTCCCTGGCTGCACACCTCCCGCATTCCACTCTATCTCGCTCCCATGGCGGGAGTGACCGATTGCGTCTTCCGCCAAATCTGCAAAGAACTGGGCGCGGATGTGATGGTCACGGAATTTGTCAGTGCGGAAGGCATCGTCCGTCGGGATGATCGGACTCGCAAATACACGGAATTCACCGACGAACAGCGACCGGTCGGCGTCCAGTTATTCGGCGCGCACCCGCAAAACCTCGCCGAGGCGGCGAAAAAAATCATCGACTGGAAGCAGCCGGATTTCATCGATCTCAACTTCGGATGTCCGGTCAATAAAGTGGTGGGGAAAAACGGGGGATCTTCCCTGCTGCGCGACTGTCCGACACTGGCGGCGGTGGCCGCCACGGTCGCAAAAGCAGTGCCCATTCCGGTCACGGCGAAAATCCGCATCGGCTGGGATGCACAGAGCATCAATGCGCCGGAGGTGGTGCACATTCTGGAGGACAGCGGTGTAGCCGCGGTCGCCATTCATGGAAGGACGCGCTCCCAGGGCTACAGCGGACTGGCGGATTGGACAGTGATTGCCCAATGCGCGGAACGGGCGTTGATTCCAGTGATTGGCAATGGCGACATCAGTTCCGGAAGCGATGTGGCTCGGCGTCTGCAGGAAACAAAAGTTCGCGGCCTGATGATCGGCCGGGCCGCGATGCACAACCCGTGGGTTTTCCAGGAAGCCCGGGCCTGGCTGGCCACCGGCCTGCAGCCGGAACCGGCTCCGCTGGAGCAGCGGTGGAAGCTCATCCTCCGTCACTGCCGAATGGCGCTGGACAGCGGACGCTACGGCGGGGAAATGCACACCCTGCAAGCCATGCGCACGCGGCTGATGGCCTACACCAAGGGACTCAAGGGCGGCAAGCACCTGCGCAGCCGATTTTGCTCCGTCGCTTCGCTGATGGAGCTGGAGCACATTGCCGCCGCACACCTGGCGGAGGCGGAGCGCAACGCTGCAGATATTGTCAGGGAACCTGCAGAGATGCAGTCCTGAGCGCGTGGGTCACCGCCGGGCGCGTGACACCGCGCTTCCAGTCGGTGCGGGTCAAGCGGCATCCTGCCCCTCAGCCTTCCGGCCATGCCCGTTGAGGAAAAAAGCGATCCGGAATGTCCTGACATTATTTGAAAAAACGCTTCAGCACGCGTTTTTCTTCCGGCATGAGGCTTTCTTTCCAGACGGCTTCTCCGCCTTTGGCTTCACTGCCCACCGTTCCGGCATCCACCGGTCCGGTCTTGGTTTTGTCCACTGGGTGTTCGCCGCTGGTGGTACCGAGCAAATCTCCCGGAGTCAGCCGGTTGAGGTCGCGTGAAGATTCCTTTTCGGGATGGTTGGTGCCCAGTTCGCTCGGTTCCTTTTTCATCCCCAGCGGAGCGACCCCAGGGCCGCGTTCCGGCGTGCCATCCCCCTCGTATGCCATTTCTTGCTGGCCGGGACCTGCACCCAAATTCCCGTTTTCCGCTTTTTCCAATGCCTCGCGCAGCGCCTTTTCGGTGTCACCCATCGGGCGGCCATGTCCGGACGTCTGACCGGCACACTGTCCGTTTTTTTTCAGCTTCTGCCGCAACTGCTCCAACTGCTCCCGGCTCATCTGTTTGGAAAGCGTTTTGGGATCCAGTTGCTCCAGCGCCTTCATCAGTTCCTTGTTCGGCTGGAGCGGTCCGTTTTTCAGCCCCTGCACGGCATTGGCAAACTCTTGCGCCGCCTGTTGGCGGACGGATTCGCCAAGCGGACCATCGGATTCGTCCAATGCTTCGAGACTGCCTGCGGCCTGGTCATAGTGGTTCCCAAGTTCCGCCGCGGCCTCGCTGATGGCCTCCTTGAGGTTGTCAGCGGCTTCCAGATTGGAATGGCTGTACCAGTCCTCCGCGGGAGTGTGCTTCAACGCTTCAATGGCCTTTTCAAACCGTTCCAGGTCCTCCTTGCGTGCCAGATCCTCCTTCTTCAGTTCGTTGACCATTTTCTCCGCCTGCTGCAGAGAGCTGGGCGGAGGGTAATGATCCTCCACCGTTTCCGGAGGGCGGACCGGAATCAAAAAGGCCAGCAGCAGCGATGCCGCTGCAATGCACACCGGAAGGGCCAGCCATTGCCAGCGCCAGTGAAATCCATCGCAGATCTGATCCCGCGGCGGGGGCGTTGGCCAAGGAGAAACGCCCGCGGCAGCGGCGCTCAGCGCATTATGAAGCCGCATCCGACTTTCGATCCTAACAAGACATTCGTCCACCGTGAAAAACTTCCTCCGCGCCCACCACCAGGCGGCAGCGGCGCAAATCAGCACGGCTCCGCCGAGGGACGCGGCGGTGACCCACGGAATCATGGGCTGCCAGGTGGTGCGCAGGTAGAGGACCGCGCCAAATGCGACCGCACCGAAAACCGCCAGAAGCGGTGCAAATGACTGGACCCACCAGGCGGCATTGATTTTCATCCGGGTGCGCCCAGCGATGTTCCGCCAGGCGGCGGCGTGGTGAAGATCGAGGTCAGCCATGGCATCCGCACACTACGCCAGGGGCGCGCTTCGGCAACCGATGGGGGTGATTTTCCATGCCGGCACGATCCGGAAATCCCTTGCCGATTCGGCAGGACCAATGGAGCATTGGCCCTTCCTTCACCCCGCCCCATGAGTTCGGAAACTCCCTCACTTCACGCGCTGCGCATCGACCGCTCCACGGCACCCGCCCGGCGCTTGCCCGGTTGGCTCTTGCCGGGCGTGCTGATGCTGGGTGCTGCGGCGGGGGTGTTCTGGTGGCTGAAGCGCCCTGCAGGAATCGAAGTCCGGACCTTCACGGTGCAGGAGGAACCGGCGGCAGCCGTCTCTGCCGGTCCGCGCACGGCGCTCAATGCCTCCGGCTATGTCACCGCGCGGCGGGAGGCCACCGTTTCCTCCAAAATCACCGGCAAAGTAGTGGAAGTGCTGGTGGAGGAAGGAATGAAGGTGGAGAAGGATCAGGTAGTGGCCAGGCTCGATGCCTCCAATGCCGAAGCCGGACTCCGGCTCGCAGAGGCGCAGGTGGAATCCGCCAAAAAATTGCTGGCCGAAGCGCAGCCGCCGCTGACGCTTGCGGAACGGGAACTGGAGCGCTTCCACCAATTAAAAAGCACCGGCGCCGCCAGCGAACTGGACATCCTGCGGGCGGAATCCGCCGCCGCCGCCGCCAAAGCGCGCATTGCCCGGCTGGAAGCGGACGTGGGCGTTGCGGAACGAACCCTGACACAATTTCAGCAGCAACTGGACGACACCGTCATCCGCGCTCCGTTTGCCGGGGTGGTCACCACCAAGGATTCGCAGCCCGGCGAGATGATTTCCCCCATGTCCTCCGGCGGTTTCACCCGCACTGGCATCTGCACCATCGTGGACATGACGTCGCTGGAAATCGAAGTCGATGTCAACGAAAGCTACATCAACCGCGTCCAGTCCGGACAGGCGGCTGAGGCGGTGCTCGATGCCTATTCCGATTGGCGCATCCCTGCGAAAGTGATCGCGATTATCCCCACGGCCGACCGCCAAAAAGCGACCGTCAAGGTCCGGGTCGGATTCGACCATCTCGACGCCCGCATCCTGCCCGAGATGGGGGTCAAGGTCAGTTTCCAAACCACCGCCAGTGAAACTCAAACGGCGAAGAAAATCCTCACCGTTCCCGCTGCAACCGTCGCGCAGGTGAACGGACGGCAGATCGTCTGGGTGCTGAAGGACGGAGCCGTGGAACGCCGCGCCATCACCGCGGAACTGCGCACCGACGGAAAATTCAACATCACCGCCGGACTCGCCGCCGGCGAAAAAATCCTCCTCGATGCCCCGGCCGGACTGGCTGATGGCGCAAAAGTCACAGAAAAGCCATGAGCACTCCCCCACTGGTTCACGTTCGCCAAGTCACCAAAAATTTTCGCCGCGGTGCGGAAGATGTGCATGTCCTCGCCGGGCTCGACTTGGAAGTCGCCACCGGTGAATTCCTCGCGCTCATGGGCCCGTCGGGTTCCGGGAAATCAACCCTGCTCAACCTCATCGGCGGCCTCGACCGCCCGACCGGCGGCACGGTCGAGATCGGCGGGGAGCGCATCGACCAGCTCTCCGAGCGCCGCCTTGCCGCATGGCGGGCCCGCCACGTCGGATTTGTCTTTCAATTCTACAACCTCATGCCGGTCCTGACAGCGGAAAAGAACGTGGAACTTCCGCTGTTTCTGACCCACCTATCCAAACGCGAACGCCGCCAGCATGTGGAGGCGGCCCTGAAAATCGTAGGACTGGGCCACCGCATGAAGCACCTGCCGCGCACCCTCTCCGGCGGCGAGCAGCAGCGCGTCGGCATCGCCCGCGCCATCGTCACCGACCCCACCCTGCTGCTCTGCGACGAACCCACCGGCGACCTCGACCGCAAGTCGGGCGATGAAATCCTGGGCCTGCTCCAGGCGCTCAACCAGGAGCACGGCAAAACCATCATCATGGTCACCCATGATCCCCACGCCTCCGCCCGTGCCACCCGCACGGTGCATCTGGACAAGGGGCAGCTCTCCACCGCGCCGACGGCATGAAGTTTCTCGCCTTCATCTGGAGCAACCTGCGGCGACGCAAACTGCGCACCGCCCTGACGCTGCTTTCCATCTTCGTGGCCTTCGTGCTCTTCGGCTTCCTCATGGCCATCACGGAAGCCTTCACCGTCGGCGTCACCATGGCCAATGCGGACCGTCTCGTCACGCGCCACAAAGTTTCCATCATCCAGACCCTGCCGGTCAGTTATGAAAATCGCATCGCCTCCCTGCCAGGCGTGGCGGCGGTGATGCACCATACGTGGTTTGGAGGCATTTACCAGGAACCGAAAAATTTCTTTGCCACCATCCCGGTGGAACCGGAAAAATTTTTCGACATGTATCCCGAATTCGTGCTGCCGGAGGACCAGAAGCAGGCGTGGCTGCGACAGCGCAACGGTGCCATTGTCGGCAGAACCCTGGCAGACCGGTTCGGATGGAAAGTGGGCACGCATGTTCCGCTCACCTCTCCGATCTGGGGGCAGCCCGCCAATCAGGATGCATGGGACTTTGAAATCATGGGCATCTTCACCGCCGACAAAAAAAACACCGACACCTCCGGCATGTATTTCCGCTATGACTATTTCGAGGAAGCACGCCAGCGCAACAAGGGGCAGGTGGGCTGGTATATTGTCAGGGTCAAGGATGCCGGCCAGGCTGCGGAGGTGGCCAAACAGATCGATGCCCAGTTTGAAAACTCCCCGCATGAGACCAAGTCGGAGCCGGAAGGGGCCTTTGCGGCGGGTTTTGCCCAGCAGGTGGGGGACATTGGAGCGATCATGACGGCGGTGCTCAGCGCGGTTTTTTTCACCATCCTGCTCATCGCCGGCAACACCATGAGCCAGTCCGTGCGCGAACGGACGGAAGAACTCGGCGTGCTCAAAGCCATGGGCTACCCCAGCCGTCTGGTCATGCTGCTGGTGCTGGGGGAATCCTGCAGCCTGGCCCTGCTCGGTGGCATTGCCGGCATCGCCTGCGCCTGGGGACTGCTCGCCGCCGGGAATCCGGTGCCGAATCTGCTGCCGGTCTTCCATGTTCCCAACCGGGCATTGGTCATCGGACTCGTTCTGGCCGTCGTCCTTGGCCTTGTCACCGGACTGCTCCCCGCGCTGTCGGCCCTGCGCCTGCGCATCGCCGAAGCCCTGCGCCGCAACGGATGAGAACCCGCACCACCAACCACCTGGGCGATTGTTTCCGGACGCCGGTGTTTTCTCCCGTGCAGGGGAGGAGGAGCGTGCTATGGAAACGGGTATGAACTGGTTTCTGCAGATTGTTTCGATTGCCTGGGTCAGCCTGCGGACCATTCCGCAACGTCTCGGAGCCTCGGTCTCTGCCGCGGTGGGCATTGGCGGAGTGGTGGCGGTGCTGGTGGGCGTGCTGGCGATTGCCCAGGGATTCCGCAAGGCGATGACGGCGTCCGGATCTCCGGATGTAGCGGTGGTTTTCCGCAGTGGAGCGGACAGTGAAATGACCAGCGGCCTAACCCGTGACGACGTCAGGCTCATCAAGGAAGCGCCCGGCATTTCCCGCTCCGGCGGCGGTGTGCTGGCCTCTGCGGAATTGTTCGTCATCATCAATCTCCCCAAACGCTCCACCGGAACGGATGCCAATGTGCCGCTGCGGGGCGTGGAACCGACCACGGCGGCAGTCCGCGGCAACATCGAACTGGTGAAAGGACGGATGTTCGAACCCGGAAAAAATGAAATCATTGTCGGCAGCGGAGCCGCCCGGGCCTTTGCCGGGCTGGACTTTGGGAAACAGATCAAAATCGGCCAACTAACGTGGGATGTGGTGGGCGTCTTTACCGCAGGGGGCGGGCTGCCGGAGAGCGAAATCTGGGTGGACGCACCCATTCTGCAAGCCGCCTACAACCGGCAGGATCAATTCCAGGCCGTCTATGCACGGCTGAATTCAGCGGAGGCGTTTTCTGACTTCAAAGATGCCCTGACAACCAATCCTCAACTCAAAGTCAAAGCGTTGCGGCTCAGTGAATTTTACGCTGACCAGTCGGAAATGCTCACCCAGTTCGTCACGACCATCGGCGTGTTCATCACCACCATGATGTCAGCAGGGGCGCTTTTTGGGGCACTGAATACCATGTACAGCGCCGTATCCGCACGAACCAGGGAGATTTCCACCCTGCGCGCACTGGGCTTCGGGGCCGGCCCGGTGATGGCCTCCGTATTGGCGGAATCCGTGCTGCTGGCACTGTGCGGCGGGGCCGTGGGGGCTGCGGGAGCCTATCTGGCGTTCAACGGCTACCAGGCGGAAACGGTGAACTGGCAGTCCTTCAGCCAGGTCACGTTTGCTTTTGCCGTCACGCCAGCGCTGCTGACGGCAGCAGTGCTCATCGCAGCACTGCTTGGTTTTATCGGCGGATTCTTCCCCGCGCTGCGGGCCGCCCGCATGCCGGTGGCCAGCGGGTTGCGGGAAGTGTGAAAGAATTTATTTGAGCGGGTGCTCCTTGAGGATTTCGTCCACGGTAAGAATCTGCAGGCGGGCACCGGAACGGCTGCGGATTTTTCCAACCTGTTCCGCAGTCACAGGGGCGGACTGGTTTCCGAAGCTGTTGCGGACATACGTCAGCACGGCCGCCAGTTCATCGTCCTTCAGCATGCCGCCAAACGGAGTCATCGGCACCGTGCCGTCATATTTTTTGCCGTGGAGTTCCATCGGTCCCATCAGTCCGTAGAGCGCGACTTTGATGAGCCGGTCCGGATCGCCGTTCACCCAAGGGCTTTTGGCCAGTGAGGGGAAGGCAGGGTCCAGCCCCAGACCGTTGGGCTGATGGCAGGTGACGCAGTGGGCGTCCCGGAAATAAACCTCCTGACCGGCGAGATACTGTTTCTGGGCGGTGGCATCCAGATGGGCCGGTGCCGGCAGCATGGGGTGCTCCGCCTGCGCTTTTTCAGCAATGCCTGCCAGACGGTCTGCGGCCGTTTTGGCGGCAGCCTGGCTCCACCGGTCCAGCGGCTGGGCGGCGGCGACACTGACAATTTTCCGGGCGGAGGGAATGTCGTTCATCCACGATGCGGCGACGATCGCCTCCAGACGCACACGGCCATGGGGGTCGGCGGCGGCTTTTTCCAGCAGCGCGGCGTGATGCTGCACCCGGTGCATGTTGTAGCGCAGCACCCGCACCGCGGCGGCGCGGGCATAAAAATCGGGCGACTGCAAAAGCTGCCGCAGAAGCGCGTCATCCGCCTGATTGAGCCCCCAGGTGACCCAGAGTGCCTCCAGCTTCGGATGTTCATCCTTCTGCTGCGCCGCCCACGCCTTGACAGCAGACAGCACTTCGGAAACCGGGCGGCTGCGCAGTTCACGGCGGGTGCGGTAGCGGGTTCGATATTCAGGCTGTTTCAGATTTTCCAACAGTGCGGCAATGGGCGCTCCGGCCACCGGTGCTGGCTTCACGAGCGGCCGACTCGGATAGGTGATGCGGTAAATGCGCCCGTGGACGTGGTCGCGCAGGGGATCGCGGGCGTTGTGCTGCATGTGGCCGATGAGGACATTGTGCCAGTCGATGACGTAGAGCGAACCGTCCGGGGCGAATTCGAGATCCACCGGGCGGAAATTTCCATCGCTGCTTTTGAGCAAATCCTGACGGAAGGCGGTTTTCCAACCGGTGCCCTCGTCCTGAAGGCTGTGCTGCTTGATTCCCAGGAAGCCGATGGTGTTGCAGAGCAGGATGTCTCCTTGAACCTCATCGGGGAAATGGCGGCTGGAAATGATTTCCAAGCCGCTGGTGGGGCGGACCGCCTGGCCTTTTGGGATGAGGTCGGGTCCGGGATTGGTCTTCGACCCAAACGTCGGCTTGACCGAGGCCGGCAGCATCCAGTTCATGGGCGGGCCGGAGGTGTGGATGAGGAAATCCTGCCCCCAGTTGTCGAAGGCAACGCCCCAGGGATTCGGAATCGACATCTGCACGGTCCGCTCCAGCATTCCCCGCTGTGGACTGTAGCGGAAAAAGCCGCCGTCCACGCAGCGCACCGGGCCGTAGGGGGTTTCCACGTTGCTGTGCAGGAAAACCCCCTCGCACATCATGAAGGCACCGGACGGGTCCGCGCAAAACGCACTGATGGCATGGTGGGTGTCGTGGGTGTCGAACCCGCCGAGGATGATTTCCCGGCTGTCGGCATGGTCATCGCCGTTGGTGTCACGCAGCAGCACCAGGTTCGGTTCCTGGGTCACATACACCCCCTCAGGCGCAAATTCGAAGCCAATGGGCATGTGAAGGCGGTCGGCAAAAACCGTCTCCTTGTCGGCCCTGCCGTCGCCGTTCGTGTCCTCGTAAATGAGCAGCTTGTCGTTAGGCAGGGCATCGCCGGGGCGGTAGTGCGGATACGTCGGCATGACGCCCACCCAAAGCCGCCCCTTGTTGTCGAAGCTCATCTGCATTGGATTGGCCAGATTAGGAAACTCCTTTTCGCTGGCGAACATCTCGATTTTATACCCGTCGGGAACCGTCAGGGTCCTCAGCGCATCCTGACCGTATTTGTATTCCGGTTTGCCGTTTTTGGAATTGTTCGGGGAATAGTTGGTGGGCACCGGAGGCAGGGCGTGAGTCTTCGAATCGTCCACCTTGAGATCCTTCTTTTTTCCAGAGGCAACGGCATGGATCAGCTGATCCCGCAGGGCCATCAATTCGCGGGACTTCAGCACTTCGTCAGGATAGTTCTGCGGCCCGAAGGGATCATAGCGCTGGCCGTGGGTGTGGACGCCGTTGAGGAGGTTGTAGTCGGTGTTCCAAAACCAGTCTTTTTGCTTCACGGCACCGTGCACCAGTTTGGGGTCGGCCTGCGAATCGCGGGTGTGCCGGCCATAGATTCCATCGGCCAGAACCACGGCCAGATCGCCGTAGCCCGCCTCAGTAGGCATGAATCCATTCGCCGTGAACGGCACTTTTGCCACGGCATAGAGCTTTTTGGTGTGGGTGAAAAAATCAATGAAGGTCAGTCCGTGCTTTTTGGCCACCTTCTCCACCGCCGCACTGTAGAGCGTCAGGCTTTCGTTTTCCTTTTTGCCGTCGGGCAGGTCGCGTTTGGCGGAAAGGTCCTCGTAGGCAATCGGCGAAACCAGAACGATCCGCGGAGCCGCTGTACCGTTGTAGGCTTTGCCCAGCGTGTGCTGCACCCAGGCATCGAGTTCTGCTTCAAAGTTTCCCACTTTCGCCGGACCATCAAATGATTCGTTGTAGCCGAAGAAGGCGACGATGGTGTCGGCCTTCAGGTGAGTGAGCCACTGGTCGGGCGTCGGGAAAAATCCCTTGCCGTGATGCGTCTTCAGTTCCGGATGAAATTGCTCCGCGCCGGGAAACGCCCACTGCGAAGCGCGCGCCGGATGCGGTCGGAAGCCCGGCGTGTCCCCCACATGTCCCATGTTCCGCACCATCAGATCCCGTGCCGGAAAACGCAGGTGCAGTTCGGTTTCCAGGCGGCTGTAGTAAACATCCCGCTCCGCCAACCCGTTGCCAAGGAATACGATGCGCTCCCCCTGCTGGGGTTCGGCAGCCTGCTGCGGGCGAGCGGAGGTGGCAGCCGGAGGATCGGCATCCGGCGCATGGGGCGCATTCTTTGGAGCAGCGCTAACGGCAGGCACCAGCAGACCGGTCAGGGCCAGAAGCGCGGGAGAATGGAAGCGGAAAATGGATCGCATAATTCAGAAATGTAACTTGCGGGAAATGCGGCGGCCTGGCAGCGGCGTCAAGCGGGGTTTGCAGCGCCCACGCGGCGGGGTTTCACCTGAGGGTGCCTGTTGCGATTCTGCGGCTTGTCCGCGGGCGGAATCCACGCACCGGTGCGCGGCGCATCCACTCGCAGCGGGGCGGCATCGCCAAAGGTCCGGCGTTGCGCCTCCATCAGCGCAGTGAGTTCCGTCAAGGTGGCGCTGCGGGCGGGATCGGCGGACAGGTCCTTTGTTTCCTCCGGGTCTGCTTGGAGGTCGAACAGCAGGGTGCGGTCAGCAATCGGACAGCGGATGAGTTTCCACCGGTCATTGCGCACCGCACGCTGCACATGGCGGTAGGCGGTAAAAATATTCGCCCTTCCCTGCTGGGCTGGATCCTGCAGCACCGCGGAAAATTCCACGCCCTCACTCTCGCGGGGAGGCGTCACTCCACACCATTTTCCCAGCGTGGGCAGCACATCAAAAAGATAGCACATGGCCTCCGTCCGCCGATCACCCGGCAGCCCCGGCACCTGAATCACCAGCGGCACCCGCACGGAGTGTTCATAGACGCTCTGTTTGCCAATGAGCCCATGACTCCCGCGGGCCACTCCGGAATCCGCCGCGAAGACCACAATGGTGTTCTGCGCATGGGGTGACGCTGCCAGGGCGTCGAGCACCCGGCCGATTTCCCCATCGAGATAGGAAATGTAGCGGTAATAGTCCGCATTCATCGCGCGAATTTGCTGCGGCTCTCTCGGCCAGGGGAGCAGGGTTTCGTCCCGCACGGTCATCTCACCGTTGTCGAAGGGATGCAGCGGCAGAAAATTTTTCGGCAACGGCATGTCATCCGCCGCATAATGGATCGGAAACCCCTCCGGAACAATGTGCGGGTCATGGGGAGCATCGAACGCCACATAGCAAAAGAACGGCGCTTCCCCAGGAGTCTGCAGAAACCGGACGGCCTCGTCGGCGAACACCGCACAGGCATGCTTTTGCGAGGGCTGAGGCTGAGTCAGCCTGCCGTCCTTGAGATCACTGAGCGGGGCGTGCAGGGGATCGTTGGCCATGCCTCCGGAAAAAACGCTCCGCGCCTGCTGGAACACTTTGGAAATGGAGGCCGGACCGTTGTGCCACTTGCCCGTGACAAACGTCCGGTAGCCGGCCTGGGCAAAGGCCTCCGGCCAGGTGGCGTCCCGCTGCAGTTTCTCATCGACATGAAACAGGCTTCTGCCTGACAGCAGCATCGCCCGCGACGGCATGCAGGTGGCTCCGTGAAATCCACCCTGCATGAAGGCCCGTGAGAAAGAAATGCCGCTTTTGACGAGCCGATCCAGACTGGGCGTCTTGATGACGTGATTTCCCAGCGCTGCGATGGTGTCCGCCCGCTGGTCGTCAGCAAAGAGGAAAAGCACATTCCATTTTCGGGGCGAATCGGTTCCGGAAGCACCAGCGACGCCTGCCACTAACAGGGTCAGCAGCAGCAGAAATCGGCAGGACATTTTGATGACACGCATGTTCAATTCTTTGCTGTCGCAGGGAAAATCTCATGCGGTTCCTTCTCCCGCATCACCGGAACGCTGGCGGTGCCTGGCAACTGCGGCTGCGGGCTTCCGCTTCCAAGGCGGCGTCCCCATAGCCATCGCACAGGCATTGCACCAGATACCGGCGCAGAAAACCGGCCAGCGAACCGCAGCGCTCATACTGCTGGGTGTGAACCAGTTCATGGCGCAGCGTGCTTTCCAAAGCAGCCTCCGGTGCTTCTGTCAGGAAAATCCCGTAACGCAGGCACAGGCCGCAGATGCCGTCCCTATCAAACCCAATTCTGGCCGCCAGACGGTGCATCCAGGCAGCGCCCGGAAACGGAATGCGCGGCACGAGGACGACCCGAATTCGCTCCGCCTGGCGGATTCCCAGCCACTGCGCAAACTTCAGGAGCTGTTCCGGCAGCGGCTGCCCAATGCGTGCGGCCCGGCGTTCCTGCCGCCACGCCCACCAGGCGACGTACGGCATGGCTGGCAGCACCAATGCATGAACCCCGCTGATCCTGACAAGTCTCCAGATTTTTCCTGCGGCATTCATCCTCACATTGAAATCGCGGACAGAATGCGCGGCCACCACAAATCACCAACCGTTGCACTTCCGCAGCCGTTTACCGCCCTCACTTCGCACGCGGCAGTTCTTCGGGGTGATTCCAGTTTTCAAAACAGCCAATCCACGGTGCTGGCAACGGGATGGGGAGCAGCGCTCCCGCCTCCACCGCCCGGCGAATGAAGTGCTGCAGGCTGAAGTTCCCACGGGCCAGCGACTCCTCGGCCATGGCGGAGAGCCCTGCGGGATATACGGCAGCCAGGGGTTCCCAAATTTCACCGTTTCTGAACACCGCTCCCGTTTCCGGACGGATGGCTTTCAGCAGTTCCTTCAGCACGACCGGTTTCATGCGCGGAAGATCGACGCCCAACGCCAGCAAATGCGTGGAGCGCATCGTTTGCAGAACACTCGCAATTCCCGCCAGCGGCCCGCAGTCAGCCCAGCGGTCGGTGATGCGCGGTGCGGCCGGGTCATCGAAATACGACTGATCCCTGCGGCAGGAAATGAACAATTCGTCAGGACGCAACCGGCGCAGGGTATCGATCTGATGCTCCCAGAGAAACCCCCGGCCACAGGGCAGCAGACACTTGTCCCGTCCCATCCGGGCGGACCTGCCTCCGGCGATGAGCGCCGCGGCGAGGGTGGTGCTGGTCATGGAAATAACAGCCGGTTTGCCTGCCGACTGTGCGGGCACTTCCACTGGTGAGAACATTTCAAATGGCTGGAAGGCTGGCCGCAGCGACGGCCTGGCCATGGCGTTTCATCTGTTCATCCGGGGTGCGCAGGGCGATGCCGGCGAGTTCAGGAAATTCCTCCCGGAGCACCGTTGCGGCCTTTTTCAGCAGGATCTCCCCACCCTCGCCGGACGTAACGCGCCCGAGCACCAGAATGTTGCGAATGGTGTAGAACTCCGCATAGCCGGCGATGGCATAACCAAAACACGTGCCGATGGTGTCATAAATCGCGGCGGCACGTTCATCGCCAGCCTTCATCAGCCGCTGGACCTCCACCAGCCGTTCCGCAAATGGAATCTCCGCGGCAAATGCGATGCCTGCCTTTGGGGCCAGCCGCGCCACCGCCTGCTGGGAGAAATACTGAACACCGCAGCCAACGTCACCGCTCCATTCATCCGCTGGGGCATCCGCCCGGTAATCCACCGGAGCAAATGCCAGCTCATTCAGCCAGGTGGTGATGTGGCCGTCGCCGTCCACGTAACCCGCGGCCTCGCTGGTGCCCATGGAAATGCCCAGCACGCAGTTGTCATTGAGCGACATGCTGCCGGCCAGGGCCGTCACTTCCCCGTCGTTGACCACTTCAAACGGCACGTTGTTCCATTCGGCGCGCAGTTGGTGAAACATCCGGCGCACCTTGGACTCAAAGTCGGCTTCCGAAACTCCGCGAAACAGCGATGCCGCCCGCACTTCATTGTCCACGTAACACCCCGCAGCACTGCCGCCGATGGCGTCCACGCGGGGCAGGTGTGCGGCCGCCCTCGCCAGGGAATGGCGGATGCCTTCCAGGTGATATTGCGGATCCTTCTGGAAATAGGGATCCCAGGGCACTTCCTCCGTGAACACCACTTTTCCATCCATGACTGCAGAAGTCTTCCGGTCGCTCCCGCCAAGATCAAATCCGATGCGGCAGCCCTTCAGATGGCGTCCCAGCGCGACCGTGGGCTGGCGCTCACCAGGCATCGCTTCCAATGCCAGCGACTCGACACGCAACGGTTCGCGGTAAATTTTTTCACCGATGAATTTGGCATCGAAGTGCCGCAGCCCGGACGGGCTGTATTTTTCCTGCAGCATGCGGGCGATTTCCGGAGAGCCGCCGATCAGCAATCGCGAGCCGCCGCGCTGCCAGAGCAGAAATTTCACCATGCGCTCCACATGGGTTTCGTTCAGCGCAATTCCCTCGCCAACATGCGGCAGAATCCGGGTGCGGGTCACGGAAAGCGAGCCGCCCGGCTGCTCCAGGCCGATCGCCAGATCAGTGCTGCTGCCCGGAGTCGCTGCCACCCGCTCCCTGAAGGCTCTGTTCCATTTGGAGGCAGGCAGAAAACCGGGGTCCAGCACGGGAGCGTGAGCTAGAGAAACATTGGGGGGCATGGCAGAATGGGAGAGTGTTGGAACCGTGCCGCACATCTTGCAACCGCATCAAACCGGAGGGACGGCGGACAGGCGGAAAGAGTCTTGCGCTAGGCGCAAAAAACAAGCACCCAGATGTTGCCGGAACGGATTGATACGCCCGCGCTCCCGCGCCAGCGCCACGTCCTTGAACGCTACTTCAGGTCCGGCCCGCAGATGGATCCTGACGCATTGCGATACGTCACCGAGCCGGTGCTCTTGTTCACCGTTTTTGTCCCGAGAATGCGGCCGCTGCCATCCCGGTAGGTCGTCGTGGAAGAAGATCCGCCTTCGGTGGTCGAAGCGGTCATCGCAATCCGCCCGCTGGCATCCCGCGTCGTTGCGGTGCCGGTGCTGGAATTCGTATCTGTCCGGCCAATGATGCGCCCTGAGCCGTCGCGGTGCGTTGTCGAAGTGCCTGACGCCCCCTTGGTAGCGGAAGCGGTTCCGATAATTCGTCCCGAGGCATCCCGGCGGGTGATCGTTTTTCCATCCGGTGAAACACTGTTCGACCCCACGATCCGCCCCGAGCCATCCCGCTGCGTGCCAGGGTGCACATCCACCGGAGGCCGCGAGTGGGATTTTCCGGATTTGTCATCCGCAACCGAGACCAGGAAACTCTCCGCACCGCCTGACATTTTCCCGCTGCGCTTATCTTTCTGAAAGGCGCGCCACATCTTGGGGATGATGACCCAGCGCCCGTCCACTTTCACCAAACCGTCAAATGCCATTCCAGAGGACTCCCCCGGCTTCACGTACTTGAATCCGTAGATGCGAAGCCCCTTGGCCAGATGGGACACCGCTTCTTTATATCCGCCGGGCAGCTCATCCGGACCGCGCACCAGGACTTCGGACTGTTCCGGCCGGCCCTCCATTCCGTTTGGCGGCAGACTGGCGAACATTTTCTCCACATACGTTTCCAGCATCGCCGCATCCTCCTTCGTGGCCGTGATTTTTCCGATCTCTGCAGCCGTCGGCTTCATTTCCAAAAGCTTTTTCGGGTTGCCCCGCAGATCGGTGGCCAATTTTTTCACGGCAGCGGCATCATTCTCCTGACCAGCCTGCCCTGTTGGGGCGGTGGCGTTCTCCGCTGCGCCAATCGGCAGGGTCAGCGTGAAAAGCAGCAACAAGCAAAAGGAGCGGATCATGACACGGGATCTGGTTTGTCGTTTGTATGGTCGAATGCAGTCCGGCCATTCTCTGGCCGACTCAGGCAAACTTACAGGATTTCCCTCCCGGTGTCAGCACTGAAATTCAACCCATTGCCTCATCCATAAAGACACCAACAATCATCACGATGCCGGGGCCGGGCGTTCTGGATGCCTCCAGCAAACAGGACACCGTGAGGCAGCTTCGCTCCGGCACGCGAAACCAGGGAAACTATCAGTTGCGCAGCGGCGACGGTGGCGGTAGGGTCCGTTTAGCAACCACCTGGGGGCGCACCGGTTTCGACTTGTGACTGGACGCGAGGGTAGCATGCCGAGGACGATGCGTTGGCCTCGTAAAAAAGCGCATCAAAACAAACAAACGCAAACTCCAACGAGCTTGCTCTCGCGGCCTAAGAAACCGCGACGGATCCCGCGGCGAAGTCTGTAGCCGCTGCATCCGCCAACCTACAGGCTGGCCTGACGCCGGGGCATCCGCGGCCAGGGTGAGACCAACAGGGTGACCGGGGCGGGAAATTTTGCCGGACGAAGTTTCCGCCCTTAAACCAAATGACCGGCTGAGCATGGAGAGACCCCCGCGAAAGGCAGCAAGGACACGGGTTCAATTCCCGTCGCCTCCACCTTTTACACCCGCCATGTCTGGCGGGCATTTCCTTCAGAGCGTCTGTGCCGCTCGGCAGGCGGAGGCAAAGCGTTCCAGAGCAGTGTGCAGCCGGGCACGAGAACAGCCAAAGTTCAGGCGGACAAAGCCCGGAGCGCCAAAGTCCGCTCCGTTCGACAATCCCAGACCGTGCTGTTCAAAATGGGCCACGGGTGCGTCGAGGTTCAGGGATCGCACGTCGAGCCAGGCCAGATAGGTTGCCTGCAGGTGCGGAACGCGGATGTGAGGGAGGCGGTCACTGACAAAGGAGGCGATGAGATCGCGGTTTCCACGCAAATAGGCGCGGAGCCGGTCGAGCCAGGGTTTGCCAAATTTGTAGGCGGCCTCCGTGGCGTGGTATCCCAAGGGATTCACTTCGGCGACGAAGCAGTTTTTCGCAGCCACAAAACGGCGGCGCAGTTCCGGATTGGGGATGACGGCGAAGGCGCAGGCGAGTCCGGGGATGTTGTAAGTTTTGCTGGCGGCCAGGAGCGTGATGGTGCGCTGGCGGATTTCTCCGGACAGGCTCACGGCGCTGGTGTGCGGAGAGATGTCCGGTTCCAGGAGTAGGTCCGCATGAATTTCATCCGAGCAAAGAATGAGGTCATGCCGGATGCAAAATTCCGCAATGTCCTCCATTTCTTCGCGGGAGAAGACGCGGCCAACCGGGTTGTGCGGACTGCAGAGAATGAACAGGCGGGTCCGCGGGGTGACAGCCGCCTCCAGGGCATCGAAATCAATGGTGTAATGCAGCGATGGACCGGGCATTTCACGCAGGGGCACGGTGATGAGACTGCGGTCGGTATCGCGATTGACCTTCAAAAACGGCGGGTAAACCGGCGTGCAGACCAGCACCGCGTCCCCCTCGCGCCCAACGGCGGCGGAGGTTTGCGCCAGTGCGGGGACCATGCCGGGGGTGAACACTAGCCAGGACGGGTCCACCTCCACGCCATGCTCGCGAAACAGGTATTCCACCACCGCTTCCACGACTCCGGCATGGGGCACGGAGTAGCCCAGAATTTTGTGATCCACCCGGTGGTGCAGCGCTTCCAGCACCGGAGCGGGAACGCAAAAATCCATGTCCGCCACCCACATCGGCAGCACGTCGCGACCAGCATAGCGCTGCCACTTCAGGCTTCCGGAGTCTGTGCGGTCGGGCGCTTCGTCGAATTCCGGGGACAACTCTGCATTCATGACGGCGGAACAGGCAGGGGTGGAACTTGCAGGAGGCGGCCGAGTGCCGTTGAACCATTTCCGGCATGGATGATCCGGAATGGGAAAATGGGATGCGCCACCCGCTGCACAACGATGGGCGTTCCTGACGGCCAGTGCAGGGTGGCTCCTTGACCAACCGGCTGAATCGCCCAGCGCGATCCGTCGGAAAGAGTGAGTCGTCCTCCGTCCTCCGAACGGTTGCTTAAAAATACGCTGCGGCCATGTGCCGTCGGCGTGCTTGGCGGGGCAGACGTGCAGCCGCCCGTCAAGAGTCCACCTAACACCATCAGCCAGCCAGCGGTGCGCATCATTCGGGCAATCTCAAGCTTCAGTCGGGGGAGATTCAATCCCGCTCACTGGTTCCGCAGCGGTTTCGACTGCGGTTTCGGAAATGGCTGCATCGGTTGTGCCTGAATCCAGCTCCGGTTCGGCCTCCACAGCAGGTGCGGCATCGGTCACGTCGGCGGTTTCCTGCGTGACCGTCCCTTCGCTGGCGGGTGCTTCCACGGAGGCTGAGGCTTCGGGCACGGCTTCCTCCACCGGTGCCGCGGTTGCCGTTTCATCCGCAGACACCTCCGCCGAGCCTTCACCGGCATTGTCGTCCTTGGAATCTGCGGTCCCTGTCGAGAGTGGCTGTTTTCCGGCATCCTTTCGCGGCTTTTCCTCCTCGTGGGGACGTTCGCGGCCCAGAATGTGGAGGTCGCCCCCGCTGAATTCCGTGATGTAGCCTTCCTGCACCAGCCATTTCAAATCCTGCATGATGGCCAGCTCCTCAGTGGAAAGGATGGGCGCGGCTGGCTCGGCGGTCGCGGGCGCTTCTCCTTCCGCCGGTGTGGGCGTCGCAACGGGCGGTGCAGACGGGGCCAGCGTGGCCACCACCTTTGAAAACGCAATGCCTGGATTGGCCCTGACCATCTCGATGATGGATCGCACGCGATTGGACAGCACGATGTTGTCACCGATGAAATGGGGGCGGCTGCGGCAGACAAACGTGGTCTTGCGGTCGCGCTTGAAGAATCGCAGTCCGTGGTTTTCCAGCTCCCTGCACAGTTCCTGCACCAAGTGCATGGGAAAGCGGTTTTGCCGGTCCACCTCCATCTTCAGGACGTTGAGCAGCGGCAGCGATAGGCTGCGCCCGGGAATGCTGCCGGGCACCGTTGCCTCCCGCACGGTTTTCAGAATTTCTTCCGCGTGGGACTTGAAGAAATGAGCGTCCCGTTCCGTGAGGGTTTTGAGCACGGGGGCTTCCTCGCCCTCGGCCACCCGGACGGGGATGTAGTGCGTCGTCTTGGATTGCTGGTCCATCCACTTCTTCACGATCTCCGGGTCTTTTTCGATGCGAATCCGGCTCTTGTAGCGGTCGAGCGGAAGATTGGAAAATTTCTCGCGGTGCAGCCGGGCCACATTCGGTTGGTAGGCGTGGTGGTTTGGCGGCCCTAACAGCGTTCCGGAGAAGCCGCACACCGCAACCGCGGTGTAGTTTCCTTTGGGCGCTTCGGTTTCCACGATTTCTTCGCGGTAAAGCTGGGCGAGGATGCCGCTTTCCCGGCAGTGCCGCAGGGCTTCCTCCCGGGTCAGCCAGAGCGAGCCATCCAGTGCACACTGGATCAATTCCACCGGTCCGGATGGTGCCGGACGTGTCGCGGGCTCCGGCGCAGTTGGTGCGGGGCCTTTCGGCTGCGGGTCTTTCCTGGGCTGGGGTGCCTTGAAATAAAAGTGCAGAAGGTAGCGGTCGCGGGCGGAAAGAAACAGTTTCGCCACGTCAAACACCGAATAGGCGCGGCCAGAAGCCTTGATTTGTTTTGAAAGGGCTTCCACCGCCCGGGGTTCCGGCAGCAGCCTGACATACCAGCCAACCGGCAGCACCGGACGTTCCTCGAAACGGTGCTCCCTTGGACCGTCGCGCCGGTCACCCCGGCCCTGCGGACCACGGTGGGGGCGCTCCCCTCCACCTGTCTGCGGACCACTGCGACGCCGGTCATCCGCAGGGCGCGGCCCGCGGTCCTGCCGCGGCCCGGCACCGTGCCGCTGCTGTTCGCGGCCGCCGGTTCTGGGACCGCCCGGTCCATCCCGGCGCGGACCGCGATTGCTTCCGCGGTCACCAAAATCCCGGCGCGGTCCGCCGCGTCCACGGTCGCCACCGCCGCCGCGCTGGAATCTGTCATCCCGCGCACCGCGTCCCCCGCGGCCCTGACCTTCGCTGAAGTTCCAGGTGATTTCGCCGGACGCGTCGCTCTCCTCCCCGGCGCTGGCCCAGGACGGACGGAAGCTCAGTTGCTGCAATTCGGAAAGATCAATCGGCTGGGAGTCGTTCATGGGAAGATGGGAAAGGGAAATGCACACTGCCGCACCGCTGGAGGGCAGGCATCGTGAAAGCAATGGGGATGCGAAAACATGTCAGTCAGAAAAAATATCCGGGAAATGGCAGGCAGCCGATAGCACGGCACCCCGGCTGTCACCAGCGAAAAGCGTCCGCACGGAGTTTCCCACCGGGCCGCAACCTGCCTCCCGCCAAACCGGTCCATCCAGTTCTGACCAGTCGCAAGGCAAAATCCACGTCCCCTTTGTCCGGCATCAAACCGGCACGCAATACGCGTGCGGAACCTACCGCCCAGCGGGTGCGAACCGGAGGGTCACTGCGGAAGCAGCACAGGAAACGGCCGTGGTTTGTTTGATGACGGCGGAGGTTTTTGCATCCTCGCGGTAGCCTTTGAGGATCATGTCATCGAGGAAATCCATCTGCTTGTAGAGATCGGAAAAACCCTGTGAAACGGTGTGACCTGGCACGGAAATGGAGGAGGTCGCCAAGTGCAGGCCCTTGTCCTTGTGGATGTCCGGCGTCATCTCGATGACGCCGTTGAGGTAACGCTGCTGGCTGAGGAGCGGCTTGACGGGCAGGCTGACGGTAGTGCGGATGGTGGTGTCGATTCCATCCACCCGGATCATGCCGCGGATTCCGGCCAGGGATGGGTCCCCGCCCAGCAGCGCGTTCAATTCATCCACGGTCAAGGTCAGAGTGGCTGCGGTGCCGCTGCCGATGGCACCGGCGTAGGTCGCGATTTTTCCCTGCACCGCGGCCAGCATTTCCGGTGCGGGTGCGGCCAGGGTCAGGGTCTGTGCGGTTTCCGCGGTGAATTCCTTGATCTCGCGGCTCTGGCGAAAACCCGCATACACAAACCAGGCAATCAGTACGAGGATACCCACCGCGCCGGTGACAAAAATCGCGCATCCAGCGGCAGGGGATCCGGTAACAACCGGCGCAGGTTTTTTGGTGGGTTCAGCCATGTTCGAAACGGTAGTTCCGCGCATCCACCCGGCGGCGCAAGGCTGAAGACCCGCTCGCCGGCATTTTCTTTTCCTTGCTCCAACGCCACCGCCCTGCCGGGCATCAAACTTCCTTGACCGCCGCGGCAGCGTCCCTCGCCAGCATGATGGCGCCGCAGACGCCCGCGTTGTCGCCCAGTTGCGGAGGCACGAGGTAGTGGATGATTCCGGATTCCGTCAGGGATGGAGAGGAAATGTAGCCGGCGAGGATGTCGAGAACGGCACTGCGAAGCCGGGCAAAAAAGGCATGCTCACCCAGGCGACCGGCCTTGCGCACGCCGCCGCCAAGGATGATCCGGCGCGGAGACAGCACGCAGGTGATGTTGGCCAGGGCGTGGGCCATGTCATGCACCACGGCTTCCCAGGCAGGATGCTCCGCGGGGAGCTGTTCCGCGGGCATCCCCGTCCGTTTTTCGATCGCCGGGCCGGAGCACAATCCCTCCCAGCAGCTTCCATGTTTCCTGCAGGCACCGTCGAATGGATCGCCCGGCATCCGCGGGAGCATCATGTGTCCCATTTCCGGATGCACCAGGCCATGCAGCAAACGCCCGCGGGCCATGCCGCCGCCGCCAATGCCGGTGCCTGCCGTCACATAAACAAAATCCTCCAGTCCCTGCGCCGCGCCCCAGTGGAACTCTCCAAGCGCCGCCCCGTTGACATCGGTATCGAATCCCAACGGTCTGCCTGGAAACGCCCGGCGCAGCGGCCCCAGCAGATCCGCATGTTGCCAGCCGGTTTTGGGTGTGGTGGG
>JAGNEJ010000111.1 GCA_018003315.1 Verrucomicrobiales bacterium
GCCCAGGCCCGCCAGGCCAAAGCTGTGCTGGGGATGGGTGGCCAGGTCTGCGGTGCCGGTGCGGCGCAGGTAACGCATGGCGGGAAAGTGCAGGCCGCTTTCGGCGTCACGCCAGGTCTGCTGCACGGGCAGCGCCCAGGCATCGGACCGCAACGGATGCATTCCGGTGGCGCATTCCATGGCGTTGACCACGCCGTCATTGTCAGGGTCGGCCGTGGCGGCGGCGATACTGCCGGGATTTTTCCTGAAATGGCGTGCCGTCCATTCCGCGAAATTGCGGCAGCGCGGGTCCACCTCCACGTCCCACGGCTCGGAACCCAAATCCACCAGCACTTCCAGGGCACCGCTGCCATCCATGTCCCCCCGGCTCACTGCCTTGTCCCCAAGCGTATTGGGGAAACCGTTGGTGCCCGTGTCCGCCCAATAGATTTTGCCCGCCCTGACATCCAGTGCCAGACCGTGGGGCGTATCCAGGCCGGAATACAGCGTCTGCACGGCAGGACTGCTGGTGACATTCACCGGAAGCGCACTCAGCGGACAGCGGTGAATGGTCCCCGCATTTCGGTTGACCCAGTAAAGCATGCCCCCGGCTGGATCCACGCAGACGCCGCGCGTTTCCAGGTTTCCAGTGACGACCGTCTCGCGTCCCGAACCGTCCAGGTTGGCGCGGAAGACACTGCCCGTGTTGGAGGTGACGCCGTCGAAGTCACCCCAGTAGATTTTTCCGGCGTTCAGGTCGAGATCCAAATAGTAGGGTTGATAAACAGAGTCCGTCAGGAGCACGACCGCATTGCTTCCGTCCAGACTGCACCGCCTTAGTTGACCTTTTTGCTGGTCGCAAAAATACAGGTGCCCGCCGGCCAAATTCAGCCTGACATCCGCTGGAAACGACGTGCCTGCCACTGGTCCTGTCAGTAGAATCTGCACCCGGCTGGTCCCGTCCAGATTCATGCGGTAGATCACGTCGGCACCGTTGTCGGCGTAATAAATTTTCCCCGATGCCAGGTCCAGTGCCAGTCCCCGCACATTGCTTCCAGCGCCAGCCAGGACCGTCTGTCGGCCTGTGCCGTCATACAAGGCTTTCTCCACGCGGCTCTGTCCGCGGTTGGTAAAGAAAATCCCCCCGGCCGACAGCGTTTCCATGCCGGAAAATCCAACCATCACCAGCAAAAAAAGCCTTCTTCCCAAACAACCGAATCCCAGCCCGCCCATACTCACGGCACCGGCTGCATTCCGCCGTTTTGGACTACTCTTCATCGACGCGTTCATCCCGCTGGTAAATCGGCAGTTGGCGGAAGGGCACCGTCATCGCCAGAATCATCAGGCTGGTGCTGTAGGGGCGCTTGCCGCGTTCCCCATCCGACTCCCAGGTGCCGTCTGCCTTCTGTTGTGCGAGGTAGGTTGCATACATCCATTCCGCATAAGTTTTCCAGTATTTTCCGCCCATCTGAAACATGCCTTGGGCGTTGTAGTAGTTCCCATACAGTTCAAACTGGCCGCCGCGCAGCTTGGTGTGGTGGCGCAGGATCCACTCCGCCGCCAGCAGGCTTTCCGGCGCGGCATGGCGTCCGCACAGTTCCAGGCAGAGCAACCCGGCTCCGGTCAGGGAATCCTTGTGCTGCTGCTCATCCTGATAGCCGACGCTGCCGGATTTCGCATCCTGATTGCGGAGGACGTATTTCACAGCCGAATCGATGGCAGAGGGCGGCACCCCTGCGCCGTTGAGCCGGGCGGAACGCAGCGCCATCAGCGCCCAGCCGCTGCATGACATGTCGCTGTCGGGGGAACCTGGATGGTAGCGCCAGCCTCCCTGATGGCGTTCATCTTTCTTGACCGCCTGGGCGCGCAGGATGATTCCCACCGCTTTGGGCAGCGTTTCGTCGATTTTTTTCTGCCGATCCGCATCCACCATGCCGGAGCACTCGCTGAGAAACAGCGTGCTGATGTTGTGTGCATACATCGGGCCGTTGCCGTGCTCTCCCGCGGTGATCACGCCTTCCTTGCCCGCATATTTCAATGCGTAGTCGATCCGGCGGTTGATCGCCTCGCCGTAGCGCCCGTTGCCCGGAGTGGCTCCGGTGCTCAGGAAAGCCATTCCCACCAGCGAGGAGATACCGGTGCTGCGTCCGTATTCGTCAGGAAACGTTCCATCTTCCCGCTCCAGACTCAGCAGCGCTTCCAGTCCGCTGTCCACCGCCTTGCGCACCTCCGGCTCGAATTTCTGAAAGGCATCTCCGGCATCCTGACATACGCCATGGGATGCAAAGGCAAGCAGCAGGCCGAGGCGGGAAATCCATTGTTTCATTGGGAAATGCATGCGGGTTTTGGCAGTTTGAAGTCCGTCGTGAGTCACGCGCGTCATCGCATCGGCACCTTGATCCTCTTGAAGCCCACCTCGGGCAAATCATCTCTGACGCTTGCGTGTTCCAGAGTGATTGAAACCACATGGTCCGACGCATCAAGATCAGGATGGATGTCCACCGGGAGTTCTCGCGTCTCTGCGGGCCTGCCAGGTCTCAGTTCAAGAAGAGCAGTATCCGTATCGTCAAAAAATTGAATCTTCATTTCTGTTCCTCCTCGTAATCCAGGTCAACGGTGGCGTTGCGGACAATCCGGGCATCTTCCGGAAGGATAACGCTCAGCACCCGTCGATCAAAGTCGGAAATTCGTGCCCACCGGCGAATTCGTTCGTCTGTTTGAGGTTCCTCATGCTCGGGGTTTTCAATGACCTGCCCAATCCACGCATCCCTGATCCCAGCTCGGTTGGGACGCTGCGAGATGTAGCGGAAGATTTCTGTCTGGTGGAAACGAGGCATCTCTACTTCTGTTTCAAACGAACAGATTGTGGAAGGCACCGGCCAGCGATCTACTTTTTCCCTTCGCGGGAGAGGGCTCGGAAATAACCTTTTACCAGTTCCCGGTATTCCGACGGCACCCTGTCTCCATCGGCGCTGGCGGCACCAGTGATCAGGCCCTTGATTTTCATCCAGTCCGCGGGAGTCAGGCCCAGCTTTGCCAGTTCCTCCGGCATCGGCAAGTCCGCCCCGTCAGCCTGGTGCAGATCCCTGGGATTGCGTCCGGGCTGGCTGGCGGCCTTGTCAGGTCCGTCGGGAGGAAGCTGCCGCCCGAGCGCGGGGTTGGGCTTCGACTGGGCCGCCATTTGCGCGGGGGACGGCAGCCCCATTGCCTGCATGGACGCTTCGGCTGCCTTGGCCAACGCGTCTGCGGCGCGCTGGGCGCTTGCAGCGGCATTGGCGGAACTTGGCTGGGCGTTGTTCGGCCCCTGCTGGCTGCCCTGCTGCGCGGCCTGCTGTGCCGCCTTGGCTCCTTCCTGCAGGTGCTGTGCCTGTCCGGCCAATGCCTGAGACTGCGCTGTGAGTGCGGATGAAAGACTCTGCAGCGCCTCGGCTGCCTGCACCAGCGACTGCTGCGATGCCGCTGCCGACTGTTGTGCCTGTTCCGGATTTCCTTCCGGTGAATTTTCGCCGCCTTGAGGCGGTGGCTGCGGTGCCAGGTGCTCCCCTGCCTGCGCGGCTTCCTGCGCGCCCTGCGCGAGTTCCTGCGCCGCCTGTGCGGACGCCTCCTGAGCGGCGGCGCTCTGGTCGATCTGCCCTGCGGCCTGCTGAGCCAACTGCTGCGCCTGATTCTGCAACTGCCCAGCCTGCTGCGCCAACTGCTGTTCAGCCTGCGCCGCGGACTGCTGTTCCTGCGGAGTATCCGCCGCGCCGATTTGCTCCCTCAGTGCTTCCTGCTTCTGCGCGAGCTGCTGCACCTGTCCGGCAAGATTTTGCGCTTCCTGCGCCGCCTTCTGCAATTGTTGACGCTGTCCCTGATTGTCCTGTTGTGACATCTGCCCGGCAAGCTGTTGGGCTTCCCGTGCCACTTGATCCTGCTGTTGCTGCCACTGCTGCTGGGCCTGCTGTCCCGGTGGCGACTGGGCTACCGACTGCTGGCTGCCAGGATCCATTTGCGCCTGCTGGGCGAGTTGCTCCGCCAATTGGCCCAACTGTTTTGCGGCCTGCGCCGCCTCCTCGGCAGACGCCTGGGCCTCCTGCTGAGCCGCCTGGGCGTCATCCTTCCCCTGGGCGGTCTGCGCCGGTGGCTGGGAGTCGCTTTGCGGCTGCGCAGCCTCCCGGGCTGCCTGCATGGCATCCTGAGCCAGGTTTTCTGAAAGCTGCTGCAGTGCCTGCGCAGCCTGCGCCAGTTCCTGACTGGCATTCTCCGCTTCCTGTTTGGCCGCGTTGGCTTCGTCGCCTCCCGGATTTTTTTCCTGCGCCGCGGCGTCGTTTTGCGCCTGCTGGTTCTGCTGCTGTGCCTGCCGGGCAAGTTCGGATGCCTGCTGCGCATCCTGCTGGGCCTGCGCCGCGTCCTGGTGGGCCTGCTGGGCCATCTGCTGGTCTGCGGCATCCTGGCCCAACTCCGCCGCGCTCTGCTGCTGGAACTGCTGGATTTGCTGCTGCAGTTGCTGGGCATCGCTTGCCGCCTGCTGCTCCGCCTGGGCCAGGGCCTGCTGCTTCTGCGCGGTGTCCGCCTGTGCGGCCTGCTCGGCCAGTTGCGCCTGTTTTTGGGAAAGTTCCTGCGCCTTGTCCGCCAATCGTTTCGCCTGATCCGCCGCCGCCTGTGCCTGCTGCTGGTTTTCCTTTGGCGCGGCCTGCGGTGGTTGCTGGTTCTGCTGGGCAGCCGCATTTTCCCCCGCCTGCGCCTCTTGCGCATCCTGCCGGGCCTGGGCCACGTCCTGCCGCGCCTGCTGCAACTGGTTCTGCTGGGCGGCATTTTGATTCAGGACATTGGCGTTGGTTTCCTGAAACCGCCGGGCCGATTCCTCGAATTTTTGCGCCTCCTGCATCCACTGCTCCTGTGCCTTGGCCGCAGCCTGCTGTTCCTGGGGAGTGTCTGCCTGTGCGGCCTGCCGGGCGGTTTCCGCCTGCTTTTGGGCCAGTTGCGCGGCGGCATTGGCCAGATCCCGGGACTGTTCGGCAGCCTGTTCCAGCGCGCTTTGCTTCGTTTCCTCGGCCTGTCTGGCCAGTTGCTGCTGCTGCTGCGCCACTGCCTGGAGTTGGGCCACGTTTTCCGCCTGCTGTTGTTCCTGGTTCAACTGCTGCTGTTCCTGACTTAATTGCTGCAGCGCCTTGTCCAGTTCACTGGTTGCCTGTTTCGCCAGTTCCTCGCGCTGAGGCTTGCTGTCAGTCAGCGGAATGTTTTCCGCCTTCTGTGCCGCCGGCTCCACGAGTTGGTCAGCAATGTTGCGAATGTCCGGAGCCTGCCGCGCATACGCGGTGTTCTCCATTTTGTCCGCAATCTGTTCCAGGTGCTTTGCCGCCTCAGCCGCCGTTTGCTGGGACTGTTCGATCTGCTTGAGCGTTTCCGGATTGATCTGATCCTCCTTGGCCAGTTGCCAGGGTTTGTCGCCGATCAAATTCCGCGCTTCCTGCACTTCCTGTTTCGCCTTCTCCAGTTCCTGGCGCAGTTCCTCAGCCTGGGCCGCCACCGTCTGCTGCAGCAGGCTTTTGGCCTCCCACTTGATGCGCAATAACAATTCCCGGCTATGCGCGGACTGGGGTCCCTTGAGGTCCGCTGGCAGGGTGTCCGCCACTTCCAGGCGCACCCGCATTTCGTTCGACCCCTGCAGTGCCACCGTGGCCAGGTCCAGCAGGGCCGTCCCGGCATATTGCTGGGCGTCTTCGGCTGATTGAACGGGCAGCGGCTGGGGCAGACTCTTTTCCTCGCTCTTGCCATTGAGCTTTGCCCGGATTCGAAGTGCGGAAAGCCCCAAGTCCTCGCGAATCACGTAAACCAGCGGAATTTTGTCGGTGGGGCGAACTTCCAACTCGGTCTCGTAGGGCGATTCCAGGCTGATTGCGGGCGGCAAATCCCGCACGGCGCGCAGTCGGCTGTCGTATGGAAGATTCTTCACCCCGAATGCATCCTCCAGTTCAAAGCTCCACGGCAGATCCATGCCGGGGGTCAGCGTGGTCATGAAAACCAGCCTCTGGCTGCCGCCTTCCTCCAGCAACTGCGTGCCTTCCACCGGTTTTCCTTCCACACGAACGGTCGCCTTGGCCACTTTGCGGTTCAGCGTTCCCTTCAGAGTCACTTGGGTTCCCGCCAGCGCGGCCGCATCCCCCTGGGTCCTTTCCGTTTTGTCAGGCAGACCGGTGTAGTCGGGAAAATCATAGGTCACTTCGAATCCATCCACCAGCCTCGGTCGCGGCACGATCTTCACCGTCTGGGTCTCCCCTACGGCCGCACCCACTTCCACCCGGTATTTCACTTCCACGGGATTTTCCCAATCCACCTTCGCTTCTTTGGTCATGGTGGTGGCTGGCGTTGCGGCTTCGGGTGCGTCCGGTTGCCGGTCGCAGGAAACCAGCATCACCGCACCTGCCGGCAACAGCCAGAGACCAACCGACCGCCGCAGGCAGTGCATCCGGTGCCTTGCCAGCAGGGGTTCATCGCGGAAAATCAACGGGGAGGGAATTCGCTTCATGGCAGAGGATCGTTCGCGGAACCTAGAACACCTTTTCCGTTTCGGAATGGGAAAATACGTCGGGGAATCCCTGATACCCGCCTTGCATCTGCGTCTCAAGGTCCATCCAGGCTGGCCGCGTGGGACAGGCAGATGCGGCATTGCACGGATGCGGAATGCCCGCTTTGCTTTGCCCAGGCAACGTTCCCACCATGCACTGCATCCCGCTTGTTCTTCTCCTCGCCTGGCCGCTTGCCGCGGCTCCGCTGCGCCTTCATCCTGACAATCCCCACTACTTCGAATACCATGGTCGCCCGGAAATCATCGTCACCTCGGGCGAACATTATGGAGCGGTAATCAACTCCGACTTCGATTTTGCAAAATACCTCGACACCCTGAAGCGCGATGGCATGAACGCCACCCGCACCTTCAGCGGTGCCTACTGTGAGAACCCAGGGGCTTTCAAAATCGAAAAAAACACCCTGGCACCGGCTTCGGCGCTACTCTGCCCGTGGGCGCGCAGCACCGAAGCCGGCTATGCCGGCGGCGGAAACAAATTCGACCTGACCAAATGGGATCCGGCCTATTTCGCCCGGTTGACAGATTTTGTCGCCCAGGCGGAAAAACGGAACATCATTGTGGAATTCACGCTGTTCTGTCCGTTTTATGACGATGCCGTCTGGGCGCTCAGTCCGCAGAATGTCCGCAACAATGTCAACGGCATCGGCACCGTGCCGCGGGACCGCATCTACACCCTCGACCAGCACGGCGGACTGCTGTCCGTGCACGAATCCCTGACGCGAAAACTGGTCACGGAACTGAACCGTTTCGACAATCTCATCCTCGAAATCTGCAACGAACCATACTTCGGCGGAGTGACCGAAGCCTGGCAGCACCGCATTGCCGATGTCATTGTGGAAACCGAAAAATCCCTGCCCAAGCAGCACCTCATTTCCCAGAACATCGCCAACCACAAGGCGCGGGTTGTCAATCCCCACCCGGCTGTCAGGGTTTTCAATTTCCACTACGCCTTCCTTCCGGAAACCGTCACCCTCAACTACGGACTGAACCGGGTCATCGGCGACAATGAAACCGGCTTCAAGGGAACCGCCGACGCCCATTACCGCATGGAAGCCTGGGCATTTCTCCTCAACGGAGGTGCGCTGTTCAACCACCTGGACTATTCCTTTGCTGTCGGGCACGAGGACGGCACGTTTGCCTATCCCTCCACCCAGCCAGGCGGCGGCAGCGCCACCCTGCGACGCCAGCTTCGCGACCTGGCCGGCTTTCTCCGCAGCTTTGATTTCGTGAAAATGCGGCCGGCTCCAGATGCGGTCAAAATCAAGCCACCGGGCAAACGCCACACGTTCTGCCTGACAGAACCCGGCCGCCAGCACGCCAGCTACACCACTGGACCGGCCAAGGGACTCACCCTGACAGTGGAAATTCCGGCTTCGCGCTATTCCGGATTCTGGCTGGATCCAGTCACCGGCAACCGTCAGGAAATTCCCGTCTTCCACCACGCTGGCGGGCCGCTTTCCCTTCCCATGCCGGATTTTCCGGACGGTGCCGCGCTGAAACTTTGCGCGGTCAGTGGAGGCTGAGCCGTTCGGTATCGTGCTGGAAACGCGGTTTCAAATCTTGCGTCCGTTCCCCAGCGACGACTTCACCGGACTGCGGACTGCCTGAATGTGGGTGATGCCGATGGCCAGGGCATCCGCAGCATCCGGCAGGGGCGTTTCCTTCAATCCCAGGAGCGCCCGAACCATGAAGGCAACCTGCTGTTTGTCAGCCGCACCCCGCCCCACCACGGCCTGCTTCACCCGTCGCGGCGGGTATTCATAAACATCCAGACCAGCCTCCGCTGCCGCCATCATGGCCGCTCCGCGCGCGGCACCGAGGACGATGGCCGTGCGGTTGTTCTGCACAAAGATGACCGACTCCATGGCGCAGGTGGTTGGGCCAAATTCGCGGATGATTTCCTGAAGCGCACTGCGGATGGCCACGAGACATCCGCTTTGCAGAATCTTCGCATGATTGCGGATGACTCCGTAGGCGAGCGTTCGGATGCCCGCCTCACCGGGTCCGGAAATCGTCCGGCGCTGGCCCTGCGGGAGCGGCGGAAGCGCCTCCACCACGGCATAACCCGTGTTTCGCAGGGCGGGGTCAATGCACAGGACACGCATGGACGACCAAAAATATGCCGCACCGTTCAACCCGGTGCCGACGCGTTCAAAATCGGAATTTCGGTCCCCTGCCCCGGCTCAGAAACTGGCGCATCCTGGCCTGGCTGCGGGGATCGTCGTCCAGCAGGGCGGAGTAGGTGTAGGGAAATCCATCCAGTTTTTTGCGCTCCACTTTCTGGCTGATGAAGCGTTCCACGGCCTCCGCGAATGGCAGTTCCTCCGCGCTGAGCAGGGTGAAGGCATCCCCCTCCTGTTTGGCGCGTCCCGTGCGTCCAATCCGGTGCACGTAATCCTCCGCATTTTCCGGCACCTGATAGTTGATGACATGCGTCACACCGGAAATATCCAGCCCGCGGGCCGCAAGATCGGTTGCGATCAGGACATCGACCGTGCCATCGCGAAATCCTGTCAGGGCCTTGGTCCGGTCCTTCTGGGGAATGTCCGAGTGCATGACCGCCACATTGTATTCCCCTTCCCGCTTGACCACGGCTGCCAGTCCGTCCGCCTGCGCCCGGGTGCGGGTGAAAATCATGACACTCTCAAAATGCGTACGCCGCAGCAGTTCCAGCAGCAGAGCCTCCCGCTGACTGGCGGCGACGGGATAGAATGCGTGCGTCACCGTCTCCGCTGCGGTGCCCGGACGGGCCACTTCCACCTGGAACGGATCCTGCAGCGCCCAGCCGGCCAGCGTCTGAATGGCCGGCGGCACCGTGGCCGAAAAGAAAAGCGTCTGGCGCTGCTTCGGACAGCGTTCCACGATTTTCCTGACATCCGGCAGAAATCCCATGTCGAGCATGCGATCAACTTCATCGAGCACCAGGATTTCCACCTTGTCCAGGCTCACTGCCTTCTGCTGCATGTGGTCGAGCAGTCGCCCCGGCGTGGCAATGAGAATGTCCACTCCCTTCTGCAGACCCTCCCGCTGCTTGCCATACCCTACTCCGCCGTGCACCAGCAGCGGGCGCAGACCGGTGTATTTGCCGTATTTGATGAACTGAGTCTCCACCTGGGCGGCCAATTCCCGGACGGGTTCCAGAATGAGGCAGCGCAAGGCACCCGGCTCGCGCAGTCGCGAAAGGATGGGCAGCGCAAAGGCGGCCGTTTTGCCGGTGCCGGTTTGCGAAGCGCCAATCACATCCCGCCCGGTCATGGCTACGGGAATGGCCTGGGCCTGAATGGAAGTGGGATGTTCGTATCCGGACTCGTCAACCGCCTTGAGCACGTCTGCCGAAAGTCCGAGGTCCTTGAAACTGGGTATGTGGGTCACAAATGATGCTATGGGTTGATTGAAAAGCGCCCCGCCGACGGCGATGGAGCCGTGCGGCACACGGGAACGCCCTCAATTCTTTTCGCCTTGCGGCTTGGGTGTTTCCGGCACCTTGGGGACTTCCTTTTTCGGAGCCCCCTTCGGTGGAATTTCTACGCTGATGGGCGGGGTGGTTGCAGTGATGGGTTCGCGTTTGGCAGCGGGAGTTCCCGGCACTCCCACCGACGGCGTGGCCACGCTGGCGCCGCTGGTCGCAGGGGCCAGCTTGGTCGCCAGCAGTTCGATTTCGTAAACCACCAGCGCATTCGGCTTGAATCCCGGACGCGGCGTGGGGCCATACGCCAGCGCCGGCGGAACCCATGCGCGGACTTTCGATCCCACTTTTATCAGCGGAAACAATTCTTCCAGCCCCTTGTTCATCCGCTGCGAAATCGTCCGCGGTGTATTCGCGGGGGTTTTTTCGATCTCCTGTCCGTCGATGGTTAGCGTGCGCAGATTGACAATGACCAAATCCTGCGGAGTCGGATTTTTGCCAGAACCATCCTGCTCGATTTTATATTGCAGGCCGCTGGCGGTGGTTTTCACCCCTTCGGCAGTCTTGTTTCGCTGCAGAAATTCATTGGCTGCAGCCAGGTTTTTTTCGCCCTCAATCCGAGCCTTTTCCTGGCGGCGCTGCATCCCTTCCTGCTGGAGCAGCTGCATTTCATTGCGCTGGCCGTTCTCACTCAGCCGCGCCTTGCCTCCGGCCATCGCCGTGCGCAGCGCTTCCAGCATCACCTCTTTGTCCACGTTGATTTCATCCTGCTTGAGCAGCGACCCCAGATTCGCCCCGCGTGCATAGTCGGTTGATTTCTCTCCACTCAGCACTGCCTGCAATCCGGCTTCCACTTCCGCCAGGCTGATCTTGCCGCTCATCTCCTCGCTGCGCTTGATCTGGTTGGCAAAAAAGACCCCGATGGCATAACTGCGCCGCTCCACCGGTGTTTTGAAGGCTGCCGCATCCGCGGCATTTTCCTGCTCCGCCACGGTGGATCCCGGCGCAGGCACGGCAGGGGTAGCTGGCGGCGTCGCTGGAGGAACCGGCACCGGCGGCGGCGCAGGCACGGCACTGGCAGCGGGCGGCGGCGCAGGTGCCGCCGGGCTCGCTTCCGGTACCTTCTGTCCAAAACCGAACGACACGCCCCCTGCAGTGAGGGCGGCACACAGCCAAGCGGAGGATTTTTTGCTCATGGGATGTTTGAAACAATGCTGAAATGAAAGCGGTCACACTAAGGGCGGAGCCGTGCCGCGTCAATCGGCAGCGCGCAGGCCCTTTCCGCGCCGCATTGCCTCAACCAAAAGGACACCAAAATGGACTTTTTTGATTCAGAAGATGGGCCTGGATGCCTCGAGCAAGAGGTTCTTCGGGAATTGTTGGGGGCATTTTCTGGCCAAACTCAAGCCGTCTGGCAAGCAGTGAGGCATGAACGCATTAACGATCTAAGATTTTTTCAGTCAGCCCATTGGGGTCAAGGCGCCGTGGAAAGTGGTCGGGGTGGCGATCCACGCGGAGTTGAAGGAAGTTCGCGTCACCGTGGAATGCCCGCGGGGGATTGCCTGGGCGGATCCCGAGACCCATGAGCGGGCCGAGATCAAGGACTGGCAGCAGCGTCAATGGCGGCATCTGGACACCTGCGAGTTTACCACCGTGGTGAAGGCCTCGGTGCCCCGAATCAAACTCAGCGATGGCAGCACGATGCTGGTCCGGGTGCCTTGGGCCGAGCCGCAAACCATTCGCGATGGCGTTGAGGCCGTGAGCATGGACCTGTGGCCGACCTATTCCCAAGCCAAAGCAGAGTGCCTGCCCAAGGCGGACACGGTCTATGACCGCTTTCATGTCAGCAAGCATCTCAACGCAGCGGTGGACAAAGTGCGGCGCCGCGAGCACCGGCAGTTGCAGACGGACGGAGACACGACCCTGGCCAGGACCAAGTATCTGTGGATGAGCAGCCGGATCGATTTTCGCACCTCCACCGGACGAATGTTCCGTGCCTTGCTGCGGGCTGATCTGCTGACGGCGACAGCTTGGAGCATGAAGGAGAACTTCCGCCATTTTTGGGAGTTGAAGCGGTGGGCTAGGGCCTGCCAATTTCTCGGGGACTGGCTGGAAGCGGCCCGCGACACCCGGCTCAAGCCGCTGGAGAAGGTGGCGGACATGATCGACAAGCACGGCGAAGGACTGCTCAACGACACTCTGCACCGGATCACCAACGCCATGAGCGAGGGATTGAACTGCGCCA
>JAGNEJ010000054.1 GCA_018003315.1 Verrucomicrobiales bacterium
AAGCAGCCCGCGACACCCGGCTCAAGCCGCTGGAGAAGGTGGCGGACATGATCGACAAGCACGGCGAAGGACTGCTCAACTACACTCTGCACCGGATCACCAACGCCATGAGCGAGGGATTGAACTGTGCCATCCAACTGCTCAAAAGCTGCGCCAAGGGCCTGCCCAACTTTGCGTCACTGCGGGCACGAGTGCTGTTCTTTGAAGGCAAGCTGGAACTCCACCCCGCATGATTACTCCCCATCAATTCCCGAAGAACCACTGTGATGAATTTGGTGAGGCGATTTCAAGTTTCAAGCCGAACGGGATTGGCGTGAGGGAGTTCGCAGGCGAGGGAAGGGGTGACGAAACCGACCTGCCCATTGAAAACCTACGAACACCTCACGAGCCTAGAGAGAGCACAGATTGAAGTTCTGAGCAAGGAGGGATGGGGGCCGACGCGGATCGGCCGAGTGTTGGGACGAGTCAAAAGCACGATCAGCACGGAACTGCGCCGCCTGGGGGCCAAGTGTCGCTATGGTGCCCGGCGAGCCCAGGCTGAGGCGGAGCGTTTGGCCCGCAAAGCGCGGCGTCCGGTGAAAGGCACGCCGGAAATGCGGCGGGAATTTATTGTCAAATTTGCGGACGGAACCAATGGAAGGGCCGAAATACGTGTCAGCAGTCCGCCAGCCCGGCCGTTCCTGGACATGACCGCCTACCACGTCCCCAGCGGCAGTCGGCACAAGGAGCATGACAAGTCGAAGGAAATCCCGGTGATTCCGCAGCGGTGAGCAAATCCGCTTTGGAGGTCGAAAAGGCTGTGCAGCCACACCATGAAGTGCAAACGGCTTCTCATTCCTGGCATTGCGGTATTGGTCGGCATTGGCCTTTGGTTTTTCTGGCGTTCGCCTTGGATTGCTGGAGGAAAACGCGACCTCTCTTTGCCGTGAAAATTCCCACACCATTCCGGGAAGGGCCACATCTTTCAAGACCTGCGCTACCAGCAGATTGCCGAAATCCTCGGCATCCCGCTCGGCACGGTCAAATCCCGCATCAACCTAGCCCTGGGCGCACTGCGCCTGCATTTTTATGGAAAAAACCTGCCCGCATCGCCCTGACCTCGCCGCCTCCCTGACCGGCGACCTCCCGCCCGCTGCCCAGCGTGCCCTGTTCGCTCACCTGGCCGAGTGTGCCGCCTGCCGGAGTGAGCTGGCCAGCCTGAAACATTCCCTGGAACGGTTGCGCCAGTGGCCGGACCGCAGCGTTTCGCCCGGATTTTCCGCCCGGGTGCGTGCGGAGATCGCCGCCTTGCCAACGGATCGGGTGCGCTGGCCGCAGCGTTTCCGCTGGGTGGCCGCGGCGGCGGCAGTGCTCGTGGTTTCCGCCGTGACCGTCCGACATTTCCAGGCTGGGAGGGAAACGGCAATCGCCGCCATGCCGCCCCAAGAACCGGCACCGGCGCACAGCCCGTTGCTGCTGGTGCAGTCCAGCCGCGACCTGGCCCTCAACTGGCTTTGCCGCACCCAGGAGGCGGATGGCTCTTGGGACCCGGGCAAATGGGATGGCGACATCCGGTTCGGTGTTTCGCTGACGGCACTTCCGCTGCTGGCGTTGCTCCACGATGGCGCTCCGCAAACGGAACCGGCCAGAGAGGCGGCCGCCAGGGCGATCCAGCGTCTCAAACTCTGGCAGCGCGCCGACGGTGTCTTCGGTCCGGGATTTTACGGCCAACCGCTCAATCAATCCCTGGCCACACTCGCCCTGCTCCATGCGCAGAAGCAGGGGATGCTGCCTGTGGACGACTGCTTCGTGCTGCAAAAAGCGCTGCCCCATGTGCTCCAGGCCAGCCAGTCCCTGGAATCCGCCATTTTCGAGCATAATCCAAACCTGCTCTGGCAGCATGAGGTGCTGGACTTGGCCCGGCAGACCGGGTGGTCACCCGCGGGAATGGCGGCGGATGCGCCACCGCCCCGCCAGGCTTCCCAAGGGTCCCTGGCTTCCGCTCCGCCGGTCCGATTTCCGGGCTTGCCGCAGGGTGAAGGGATCGATCTGGTCCAAGCCTACGCGCTTGCCCAGTCCGTATCGTTGGCGGATGCCGCCCCCGTCCAGGCCAGTCTGCGGGAATTCATCCTCACAGCACAAATCCACCAGGGCGCGGAACGTGGCAGTTGGGATCCCGGCATCGACCGATGGGGCGCAGTGGGTGGGCGAGTCTATGCCACCTCCATGGCACTGCTGGCGCTGCACTGAGAAAAAGCAGGCATCTGAACCTGCGCCGACCGCACGAAACGCCGGCCGCCATGGAGGCTTGAATAAGGACCGCCACGTGGCGCACGACCGGATGCCGCCGCATTCGCATGGTGTCTTCCGAGGGGGGCGGCACGCTGGAAGAGCCCGCACGGCTTTCCTGTCCGGCAGCTGGTGGGGGGCGTTCCCGTTCAAGAAATGATGCGGCGCATCGGGATCATGTGGGAATGGAAAAAGCTGTGCCGCTGGAAGAAATGCTGGCTGCGTTCGTTGATTTTGTCCGTGAGCAGGGTGATGCGCTTGAAATCCTTCTGCCGGGCGAAGTCGATGACATGGGCGAGCAGCATGTCGCCAAATCCCTGCCCGCGGTGCTCTGGCAGGATGATGACGTCCTCCATGAGGATGACAAAGCCTCCCTCCGCCGTGCTGATGGTAAAGAGCAGGTTAACCATGCCGATGAGCTTGTGGTCGCTGCGCACCACGAAAATGCGGCCGCGGTTGGGCTGTTCAAGGATGAGCTGGAGCCCGTGGCGCTGTTTCTCGCGGTCGGGTTCGAAATCGCCGTCGATTTCGAAAAGCGACATGACCAGATCTGTGAGTTCCGGAAGGTCCTCGATGGTGGCAGGTTCCACCCGGGCGATCCTGGCCGCGGCGTTGTTGCTGGAGGTGGAGGGATTCATGGAAACAGCGGGAACGTTGGGCAGAATCCCCCGCGGCACAAGCTGGAAAACCGTCCCCGCCCCGCATCCGGCGCTATCGTGCCGCTTCCAGGCGCGGGTCGGACAGGTCCAGCCGATACATCAACTGGTTGTAATCATAACGGGCGGGAGCGAGCGGATTGCCGGAAAACTCCAGCGAATAGGTGCCTTCAAAATAAATGATTTTCCCGTCCTCGGCGTCCAGAAAGGAATGATGCACCGGATTGTAATAGGAATAGCGAGGGTGGCTGGCGATCTTCACCGCCTTGCGCCAGGGGCCGAAGGCGGAGGTGCTTTCCGCATACCAGACCTCGCCGAGAAAGGAGGGTGCATTGCGCGTGCCTTTTTGCAAGGCAATCAGGATGAACCGTTTGCGCCACGCATTCCAGCGCACGCTGGCACCATGCACCAGGACGGGTTCGCCCGTGGCGGCGTCGGTGATCTGGTATTTGGCCCGTTCCGGTTGCATCCGCCCGTCCTTGAGCAGCCGGGTTTCTTCCTCCTGGGTGGTTGGCGGTTTTTCCCGCTGCCACACCCATTCGCCGCTGGAGGGATCGAAAACCAGCGCTTCATATTTTTCCGGAGCCAGCGCATCAGGGACGGAGGGGGAGACCCGGGCATGCAGAAACGGACTGGCAAAGGCCAGCCACCGCGCTCCGGCTTCCTCCACCACCACGGAATTGCCGCGCGGAAAACGCCAGGTTTCTTTTCCATCCAAAGTCGTGCGATTTTCAAAAACTCCGGTGGCTTCATTGAAAACGGCAATGCCCTGTGATTCCGGAGGCTCCAGCCCCTTGTGCCGGCCCCAATGCGCCAGCAGGGCGTCCTTGCCGCCGGTGCCCGGCAGCGCCGTCAGCCCGAAAAGCCACACCGCTCCCGGTTCCTTTACCGGCATCATGTGACGCACCGTTTCAGGCTTTTTCGGGTCCATGAAATATTCGAATGCCAGGCCCTTCTCCGGATCGGGGTGCGCTGGCGTGGTGGCCGCGGTGGTTTGGAAATTGCCCAGCGGATAACCGGGCAGGTTTGTGTCCCCCCAGAGCCAGAAAATGCGGTTGTTCCACGGCGTGGCCTGCACGGAATCCTGTCCCATGACACCGGAGGCATTCAGATTCGGCAGCGGACACGGTTCCCCGAGCCGTTCGCAATGGCGGAACAGCCCCTGGCCGGTGAGGCGTCCGATGCGTTCCGCGACGTTCGTACGCTTGAGTTTGAGCGTGGCGCGTCCTCCCGGCTGCATCTTGAAGCGCGCTCCGGTGTAGCCGAAACCGTCTTTTTCCTTCGTGTAACCGGGGTGGTGGCTCAGGTAGAACCAGACTTCCCGCCCCATCAACCCAGGCTCATCAAAGGCGATCCAACCCGCATTGTCCGTGACCAAGCGGATGTCGTTGACGGTGCGCAGCTCGATCAATGGAATCCCGCGCCCCGTCTGCTCATCCACCACGCGAATGCCGAACAGGGCCGTCGTCTCAGCAGCGGGAACCTGCCAGGCCAGAATGGCGAAAATACCCAGAAAGAAGCGTTGCTTGCCGGTCATGCCCGATGCTCCCCAGCCCTGCGGAAATGTCAAGGTTGCGGCCAGCTCCAGTTGCGGGGGGGCGTGGAACTGCCAAACATGACAGTGAACACAAAATCTGCTTGACCTTCGTGGCGGATACTGATTTTCTTCCTCAACCATGAAATCTGCGATTCTTCTCCTCTCTGCATCCTGCTTTCTCGGTGCTGCGTCGGCCTTTGGCGCAACCATATTTTCGGACGATTTCGAATCGCTGGCCGCATGGACCACCACTGGATCAAATTCTATGGTGGTCAGTACGGCGCAAAACAGAGGGCCCGGGGGCACTGCCAGCGCCTTGTCTGACACCACCGCAGACCGAATGCACAATAATTTGAACACGGAGGTGGGCGGTGCCAGCATTTTTACTTTCTCACTCTACTACAATGGCACCGCAATGCCACGTACCTTTGCCGAAGTCCGGGGATATAGCGCAACGGGATTGCCGGATGGCGGTAACATTGCTGACGGTGGGTTACAACAACTGTTTGCAGCTGGGGTGTATAATTCAGTAACGATGTCAGGGGAGACTTACGATAGCAACTACTTCCAGGCGCGGCTCACGTTTGGAAGTACGGCGGGATGGTTTAATCTGAAGGGAGGATCCAGTCCGACCAGATCGATTGGTTGGCACGACTTCGCCATTGAGCGGCTTGCGGACGGAACCTCAATCAATTTCTATGTGGATGGCATCTTGAGCCGTTCGTTCACAGGAGCCACCGCATCCGACTGGGATACCGTCATTATCGGGTCAGCCCTCGGTACTGCTTCCGGCACAACGTATTTTGACAATCTCTCGGTTGTCACTGTTCCGGAGGCGGGAAGCACTGCACTGCTGGCAGGGGCTGCGTTGCTGGGGCTGCGTCGTCGTCGTCGTTCGTCCCACTGATCTTGCGGCAACGGTTTGTGCCATTGATGGTGCGGGACAAACAGTCTGGCGCGGACGCCTCAATGGCGTTCATGCTGAAAAACGTTCCCGCCACCGGCGTTGCCTGTGTGATCCCTGATTCGATGGCCTGTGGAAGTCCATGCTCCGGTGCCACAATTCTGAGCATGGTTGACGCTTGGGCAGGCACATCGGGAAGGTTTCTCGGGGCGTGTCGAATTCCGTGATTCGCCAACACCACTGCGGGCCACCCCGTCACAGCATCATCAAGAGGGAGCGCTCCTGCACAAGTGTGCGGCTGGGCTTCTGGTTTGGTTGACAGGCATAGGATTTCTCCCTATGCTGAGCGCCAGCATTTCCTCCTGAAAAACGACTACGATTCCGATGCAGCAGGCGACGGCAAAACAGCGCGGCAGTACGACGTTCCACGTCGCGTGCGGTGTCTTTGTGGCCGTGGCTCTGGGGCAGGGAGTGGTGGCTGCGTGGGGATGGAAGAACCGGTTGGCTGCGTCCGGGGAGCTTCCCGCGGTGGAAGCTCCCAAGCCACCGCCATCAAAGATTGAACCGCCAAAGGACCTTCCCCCCGCGACAGTGGCCAAGGTGGAGCCGAGTCCTGCCGTCGCAGCGCCGGCGGGTGATTCGCTGCTGCCGGATGCGCTGCCGAGTCGTCTGAGTCTGGATGTGCCGATCACCGATGAAACAGTTTTGGAAAACCTGGACCGCTGTCTGGCGTTGCGGCAGCAGGGGGACATGCAGGGGGCGCTGGAGGCGATCCGCAAGGCATGTGAGATCCAACCCGACCACCCGAAGCTCCTTTACCAACTGGCCACGACGCTGGACCTCATGGGACTGGAGGCCAAGGCACAGCCGCATTGGCGCACCCTGTTCAGTCTGGGAGCGGCGGCGGGGGACATTTATTTCCGGGCTGCGGAGCTGCGCTTGAAGGAAAAACCCAACGCCGATGCCACCGCGGCGGCGGAGGAACGGGAAGGACGCTATAAAATCGTAGCTCCCGTGGTGACGGCGGACCCCACGCTGCTGCGCGGTGAGCGGCAGACCTTGCGTTTCAACATCCGCCGGGTGGAAGCGGCGGCTCAGACGGACGTGGCGGCCATCGAACTGAAGGTTCACTTTTTCGATCAAGTCAACGGACGGGTGGACCGGACCACTGCGGCGGTGTCAGCTCCGGTGTTTCCAGATGTTCCGTTTGATTTTCAACCCGACGGCGTGGAGCCGGTGGAGATGCTTTGTGAACAGGCGGAAATGACCCCGGAGGAAATCCGGAAATTCGGCCAGCGGCGCTTCTACGGCTACTGCCTTGAGTTGTACTACCAGGGAAAGCTCCAGGATGTGGCGGCGGAGCCGCTGCTGTGCCTGGACCTGGCACGGGAAATCCCCGAAGTCCTGCCGCCAGCGCCTGCGGCTGCGGGGAATCTCGACGGTTCGCTCTTCCCAAAATAGCCACTGCATGCGGATCCTGATCGCCATGGAAGACGCGGAAGCGCGCAGTGCTCTGGAGGGATTTTTGTCCCGGCATACCCGGCATGGCATTGCGGTGGCGGGCAGTGTCGATGAGGTGATGCAGGTGGGCACAGATCTGGACCAGATCGACGTGCTGCTGTGCGCCTCCACCTTTTCCCAGGCGGACGGCCAGGCGGTGCGGGATGGATTGAGCGAAAAATTTCCCTCACTGGCAACGGGATTCTTGTGCGATGCCGCTCCGTTCGGCGTCGCTCTCTCCTCCAGGGATCGAGCCTTTTCCGGAACTGCGTCGCATTATGAAATCCTGGAGTGGATCCACGAATTGGATCCGCCGGGTGAGCAGGCGGATGTCGGCGCCGAGCTGCCGGTTTTCAGTCTCGCCGGGCAGAGGATTGGCGACTACGATGTGCTGGAGAAGCGGAGGGATTTTGAGCGGACGGAGTCCTATCTGGCCTTCCAGCGTTCGATGCACCGCCATGTGGTGCTGGAACGGCTGAAGCCGGAATTCCAGTCCGATGGCACCGCCAAGCGGGCATTTCGCGCGATGGTGCGGGCCAAAGCCAACGTGGTCAATGCCTCCATTGCCTCCGTGTATGAAGCTCAGGAAACTGACACCGGAGAGATTTTTTTCACCCGGGAACTGGTCAACGGAAAGTCGCTGGCGGAAATGGAGCGGGACGAGCGGAAACTGGGCGAGGAACCCTTGCTGCAAATGCTGCGGGTTGCTGCGGAAAGCGCCCTCTTCTACGACGAACGGGGCGTTGCGCGGGAACGGCTCCAGCCGTCGCATGTTTTTTGGGGTGATGATGGGCTGCCCCGCATGGGCAATGTTGCCGTTCAGGATGCCCCCGGCAACACCGATGACGCCGCCGACATCGAATTGCTCGTCGAATATGCCACGCTGGTGTGCGACAAACCCGGGACGGCCGCCCAATTGGCCACCCTGGCAAAAAAGGTGCACGGGGAACTCGCACCGCCGGTGGACTCCTGGAAGGCACTGGCCGTGGCGACACGGCAGAGTCTGCAGCATCTGGCCGAGCGCCGCGTCACCAATCCCGCCGCCGGGCCGCCGTCCACGCGGCTGTTGCCCCGGCGGAAAAAGCACCGGCTGGCTCCGCTCTTGTTCGGGAGCCTGGGCGCACTGCTGGTGGGCGGCCTGGCGGCGCTGCTCTACCCCCGCTTTTCCTCGCCCAAGCCGCGGCAGCTCGACGGCATGGTGCGCATTCCCGCCGGCCCGGCCATCTACCGCGACGGACGGAGCATCGATCTGCCGGAATTTTGGATCGACAAATACGAGGTCTCCATCTTCCACTATCATGCGTTTCTGGAAGCCACCGCGGGCACTCCGGCAAAATACGACCGCGATGACCAGCCGCCGGAAAAATCCACCCACAAGCCGGCGCTCTGGGATGAATACTACGCGGCAGCAAAACAGGGCGGAACCTTCCGGGGGCATCGCATCACGCTGAATTCCCCGGTCATCTACGTGGACTGGTGGGATGCCTGCGCTTACGCCGCCTGGAAGGGCCGCCGCCTGCCCACCGATGAGGAATGGGAAAAAGCGGCCCGCGGCCAGAAGGGAAACCGCTACCCGTGGGGCAACACCGCGGATGCCGCCCGGGCAAATACGGGTGAGGATTACAGCGCCAAGGATGCTTCCAGCGGCGGACGCATCGATGGCTTCAACGGATGGTGCGAGGTGGATGCCCTCGACGCCGACTCCAGCCCCTTTGACGTGGTGGGCATGGCCGGGAATGTGTCCGAATGGACCGCCACCTGGGACCAGCACCCCGATCTGCCGGACCAGCAGTCTCCGGCCTACCGCGGCGGCTCCTTTGCTTCCAAAGATGCCCCCTTGCCGGAACAGCGCTGGGCGGCGAAGAGTGGCACTTTCGCGCAGCCGTACCTCGGATTCCGCACCGCCAGTTCCTCTCCTCCAACTGCCAAACCCTGACATTTCCATGAAATCATCCCACCGGTTGTTCCGCCTTCTGCTCCCGATGCTGGGGCTGGGGCTGTTGCTGCCCGCCAGCGGCCAGTTGCAGATCGACATCCAGCTCGACCGCAACAATTACGTGGTGCATGAGCCCGTCATGGCCGTGGTCACGGTGGAAAACCGCGCCGGCAAGGACATTCTGCTCGGCGGCCCTGCCGGAACCAGCTGGCTCATGATCGACCTGCATTCTTCCGACGGGAAGGTGATTTCCAGCGATGCCGGCGAGCCGGCAACCAAGCCCGTCATGCTCAAAAAGGGAGCGAAAATCACCCGGGAGATCGATCTCATGAGTTTTTATCCCATTGAGGATCCGGACGCCTACCTGGTGACCTGCAATGTGTATTTCCCGGACCTGCAGCGCTGGCTAGGAGCCTCGGTGAAACGACTGTTCCGCACGGTTTCGGCCAAGCCTTCGTTCTGGGAACGCACCGTGGGCGTTCCGCAGGGTCACCGCGATGCCGGCCGCTACCGCCGCTACAAGCTCTTTACCAACAAAAGCAATGCTCTCACGCCCACCGGCAACATGGAGCTGCAGTTGTTGTATCTTCAGGTCATCGACGAGGAATCCGAAGAAAACCTCACCACCCACCCGCTCAGCCAAATCCTAACCTATCGCGACCCGCAGGCCACCACGGACAGCAGCGGAAATCTCCATGTCCTCTTCATGTTCGGGCCGCAGTTGTTTTACCACCTCACCCTCGATGTGGACGGCGCTGTGGTGGAAAAGAAAATCTACAGTTCCGGCGACAACAGCATTCCCACCCTCATGCAAAGCAACGATGCCCGGGTGAGCGTCCGCGGCGGGCGGCTGTTCGACCCCATTGTGGAAGCAGAACTGGCCCGCAAGCGCGCCAAGGAGCTGAAGAATCTTTCCGACCGTCCTCCGATCAACCCGTAAGCGATCCGTCGCAGGGGCTTCAGAATCCGTCCAGCTTCGATCCGGTGGCGGAGGCTCCGGGAGTGCCCGAACCGGCTTTGGTTTCTTCGCCGGAGGGATCCCGGTTGGGCAGCGGTGCCTGGTAGTTGGGGTTGTCCACCACGGTTTTCTCCACGGCGGCTTTTTGTGTTGTCAGGGATCGCAGACACTCGCTGGTCATCACTTCCACCACGGTTCTGGCTCCCAGCTTGTATTCGCAGGCCAGCCGGTCCTTCTTTTCCTTGGTGACCCAGAACTGGCGGTTGAGATAGCTTTCGGATTCCTCCCAGTTGGTTTCCCCTTTGTTGACTTCCAGCAGCTTCGTGCGGTCCGCCATTTTCAGGCTTCCAGCATAGCGGACCAGCCAGACTTTGCCGGCTTTGAATTCCGCATGGATCAGGATCGGCGTGACAAATCCGGATTTTTCATCCGTGACTTTTTTTTCAAAGAGGAAGGACTCCTCGCTCTCCGAGTTGCGGGCAGCGTCCTTGCCCAGGGGCGTGCCCCAGTTGGTGCGGCATTCATCGAGCGTCCAGCCGATGCGGGCCGCAGCCGGGGTGGGGGACAGGACTGCGGCGGCCAGCAGGGCGGCTGGCAGAAAGGCGGAGGAGAGGCGGGTGGACATGACTGAAGAAAAGCGTGTCAGGACTGGAAGGGGCGCACGGGAAATGTGTAGGATGAAAGCGAACGATTTGCAATTGGCGGCTGGAGGGAAATTCACACCAGCCCGACGAGCCTTCGGCGCAGCAGATCCAGTGCCGCTTGGGAGGCGGCAAATTTGAACGACTCCCGTTCGAAGGGAAACTGGTGCCGTTCCACTACGGGTGCGCCGGTCTTGGATGCCAGACCGACAAACACCGTGCCCACCGGTTTTTGCGCACTGCCGCCCGACGGTCCGGCAATGCCGGTGACCGCCAGCGCATGGTCCGTGCTGCTGCGCTCCAGGCACCCTCCCGCCATGGCGGCGCAGACTTCCGCGCTGACGGCACCGTGGGCGTCCAGCATCGCCTGCGGCACGCCCAGGAGGTCGCGCTTGGCTTCGTTGGCATACGTGATGCGGGCCTGGGGGAAGACCGCGGAGGCGCCGGGCACATTGGTCAGGCGATGGGAAATAAACCCGCCGGTGCAGCTTTCCGCCGTGGAAACGGTGCGCCCGAATGTTGTCAGCAGGTCGATCACGACTTTTTCCAGCGGCTCATCGGCATCGGAAAAAAACTGCTGCGGAAACGCCGCGGCAACGACATGGAGCGCCCCTTCCAACTGCGCCGGCGTGCCGATGCACCGGACCACCACTTCTCCGATCCGGGCGCAATAACCGATTTCCAAATCTTCCCCCAACTGACGCAGCGGCGCTTCCACCGTGTCCGCCACCAGGGATTCTCCCACGCCGGTGAGGCGGAAATTACGCATTTTCCCAGCGGTGGGCGTTTCCTGGCAGAATTGGCGCAGCATCGGCTCCACGCTGCGTTCATACATGGGATGCAGTTCGCGCGGCGGACCCGGCAGCAGAAACAGGTGGGGACACGTCAGCCCCGGATGCCCCGGCACCGCACGCGGCGAGAAGTAAAATCCCGGAGCGGTGCCAAATGCGTTGGGCAGCACCACGGCACCCTCCGGCACCAAGGCCTGCCTGCGGATGTTCGGCGTGATCTCCCTTCCCCGGCCCGAAAGATAGGCGGTGACCTGCGCCAGCACCTGCGCGTCCTCGCGCAGTTCCACCCCGAAGAATTCCGCCACCAGTTCCCGGGTGGTATCGTCGCTCGTGGGGCCAAGCCCGCCGGTGACCAGCACAATGTCCGTCCGCGCAAAGGTCTCCACCAGGACATCCCGGAGGATGTTCCCATCCGGTATGGCCACCTGCCGTGCCATCCGCAGCCCGGCTGCCATCAGCTTCTCACCCAAAAAAACAAGATGGGTGTTCAGGGTGTTTCCCAGGAGCAGTTCCGTGCCGGTGTTGATGAGTTCGACGCGCATTCAGTCCCACGCATCCGCCAAAGCCCCTCCCTTTGCAAGCGTCGCTCCGCCCACCGATGCAACGATTTCCCATAAAATGTCCGGCAAATGATTGAGTTATCGACACGTCGGTGCCGAATTTGCAGACATCGGTCGCCCTGCCGGCTAACGTCCAACCAGCATCTGCTGGAAAAACGATGCCTTGTGCGACTTCAGCACCTTCTTTTTCCGGGCGGGTTCCGGTCCGGCGCTGCGATGATTTTCTGCCGTTCTCTCCGCGACCACTGCGCCCCGGCGGACCGCCAGGGCCCGGCTGCCCTCCGGTTCTCCGTTCACCGGCGTGCCCAGCATGACCGCCTGCAGCGGACTGTGGCTCAACTGGGCAGGGCGCAGGTCACTGAGGGTGTCGGGCGATGCAGAGGTCAGCTTCGGAAGCTGCCTGATGCCCGACACTCCGGAGGGGTTCGATCCGTCATCCGGATTCACCACCCGCCCCTGCTGGTCAAAGGTGCCATCTGTAATAAACTGACTCCCCTGGATGAGCGACTGCGGACGGTTTTCATGCAAAATCGCAGGAGCAGCCAGCCGGATCTTGTTCCCGGCTCCGCTGGAAACAATGCGTCCGCCATTGCGCAGGAATCCATCCGCAATGATCTCAACCTCCCGCGCCTCCACCGCTCCCTGGGAACTGAACAGCCCAGAGCCGGAGCCCGACATCATTGCCATTTTTCCCGTTCCGTCCGGTCCATTCACCTCGGCCCGATCCGCGGCCATCATCTGCACCACTCCACCGGATGAACGCACCCGCCCCTGATTTCCTACGGTCACCGTCGGCCCCATCACCACCAGAGCCCCGCTGTTGGCATCCACGCTGCCGTCGATCTGAATCCGGCCCTGCCCGCCCGCATTCGTCCACCGCGTGCTCCCACCGTTGAGCAGGGCCAGGTCATTGTCCGCCGTCAGTCCGCTCAGCAAAATCCGCGGCGCGGAAATGCTCCCACCCGCCGCCACCGTGATCCCCCGCGCATTGAGCAGGGCAAACGGCCCGTCCGCCACCACCTGGCCGCGGATGAAACTGCGGGACAATCCGTCCACCACATTCACCGAACTCCGTCCCGGTGCCCCCTGCGACTGGAAGCGCAGCGTCGATCCCGAAGGCACGCTGAAGTCTTTCCAGGCGATCCGGCTGTTGGACTGCAAAAAAACCGTCACTCCGCCGGGGCCTTGCTGCGCACTGGCATTGCCGTGCGTCAGCCGCGGATTCCCCGCATGTCCCGGCAGCAGCGCCACCTGGCCCCAGGCAGATCCGGCCGCCAACCCTCCGAACATGCAGCAAAGAATCGCTCTCATGCCGTCCAGTATCGCAGCATCCCACCGCGGCTGGCAAATTTTTTGCCATTCCTCTCCCCCACAACGCCCTTGCATCCAGCCCGCCCCACTCTATCCTCCCTCCGCTTGCCTCCCTGCGGGTGTAGTTCAATGGTAGAACACGAGCTTCCCAAGCTTGATACGTGGGTTCGATTCCCATCACCCGCTCCATATTTGATAATCAATGGATTACGAAGAAAATCTGCCGGGTAATATGTAAGGTAATCCACAAAGTAATCCACTGGCCCAAGGAATTTCGGCAGATTCCAGAGCATTTCACGCCGGGTCAGAGGGGACTAACGGATGCGGTTCGAAACTGCGGCGGGAACGCAAATCACGGAGGACTCCCATCGATTCTCCAGCCAGTTGTGCCATGGCGACCGCCCTGGTTGTAGAGCGCCACTTGCCAGTGAGTGCCGGTCGCGGGATAATGTGGAATGTATGAGCCTATCTAGCCCGACTTCGCGGATTCGCCAGAGACTTGTGAGGTTTTATCGAGCCTGAGCGAGTCCAGAGGCCTCAAGTCTGCACTACACCGCGAGCGATTTCGTGCAGTCCTTCACCTTCGAGACGGGGTGGTGATTCTCGGTGGGGGCTGGTCAGGTAATGTGAGCTTGAGTTGGTCGAGCAGCAGCTGCAGATCCTTCTCAGGGTGAGTGTGGCGCGAAAGGATGATCTCGCGCCCATCGGTGGTCGGCAGGTTGACGTCCAGCATCTGCATTGCGGCGAACTTCTCCAACACCGCTCTGGGCGTCAGTCCGCTGGCGCTCTTCTTGGGCCGGGCTTTCAAGGTGACTTGCAAGGCATAAGCCAGGAAGCTCACGAAGATGTGTGCCTCGATGCGTTCGTTGCGCTGATGAAGGACGGGACGGATGGCGAGGTCTCGCTTGAGTTCCCTGAAAGCTTGGTCGACCTCGGTAAGCAGGAGGTAGAACAGCCACAGCTTCCCGGGAGGGCGAAGCGAGCGTCGCGTCCGGCTTCCTTCTTCGCGGCGCCAAGGGCCTGATGCAGGGCGTCGCGTTGCATGGGGCGCTTGCGTCGGGTGATGGCCTTGAGCGCTTGGAGGTATTTTCGCAAGCGGCGGCTGTTCCAACATGGTGAGCCTGCCCTTGGGCGTGCCCACCAGATAACTCACCGGCGGAGTGCTGCGGCGCATTTCTTCGAACACCTCCTCGGTGGGAATGCCCAGTCGCGCCAACGCTGCGTGAGGTGATCGAAGAGTGGGCGTTTCTGTTGGAGCAGCAGATCATGGCAGGCGTAAAGGCGATGTTGTTCGGCGCGCCGGAAGTCGCTCCCGAGCAGGTCGGCAAGCGCACTGTGGTCGAACCAGTGGCGGTGCAGCCGCCATTCGCTGCCCGGATCGATCAGGCGATGGAGCACGAGGGTTTGCAGCACCAGATCCCAACGCGTGCCTTTGCGGCTGGCGGGCAGTTGCTCGCGCCAGAAGGTATCGAGTCCGAGTTGCTGCCACAGCTCGCAGCCCAGCCAGCAGGCACCCCACGGACGCGGCCTTCGCAGCACCATCCCGGAGAGCCGCACGCGCACGACGGGCAACTCTTCGTCGCAGGATTGCACCGGGGCATGTTCCTCGGGAAAGAAGGCCACCTGCTGCGGAGCATCCTCATCCTGCCCGAAGTGATCCACGCCCTTGCGCCATGAAGCCTCCTGTCGGCCATTGCGTGCTCCGAGGTAGAGGACGTGGCGTTGCACGATGCGGCCTCCGTGCAGTCGGCGATTCTGCTTCGCGCCGCCTCACGGCGCTCACCCCTTCGGGGCAGCCTTCGGCTGGCGGCCTCGTCCCTCGGTTTCACGACACTCCGGTAGAAGTGCTCTTTGCCATCTTTGACGCGTTTGCTGCGACGCAGGAACATGAAGGCTGATAAAGATAGCCATCGAAACCAGAGCGCAACCGCCAAGGTCTGCACTACAAGCCGTTTTGGAGGGCACCCTCTTGTAAAATCAAAGGTTCCAGCGCCGTGAAAGGCCGAAAAAAGGCAAAAACCAGATCGAATCCGCGAAGTCGGGTTGGAATATTTGTGCGGCAATGAGCGATCGCCGGGGCGGTGCTCGGCATTTTTCAGTCTCGCTACCAAATTTGGCGGGACTCCCATGGTGCGCGACGGGAAGGAACGGGCGGAGCGAGACAGATGGCTGTAACGAAATGCGGTGACGGCGCCAATGCATGGACCAAGGAGGGAATGATTCCTAACCACCACCAACCCCCATGCACAACCACATCTCCATACAGGAATACCGCCAGGAACTCTACGGTGACACGGCGTATCCGATCCCGGTTCCGACCCCAGCTTTGCGGCCGCGGGTGGCGAAGCACGGTTCCGCCGCGGTGCCACCGTCATTGGCGGCAGAGCAGCCTCCAGGGATACCTTCCCCAGTTCCAGTGCTGCCTGATGTTCCCGCGCCAACCCGGCACCGGCACCGTTTTCGTGGATTCGTCGGGGCTTGCGCCCGGCTCTTCACTTGAGCATTGCCCGTCACCGGCCATGCCCGCAATCCCCGTGCCTTGACCGGGGAGCAAAAATTTTTCATTATTGTGTAACGGCGGCGATTTTCGATCCCATAACCTTGTTACAAGGAGATCCGCCATGTCTTACCAGCCCGACCATCAACCCGACAACCGGAAAGCCAATCCTTTCCGCCCCCTGCTTCCCATGACGCCGCCGCCGCCGCCGCCGGATGAGCCCGACGATCCCGATGCCAAGTTGAAGGCCAAGTTGAACACCGAGTTGAACGCCACTGTGAAAGCCGCCGCAGACCGCGACCCTGCCGCAGAAGTGAAACTCGCCGCCATCCTCACGGATTTGCTCCGGGACATAGCTTGGCGTTTCGGGTTTTTGCCAGCCACCGACCGCGATGACATGCTCCAAGAGGCCAAGATCACCATCTTTCGCAATCTCCCCAGCTTCAATCCCGAAATAGCCTCCTTCAAGACATGGGCGCGGACCGTTGCCTGGCGCAAAATGCGCGATGTTTTGGGCAAGGTGCGCCTCCCCCGGCGGCTCTATGCAAATGTGCAGAAAGTGCGGGATGCCCAGGACCGCTTTCTCCATGAGGAAGGCTGCCGGCCTTCCATTGATGAGTTGGCCGAGGAAAGTGGCCTTTCGAGTAAGGAGGTCGATGAAGCATTGAACGCCTCGGCTTTTACCCATGCCGAATCGATCGAAGAAATGACCGCTGCCGGACGCGACATCGTGGCTCCCGAGGAGTCCCATTCAACTCACGATCCGGAGGAACTGATGCGGTGCCTCGGCAAACTGACTGCGGAGGATCGTGAAATCATCGCCCTCGTTTACTGGAAAGACCTTTCTCACAAAGAAATCGCCAGACAGCTAGGCATCACCGAAGAAAATTCCCGCGCCAAGCTCAAACGCGCCATGGACAGGTTGCGTAAGCTCATGGGCACCAGCTAGCCGCCGGAACAAAAGCAAACCCAAAAAAATCCCAAACGTCGCCGTAAACATCATCCGTGCCCCCCCAATTCAGCGGCGCACCCGATTCAAAACAAACATCGAACTTTCCCAAATCATGAATCCCAATGAATCCATCGAAAACTCCCTCCGAACCCTGCGATTGAAGCACCCGAGCGAGGAAGACCTCATGGCTGTGCTTGATGGCACGGCCACCCCGACAACAAAGGCTGTTGTCGAAAGCCACCTGGCGCTGTGCCTCGTGTGCGAACGGAAGGCGGAAATTCTCCGCGAGACAATGGACAGCTTTGAGGCAGCGGTGGCGAAACACCTCGGCACGGCGGCACCGGCCCGCCCCGCCCCGCCTCCTAACGTGATCCCCTTAAGGTTCGGGCCGGTGACGATCGGAGCCTCCACCACGCAAGCGTTCGCCGCCGCTTCCAGTGCTTCGGAGAAACCGTTCCCGGCCATCATGCTTGACACCGGCGACCACCGGCTCAAAGCCAAGCTCCGCAGGGCGCAGGGCGGCCTCGTGATCGAATTCTGGTCTGACGACGCCACGCTCATCGGGGCGGAGATTGAGTTCGAGTTCGCCGGCCGCATCGACTCGGTAACCCTAAAGCGTCACAAATCAGGATCGAGCACCTCCAACGTGCTGTTCCCGGTGACGCTGTCGGATGAGAAAGCGACGGCCGCCGCCTCCACCTTCGAAGTCCGGAGAATCCGCGCTGCGCTGGAGTAAATGCGGCCCTGGAGCCGAGACGAAACGAAAGGAAAAGTGGGCCGGCCACTGGACGGCTGTGAAGGAACCGCCGAGCCGGCGCAACCACCTCCTGCTGCAGGATCGGAAGCCACCATCCGTCGAAAATGGGTTCACTAATGGCGAGTGAGGGTTTATTTTACCTGTCAAATTCATGACAGAAGGATCGCCGCCACTTTGCCCATCTCAGCCATTGTCGACCTTTTCCGGTCTGCTCACGGGTTGGGGCGACCTTGCGCCTGACGAAAAACCCGAATTCATCAAAAGCCTCTGTCATCCCATCGAACGGCGGTGGTTTTACGCCTGTCGGAATGCGGTGCGCCGTGTTGCTTCTGCGTCCGTTGATGCCGATGCCATTGATGCCGGGCGGCAACTTGCGAAGAAACTGTGGCCGGATGGCACTTGTGCAGAGTTCCGCGTGGCCGAGGCTCATCTCGCCTGTCTGGAAGCGATTGACGGCAAGCCATTCGCCGAAGCAGACGGGGAAAGCGGCACCACGGGGGCGGACACCGTGGTTTTGACCGCCGCTGCAAAAGCGCTTGACCTGCCCGTGCCGCTGTTGCTGGACATCGAGCATGAATTGCGCACCGGCCAGCCGCGCCAGCGCGTTCCCCGCAGCCTCGATTCTAGCGCAGATCTTCGACGCGTGGAAATCCCCGGCGTCTTTCTGGTGAAGGAGGAGACCCCGAACGATCCAGCCTTCATCGCCCGGCTGGAACTGGAACTCGTCGCCCGTCCGGCGGCGGCGCAGGAAGCGACCGGCGTTCTCTATTCCGATGCCCGGCTGGCTTTTGTGTCTCGGAATGAGGATTGGCAGCGCGGGCCGAGAAGACAGCCCGGGCATTTGTTGAAGAGGTGCGCAAAAAGGCATGGCCTGCCGACATGGACATCCGGTGGCACCTTGCGCCTCGGGCGGAGGAGCAATTCCCCTTCCACCTAGAACTTTCCGGTGCTTCTGCTTCCGGCTGCTTTGCCGTTAGCATGGCGGCGCTTTGTCAGGATGAGGACTTCACCCGGCTGGATTTTCTGGGACTGGGACTCACCATGGACTTGCAGCCGGACGGCAGTGTGCGCGGGATCATTGGCCTCGACACCAAACTCCGCGGCGCCCGCACGGCCTTACCCGCCTTTCAGCACATCGTCGTCGCCCATATTCAGATGTATCCTGACCCAAACCGGCAGGAACCCGACAGCGCCTTGGATTTCCGAACCCTGAGCGCCAACGGCACCATCCTGCACGATCCCGCCACGCGGGGCCTGCACATTCTTGCCGTCAAAAACCTTTCCGAGCTTCCAGCACTCTTGCGACAGGATTCCAAATTGAGGCAAAGGCGGAAGAAAATAATCATCACGCTAACCATCACGATAAGCTTGCTGATCGCCTTGAGTGTTGTGTTTCTTTTCCCCGGAAATGCTCCGGCAGCGCCGCCGCTGATCGAACAGGCTCAGGGGGCGTGGCAGTTGAAGGACTGGAGCGCGGCTGAACGCCTCGCCCTTCAAGCCGCCGAGGAATTTCGCGACGGCGGCCCTCCTTCAGTGGAGGGGGTCATTACCGCCTATCAACTCGCTGGCAGGGCGGCATTGGCACGGGGCGCAGCCCCTGCGGCCGCAGAGCACCTCTCGAAAGCGATCGAGCTCACCAGCCGCGAAAAGGATCCATTGAAGTGGGCCAGGCTGAACCATGATCTGGCCAGTGCGCTGATGGCTCAAGCGCATGCGGACGACGCCATCAAGATGCTGCGCACCGTCTGCCGCATCAAGGCGGAGCAACTGGGTGACGAAGACAAGGACACCGTGACCAGCCGTGGGAATCTCGCCAATGCCTTTCAATTGGCGGGTCGTTCGGCGGATGCCGAAACCACCTATCTGGCGCTGCTGCCAATCACGGAAAAATGGAGCGGGGAGGATCACAAGAATCATTTGACCCTGCTGCATGATTTGGGAAGGGCACAGACCGCCCAGCGAAAATTTGCCAAGGCCATGCGGAACTATGAAGCGGTGCTCAAGGAGCGGATTGCATTGTTGGGCGAGGAAGATTCCGAAACGCTCAAGACCAAGACGGCGATGGCCGAGATCTTCGCGGCGCAGGAACAGTGGGAGGCCGCAGAGAATCTACAAATCGAAGTGCTCAACGTCCGCAAGCGGATCAATCAACCCGAGGATCCTTTGCAGTTGCTCGCCCGGTTTGCGCTGGCCACCACACATTGGAAACAAGGACAGGTTGTGGCTGCAGAGGAGGAGTTCCGCGAGATCAAAGAAATTCAGGCCAAGATTTTGGGGCCGTCGCACCCCTGCACCCTCGCCTCGCGAATGAACTGGGCAAACTGCTTGTCGGATCTCGGGAGACTGAAAGAAGCCTACGCCGAACACCACGAAGTCAACCGCCTGCGCAAAACGTCAGGAATCGGCACGCCAAAGGAATACGCTGGTGGCCTCCTGGCTGAAGCAGGGGCAGCGTCCAGACTTGGCAAATCGCGAGAGGCGCTGGGGCTTTACGAGGAAGCCGAAGCCAGCCTGAAGTCTTTGGCGAAACCCGAGGTCGAATTGGAATTATCCAGCCGGCTTGGGATAGCCTTCACCCTGATGAACCTCCACCGAAACTCGGAGGCCGAAGCGGCGATGGATGCGCTCATCCCCGAATTGGAGAAGCAATTCGGGCCCAACCATGTGATGACCGCAGGGGCTTGGCACAATCGGGCACTGCTTTACAAGGATCAGGGACGCTATGCAGAAGCAGAGACCATACTACGTCAGGTCATTAATCGCGGCGGGAATGCATCTAAAGAATCGCGGCGGGAAAAACTGGCGTGCGTCGCGGATCTGGCGAACGTACTCGCAGAGCAGCATAAGCTGACGGAGGCAGAGCGTCTCTATCAGGAAGTTCTTGATAAATATGAACAAGATTTTGGCCCCTCCCACCTGGATACCCTGACGGTCAAAGATGCCTATGCGGGGTATCAACTCTACCGGGGAGACTACAAGGCCGCTGCGGGGACTTACCGAGCGGTGATTGATGCGGCGAATGCGAATGGGATGGCAGATTCCGAATTGGCGCTGCAGTCCCGCGGCAATCTAGCGGCTGCGTTGTGGAAAAGTGGCGACAATGTTCAGGCTGAAAAGGAAATCCGAACCCTGTTGGCCCGCTACAAGGAACTGCGGAGACCCGAAACCGATACCCGTGTGTTGAGCGCTCGCCGCAACCTGGCAGAATTCCTCCGCAGCCAGGGAAATTACCCTGCGGCAAAAGCCGAAGTCGAAAGTGTGCTTTCGTCGCTCCACAGTGTCGGCCTGCCGCCCGACGATCCACACATCATCCTCTGCCGCGGCAGGCTGGCGCTGATCATGGAAAACCTCGGCCGCTACGCCGAGTCCGAAAAGGAACTGGAGCAGATCCTGCCGCTGTGCACCAGCGACGTGCAGCGGGATAAACTGCGGGCGCAACTGGCGGGTGTGCGGATGAACCTGGGGCCTGAAGGTGCGCTGCAGGCCGTTCGGGAATTTGAGGACTTGATTGCCACCCGCAAGCAGCGGCTGGGAGCAAGCCATCCCGAAACCTTGGGTCTGCGGGCCAGGCATGCCCGGCTGCTCCAGGATTTGAGCCGCTACCCGGAAGCCGAGCGGGAGTTTGAAGAAATCGCCGATTTGTGGAAGGGCAGGGATCCTGACGGAATCAATACATTCTGGGCGAGGTCGAACCTGGCCTGCGTGTGGCGGCTCCGCGGCGATGCGGAAAAAGCGGAAAAAGAGCATGCCGCTTTGCTGGATCGCGTCACCAAACAACCAACTCCGGATCCGGCGCTCGTGTTGGAACTGCGCAAGAAGCTGGCGGCAGACCAACTCGAGCGGGAAAATTTCAGGGACGCCAGGGCGCAGTATGATCAGGTGATCTCGCTGCTGGAAGCATACGACGTCAATTCTCCTGACATCATCGACGCCCGATTGAACCGTTCAACCGCTCTCGTCGGGCTGCACGAATTCAAGGCTGCCGAGGAGGACATTCGCAAAGTGATCCGGAGCTACGCGGAACGAGGACAGACGAAGGAAACGGCCTATTTCGTGGCCAGAAATGTTCTCGCCTCCTGTTTGGAGGAGCAAGGCCGGCTTGCCGAGGCTGAGACAGAGCGCAAGGAAAACGTGATGGCGGCTCGGGTGGTCCTGGGCGCCAAGCACGAGCACACCCTCGGATACATTTTCAATTATGCGTTCTGTCTGGCCAAGGAGAAGAAGTTCGAAGAGGCTGCCGGACCGGCTCGCGAGGCCCTGGAAGGCCACAGGGAAGTGCTGGGTCCGACCCATTGGAAGACTGAAAATGCGCAGCGACTGTGGGATGAACTGCAGAAGGTTTTGCCCAAGACACAATGATGCCCATGCCTGCGATGAGCGGCGTTCCGTCGGTCAGACTTTTGCGCAACATCTGATAGTCTGGAACTTTCTGGTTTTCTTGGCTCCGAGCACAGACCGAAAAAAGTGCAACGGTGAGTAAGACTGCATTTTCCTGTAACGCCCCGCGGCGCAGTGGCCCATGCAGTGGATGCATGAAAACGTTCATCCCACTCTGTCTGGTTGCGCTTGGCGCTGCGCTGCTCCTTTCCGTTTCCCCCACCCAAGCCCAGGCGCCCCCGCCGTTGCCGCCGGGAGCTGGCAGTGACTTTGGAATTTCGCCGCTGCCGCCGGAAGCGGAGGCGCTCGCGCACAGCATCCCGACCCTGCACACCACACTGGAATACCGCAGCGCCACGCCGGCACAGCTCGCGGATGCTTATGCCCGGGTGGTGAACGACGTGACTAATCTGACGGGAAGCGTGCAGTCGGTGCTGATCGATGTGGGCAAATTCATGATCGGCAAGGAGATTGACGCCCGGTCTACAGCCGGAACGACCGGGGAAGTGTTCCGGGTTGTGGCCAAGGAGGCGGTCAGTGAACTGGCCGGAGCGCTGCAGCGCCAAGCGGCGGCGGCCCGCACTTCGCCGGACACGCTGCGGGAGTTTCAATCGCTGGCGGATCAAGCGAAGGCGGACTTCATGAGTGCGCTGAATCAGGCGGGACCGGCCGGCGAGTTCGTCCGGCCGATGGCGGAAGCGGCGCTGAACAAGGCGGTATCGGACTTGGTTTCTGCGGCCACGCCGGTGCTGCATACCGCAAACATTTACCGGGACCTCGCGGCGACGGCGGCATCGCTTTACCACGGCGTAACGGTGGCGACCCTGACCACCACGGTGACCGTTGCCAACGTGAACATTTCCGAGGTCATCGTGCGGGACTTCACCTCACCGGCCAAGCCGCCCACCGGAGGCTATACCATCAGCATTCCGGTTCCCGCCTACGGAAATCCAACGTCAAGTGGAGGCTACGGCAGCAGCGGCGGTGGTCATTCCGCTCCCTCCATCACTTTTGCCCCATCGGGGGGCTCTGGCCCATCGCTTACCTTTGCCTCAAAAACGACTGACGGAGTGGTGCTGCCGCCCTCCGGCGGGGTGTGGCAGCCATCACCATCTGCGGGGAATTCCGGAGGCGGCCAATTCTATCCTACTTGGGACGGCGGTGGGGCTGAACTTTCGCCTGCCGTGTGCACCCTGCTGGCAGCCATGGCGTTTCAACAAGCCTGCTTGTTCTCCTCAGGCGATGCACCCCGCCAAGAGTCCGCCGCCACTCCCGTAGGGATGCCCTCAGATCCCCAAAAAACAGCCGCCCCAAAACCAGATGCCGGGCCTGTTCCTTTGCCGGTGCCAGAGTCTCTGGACCTCCCAGCGCACTGGTATCTGCCCATGGATCTGGCCGGAGCCACGGGTGAGGCGTGTGTTCCTGCTGCTTCCGTGCTTCATGGTGATGTGCCGATGCGGACTTTCTCCTACCCCACAAAGGGGGGACCGGCGACGTTGGTTTTCGCCGCGGATGCGACCCGAACGGGAAAACCCTACGAAGGGGCGATTGCTACCTGCACCATGACCACCAATGGCGTGCGTCTGAAAGACATTGATTCAGCAAATGGTTTCCTGATTTACCAGTTCGAGTCCCCGGAAAGTGGTGCGGCCGCCGGGTGTTACTACGGCTTGCAGTGGACGGCTGAAATCGGCCCGGAACGGGTGCTAATCTCGAATCCGCCGATTCCGGAAGCCCAATCGAGCCCCGCTGGAACACGACTGATCACCTGTCAGGTTCACGGCCCAACCCCAGCGGCCTGCATGGCGGTGCTGGAGGCGTTCATTGGGAACGTGGCGGCCAGCGGGCGAAAAGTGCTGCTGCACCGCGAGGAACTGCCGGCCTGTTTCCTGCGGGATGCGAGAATGGACGGGACGCGGCTGGAGGCGGAGGTGTTCAACCGGTTTGTCGGCATGCTCCCCGCGGAAGTCACCGTCCGGCTCTGGCCGAAAACCTACGATCCGGCCCGGCCGGCGAGCCTCGCCTGCATCCTCCCGCTGGTTGGCGGAGTGAACCGCTGCGTGTTCCGCCTGCCGCATGTTGCCGGGGCCGCCAGCATTGAAATCAAGTCTGGGAAGAGCCGTTCACTGGCCTTTCTGCAGCGCGAAATTGTTCCACTGGGCGAGAGGACGCAGGTGGCGGAAATCGCCGGAAGCGAAGGCTTGGCCGCAGGAACGCTGCCGCTGTTGGGAAATCGCCGCGGTTTCCGCCTCTCCGGCGACAGCCCGGCGATATTTGTTCCCTTTGCTTCGGTCAAACGTCGGCCCTGCGACGTGAGCGGCTGGGAGACGCTGGGGATCGAAGGCGTCTGCGCCACAGGTTTCCGCTGTGCGGTCCAATTCATCGAAAAGCCGGAGGACATTGTTCTGGCGGCACAGGGCACCGGAAAAGAGGTCGCTCCGGGAAAATTCCGGCTGGTGGCACCGTTGCGGCCGCGGTTGGGTCAAAACCCAAGGTTGCTGGGAGCCGTCATCCAACTGACGCCTTCTGGTGCTTCTGTCGGCGGAAGAATCGACCTGGAAGTTCGTGACCTGTGCCTCGCCGGCGGTCCGGCGAGCCGTGAGGATGTCTTTGGCCGCATCAGCCACGGCGGCATGGTCGTCACCCTGCCGGCGGGCTGGCGAATTGGCGTCGCCGGATTCACGCCGTTGTCTAGCCGCGCGCAACCGGCGGTGTTCTTTCCACAACGTGTCGATGCCCTGACAAATCCTCAGGGTTGGCAGGTGGCCCTCTGCGGAGTCGGCGGTTCCGGCGGCAGTGCGCGGATCGGGTTTCCGGCCGGACTGCCAGTTCCCGTGCTGCGAAACCTGTCTGGCCCGATTGCGCTGAGCACGGGTTCCGGAAATGCACCTTGCGCCACGCTTCCGGTTTCCGGCCAAGGAGCCTCCTGCGTTGCTTGGTGGGGAAAGGGCGCGGTGCCGTTGGAGGGCCTCCCATCCCGTTTCCCCATCCGGCTCCTGCGGGAGGAAGACCCGGTCCGCGCCTACGCCGCGGGCCGCAGCGACCTCGATCCCATCACGGCCCTGCCGGGCGTCCCGGCTGCCACCGCCAATCCAAAATCTCCCGCGCCGGATGCGCCGCATGCCTCCGGCGAGCAGTTGCTGGCCGATTTTTCCAAGGGCACGGATGCCGTCGGCACGATCGGGCCGAAAGGGATGTCCGTGGCGAAGATTGTCAGGGGAGACGCGGCGGATGCGAATGCCACGCCCCGGCTGGTTATCGCGGCGGCGCCGGACGCCAAGTCCGGCGGCTACGGTGGCGGCTACGTGGACTTGGAGCGCCTCACGGGAAGTCCCGTTGCCTTCTCGCCCTCCGATGTGCTGCGACTGGACATCCGGAATCTCGGCACGGCGACGGTGGATCTGGCCATCGAACTGAAGAGCCCCAACGAGAACTACACGCCGCGCCTGGTGCATGCGGCCGCCAGGGCGGAAAGCGGCTGGAAGACGCTGGAGATTCCGCTTTCCAAATGTCTGGCGGCCGCTGCCGATCCCTGCAGCGTCATTTGTTTCGTCGTCACCCAACCCAGCCGGTTTGAGATCGACAACCTGCGGCTGGTGAAGCGCCCCATCGCCCCATGACGAAGGCGTCCCTTGCATTTCCCGCCCGGCCCTGCCACGCCGCCAGGACCGGGGGCGTGAATTCCGGTCACACCTGCGCCTTTGCACCCCATGTCCCATCCAAGCCCTGAATGGCTCGGCCATCTCAACAATCCACCACCCATCATCCACCATGAAATCAACCATTGCCCCCCCCAACTCGCGCAACGGCGGCCTGCCGCTGCTGCCCATCGAACACGAACGCGCCCCGTCCGCACAATCCTATGAACGGGTCTCCATTTCCGGCGTGGCGATCCTCCTGCCGGAGCCGGCGGAGGTCCCTGCCCTGACCCTCCACGGGCAGGAGTCCCTTCTGGAAAACATCGCCACGGCCTGGGCGGCGGGGCTGCATCCCTCCATCGAAGGGGAGCCAGGCAATGGAAAGACGGCGGCCAGCCAGCAGGCGGCGCGGCGCGACCGCATGGACTGCTACATGTTCAACGGCCATGCCGAGGTGACGCCGGAGGATCTCATCCTGACCGGTCGTGTCGTCGATGGCGGCGGCATTGAATACGTTGGTTCGCCATTGTTTGCGGCGGCCTGTCGCGGCGGAGTGGCCGTGATCGATGAACTGGCCAAAATCCCGTCCCGCTCCCTCTCCCCGCTGGCCTCGGCGCTGGATGATCGCCGCACCCTGACATCCTCCCTGGCCGGCATCACCCTCAAGGCCCACCCGGATTTCCGCTTCGTGGCGACGATGAACACTGCGGACCGTGAACTGGATCCGCTGCCGGGCTTCATCGACGAGCGGCTCCGCCCGCGGTTCAGGGTCGGCTACCCGGACGTGAAACACTATCCGTCCATCGTCGAGGCGGCTGTGCCGCTGTCGCCGCCGGTCCTGCGCAAAGCCTTCCGTGACTGGATGCACCGCCGCACCAGCCCCATTTCACCGCGCTGCGCGATCACGGTTTTCCGTTTTGCCGCCAGCCGGCTGGCCCGCGCCGGGCATGGAGCCGCCATCCTCACGAAATCCGAGGCGCAAAACCTCCTTACGGAAATCGCCGCCCTCGTCGTGGAATTGCCCGCAGCGGGTCCGTGGAGGTCCGGAGAAATGCAGGCCGCCACTGATGAAACCTCACCCTGGTAAGGCCCCACCCGAACGCTGCTTCCGACACTCATGCCATGAAAACGCCCATTCTTCGCCAATTCACCCAAGCTGTCGGCAGTTTCTGCCTGCGCTGGGGCTCCAAACCGCTGTTTGCAGTGCCGTCGTGCCACAATCGAGTGGCTTATGCGGCGGCGGTTGTCGCCGCGGCGGAGCAGTTGCTGCCGGATGTCATTGCCATCGAGCTGCCCGGCAGCTTGAATCGCAGTCCGGAGTTCACAGCCGCGGTCAACAAAATCTGGCCGCGTCCCGGCGCGGTGATCCTGGCGCCGCAAGGCTCCAGCGGAAACGCGATGGGATCCATCGTGCCCGTTAGTGTGGCCGATTCGCTCATCGTTGCCATGAAGCTGCCCGCGATCCTGGCCCGGCGCCATCCTGGCTGGCGGCCGGAAATCCGCTTCATCGATGCGGAAAATCGTCCGCAAAAACACGGCGGCGAGGTGCCGGTGCGTGACGACTGGAGTGTGATGGCGCTGCCCGATGGCCTCATGGTCGAGTCTGCTCGCGTTGCCGGCGCCAGTCTGAAACGCGATCCCTACGATGACATCCGGGAACAGGTCATGGCCGCGTGGCTGCGCGGGATTGTCCGATCCGGAAAATCGGTGCTCGCCGTGTTTGGTGCGGCCCACACCGCGGGCATTGCTGCGACGCTCGACGCTGGCGCCTGCTTTCCGGACGATCCCACGGCCCTGGGCGAAGGCCTTTCAAATGCAATGAAGTTCGATGCCTTGAAACTCAACGCCACCCATCAATGGGCCAACGGCCTGCTCGATTCCTCACCGGCGGAAGCCCATGCCTTCCAGCAATATCTGCTGCAGCTGCCCGCGTCTGGGCCGCTCGTTGCGTTCAACAAGGCGGAGGCTGTGAAAAGCATCGCCGCGGCCGCCGCAAGCCGGGCCGCGCGGGAACTGCCCGGCGGCGAGTTTTCCGTCCGCTCCTTGCAGCAGTGGTGGAAATACGCCAGCCAGTCGCTCACCCTGCAGGGCCGCTGGACGCACCACTCGTTCGTCCGCTGGCTGGACCAGGCCCGCGATACCATCGGCCCGCGCTTTCCCCGCATTCTGGAAGAGGAATTCCGCCGCTACCCCGGTGGCGAGGACGCCGATGGCTTTCTGCTGTTTTCCCACGGTTCCGGCAACGGCGTCGCCTTGCGCCCCAAAGGCTCCCGCTCCCGTGGCAAACCACCGACCACCCGGGTGACGCTGGCGGGCGGCCAGGCGGTCACCGTGCCGGACGGGGCGGAGGAAATCCGTCAGCGGCTCAGCGATGAGGCGGAAGGGAAAGACCCGGAGCCGTCGTCCTGGCAAATGGTACCCGCCGCTTCCGAGCAGCGGCTGCACCGGAAAAACTACAAGGCGCTCCGCGTCATCGGCCATCGGAAACTCGCCGGGAAGACGGTCCGGGATCCGATTGCGGTGCGCTTCGAAGGTAACTCCGGCCTCGGCTTTGACATCCGGGCGACCCTCCGCGCCAGAAGCCACGGCGAATCGGCGCTCTTCGTCAAACATCCCGGCCGCCGGCGTTTTGTCGAGGATACCCATCCTGGTCTGTGCGATGGAAAATGCCCGTTGTTGTTCGTCTTCGACCCGGATGCCAAAGTCACCTCCACCGACAGCGGCCTGTTCTTCCTGCCCACCGGCCGCGCCTATGCGTCCCACTACGCATACACCGGCCAGCGCCGTCTCGCGGGAGGCGCCATCCGGCAGGGGACCATCTGCTATTTCCTGGCGCTGCTGCGTGAACTCGCACCCTACGACCCGAAGGCCGTTGCGAAACTAGTCAGCAGTCTCCCGCCCCGGCGCGTTTGCACCCGCCGGCCGTGGAGCGACCCGGAACTGGGCGGCTTCTCCGGCGTCAATGTGCTTCTTGCCTGCGCCATCAAGCACGCCGACGACCACATCGTCCTGGCGGCCAAACGCAATTTCACCCTAACCCCTGCCGTCCAGGAATTCGCCCGTTCCAGACGCGTCCGGATCGTTCGCGTGCTCCCCGCCGAACTCGATTCCCGCCTCTTCTCCCGCCTGTCGCTGGAACACATCGTTCCGGCCCCCGGCGCGTACACCGCGCCGTTCGAATGGACGGAGCAATACGTCACCCCGGTGTGACGTCAATCTCATGTAACGCTGCAACCGATTCGAGCCCAATTCCCCTTTTGTATGAATGCGATCACCTCTTCCCTGTCGGGCGATGGCGCTGGGTTTCCTGGCATCATTGCGGTTTCATCATCAGTTACGGACATTGTCCTGCGGCCCTCGCAGGTGTCGATTGTGCACCCCCGGGTCGATTTCACCCTGCCGTCAGGCGTCCGCTGGCTGATGCCGTATGACGGCCCGCCGCTGGCCAGCGAAGGCAAACGCACGGTGCAGCATGACTTGTCCCATTTTCGCAATACACCGGGTGCCCAATTGCGCCCCGGCTCCGGCGGGGTGAATTCGGTGCTCTTTGCGCGGGGCCTGGAGCCACAGGCAACTTTCGTGCTTGTCGATTCCTCCGCTCCCGGTCGGGAAGTTGCTTCCGCGATGAAGTCCGCGGGGGTCGTCTGGCATCCGCTGGGTACCGGGCCGGTGGCCGCAAATTTGATCCTCGAGTGGAAGCCGTCGCCCCCTGCCTCTCCCGCCCGCATCTGTCTGCGCGGCCCCCGTACCGCAGAGTCCGCCGCGCCGGTTTTACAGAACTCCGTTCGTCCCAGAATTTTTGACTGGCCCAGGGAGAAGCCGATGACGCTTTGGCTGAATTCCTGCCGTGATTCGGCGCTGGTGCGGATGCTGAGCGATGAAGCCGCGGCCCGCGGCCTTCCGCAATACAGCGTGCTGACTCCGGCCCTGCCGCTGCGGGAGCGCCTTTCCCTGCAACTGGAACGCGATGTGCTGTCGATGGCGAATTGGGAGGAAACGCAGGAACTGGCCCGGGGGCTGGGCCTTCCCACCCCGGACGAACCGGAAGACCAGGTGGACCTCGCGGACGCGGCGGAAACGGTGCGCCGGATCATGGCGGAAGGCGGCCGGGGCGATGTCATCACCACCTTCGGTCCACGCGGCCTCATGGCTTCGGGCCGCTCTCACGCCGCCGTCTGGTGGATCCACCTGCATGACCAAAAACTCATCGAACGCCTCGTTGCCTGCTCTGGAAAAGTCACCGGTATGGGGGATCGCTGCTTTGCCGCCACAGCCCTGGCGCATTTTCAGGCCCCCCCCGGACCAGGCCGCGTGGTGCGGGCGGCCCACCTGGGCGCGGCGCAGGTGGTCGGTCATGCCTGCGGGCTGGCGGTCGCTCCCCGCGACGCCTTCCTTGTGCGGCCGGTCGCGGCCACCGGGCTTTCTGCTTGCACCAGCATGGCCACCGGCCGGTTCTCTGCGTTTTCCTCCCTGCTGCGCACAGCCGGCCGCGCTGCTTTGTGAGGATTCCGCCACTCGGGGCTTGTCAATTTCCTCTGGCTCCTCCACACTCCCTGCCAAATCCGTGCCGCCCAACCCATTTGACCAAATTTCACCGGGCGACCCGCTCTTGGACGCAGCGCAGCGCCTGTGGTTCTCCGCCTGTGTGGAGGCGGTGCAGACGGGCCGGGAAAATCCTGACTCGGCCAAACAGTGGCTCGCGGAAGCTCCCATTGACAGGTGCGGGGACGATCTAAACGTCAAGGCTGTTGCCAAATTGCATTGCGACCTCGCCATTTTCATCGTGGATCACACCCGCACCTTGTCAGGGAAGACGGGAATTTTCTCTCCCACCGCCGATGCTGAAGGCCTCGGCAAACTCGCCGCCAAATACTCCCTGCTTACCAGCGCGGCCGAACCTAACGATCCTGGCCCGAAATCCACTCCCGTCCCCGCCGGGTTGGTCATGGACCTGGCGCAGGAAATGGCCGGACCATCCGAGCCCACACTGCGCGCAGACGGCACGTTCCGCGGCTCCCTGCGTCCGCACATCCGCAGCACGGCGGTTCCCATCCTGTTTCTTCTGGGAAACGATCCAGCCATCGGCTGGATGACGCTGGAACTCATCGAAAACGGCACGGGCTGCCTGTATCCATCCCCGGAGCATCTTTTCCTCTCCTGTGACGGGGACTGGCGGGACATGGAGCGGAATATTCCTCTGGCATTGAAACACCTTGGTCTCTGGCGCGGGAATGCGGACATTCGTTGGCGGCTCCGCCTGAAGTCCCCAGCCGATGCCGTAAAAAGGTTCATCGACGGCGGAACTCCCCTCGCCGGAGCCTCCGCCGGAGCCATTGTGGCGCTGGGTTGCGCCAGCTTGTTTGGCGGACCGGGGGTGTGGGCTTCGCTGGATGTCTCGCAGACTGCTTTCACCGCAGGCATCCATGCGGATGGCACCCTCTTCGCCGTTTCCGGCGTGGACGTTAAACTCGCCGGTGCCGCCCGCAATGCGGAAATCTGGCCGCGGCTGGGCACCGTGGGCATGGCGGCGTTGAATCTTGAGGAACTCAAGGAAGACTGGAAGAGCGGCGAAACTCACCGCGGGGTTCTGGACGACCTCGGCGGACATGTTTTCAAGGAGAAGGATCATGAGTTTTACCTGGTGGGCGCTGCCACGCTTCAGGAGGCAGCGCAGCGCCTGCACTTCCACCGCACCCAGCGCTGGCCGGAGGGTGATGGCTGGCTGGCTCCCACGCCGCCGGATTTCATTGAGCGTCCGGCCTTTGACTCCGCCATCTGGAATTTCATCCACGACTCTACATCCGACCACGGGGCCCTGGTCATCGTGGCGGCGGCGGGCTACGGGAAGACCACCTGGATGACCGGCTGGCTCAACCAGCTGCGGGCCGCAGGCAAGGCTCCGGTGCATTATTTCATTCGCTACCAGGCCGCTGCCAGCCGCGAGCATATTGCCGAAAGCCTTTTCCACCAATTGCGCCGCAATCATCTCATCGCCGATCACGAAGTCCCTTCCGGCACGCCCTCCAATCGCCTCAAGGCCCTGCTGCCACTCGTCAGCAAAAAGCTGCCGCGGGATGCCGCCGGCCACATCACCCAGCCGGAAATCCTATTCATCGAGGCTGCGGACCAGACGCGCCATGCGGACACCCTGCTCGCGGGCATGATTCATCCGGGCCTGGAGCCCGGTATCTGGTGCGTCTTCACCACCCGGCAAGACCAGCACTGGCTCACCACCGGGCAGGGGGTGCGCTTTGTCGATTTCGTTTCCGGTCAGGAAATGCCCCGCCACGATGCACCCCCGGCCACCACCGAGGCGGAAAAACCCTATCGAGATGCCATTCGGGCCTACTTGCAGAAGGAAACCACCCAACTCGATCCCCCGCTGGCGGAGGGTTTCATCGAACGCATCGCCGCCGCTGATTCCCTCCCTGGCAAATCCCAGCGCGTGGTCCCCATTTTCGGCACCGTGGCGGATACTGTGGCGCGGCTGCTGGGGAAAAAGCAGGCGGAACCCGGATTTCTCACCCGCTGCCGGACGGAAATCGCCCCGTGGCTCCAGGAATGGGCGGAGCGGGCAACGGATGATGCCATTCACTTGGAAAACCGGGTCACCGGGGAACTGGGCTTGAAAATGACCGGCTCTCCGGCCCGACTGCTCTGGCAGACGCTGGCGCTGCTGGACCTCGCCTGCCGTCCGCTCTCCCGCACCGAACTCGACATACTTGCCCGCAAGGCCCTTTTCGATACCGATGATTCCCTAACCGATTCCCGCGCCAAAAAGCGCGACGGCCAGGAAGTAGAGTATCTGGACGCGTTCAAAAAAAATCTGACCACCCACCACGAGTGTCTTTTGAAATTGGCAGTGAACTTCTTTGCCTACCGGGCCTTTGGCGACCTGCCGAACGAACCCTATACCTTTTTCCACCCGGCTTACGCTCGTCTGGTGCGGGAGCGACTGGCCGGCCATGCCCAAGCGGAGGAAGAGTGCCACCACCTGCTGGGCTCTGCCTGCCTGGAGCTGCTTCTGGACGGTGCCGGGAAGCTTCGCTCAGACCCTGACTTCCGCAAGGACGCCAGTCTGCCTGCCTATGCGTTTCGCCATGCGGTGCACCACCTTTCCCGCACCCAGCGCCCCGCGCCGTGGCGGGACTTGGAATCCCTCCTCTGCGCCCTGCCCTATATGGAGGCGCGATGGAAGGCGGGGCAGCTTTATGACTTGCTGGGGGACTGGGCGGAGGCGCTGACCCGGCATCCGGAGGAGATTGCCGAAACCCGGACCTCGACCGCCTGGCTGGCAGAGTTTTTTGCCTGGATCAAGAAGGTGGCGGAGCGTCCGCTGGGCGCACCCTGTCCGCCCGTGCCGGCTGTTCCGGATTCCACCCGCGGGGCGGCCACCGTCGCTGACCCGGCCACCTTCACCCAGAACGACCGCCTGCATCTCTGGTTCCAGTTCCTCACGGATTCTGTGGCAGCCCTCACCTTCGGCGACGCCCATCCCAATCTCCCTCCACCCGATCTCGCCGTCCTCGCCTGCAACTCCGCCTCCCACGGCCCCGTCCACGCAGCCGGCAAAGCCGCCCTCGGTTTCCCTCATCATTCATAATTCCTCCTTCTTACTTCGTCCTTCCTCCATGCTGCTGTCGCTCCATCGCCCGCTCCCACAGCCCCGCCCAGCCCTGCTGCGCGTCCTGGAGGGCCTCTCGAACGGGGTCACGTCCGTGGCGCTCAGTGCCGATGGGCGCACCGCCATCTCGGGAAGTGTTGACAAAACCCTGCGCGTCTGGGACCTCGCCACCGGGCAATCCCGCGTCCTGGAGGGCCACTCGAACTGGGTCATGTCCGTGGCGCTCAGTGCCGATGGGCGCACCGCCATCTCGGGAAGTCTTGACAACACCCTGCGCGTCTGGGACCTCGCCACCGGGCAATCCCGCGTCCTGGAGAGCCACTCGAACGGGGTCAGGTCCGTGGCGCTCAGTGCCGATGGGCGTACCGCCATCTCGGGAAGTGCTGACAACACCCTGCGCGTCTGGGACCTCGCCACCGGGCAATCCCGCGTCCTGGAGGGCCACTCGAACTGGGTCAGGTCCGTGGCGCTCAGTGCCGATGGGCGCACCGCCATCTCGGGAAGTGCTGACAACACCCTGTGCGTCTGGGACCTCGCCACCGGGCAATCCCGCGTCCTGGAGGGCCACTCGAACAGGGTCAGGTCCGTGGCGCTCAGTGCCGATGGGCGCACCGCCATCTCGGGAAGTGATGACAACACCCTGCGCGTCTGGGACCTCGCCACCGGGCAATCCCGCGTCCTGGAGGGCCACTCGAACGGGGTCAGGTCCGTGGCGCTCAGTGCCGATGGGCGCACCGCCATCTCGGGAAGTTTTGACAAAACCCTGTGCGTCTGGGACCTCGCCACCGGGCAATCCCGCGTCCTGGAGGGCCACTCGAACGGGGTCAGGTCCGTGGCGCTCAGTGCCGATGGGCGCACCGCCATCTCGGGAAGTTTTGACAAAACCCTGTGCGT
>JAGNEJ010000149.1 GCA_018003315.1 Verrucomicrobiales bacterium
TTGCTGCACAGCCCGTGGAGCCGCTCTATCTGGCGGAGCCGTTTGTCACCAGCCCAAAACTCCGTCCGCCGGTCGCCTGACCATTTCAAGCATTCCCGCCCAGCCGCTCGCCGCGGTAGGTGCCGTTTTCGATCGCTTCCACCCAGGCGGCATGGTCCACGTACCATTTCACGGTTTTGGCCAGTCCGGAGGCGAAGTTTTCCCGCGGCGACCATCCCAGTTCGTTGAGAATGCGGTCGCAGTTGATCGCGTAGCGGCGGTCGTGCCCAGGGCGGTCTTTCACGAAGGTGATGATTTCCTCCGCGGCCCGGCGCTGGGCGGCGGGCAGGTGCGACTGCACTTCGGCGATGAGCCGGCCGACGACGTCGATGTTGCGCTGCTCGTTGCGTCCCCCGATGCAGTAGGTCTCGCCTGCGGTCCCTTTGAGCAGGACGAGGAGCAGTCCGCGGCAGTGGTCTTCGACGTAGAGCCAGTCGCGGACATTGGTGCCGTCCCCGTAAACCGGGAGCGATTCCCCGCGCAGCACCTTGCGGATCATGAGCGGAATGAGTTTCTCGGGAAATTGATAGGGACCGTAGTTGTTTGAGCAGTTCGTGGTGACCACATCCAGCCCGTAGGTGTGGTGAAAGGCCCGGACCAGAAAATCGCTTCCCGCCTTGGAGGCGGAATAGGGGCTGTTGGGTGCGTAGGGCGTGGTCTCGCTGAAGGCCGGATCCGCGGCTCCCAGCGAGCCATAGACCTCGTCGGTGGAGACATGGAGAAAGCGGAAGCCAGGCTTGGTGCGGGAGTGGGCCAGCGCTTCCTGCAGCAGGCGGAAGGTGCCGACGAAGTTTGTCTGGATGAATTCCTCCGGCGAATCAATGGAGCGGTCCACATGCGATTCGGCCGCCAGGTGCATCACGGCGTCGATGTCATGTTCCGCGAGCAGCCGGCGAGTGAGCGCGGCATCGAGAATGTCCCCCTGGACAAACACATGCCGCGCATCTCCGGCTACGGGCTGGAGGTTGTCCTGATTTCCCGCATAGGTGAGCTTGTCGAGATTGACGACCTTGCCGATGCGCACGCCTGTCTCCTCCGCAGCCGGACCGAGGAGATGGTGGACGAGATTCGAACCGATGAAGCCGGCACCGCCGGTCACAAGGATGTTCATGGGAAGAAAAAGGGAAGCCGGGACCATGTCACGCCGCCTCCCGGATGCAAGGAGCCATTGCGGCGGTTCGAACGTCCGGCATTTCCGGTGGGCGCCTCAAGCCGGACCGGCGGGGAACAGCAGGTGTTCCAGTTCATGCCTGTGGATGCCGAAGGCGGATTTGAGCGCGGCGACCTGGGCGAGCCCCCGGGAGGCGCGGTCCGGACGCGGCCTGCTGCGACGCACGGCGGTGATCATGAGGTTTTTGGCAGTGTGCTCGGTGGAGATGAATTCAAACACCCTGGTGTCGAACCCCGCGGCATCCAGCAGCAGAGCCCGGATGCCGTCGGTTAAGATTTCCGACTGCCGTTCGGCGAGGATGCCGTGGTGGAGCACCGGGGCCAGTTCGCCCTGCGGGTGCAACTGCTGCCGGACCTGATTGTGGCAGCACGGGGCGACCACGAGGATGCGCGCGCCGCAGCGCACGCCATGGGCGAGGGCTTCATCCGTCGCGGTGTCGCAGGCATGCAGGGCGATGAGCATGTCCAGGTGACCGGCAGGGAAATCCGCAATGCTCCCGCAGGCAAAATGCAGGCCGTGCAGGTCATGCCGCGAGGCCGAGTCGCGGCAGGTTTCCACCAGTGGGGCGCGGCTTTCCACGCCGGTGGTTTCCGGATGTTTTCCGCGCGATGCCAGAAACGCGTGCAGGGCGAAGGTCAGGTAGCCCTTGCCGCAGCCCATGTCCGCGATGCGCGGACGATCCGGAAAATCCGGGTGGCCCGTCAGGCCGGCGGCGATTTCCACGGATTTGTTGATCTGCCGCCATTTTGCCTGAGCGGCGGGCAGCACGGCGCCCGCACGCCCGGTGATTCCCAAATCCGCCAGCCAGCCGGATGCCGGATCGATCCAGCGGAATTTCTCCCGGTTGTGACGCGGATCCACCGTTTCGGTGTGGCTGGCGCGGCGCAGCGCAACTCCGGGCTCCCCGCGCCGGTTGCAGCGCAGCACCGCATTTCCGCCGATTGTGAACAGGTCTGCATTGGCAAACTGCACGCCTAGCATTTCGCGCAGCCGCGCTTCCGTGGCCGCTGGCGTCAGGTTTTTTGCTTCGTCGCGCGTCTGGTAGCGCCAGGTCCAGGAAACCTGGCGCAATCCGCGCAGATCCACCGGGCGCAGATGCACATTGCGCAGGCCCTCGGGCGCTCCCGCCAGGGGCTTGCCCAAGGTGCATTTGACGAATGTCCCGCTGCGGAGCGATTCCAGCAGCAGGTTGAAAAATGGTTCCGAGCCCTTCACGCCGCTGAGAAAAACCGCAAATCGCCCCACTGGCAACCGGCTTGCTCATCCGGATGTCGATCCCACCCCGCCCGCAAGACGGATACGTCATTTTTTTCGAAGGAAGCACTGGCAGAATTGGCAGGGCATCCGCTATGCTCCCGACCGTCATGAAATACCCGCCCCTTTCTCTGCTGACTGCCGGACTGCTGCTGGCTCCCGCCGGACTGCCTGGCTCCTTCGCTGCCGATTTGTATTCCGAGCCATTCGATTCTGAAGCCACTGCAAAAATCGGCTCCAGCAACGGCACGGGAATGATCGTCAGCTATGTGGATTATTCCGGAGTCACCGTCGGAGCGCTGCTGCACAACATTCCGGAGGCGCCGCGAAAAATCGCCGGTTCCGCATCCACTCGCGGAGTGCTCATCCAGGTGAATTACCCGGCCGCCCCTGCCGCGACCGAACGCATTGCCAACCTGATCGCCCTGGATGACGTGGGCGGCAGCAGGGTGCTCTTTCCCGACAACTACCGCGTCAAATGCGATGTCTATCTGCGCCTCTCCCCTGCCGTCACGTTGAGCCCCACATCCGGATTGCCGACCAACACGGGAACCACCGAACAGTTCCTCTGGGGGGTGGGCTACAATGCCACGCTGCCCATGGGGCGCGGCTGGCGCACCGGACGCGGAAGCGGCGTCTGGGGCTGGCTGGCAACCGAAGGCGGCCATTCGGCAACCGTGCCCATTTCGGATGCCGCGCTCTGGACCGACGGCAGCGGGGTGGCCAGCCGGGACATGAGCCTGACTTCCGCGGACCTGGCCGCGTATTTCACTCCGGCGTTTGGAGCGGATGCCTCGCCCGTGCCGCATTGCCCCGCCAACCAGTGGGTGGAGGCGACCATTTCCGTGCTGGGCGGACAGGTGACCGTGGAATACCAGGCCGTGGGCCGGGCCAAAACCAAGTTTTTCGAAAACGTGGCCGGGTCCGTTGCCGGCGGCGTGATGGTCGGCTATGAGGATTCCTTCAGTTCGAACAGTTTTGACCCTGACAACCAATGGCTGCTGCTGGACAACCTCGTGGTGGAGGATCTGACCCCTCCGACCATGGTGGTCAACTCCAGCAGTTCCGTGGTCACCTTCACTGGGGCCCCCACCATTGGCACCTTCACCGTGAGCAATGCCCAGATCGCGGGAGACCTCACCATCAGCGCGCTGAATTTTACCGGCACCCATGCGGCGGATTTTTCGGCCGCCACGCCGCTGCCCCTGGTCATTCCCGCAGGCAGTTCCGCCCCGCTTTCCATCCAGTT
>JAGNEJ010000055.1 GCA_018003315.1 Verrucomicrobiales bacterium
TCTTTATCTCGTGCAGCAGCTGCATTGCTACCCGCCAGACTATCTCAATGAAGCCGCCCCCCTGGACCGCCTGCTGGAAATTGTGGAGCATTTCGAGGAAGACCTCACGGACAAAGTCCGCCCGCATCCTCCCCTGCATGTGACCGTCTGGATTGGGGAGCCGCTTCCCGTGGAGCCGGTCCGGCGTCCGCGTCCGGACCCGCTGATGCCCGCGCTGCGCAGCCGCATGGAACAACTCATGGAGGCCAGCAGAGCCGCCGCCCGTTCGGACTAGCATGATTGCATCCTATCTGACCCAGACGCTCATCCGCGCCGCCATGGTGGTCGCGGCCCTCGGCATCTGGCACTGGACCCAGTCGCTCATCGGATGCCGCAAGAATCCCCAGGCAGGCATCGGCGACTGGTTCCACCAGCGCACGGCCGCGGTGCACCGCTGGCTGACGAACCACCCCGCCGCCACGGACCGGTTTCTCATCGCCAGTTCCCTGGCCATTGACCTCTGCGGCCTGGCCATCCTCGGCGTTTCCATTTTCGGCCGCACCATCGAGCCGTTCCTGGCGCTCATCCTTGTTTTTTCCCTCCGGCAAATTTGTCAGGGACTCTGCGCGCTGCCTCCTCCCGAGGGAATGATCTGGCGTGATCCCGGCTTTCCCTCGCTGCTTGTCACCTACGGGGTGAGCAATGATCTTTTCTTCTCCGGCCACACCGCCCTGGTGGTCCTGGCCGGCATCGAGGCGGCGCACCTTGGCCCATCCTGGCTGGCGGTGGTGGCAGTGGTTCACGCAGTGGTGCAGGCGGGATTTGTGCTGCTGCTGCGCGCCCACTACATGCTGGATGTCCTCGCCGGCGCCTGGGCGGCATGGTTCGCCGCGGACATGGCCCGCCATCTTGCGCCATGGCTGGACGCTCTCACGGGTGCGTAAATTCAGCCCCCGCGGTCAATGCCGGTGCGGGTTTCCCTGCTGCAGCCCGCCGAATGACTGCCTGCAGCGCGCCACCTCCCTGGCAAAACGGCGCACCCGCTCCGAATCCTTGCGGCCGGGTGCCAGTTCCACGCCGCTGGCCACGTCCACGGCATGCGGCCGCACCGCCTCCACGGCGGAGGCGACGTTTTCCGGAGCAAGGCCGCCGCTGAGGATGATGCGTTTGTCAGGAAAACCACGGACCGCCTGCTGCGCCAGCGCCCAGTCACAGGGCACTCCCCCGCCCCCGTAAGCACCCGGCTGCCACGCATCCAGCAGGACATCCACCGCCGGACAGGCGGCCACTTTTTCCAGATCCGCCTCCGACCGCAATGCCAGGGCGCGAATGCAGCGCACGCCCCTGTCCAGATGCTGCCGTACAAAATCCTCCGGCTCATCGCCGTGAAACTGCACCGCATCAATGCAGCCAGTGCGCAGCACCGCATCGATTTCCTCCGCCGTGGCATTGACGAAAACGCCCACCCGGCAGACGCCTTCCGGCACCGCATCCAGCCATTGCCTGGCGGATGCCAGCGGATGCCAGCGCTTGGACTTCGGCCAGAAATTGATGCCGATGGCGGCGACGCCGGCCTCGGCGCAGGCCATGGCATCCCCCAACTGCGTCAGGCCGCAGACCTTGGCCTGCGGCGCGGGCTGGTTGGGATTTGGAAACGGCGGCCTCATTCCGGAATCGATTGCATGGGTTCGCTGCGCAGTGGCAGCACGCCCCTGACTTTTGCCAGCAGCCGGGAAGCATCAAGCGGAACCGCCAACAGTCCGCGGACCCGCACATCGCGCAGCAGTTCTTCATGCCGTCCCATTTCCGCTGCTCCGCAAAAATACAGCACCTGCGGCAGTCTGCGGAGGCCGCGGGAAAAGCGGTACGCAGCATCCAGGAGATCAAAGAGCAGGGGGCCGTGCAACACTGGCAGCATCATGTCGAAAAGAAACAGATCGAAATCGCGCTGCAGGGCCAGTTGATAAGCCGTCAGCGCGGAAGTGGTGCGCTCCACCTGACAACAATGCGCACTCTCCAGCGAGTCGCTGGCCAGCCGCGCCGTTGCCAGATCGGGATGCGCCACCAGCACCCGGCAGGAGCGCGGCGGCACTGAAGATTCCGCGACTGCAGCACCGCTCACCGGGGGCGGCTCCGCGGATTCCGACGGTTTCACCGTTCGCCTTTTGGGCCGTGCTGCGGCTGGCGGTTTCTCCGCTGCACCGCTGGATTTTTTCACGGTACGGGACCGCTTGGCGGGAACGGGACCGCCGGTGGGAGCGCCGTCCGGCGCTGCGCTGTCAGACTCGTTCGTCACGGTGAAATGGTTAGCCAAAAGCCTTGAGAAACCCCACCTCCAGCGCCAGAGCCTCGCGGGCGTTGGTGGCCAGGTTGCGCCGCAGTTCCTCGATGGCATCATGCCGCCGCCGCAGTTCCACCGCGGAGAACTGCGCTGCCAGTTGGGATGTCAGGGCGCTGCATCCGGGAAGCTCCAGCGCCGGAGCACCGGCCTGACGCCGCATGATTTCCCCCATCCACACAAACAGCAGCGCCAGCAGGGCGTTGCGTTCCTCCTGGTATTGGGACTCGGTCAGGTCTTCGTGGTATTCCTTGCGCCCCTTGAGCCAGGAGCCGTCCGTGCTCTTGGCGTATTCCTCCACCTCCTCCCGGTGGGCGGCTTCATTAGCCTTCTGAATGCGTTCCCGGATTTCTCCCAGCAGCTCCTGGAATTGGCGCAGTAGGGCCATCGCCCGGTTGGGATTCAGGTCTCCTTGAAAATGCCGCCCCAGTGCCTCCACCATCTGCTCCTGTTCCGGCGTCAGGTCCATTCCCTGCAGGCCCGGTCGGAAAAGCGGAACCCGCACGCAGCGCGACCGCACCGTGGGCAGGAGCTGTTCCGGCTGCCGCGTCAGCAGCAGCAGCAGGGTGCCGGGCGGAGGTTCCTCCAGTGTCTTCAAAAAGGCATTGGCGGCCGGTTCCGTCATCCGGTCCGCATCCACCACAATCCCCAGCTTGCAGGCCGCATGGGAGGTCAACTGCAAACCCTGCTCCAGGCTGCGCATGGGATCGATTTTGATGCGCCGGGACTTGGAATCCGGCTCCACCACATGCGCACCCAGTCCGGCGAGGTCTGAAAATTCCGCTGCGTCCCAGCCGTTGACCAAATTGGCCACCCGGCGGGCCAGTTCCTTCAAATCCTCGCCAAAGGGTCCGGAAATGAGGAAGCCATGCGCAAGCCGTCCCTGCCTGGCGGCCTGAGCGATGTGCCCGAATGCCTGATCAACGGAAAACGCCATAAAATCGTTCGGTTAAGGTCTGCCGGATGGCGTCGGCCAGGGAATCTGCGTCCCTGGTGGCGTCGAGCCTGACAATGCGGTCGGGATTTTCCGCGGCCAGCATCAGGTATCCCTCGCGCACCGCTTCATGAAAAGCCGTTCCCGCAGCCTCCATTCGGTCCGGCACTCCGGTGCGGGACCGCGCCCTGGCCAGGCCGTCGGTCACCGGAATGTCGAGCAGGAAGGTGATGTCCGGCACGCAGTCGCCCACGGCAAAGCGGTTGATGAAAGCAACGGCCTGCGCTGCCAGTTGGCGCCCTGCGCCTTGATAGACTGTGGTGGAGTCCCAAAACCGGTCCGCCACCACATGACAGCCCGCTGCCAGAGCCGGGCGGATTTTTTCCCGGACCAACTGAGCGCGGCTCGCCGCGAACAGCAGCAGTTCACTTTCCGCAGTCATGTTCGCCGCCTCCGGCGTGTGCTGCAGCAGGTGGCGGATCACTTCGCCCACCGCAGTGCCGCCCGGTTCCCTGACAGGCAGCACGTCCTGTGCGTTTTCACCAAGCCGTTGCAGCAACCGGCGGACCTGCGTGGATTTTCCGCAGCCTTCGCCGCCTTCAAAACTGATGAACACCCCGCGGTGTCTGCGCGCTTCGCCTGCCATGGGCTGCTCCTTAGCCCGCCCACGGGGAATTTCCAGAAAAACCTCCTTTCGGCCCAAATTCCCAGCGAACACTCCGCGCTTGGCGGTTGCAACTTCCGCCGATTCCGCCACCGTGCGGACGATGAAATCACCCCTGAGCCGCCTCGCTTTACTCGCCGGAATTTTGGTTGCCCTGGCCGCACTGTTCCAGAAGCAGATTGCCAATGCCACCGGCAACCCCATGACCGAACCGACCACCCTGGAACAGGTAGTCAGCGCGGTGAAAGGTGCCGCAGGCACGGCACTCATCCAGGTTCCAACCCACCCGGTAGCGGCCGTCATTTTCTGGGCAGGTCTGGCGGTCGCAGGGTTCGCCCTGTTTGCCTGGATTGTCGAAGACTGCTTCTGGCTTCCACTCATCGCCGCATGCCTCGGGCTGGCTGCCGCAGTTTTCAAACTGGCCTGGCTTCCGGTGCTGCTCGCCGCCGCCAAAGCCGGACAGTCCCAAGTGCGCCGCCGCCGCTCGACGGTGGCACCACAGTCGTCCTCCCGGCGCGGACGCCCGCGGCTGTGATCGGTGCAAAAATCCTTTCCAACTAGCAAAATTCCCCGCGGCTGGCCACTTGCGGAAATGGCATTCCTGCCTAGTCTTGGTGCCCCATGAAATTTCGCTGCATTCCGATGATGCTGGCCGCCGCCACGGCAGCCGGATTCCTTTTCACTTCCTGTGCCGACACGCCGGATTATCAGGGCCGCCAGCGTCCCTACGTGCCGCGGGTCGCGGTGCCTCCGATGGAAGAACTCAATGAATACGAGCGTCAGCGCCTGCCCGAAGTCGAAGATTGCCTGACGGATGCCGGCTACCGCATCACCACGGCAGGTTCGGCGGAATTTCGGCTGGAATTTTCTATCGAATCCGGTCCGGTGAATACGGACACCACTTTGGCGCTGCTTCGCGGAAATTCTGAAGTGGCTCGTTCCTCCGCCCGCCAGCGCAGCGCCCTCAGTGTCGTCCAGCGCAGCCGGGTGGTGGACCAGTCCTTCAAAAAATGCCTCGATGACTTCCACACCCGCCTCCCGCGCGGCGGTGCCTACTACGGCGGCTCCCAACATCCACAGAGTCAGTATCCGCAGGATTATCCCCAGCAACGCCCCGACTGGCAGTCCGGCTGGCAGGAATAGCCGCCGCCTTGCTGCGCCCGGCATGGGTCGCCATCCGCAACCGGTTGCTCAGCTGGACCTCGCGGCGGAAGGCAGGAACACCCACTGGCGCTTGGCGGAGCTTTTCAGAATGGCTTCGCACAGCGCCACCTCGTGATGCCCGTCGGCGGCGGTGGCGAACAGCACCGGGGTTTTGCGCCCGGAGGCGATGTGCTGATAGACGGCTCGGCAGTGCATTTTGTGGCTGTCCGGGAATCCCTCGGGGTGACCGCCAGGGTAGTCGGTAAAGCCCGCCACATCCTCACAGAATCCCGCAGTGCCGCGCTGCAGGATTTGATTGGGTTCGTCCCTGCGGCCAACGGTGATTTCATTGGGCTGCTCCAAGTTCCACCGCACGCTGCCCTTGGTGCCGTAAATGCCGAGATCCAGGCTGCATTTCCATCCCGCGGCGACTTGGGAAATGGCAGCGCTGGCATGGGTGCCATCGACAAACCCGTGGGAGGCCCGGCCAAACTGGAGCAGGACGGAACCGAAGTCCTCAGTGTCGCAGCGGTAGGGAATCATCTTTTTGGGATCGACCCGCGCAAAAGTCCGCACCTCCCCGCGTGGCCGCCAGCGGGTCTTGTGGAAGGTTTCCAGGTGGGAAAAGACGCCCTTCACTCTGGCGCCAAGGATGAAGGACAGGGCATCAATCCAGTGCGTTCCGATGTCGCCGACAGCCCGCAGTTTCCCTCCTTCATCGGCCAGCAGCCGCCAGTTGTAGTCGGTGGCGTGGAGCAGCCAGTCCTGGAAAAAATGCCCCTGCACATGCATGATTTGCCCCAGGTCCCCGCGCTGGACCATGGCCCGCATCTGCAACACCGCAGGGAAAAAACGGCACATGTAATTCACCGCAAACACCGGCGCATTCCTCCGCTTCGCCGCCGCCACCACCTGCGCCGTTTCCGCCGTGGTCATCCCCAGCGGCTTTTCACACACGACGTGCTTTCCAGCCCGCAGAGCGGCCAGACACTGCTCCACATGCACCTTGTTCGGCGAGGTGATGTGCACCACATCCACATTGGGCGAATGCACCAGAGCTTCGTGGTCGTAGTCTCCATGCACTTCCGGAATCCCCCACGCAGCGGCCGTGGCGCGGGCGCTTTTGGTGGAACCACAAATGGCCGTCACCTGAACGCCGAGCCGCTTCAGCGCCTCAATGTGCACCGGTCCGATAAACCCCGTGCCAATAATTCCGGCACGCAGCGAATGAAGGGGAAGGTTTGCGCTCATGGCGGCAACTGAAACATCGCCCCCCCCAACTTGCAAGGCAGGGCCTACCGCCACCCTGCCGCCGGCTGCAAGTGACGTCTTGCGCTTTGGAGTGGTTGTGGGCAGACTGACCGGCAGCCGGACAGAACATCCGCCATCATTTTCATGTCAGCCGAAACGCTGTTAGCCGAACGGGACTGGCGCAATCTCCTGCGGGAGATTCACGCGAGGCAGGTTATTCCGGTGGTGGGTCCGGAACTGGTGACGGTGGAGGAAAACGGGCAATCCGTGCCGCTGGTGCAGCACCTGGCGCCAAAACTCGCCCGGCAACTGAACCTGAGCGATCCCGACTCGTTTCGCAGTGTGAGTGCTGCGGCCCGAGCCTGGCTGCTGGGCGGCGGGGACCGCAAGGAGGTGTATGACGAACTGCGCGACTTGGTGGACGGCCTGGAGGTGACGCCGTCTCCAGCGCTGCTGGATCTGGCTGCGATTTCCGATTTTCACCTCTACGTTTGCAGTTCCTTCGACCCGTTCATGGTCCGCGCCCTGGAACAGGCACGGCCTGGATTTGCCGCAAAGTCCGGCTCCCTGGCCTACCACCCCACCAAACCGGCGGACCTGCCCGTGACTCCCGGCGGTCCGATGGTTTACCACATCATGGGGGACTACAACACCTATCCTGATTTCGCCGTCTGGGACGAAGACTACATGGAATTTCTCTGCGGCCTGCTGGAGCAGAGCGACACCCTGGAGAACCTCTTCCGCATGCTCAAGGGACACTATCTGCTGCTGCTGGGCGCACCGTCCGAAGACTGGGTGGTGCGGTTTTTTCTGCGCATGGCCCGCCAGCAGCGGCTGTCTGAACGCCACCAGCGCGACTACTTGGCGGACCGCTGTGAACGGCTCGGCGAACCGATGGTTTTCTTCTTCGACAAGCTCGTCGGCGCCACGCGCATCATCGACGGCGACCCCGGAATGTTCGTTCATGAACTGGCCCGACGGTGGCGGGAAAAATTCCTGGTTAGTGGAGCCGATTCCGATTTTCTGGAATCGCTTCCCGAGGAAATGCCACGCGGCTCGGTATTCATCAGCTATTCGCGTGACGACCTGGAAGCCGCCGCCCGCCTGGGCCGCGGCCTGGCACGGGCGCAGATCCCCGTATGGATCGACCGCCAGCGCCTGCAGGCGGGCGACAACTACGAGCGCAGCCTGGAACACGCGGTCAAGGACGGCTGCAGCTATTTCCTCTCCCTCATCTCACCGGCCACGGAAGCCAATGCCTCCCGCTATGTGCACCGCGAGCGCCAGTGGGCCTCGCAGAAGCATGTGGATGGCTTCGTGTATTATGTTCCCGTGGTGCTAGATGCCGCGCTGGAGCCGAAACTCGAACCGGCATGCTTTGACAAAATCCACCGTGAAGTGCTGCCCGGAGGCGAGGTGACTCCCGCCTTTGCCGGGCGGATGAAGAAACTGGTGGAGGAATTCCGAACCTCCGGGCGTCCGCGCGGCTAGCATTTTCCCATGTCTGCCGCAGCCGCCAGCAACAGCCACCGGGACGCCGTCTCCGCGGAACGTCCGTGGCTGGGCCTCATGGCGTTCACGGAGGAAACGCAGCGCTATTTTTTCGGGCGGGAGGCGGAAGTCAGGGAACTCTACCTGCGCGTCCGCGAACATCCGCTGACGGTGCTTTACGGCCAGTCCGGCCTGGGGAAATCCTCGCTGTTAGGCGCGGGCTTGATTCCGAAACTAAAAGTGGAGGGGATGCGTCCCGCCATCCTGCGCCTGCGGCACCAGACGGGCGACCCGGCGCTGCTGGACCAGGTCCGCACCGCCCTGGCGGATGCCTGCGCCGCTCCGGGACAGGATGCCGCGGCGCTTCTGGACCAGTGGAAGGACGCGCCCACGCTCTGGGAAATCTTCCACGGAGCGACATGGAAACCGCAGGGCCTGGACACCGGAATTCCGGTGCTGGTGCTGGACCAGTTCGAAGAGATGTTCACCCTTGGCCAGGGCAGCGGGCGGCGCGGCCAGACGCTCCAATGCATGGAGCAGATTGCCGACCTGGTCGAAAACCGCCCGCCGCAGGCCCTGCAGGACCGCCTGCGCGAGGAGCGCCGCCTGGCCCGGGAGTATGATTTCAACCCCACGCCCCAGCGCATCGTCATCACGCTGCGCGAGGACTATCTTTCCCACCTCGAAGCCTGGAAGAAGTCCCTGCCCTCGCTCATGCGCAACCGCATGGCGCTCCAGCTGCTCAGCGGGCCGCAGGCGATGGACGCGGTGGTCAAGCCCGGACGCTTTGGCGCCACGGAGTTGATTTCCGAGGAAGTGGGGGCGCGCATCGTCTGCTTTGTGGCCCGGCGGCCTGCCGGAACTCCGCTGGAGGAAATCCGGGCGGTGCCGCCGCTGCTGAGCCTGCTGTGTGACGAACTGAACGAGCAGCGGCTGCGCCAGCAGGCATCCTGCATCACCGCGGAACAGGTCAGCGGGCAGAGCGCGGACATTCTCCAGCAGTTTTATGAACAAAGCTTTGCGCCGCTGGCGCCGGGAGTGCGCCAGTTCGTGGAGGACCGCATGGTCACCGTGGGAGGTCACCGCACGGCGGTGGCCCGGGAGGATGCAGAGGCTGAACTAACCAAACTCGGCGTGACCGCACCGGCAGCGGCGCTGGATCAACTGATCACCGGACGCCTGCTCAGCGCAGAGGAACGGTCCGGGATCCAGGTGCTGGAAATTTCCCATGACATTCTGGCCGGCCTGGCCAAGACGGGCCGGGACATCCGCCAGGAACGCGAGCAGAGAGAAGCCGCCGAGGCCCTGGCGGAAAAGGCCCGGCGGGAACGCAGCCGCCTGCGCAAAATCGCCCTGGGAGCCGCCCTGCTCGCGCTGACGGCGGTGGCTGGAGCCATTTTCGGCTGGGTGGAGAAGCGCAAGGCGATGCGCTCTGCCGTCGCGGCCCAGCAGGCGGAAGGGAAGGCAGAACACGCCTTGCAGCAGAGTCAGGCTAGTGAGAAGGCCACCCTGGAGGAAAAGGAGAAGGGAGAGCGCCTGCTGCGGCAGGCCAGCCTGCAAAACCTGGCTTATGCAGAGAAAGAAGTGGAGGCCAACAACAGCACCCTGGCCTTTGCCTACCTTGCGCAGGCGCTGCGCTGCGACCCGGAGAACCGCCGCGCCATTGCGGCAGCGCAAAGTCTCATCGCCCAGGGAGTGGGCGTTCCGGCCATGACGCCCTATTCGGAGTTTCCGCTGCCAAAAGATTGCAGTTCGGTGGCATTCAGCCCGGACGGCAGCCACCTGCTGGCCCGTTCCGCTGCGAATGCGGCATCGGTCTGTTCCGTGCAGCTTTGGAACCTTGCAACGGGAAAACCAGTGGGCGGAAGCATCGGCGGGGTTGCGTCTGCGTTGGAACTCATGTTCACCGCGGACGGCAGCCGGTTTCTGCTGGTCCGGAGCACCCCGGAACGAGGCCAGGTGGCGGAAGTTTTTTCCAGTGCGGACGGCACCTCCCTTTTCCGACAGGGACAGCCGAACGAATTGATCACCTACGCGCAGCTTTCCCCGGACGGTAAACGGCTGGTGACCCGCACCGCAGCAGGCCGCATCACCGTCTGCGATGAATCCGGCAGGACCACGCACACGTTTTCCATTCCCGCGGCGAGCAATGTCGCAGCGGTCGCTCCGGATGGAAGCAGTCTGGCCATCATGCAGAGTCCGCCGCAGCCTGCCATCTCCATCTTCGGTCAGCCTGCCAGCCCCTCCGTTCAGGGCCAGACCACTCTGGCGATTGACCTGGGGAAACCCGGTGCAGCACAGGCAAAGCTCCAGTTGCTATCGCTCGAGAACGGCACACCCATCGGCGAAAAAATCCCGGCCCCATTACTGCTGACGCAGGTCACCTACTCCCCGTCTGGCAAGTGGCTGGTGGTGAGCGGCACCTCGGATTCCAAAATGCTGCTGATCGAATCAAGCACCGCAAAAACCATCGCCTCGTGGCCCGGGATGATCACTGCCAGGGTGATTTTTTCCCCGGATGAAACCTGGTGTGCGACCTGGCAGGAATATGCTTCCAACACGATGGAATTCCGGCAACTGCCGACGGGAGAGAAGTTCGGCACGGACATCCAGCACCAGCAACCGTTCAAGCAGGCGGTCTGCAGCCCGGATGGGAGCACCCTTTTTGCCATTTCAAGCGGCGCCCAGGGCTTTGCCAGCTACGGCTGGCTCTGGGACGTGCCGACAAGGATGGCGAAACGCCTGGCCATCAATCATGGCTCCGACATCTGGGACGCAGTCTTCTCGGCAAATGGCCGCTGGCTCTACACCTGGGGCTCGGACGGGAGCGTCGCCCGCTGGGCCACGGCACTGAACCGTGCGGTGCCGCAGACCCTGGCCATGGGGGCCAACATCACAGCGGTGGAAATGAGTCCGGATGGGCAGACCGTGGCCGCCGCTGCGGACAACGGACTGGTGCAGCTGTGGGATCGCGCCTCCAGCCAGCGGCGGGCCGCACCGCTGGTGCATGCCCAGTCCGTGAAAAGCCTGGCATTTTCACCAGACGGGCAAGTGCTGGCCACCGGGAGCCAGGACCGCACCGCCAGGCTCTGGAATACAGCCACGGGACGGCCCGCCAGTGCGCCGCTACTGCATGCAGCCGGGGTCAACCGCGTTGCCTTCGGAGCGGGAACCCCACCCTGTCTCATCACGCTGTCCGACGAACTGCGCTCCTGGGATTTGTCAGGGCATCCCCTGACGCGGCGCAGTCATCTGGCGCTGCTTTCATCCGCCGCGGATCAGACCCGGCAGTCGGAAACGCTTCTCGCGCCGCCAGCCAATTCCCTGGAACAGGCCACGCTCAGTCCGGACCGCACCCGCACGCTGGTGCGGCTCGGCGGTTCCGGACTTTCCCTGCAAACGCTCGACCTGCCTGCCTTCAATCTCGCTCCCGATTCCTCGCCTGCGGAGCGCTTTTTGGCATCCCAAAGCATCTTCGCACCTTTCGATGTGTCCCCCAACGGCAGGCTGCTCGCCTGCATGAACTTTTATGCTCCGGAATTATGGGATGCAGCATTGCAGTCCCGCCGGACTTTTGTGCAGCCGGGTTATTCCCTGCGCCTGGCGCGGTTTTCCCCGGACAGCACGCAACTTCTGGTTAGTGGCACGGGACGCAACGGCGATGCCTGCCAGGTTTTTTCCTGCGATGACCTCCGGCGCGATGGTTTTCCGCTGATGCTGCAGGGAACAGTAACCACAGCCGGTTTCAGTCCGGACGGGTTGTGGATCGTTGCGGGTGGAAGCGACCGGACCGTCCGCATCTGGGAGGTGGTGCGGGAGCAACCGGTGGCACCGGCCTGGTTTTCCTCCCTGCTGGAACTGTTAGGCGGCTGGATGGTGATGGAGGACGGTGGACTGCAGTTTCTGAGTCTGGAAGCCCGTGCCGAGCGACGGGAGCAACTGCGGGCCATGCCGGACGGGCATGCTCCACTGGATGCGCTGCGGACCTGGGCGCTGGCAGACCCCTGCGAACGCCCGCTCTCGCCGCACTCCACGCTTTCCACCGCGGCACATGCCCTGCAGCTTGCCGTGCAGGGAGCCTTGCTGAAGTCAGGAGATTCCATCAGGCTGGCAGCCGACCTGGACCCTGGTTGTCCCTTGCTTCACGTGGCCCTGGCTGCCTTGGAGACCCGCCCCGAGCGGAGGGAATTTCTGCGGGACTTCGATATGAAGCGACTGCCTGCGGACGCAGCGTTGCGGACAACGGCCACCGCCCTGCTGGCGCTGCAGGGGGATTTTGTCAGGGCGAGGACGGCCTGGCAGCTCGGGCACGGTACTGTGCCGGATGACAAGGAGCTGCTCACTGCGGCCCTGGAGCTGGCCATCCGTTTTTCCGCACCGGAGTTGATCCTCATGCAGCACCAGAATGCGGAAGAGGCCATGAACGCCGGAAAACTTTCGGAAGCAGAAAAAGCGCTGGCATACACCGCCAACATGGCCCGCCTGTCGGGTGGTGATCTCGACGGCTGCATGAGTCGTTCATCCGCCCTGGAAGCCCGTTTGCGCCACCTCCAGGGTCGGAATGAGGAGGCTGAGGCGCTGTATGCGAAGGCTCGTCCGTTGCTGGCAGAATACTTCCCCTCCAGCACTCTGGCCGGTGCGGGCATGGATGCGAACCACGCCGCCTTGCTGCTCAGCATTGGCAAACCCGCGGACGCAGAACAAATGGCGCGCCAGGCCCTTCTAACGTTCGCCCGCAATGGGGACGAGGCGTCCAGCAACCGCGAGGATCTCTGGAAAATCCTGCGCGATGCCTGGCAAGCCGGAAACATTCCACCGGAGGAAAGCAGCCAGCGACAGGACCGCCTGAAGGCCGAAATCCAATCCCTCCTGGAACAAACCGCCGCAGGCCTGCTCCGCCTGGAAACTGAAGCCTATCAACTTCTCAGGATTCCCAAGCCAGCGGAAGCCGCGGTGGCCTATCAAAAACTGCGGATGGTGGCTGCCGCCCGCCTGAAGACGGAACAGGACCCCCTGGAACGCGCCGGCATGGGCGATCTGGTCATGAGCGCATGGCGCGGCGAAATTGCCGGCCTGGCACGCAGTCTGCGAACGGACTCCGCCGCCGCCGCCCTGGAGGAGGCGCAGAAGTTCCTCGCAGATCATGGCGAGGGCAGCTTTACGGAACGCGGACGGCGGCGGCAGGTGATGGGGCTGCTGATTTCACGGGAGGAACTCGCCCGTGCGGCGGCGGGTGGGGGCTGGCAGGCGGCGGTGGTCTCGCTGCGCCGGGAAATGCTTGCCACGGCGCAACAGTGGCGCAGCACCGCAGTCGAATCCGAAGCGCAGCGCACACTGGACCGGCTGGTGGGGGAATGCTGGGCCTATCTGGCAGCGGCGCAGATCCTGGCTGGCGATTTTTCCGGCGCATCCGAGAGCGCCTCCAAGGGGGTGGAAAGCGCACCCGGGCCGGCATCCGACCTGACCCTGGTCACGACACTGATCTTCCAGGGCCGGTGGGAAAGTGCTCTGCCGATCTGTGAAAAAGACCGCGACCAATGGCTTCCGGGCCGCGGCCTGACGTGGAAGGCGGCGCTGCAGCAGGATCTGAGCTACTACCACCGCATGGCCATCCGGCATCCTGACATGGCAAAAGCCGCGGCATATTTCAATTTCCCCTGGCCCCCCCCCTCCTCCTGAATGCCCGGCTCCAGCAACCGGTTTGCACCGGGCGATTTCTGACAAACGTTCGTTAGTAAATGGCGGCTTTGGCGAGATCCCTTGCCGGTGGCAGCAGGCTTTTCCTGACACCAGAGGTCTCGTGAGGGGGCGCTTGCACCGGTGCCACAGGTCGCAGCGGCGGCAAGGGCGTCCGCTTCATGGCCGCGGGCGCCGCAGCCTGCCCCGGCTGGGGAAGCCCCAGACCGGCCCCGGGCGGGGAAAGCACCACGAATGGCGTGGGCGGGGCGATGCGCGGGGGCAGAATGACCGTGCCGCAATGCGGGCAGGGCGCGGCGCGCCCATCGTATTCCTCCGGCTGCCGGATGACGAGAATCACCAAGCACGCAGGACAGTTAAAACCCAACTGGCGAATGGCGGCAGGACGCTGTGACTTGGCACTCGGCTGGCCAATCACCTGGCGCGGGGTCAGGGTGCCTGCCGATGCGGGTGGAGTGGCGGCTGGCAACTGCCGCCGGTCCGGCGGCAACACGCCCACGGGAGCGAACCGCGGACGGGATGATGGATCGTGTGCGGAAGGACTGCTCGAGACCGGCACCGGTGGAGCAAGCGCGGAACCCGCTGCGGCTGGGTGGCGCTGGCCCAAACAGGCGGGGCACAAGCGTTCAGGCTGCGCATTCGCCATCGTCGGGAAAAACGGGCGAGTGCACTGACTGCAATGTTGAACGACGATGCTCATGCTTGGTTTTCAACTGCGCCATTGGAAAATGGGCGAAGGGCATTTCTATTAATTTGTCCAGACTATCTGAAATATCCAAAATTTCCAACAGATTTTCTCAGTTTTGGAGTTTTGACGATTTTCAGCACCTCCACTCTCAGATCTGGAACGGTTGGGTGCTGGGTCCGGGTTTTTGGTTGCAATCCTCCCCTGAGCATTCGATTCCTCCCCTCGCCCTTTCGAGTATTTCCGTCCACATTCCCCATGCACTCCTCAGAGTCCTTTCAACCGTGCATCATGACCATCGCCGGGACTGGCAGCTATGTGCCGGAACGAGTTCTGAGCAATGCGGATTTGGAAAAAATGGTGGATACGACCGATGAGTGGATCGTCTCCCGGACGGGCATCCGGGAACGGCGGATGGCGGCGAAAGACCAGGCCACCAGTGACCTTGCCACCAAGGCGGCGCAGCGGGCGATGGAGCAGGCCGGAGTGACGGCGGAGCAGCTTGACCTGATCATCGTGGCCACCATTTCACCGGATACATTTTTTCCGGCCACGGCCTGTTACGTGCAGCGCAACCTGGGCGCAGTCAATGCGGTGGCGTTCGATGTCTCTGCCGCCTGTTCCGGATTTCTCTATGCCATGCAGATTGCGCGGCATTTCATCAACAGCGGAAACCGCCACACCGCACTGATCATCGGGGCGGAAAAGCTCACCGGCATGGTGAACTGGAACGACCGCAACACCTGCGTGCTTTTTGGGGACGGTGCCGGCGCCGCCGTGCTGCGTCGCATCACGGACAACGCCGCCAAGTCCCGCGTGGTCATTTCCACCGTGCTGGGAAGCGATGGACGGCTGACGGACATTCTCAGCGTCCCCGGCGGCGGCAGCGCCATGCCCATCACTCCGGAAAATGCCGAGCAGCGTCTGAACACCATCCACATGCACGGCCGGGAAGTTTACAAGCATGCGGTCACCAAGATGTGCGAAAGCTGCGAACTGGCCATCCAGCGCGCCGGCCTCAAGCCGGAAAACATCGCCAGGGTCATCCCCCACCAGGCCAACCTGCGCATCATCGAAGCCATCCTCGACCGGCTCAATCTGCCCAAGGAGCGCGCCTTTCTGAATTTGGACAAATACGGCAACACCAGCGCCGCAGCGATCGCGATCGCTCTGGATGAGGCCAATCGCAGCGGATCGATCAAGGAGGGGGACTACGTCCTGATGGTGGCTTTTGGGGCCGGTCTCACCTGGGCCAGCAGCGTGGTGCGCTGGTGAATGCGGTCGGCGCAGCGCCATTCCCAGACGCCTCGGCAAAGTGCGGGTTGACTCTGCACGGAACTCCGCTTCGTAAGCCGCCCCCATGAAAACGATTCTCCGCGTTTTTTCCTACGTCCGCCGCCATCCATCCATGGTGACGCTGCAGTTGATCTGTGCCGTGGGCGGCGCTCTGGTGGTCTGGGTGCCGCCGTGGAGCATCCAGCAGATCGTGGACGGAGTAAACCGGCATTCGCCCACGGAGGTGCTGCTCCCGCTGGCCGGCATCGCACTGGCAGCGTATTTCGCGCGGGATTTCCTCAACAGCATGCGCATCCTGTTGAACAACACCCTGGAGCAGCGGGTCATCCGCGACATCCGCAGCGATCTCTACGAACGCCTCCAGCACCTGCCGCTTCCGTGGTTCGACCAGCGCCCCACCGGAGACCTCATGACCACTGTGGCGGAGGACGTTCCCAGCATGGAACGGGTATTGATCGACGGCATCGAGCAAGGTCTCGTCGCCCTGCTGCAGATCTTCGCCGTCGGGGCCTATCTTTTCTGGATCGATACCAAACTGGCGCTCATCACCCTGGTGCCCATTCCCTTTCTGGCGCTCGGCGCCCTGCTCTACACCCTGACAGCGAAGGGCCGCTACAAGGCGGTGCGCAAGGCTACGAGCGAAATGAATTCGCTGCTGCACGACAACATTTCCGGGATCCGCCAGATCAAGGCCTACGGGATGGAACAGGATGAGCACCGGCGATTCAACCAGTTCAGCGACCGGCTGCGCACCGCGACACTCAACGTCATGCGCACTTGGGCGGTTTACAGTCCGGGCATGAGCTTCATCGGGTCCCTCGGAGTCATTCTGGTGCTGCTGAGCGTCGGCTTTGGCTGGGTCACCGTCTCCCCGGGCGAACTCACCGGCCTGCTCTGGAGTCTGGCGCTCTTTTATGAACCGGTGGGCCGGCTGCACGGATTGAATCAGATACTGCAGGCTGGCCGCGCCGCCGCGGAGCGGGTGTTTGACATCCTCGACGCCACGGAAGAGCGCAACGTTCGCGACGGCGAGTCCCTGCGCCTGAAAAGCGGACACGTTGTCTTCCAGGATGTGCACTTTGCCTATTCGGGCAAGGCCGCCACCCTGCAGGGCGTGAATCTGGAGGCGCGCCCCGGCCAGACCATCGCCCTGGTCGGTCCCACCGGAGCCGGGAAATCCACGGCCATCAACCTCCTGACACGCTTTTATGAATGCGATGGCGGAAACATTTCCATCGACGGGCAAAACATCAAAAACCTGTCCAAACCCAGTCTGCGCACCGGCATCGGCTACGTCACCCAGGAGAGTTTTCTCTTCAACGGCACGGTGCGTGACAATCTGCTCATAGCCCGGCGCGACGCGACGGATGCAGACCTGTGGCGGGTGCTGGAGGTTGCCAACGCCAGCGGGTTTGTGGACCGCCTGCCGGAAAAACTCGACACCCAGGTCGGAGAACGCGGCGTGCGGCTCAGCGTCGGCGAAAAACAGCGCATCTCCATCGCCCGGGCACTGCTAAAAAATCCGCCGATTCTCCTGCTCGATGAAGCCACGGCCAGCGTGGACACGGAAACGGAACGGCTCATTCAGGAAGCCCTGGAGCGCCTCATGGTCAACCGCACCAGCCTGGTCATCGCCCACCGCCTCAGCACGGTGCGGCACGCCGACCGCATCTACGTTTTCGACCGCGGACGCATCGTCGAGGAAGGCACCCACGACGAATTGGTCGCCCACGGCGGACTCTATGCCGACCTTTGCCGCACCTCGCTCATGGCCGGCGATCCCGCCGCGGCCACGGTCTGACGCTTTCCTCCCGGAGAGGGGCTTGCGTCCCAGTCAGACGAGCCTATTTTCCGGGATCCATGACCCTGCCCGTTCGCTCCCTTTGCCTGCTGCTCGCCGCCGTTCAGATTTCCCTCGCCGACACGGACGCCGAGGAAAAACACCCGCTCGACAAAGCCTACGAGGAGGAAGAGGCCAAACCCCAGCCAGAACGCGACATCAGCCGGCGCTTCGCTGAAAAATGGGATGCGGAACTCAACCGCCTCTACAAGGAAATGATGTCCGGCCTGTCCCCGAACGCCGCCGCTGCCCTCAAAAAATCACAACAGGCGTGGATCCAGTACCGCGATGCCCAGTTTGCGATGATCGCCGAATTCTTCAGCATTGAAGGCATGCCGTCGATGTATTCCGGCTTTGCCGCCCATGCCCGCATGAATGTCGTCCGCCTGCGGGTGCTCGACCTCGCCAAACGCTGGGAGACCTACAAAATGCTCCGCAGCGAGGTCGGCGATCCTGTCAGGGAATGACTCGGTCTGAAAAGCTGCTGGACGGCCCGCGTCTCTGCCGCCATCGCCGCGAAATCACCTTATGGCATGACCGCGGTGGTGGCTGGACCGGAACCACAGCGCCAATGATTCCGTGACGCTGCCACAAGCGCAGGCTCTGGATCCGCGTTGTTCTGGACACTGTCCTGCCGCCGTGCCATCATCGCAGCGTTATCATCCGGGTGTCCGGCAACATACGCCTCCTGCTGCATCATGAAATTCTTCGCCTGTTTGCTTGCCCTGCTGGTTGTTGGTTTCCTGCTTCCTTCCTGCGCGTCCAGCGGGGCAGGGCGGCTGGCATCATCCCACATCGGCCATTCGGCGAAAGTGGCGTAAACGGAGGCTGCGGTGTGGTCCATTTCCAAAATCCCGAGTGGTTTGCGGTGCTGCCTGTGCTGGCGCTGGTCGGGTGGTATTGGCGGCGCTTGGAACTCTGGAAACCGCTGCGGGCGGTGCTGCTGGTGCTGCTGGTGGTGATTTTGACACGTCCGCAGATGCGGCTGCTGCAGGAGGGCATGGATTTGCATGTGCTGCTGGACCGTTCGGCGAGCACTGAGGGAAAGATCGACCAAGGGCTGCCGGAATGGAGAAAGCTGCTGGAGGAGGGTCGCCGCTCCCGGCATGACCGGGTGGTGCTGGTGAATTACGCGGCAGACGTGCAGCCTGAAGAAACCCTGGCTGGCCAGCCGTTTTCCGGAAACCGCAACCTGACACGCACCGCGCTGGCAGTGCAGACGGCGCTGGCGCTGCGGAATCCGGAACGCCCCGCACGGCTGCTGGCCTTTACCGACGGTTTCAGCACGGAAAGCCTGGCAGGAATCGCCGAGCGGCTACAGCGGGAAAATGTGCCGCTGGACATCCGGCTGCTCGCCGAGGAGCGGGGGGATGATTTCCGCATTTCCCGGCTGCAGCTTCCGGCCCGCACCCAGGTTTCGGAACCGTTTCTCCTCGAAGTGGAAGTCACCGGACCGCGCGACGGAACCCTGCCGTTGATCGTTTCGCGCAATGGCCAGAAACTGGCGGATTCCGAGGTGGTGTTGAAAAACGGACGCGGAGTGGCGCGGTTTTCCGACCGCCTGACAAAAACCGGAGCATTCAAGTATGAGGCGGCGATCCGTCCGAGCGGCGATCCCCATTTGGGAAACGATCGTTTTGAAGCATGGACGGAAATCGCGGGCGGTCCGCGCCTGCTCCTGGTGACCGGCTACACCAGCGATCCGGTGGCAGCCGTGCTCCAGCAGCAGGGATTTGCCGTGGAGACAGTGCGCGATGCTGCCGCGCTCCAGGTGGGGCAGCTTGCCGGGTGTCGCGGCGTCATTTTCAACAACGTTCCTGCTGCGGTGGTTCCGCGGGACTTTCTCGCCTCGCTGGACTTCTTCGTGCGCCAGCAGGGCGGCGGATTCCTCATGGCAGGCGGCAGGCAGAGCTTCGGTTCGGGGGGATACTTTCACTCCGCGGTCGATGAAATCCTGCCAGTGTCGATGGAATTGAAACTGGACCAGCGGAAAACCGCCGTGAGCATGGCCATCGTAATGGACCGCTCCGGGTCCATGGGCATGACCGTGGCGGGAGGCATGAAAAAAATGGATCTGGCAAACGAAGGTGCGGCCAAGGCGATTGAAATGCTAGGCTATCTGGATTCGGTGGCGGTGATTGCCGTGGACAGTGCTCCGCATGAAGCGGTGGGCATGCAACCGGTCGGCGACGAGGCGAACAAGCAGACCCTGATGAAACTGTGCCGCCGCATCACCGTGGGTGGCGGCGGCATTTTCACCTACACCGGGCTGGCAGCAGGCTGGAAGGCACTGCGCGCCACCAGTGTCGGCACGCGGCACCTCATTCTGTTTGCCGATGCGGCGGACGCGGAGGAACCAGGCGACTATGTGAACCTGCTGGCGGAAATGGAAAAGGAAGGCGCCACGGTGAGCGTGATCGCCCTGGGAACCAAGGCCGACGCCGACGCAAAATTTCTGGAGGACGTGGCCGCCCGCGGCAAAGGGCGCATCTTTTTCACGAACCAGGCCAGCGAACTGCCCGGCATTTTCACCCAGGAAACCGTGGCGGTGGCCCGCGCGGCGTTCATCAAGGAACCGGTGCCGACGGCGGCCACGGGCGGATGGGTGGAGATCAGCGGAAAGGATCTTTCCTGGTTAGGCGAAGTGGACGGATTCAATCTCAGCTACAAAAAAGACTGGGCCAGCCAGGCGCTGGTGACGCAGGATGAATACGCCGCGCCCCTGGTGGCCTGGGGACAGCGGGGACTGGGCCGCGCCGCCGCGGTTTCCTTTCCGCTGGGCGGGGAATTTTCCGAGCGCATCCGCAATTGGCCGCGCTATGGCGACTTCCTCCAGACGCTGGCCCGGTGGCTCATGGGCGAGGATCTGCCTCCCGGGCTTGGCCTCAAACAGGAAATTGCCGGCACGGAATTAAAGCTCGATTTGTTATTTGACGAGTCGTGGGAGGAGAAATTTGCCGCGCATGCCCCGCGCATTGTGCTGGCGGAGGGAGCGACCGGAGAAACGCAGCGGGAACTGACGTGGCGCCGGCTGGCACCCGGGCACTACAGCGTCAGCACGGAACTTGCAGCGGGCGAGATGGTCCGCGGGGTGATTCAGGCGGACCGTCAGGTGCTGCCGTTTGGTCCCGTCGTGGTTGGCGCCAGTGCGGAATGGGCATTTGACCCGGCACGCGTCGAAGAATTGCGCCAAACTGCCCTGCTCAGCGGCGGACGGGAGCTGCTGGACTTGAAGGATGCCTGGCTCGCGCCACCGGCACAGGAATTTGCCGACATCCGCCACTGGCTGCTGCTTGCCGCGCTGGCCCTGCTGCTGGCGGAGGCGCTGGTCACCCGCATGGGATGGAGACTGCCGGAATTCGGCCGGCGGCTGCGTAGAAACCGGGTGCCAATTTCGGCTGCTGCCGCGGCTGGAAGGAATCAACCATCGACTGCAATGGTGGCTGAGCCCCGGACCGATGCCAGCCCGGTGGTCCCGCCCCACCGGCAGGATGACGGTGCGGCGCAGCGCCGCTCCCGGTTCGCCCGCGCGAAACGCAGGGAGTGAATTTCCGCTCTGCGGCGGCGGGAATTCATTGCGAAACCGCCTACGGCGAAATGACCTTGAGGCGGATGTATTTCCGGCCCTCCGTTCCCACCAGCACCGGATCCTGTGCCAGCCATTGGAAGGCCGTGGTGGTTTGTCCCGTGCGAACGGGAGGGAGGTAGCTCCAGACTAGCAAATCACCGGAAATCTCCGGAACCACCTCGATGGATGGGTCCATGGTGAAGGCTGTCTGAAAGCGAATGGAAAGCTGATCGCCCACGACTTCCAAGGTGAACGCGGAGTCGGATGCCAGCGGGTTGTGGCCGGTGGCGTATTCCAGCAGATTCGGCACGCCGTCGCGGTCGGGGTCATCCGTTTTTCCGGACTGGCTGGGCACGCTGGCCAGCGCCGCAGCGGCCCATTGTTCATAGGACTGCCCGACCAGCACCTGCACTTCGTCCGCAGCGGTGGCGGAATCCGGCCCGGTGGCGGTCAGTCGCAGCACATAGAGACCGGGAGCGCTGCATGCGGCATTGGTGTCCACCGTGGAGGTGGAAGTAAAAGTGACGGTGCCTGGACCGCTGACTTTGCTCCATTGCAGGGTGACGGCTGCCGGAGCATGGGCACCGGGAAACAGGGAACCGTCGAGCACCGCGGCGGCTGGTGACAGAATGCTGACGTCCGCTCCGGCATGCACTCCGAATGGCGTCGCGCCACCCGGACTGGGCGGCCCGGACTGCCACGCGGCTTTTTCATCCCAATCGCCAGGAAAGCCGCTCAGATTGACAATCTGGAGCGAGTTCCCCAATCCGTCGGCGGAAGCCTCCCAGGAATCCTTGAACTCAAACTTGTGCAGAAAGATGTCGTACGGCGGCGGCAGCATGAGGGCTATGTCTTCCCCTCCATTGCTCAACGACCCGGTGTAAACGCCCGCAACCGGCAGGGATGCGCCCCAGATTCCCTGAAACACCCCCAGGTCCTTCACCACAACCACATAGGCGCCAGGTTCGAGGGTGTAACTGGAAAAGGTAAACGTAATGCCTTCGGTAAACCGCACGCCCGCAAGCTCCAATGCCACCGGGCCGGCATTGTAAAGCTCGATGAATTCATGCCCGTTGCCGCCGGGCGGGTTGAAATGGATTTCCGAAATGCGCAGGCCGTTGACCAGATTCAGAACATTGGCGGGCGGCGTGGCGTTCGAAGCTCCTGGCGTTGGCACGACAAACCGGGTGGTGATGGCGCTGCCGTCGGGAGCCCGTCCGGTGGAAACATCGTCTGGCTGGGAGACGACCGCCAAACGGTCTGCCACCGCTCCGTTGGCGCCGGAAAGGGCCACCTGACCAAAGGTGCCGTCGATCCGGAAGGGCAGTTCCGTCCCGTTTCCGGGAGTCGCCAAATCCCCCAGGGCATCGAAGCGCACAAAGGCTCCCGGCAGCATGAAACTGAGCGGCGGAATGATGAAGCGGAATGGAGCATTGATCGGATCATCCGTCAGCGCCATGTTGCCGAGCGCCACCGGAAGGCTGGATGGGTTGTAGAGTTCGACGAAATCGTCGTCCACGCGGAAATCCACCGCGCCCAGGATTTCGTTGATGCGCAGGCTCGCTGGCGCCCCCATGGAACCCACCGCCACATTGGCCGCCCCCGCGGTCGGCGTGCACAGCGCCCAGGTGTTCAGGTTGGCTCCGGTTCGGCCAATCGACCGGTCCGGCGCCTGCAGCCCGAACGCAATGGAATCCACCACGCCTCCACCGTTGGCCGCCTTGTCGAAAAGAGTCACTTTTTCACCGGCGTTGTTGAGGGAGAATGGCAGGTGATTGCCGCCGGTGAGGCCGTCGGCATACAGCACGAGGTACCCGCCCGCCGGAATGCTGGAGCCCGCCGGAAAAACAAATTTGACGGGGGAGGCGGCATCGTCGGTGAGGCTCATGCCGGCGAGATCGACGGCGACCGCAGCGGAATTGCGCAGCTCAATGATGTCAGGAAACAGTCCGCCAACATTGACGGCCGCCACGTTGTCCGCCAGGATTTCATGCAGCATGAGGGAGCCGTGCGCCGTGGAAATGCTGGCGATGGAAGTGGGCGGGCTGGGAGGCACGGCGGAATTGCCGATGAGTCCCAGCAGATACGCCTGGCGCTGGGTGGCATAGGTCTTGATGCTGGCGATGGTCGCCGCGGGAGCCCATCCCGAAAGGTGGGTGTCAACCAGTGCGTAAAAGGGCGGATTTGGATCCTCAGAGTTGTCGGCGTTGAGCGGGCCGCCGAACAAGGCGCGCAGGGCATCGGTGTATTGGGTGCGAAACGCCGTGCTGACAACGGTGGTGTTGTTCCCCATGAGCGGCAGCAGAATGCGGAAAACATTGGAATCATCCGTGGCATCGAAAAGCCCGTGGGTGTTGTAGCTGGTCGTCGGGCTGCCCTGGCCGAAAATGGTGTCCAGGTCATGCGGCAGCAGCTGCATGCGCCGCTGGCCTGCGGCATTCGGCACGAAGTAGCAGGCATAGTCGTCATCCTGACCCGTGGAAATGTTGGTCTCATTGTCCTGCAAAATGGTCATGACTGCGAACCACTTCGCCCACTGGCTGAAATCCGTCACCGTCTCCAGACTGGCGATTTCAGCGGGAGTGAAGCCGGTGCCGTCCCAATTGCCAATGCCGGAGAGCGAGCTTCCGTTGCCTCCGGAGGCGTTGCCGGCACTGGATCCGGGAAAGTGCGGGGCGGCAGCCGTCTGCCATACGGACATGAAGTTGGTGAGATCGCTCCAGTCGTTGTCGGAACTGTTGTTCTGTTTGGAAAATCCGTCGAGCAGGCCATCCGGGTTGGAAGGTGCCGCCTGAGTGGACCGCCAGTAGTAGTCGTTGCGGCCTTTCTTGTAGAGGTTGCCGCCCGAGGCGTTTGGCCAGTGGTCGGAGGCCGTATCGGAATTGAATTCCTCCATCCGCACCCATTTCCCATAGTCCGGAGTGGAGCCGGTGGAGTAGGCGTATTCCACTCCGTTGCGCCGCAACTCCACCGGCACGGCATTGGAAGCGGGCAGATGTGCCACTTCGAAAATGCGCATGCCCAGGTATTGGAGGTAACTGGCCTTGGGGTTGAGATTGAAGATTTTGATGCCGTCCAGCCTGTCGTCGCTGGGAACGGTGACGCGCAACGGCCTGAACCGGTGGGAGCGGCTGCTGTTGCCATGGATGCGCATTTGGGAGCGGTAGCGAATCTCAGAGACGCCGCCCTTGGTAATGATGAGCGTCTGGTTGAACTGGCGGTCGCTGCTGCTGCTCACGGCGTCGAATGCCTCATTTTCCGCCGCCGTCAGAATGAGCCGGTAATAGCTGTCGGTGAAATTCATCACCTCGTTGTCCACCTGATACTGGCAATTCGCGTTCTGCCCCTCCGTTGTGGGCGCTGGCCAGGTTCTGGTGTTGGTTCCGTCACTGGCGGAAATGTAGAATTCAATGATCGTCTTGTCTGCCTTAGGATCGAGCTGGGCAAAGAAATCTCCGCTGCCATCCCCGCTCATGGGCATGGACTGGAAGGCTCCTGGAGTGGAGGTGGTGGCGTCCCGCCAGAACAGCGAAACCGAAAGCAGCCCAGGGACTTTTTCATCCTCAAGCTCACAGGAAATGGTGACCGCCTCCGTGGATTTCGGAACCGCCGGGAAATGGCGCACCTCGCGGATGATGGGAGCGATGTCCGTAGCCAGCAGCGAATTTGCCGTGCCCGGGCTGCCGCCCAACGCCGAGGAAGGTCCCCAGTTCTGGCCGTTGTCGTTATCCAGATTCGGATTGCGCAGCTCCAGCGAGTATCCGCCGCCTTCGGCAGCCGACTGCCATTGCCAGCCGTTGAAGGTGGTCTCCCGTCCCCGCACCGCCCAGTCACCCGCATCCGCATAGGAAACCAGGTTGATTTCCAGCCCCGTGGCGTCGGCCAGGGTGAGCTTTTCCCCGGAATTCGCGAGCGTTCCCGTCCACGGGCCGAAGACTCCGGTCACGCCGGGAAATTTGGCCTGGAAGGCAGCGACGTTCGCCGCGACAACCAACTGCCCGCCCGCAGGAATGACGGTGTCCGTGGGGAACGTGTAGGAAACACCGGTGGTGAACTTCCAGCCGCTGATGTCCGCAGGCACGGCCTCGAGGTTGTGCAGTTCGATCCATTCCTCATTCTGCGGCTCGGGGAACAGCGGTGCAGGGTAATACATGATTTCGCTGATCTTCACCCTCCTGGCCGGGGGGCTGACGGTGATGCTGACGGTCGCCACGTTCGACGTTTCCAGACCGTCGCTGACCCGGTAGGTGAACGTTTCCGTGCCGGTGAAGCCCGCGGGCGGCGTGTAAACAAAGCCGCCATTGGCAGACAGGAACAACTGTCCCTGACTGACGGTGGCAACCAGCGATGCGGAAAGCACCGTGCCGACGTCGGCATCGGTGTCGTTGTCCAGGATGCCGGGAGCCGCCACACTCAGCGGAGTGTCCACCCCCACGGTGTAGGCATTGTTGGAAGCCACCGGGGTGTCATTGACGTTGGAAACAAGCAGGGTGACCGTTGCCGGAGCGGATTCCCGCAGGCCGTCAAAGGCCTTGTAGGTGAAGGCCACCGCACCCGCGAAATCCGCCGCAGGCGTGTAGGTGAAGGCCCCGGAGGGCTGCAATGTCAGGGTGCCGGAGGAGGGAGGAACAAGAAGTTCCGCGAACAGCGGCTGCCCTTCGGGATCCGAATCATTGCCCAGCACTCCGGGGGCCGGCACCGTGAGGGTGCTGTCCTCCACCAGATGGTATTCATCCGCCGCGACCTGCGGGGCGCCATTGACGGTGATCGTCACCGTGCCGGAAGTCACCGAACCGGCTGCTCCGTCATGCGCATGATAGGTAAACGTGTAGGTACCCACCGCGGCCGGCGCGGCATAACTGAAACTGCCATCCGCATGGAGCGTGAGCACGCCGCCCGCCGGGCCGCTCACCAGTTGGGCGGAAAGGCTTCCAGCGGGGGAGTCCACATCCGTATCATTTGTCAGGACGCCGGGAACCGGAACGACGAGAGTCTGCCCGGGATCCACCGCAAAGGCATCGTTGACGGCAACCGGCGGATCATTGACGGCGGCGATGTTGATGGTGACCACCGCCACATTGGAGTTGCGCCCGTCATAGGCCTGGTAGGTGAAGGTGTCGGTGCCGTTGGCGTCCGCGTGGGGCGTGTAGGTGAATGAACCATCCGGCGCGAGGTTGAGCGTTCCTTTGGCCGGCGGCGTGGCCAGCACCGCCTCCAGCGGGTCCGACTCCGCATCGGTGTCATTTGCCAGCAATCCGGCAAGCGCATCGACCACCAGCGGCACATCCTCCGTCGCTGCATAGGTGTCGGCATTGGCCACGGGCGCCAGGTTCGCGCCGCTGGTCACAACGATGCTGACAGTCACCGGCGCCGAGGTCAGGACTCCGTCCGAAACCCGGTACTGAAAACTGTCCAGCCCGCGATAATTGGCTGCCGGCGTGTAGCTGAAGGTCCCGTCCGCATTGAGCGTCAAGCTGCCATGCGCAGGTGCGGAAACCAGCTGCGCCGTCAGCGGGCTGCCCTCCGGATCCGTGTCGTTGAGCAGCAGGCCAACGTTTGTCAGGCGGGTGATGGACAATTTGACATCGAAGCTCAGATCGGTGCTCGTCTGGTTGGTCTGGTGCACCTCCGCGGCGAACAGGTTGTCGCCGTCCACCAGCAGTGCAGGAGTGGGTGCGGTTCCGGTCCAGTTCTTGTTCGTGCCCGTGCCGACATCGGAGGCATTGAAGAAAGTCCGTTCAGCGGTATTGGAAGCGTTGGTCGCCGCCGTGTTATAGAGGGGATTGGCTGCAATGCCGGTCCGGTAGGCTTCCGTCCCGTTGAAGTAGAGCACCACGCCGTCATCACGCATCACCTGGAGATCCACGGCGGTGATTTCCTGCACTCGTTCGATCAGGACCCGCTTGCGGAAATAGGCGGTCCAGTAGCGGTCGGAAACACCGCTGGTGTATCCAGGCGTTGGGTTGTCCTCGATCAGGGTCACCTGCGGAAAACTGTCTCCCCCTTCCGGTCCGTCCCCATAACCCAGTTCGGATGCTCCCTCCTTCCAGGTGCTGTCATCAAAATCAAGCGTGTTCCATTCGATCTCCGAACCGGATGGAATCGGTCCCTGGTCCCAGTACTTCCACAGCGAACCAGGGGTGGTGGGAATGTTGGATGCGTCCCGAACGGTGCCCAGAATCAGATCTTCCGTGACGCTGACCCCGCCCGGACTGGTGATTGTCAGGGTGGTGTTCCGCTCCGTGGTGTAGCTGTCGGCGACACCCACGGGGGGATCGTTCACCGGCGTCACCTGAATCGTGACCGTAGCCGCGGTGGAGTCCGCAGTGCCATCTTTGGCAACATAAGTGAACGTGGCGGTGCCTGCATAGTCCGCGGCAGGTGTGAACGTGAACGAGCCGTCGGAATTGAGGATCACGCTCCCCTGGGAAGCCTGCGGCGGGGACACCAGCAAGGCCGTCAGCACCGTGCCGGCATCCGCATCGGTATCATTCGCCAGCACCCCCTGGCCCGCAGCCACTGTCAGCGGTGTGTCCTCCGGCGTGGAATAGCTGTCTGCTGCCGCCACCGGGACATCATTCACCGCGGTGACGGTGAGCGAGACGGTCGCCGGGGAGGACCACGTCACTCCGTCACCGGCTCGATAGGTAAAACTGTCGCTGCCATGGAAATTCAGCGCTGGAACATACGTGAAGGAACCGTCGGCACTGAGCGTGAGCGTTCCATGGGCAGGCTGGGTGAGTGCCTCGACGCGATCCGCCCCGGTGTCGTTGGCCAGCAGTCCATTGGTCCCGCCTGCCACGGACACGCCAATGTCATCGAAAAATGCCTCCACCTGCTCGCCCCCGCCAGTTTCGGTGGAGCCGTTGTTATAGGCGCCGACCGTCAGCGTATGGCTGCCGGCAGACAGCGTGGCCTGGAAGTTCGCCGTTTTCCAACCCGAGTCGTAGGCGCTTCCTCCATTGCCGTTGCCAAGATTGAATTCGACCGACGGGTGGTTGCTCGGAGCCCGGGTGGTGCCGTACGCGGTGCCATCCACATCGCAGATGATTTCCCCATACTCGGTCGCTTCATAGTTCGCCGCCATGACCATCCGGTAGCGAAAGGAAATCTGCACCACCCCCGCAGTTGCCACCGAAAACGTCCTGCGCCAGCCCCCGGAGGTGGCATGGGATCCGCTGAGACCGTTGCGGATGTTCCCAATCAACACTTTGGCCCCGCCGCTGCCGTTGTATCCCCCTGTCGACACCAGATCCTGCGCGGAATAGTCCGGACGGGTGGTTCCAAAAAACGGGTCGTCCACGCCGACAAATCCGTCCGCCACATCCATCCCGGCCGGAGTCAGGCTCAGATCAATCCCGGCATCGGTGCTGGTGTTGTGGGTCTGGTGCAGCTCGATGGCGATCACATTCTGCCCGGCCACGAGTTTTCCTGACAGATTCACGGCGAGGTCTGCATACACATCCTCATTCGCATTCGCAGTGAACGTGTTGGTGGTCAGCGCGCCCTGCGGGTTATAACTGGCCGGGTCCATGTTCACCCGCAGCGCTTCCTGCCCGTTGACGTAGATGATGCAGCCGTCATCCGCGACAATGTGGGCCGTCCAGTTGGCAATGGAGGCCGTGGTCGCGTCGAGGCTGACCACCTTGCGAAACAGATAGGTGCTCACCACGTTGGACCCGTTGGTGCCGCCTCCGATGCCGCCCAGCACATTCGGAGCGCCGGGGATGGCATTGATTCCACCCACCTGCATCGGCATCGCGGAGCTTCCCCAGGGACCAACCGTGGAACTGGCGGGATCAAAATTCAGCTCCTTCCAAGTACGCCCTTGCCCATCCACCGGATAGGTCAGATTCGTTCCGAACTGGTTTTGCACCTTGTCCAGAAAGCTCCAGTTGCCCGCCGCCAGATTCTGACCGGGTTCAAAATCTCCAGTGAACAGATTGATCGTCTCCTGTCCGGTGGTCAGCGACACATCCTCCGCTGTGGAAAATGCATCATTGACCGCCACCGGAGCAGCCGGAGCGTTGGCAATGAGAAACGAGTACGCGCAAATCGGAAGCCAGAGAACAAGGTGGCGGTATCGCATGGCAGGAGCTAGGGGGAGGTCTTGGATAAAGGGGGGACGGACGGAAAATCCGTCCGACAGAGCCAGTGTATCCCCGATTTTCCCAAAGAAAGCAAGACTTGAATCCAGGCTTGCCCCGGCGCCAAACGGTGATTTCCACCTCTCCGGACTACGTTGAAATGAGGCACCGGCCGCCGTTAGGCAATGCCGGGATTTTCAATGGTCGCCAGGCGGCGGCGGCGCTGGCCGATCCGCGGGATGCAGGCAAGCAGCGCCTTGGTGTAGGCGTGTCCGGGCTGGCGCAGGACGTGATCCACCGGGCCGGTTTCCACCAGATCACCCCGGTACATCACCGCCACCCGGTCAGCCACGCCGCGGATGATGCCGAAATTGTGCGTGATGAGCAGCACCGCCATGCCATGGGCCTGCTTGAGCCGGGCCAGCAGCTGCATGATCTGCGCCTGGATAGTCACGTCCAGCGCTGTCGTGGGTTCATCCGCCACCAGCAGGTCCGGCTGTGCCGCCAGGGCCATGGCAATCATGACGCGCTGCTGCATGCCGCCGCTCAACTGATGCGGGTAGGCGTGGAGTCGTTCCGCAGGGTTGACGATGCCCACTTCGTCCAGCCACTTGATGCATTCCGCGTCGCGGTCGGTCACTTCCGGACGATGGGCGGCGATCACTTCCACCATCTGGCTGCGCACCGAAAAAACCGGATTGAGCGCCGCGGAGGGTTCCTGGAAAATATAGCCGATTCTCCGTCCGCGCAGTCGGCGCAGCTCCGCGGGAGTGCGGTCCAGAACGCTGGCACCGTCCAGCCGGATGGTGCCTCCCGTGATGACGGCAGGCGGCTCTGGCAACAGCCGGGCCAAGGCCAGGGCGGTGACACTTTTGCCGCTCCCGCTCTCGCCGACCAAAGCCACGCCCTCGCCTCGTTCCATTGTCAGACAGAACTTCCTGACCGCTTCGACCACCGTCCCGTCCGGGCGGCGGAAGCCGATGCTCAAATTGTCCACCTCCAGCAAAGCCATGGGCGGTCACCGTGTCACGCTGCGCTGCGGTGCGAAAGCGAAAATTCGCGCTGCGTCAGTTTGCCGGAACGTCCTCCGGCAGGGGCCGGCCTTTGGTTTCAGGCAGAAAGGGCAGCACGCAAAGTCCCAGCAGGTAAATGCTGCTCATCCAGCAGGCGGCATCGCGAAAAGCCTCCAGTTTGGCCGCTTCCTGCATCGCTTTTTCTGCGCCCGCCGGCAGGGCAGCCACGGCCTTGTCCGCCAGCATTTTCTGGAGCAGGGCGATGGTGAACGGTCCGCTGGCGGCGATGAACCGGCCCACATTGTAGCAGAAGCTGGTTCCGGTGCTGCGCAGGCGGGTGGGAAACAGTTCCGGCAGGTAGATGGCAAATCCCGCGAAGAGCCCAAGCTGGAAAAAGCCCATGACCGCGCTCATCCACAGGTCCTCCCGTCCGTCGAAACTGCGAAAGAAGAACACCGTGGCCGCCAGCGCCAGCACAAACCCCAAGGCAAAGGCCGGCTTGCGTCCCACGCGGTGGGCAAATCTCCCAAACAGAATCATTCCGAAAAAGGCACCGACGTTTTGGACGATGAGGTTGAGTGACATCCAGAACGTTTTTGCCGAGGCCAGCTCAGCCCCCTTGAAGCCGGCCTTTTGCAGCGAGGCATTCAGTGCCGAACCAACCAGTTCCGGACTGAAAAAACCGATTCCCCAAAGTCCGATCACCCCAGCCACGCACAAAACCATGCCCAGCAGTGCCGGAGTCCGCCACCGGGCTTCCCCAAACAAGCTGGCGTAACTCCCCATTTTTCCGCCGGTGCCAGCCTTGCTCGCCTGGTGGGCGAGAACCCACTTTTCCGGTTCCTTCAGGCGCACCATGATGAAAATGCACAGAAAGGCCGGCCCCGCTCCGATGAGGAAGAGGTATTTCCAGGATTCCGCAGCGGGCACCTTCGCGAGGGCGACGCTCAGCAGCCCTGCAGTGACATTTCCCACGGCGGAGAGCGCCTGCAGCATTCCCAGCGCCTTGGGCCGCACCGCATCGGGCAGCGAATCCGCCACCAGCGCCACCGCCAGACCGAACACCCCGCCCACCCCCAGTCCGGTCAGGAACCGGTAAGCCGAAAAGTCCCAAAATGACTTGCTGAATGCACTGAGGCCGGTGCAGACGGAGTAAATCAACACTGTTAGGGCCAGCGTTTTGGCGCGTCCGATGCGGTCGCCAACAGCACCAAAGATCAGCCCGCCCAGCGCCCACCCCATGACAAAGATGGCGGTGGCGTAGCCGCCATATTCCTTGATCATCGCCGAGCCCGCCCCTGGGCCCAGCAGCGTCTGGATGGCATTGTTGCGGGCCAGCAGGAACAACTGCTGGTCCAGGCAGTCGAACATCCAGGCCAGCGAGGCCACGGCGAATACGAACCACTGGTAGCCGTTGAGCTGTTTCCACCAAGGCAGGGAGGGGGCGGGATCGGATGTGGACATGCGTTTGAAATGTCAGGGTGCAGGGGAAATGATTTCCAGCGCACCTCAGCGCAATTCGCCGCATTTGCCAACCACGAATCCGCGGTCTGGCGAAACCGGAGGATTTTCCGGCAGGGCTACGAAACCCCCAGCAAGGCACGGGCCTCCGCCTGTCCCGCGGCGGGCTTGCCATGCTCGCTGGCCGTGACCCTGGCCAGCGCCGCCAAATGACGCCAGCGAAATGCCGCGCGGGTGGAGGCGAATTCCTCCCGCACGGTGCGGTAGAATTTTTCAGCGTGCAGCGCCCCGTCCTCGCTGACTGCGAAGCGCAGGAGCAGGTCGAAAACCGGCTTTTCGGGATGCCCCAGCAATCCCCACCGGTGCACCAGCGCACAGGCCCGGGCCTGGAGATTTCCCCTGACTGCCTCCTCCAGAGCACCTAGCATTTGCGCGGGTTCGGCAGGTTTTGCCTCGTCCAGGTGACGCGGCAGCGGCAGCGGATCCCACTTCGCGAAATCGCCCCCGCGGTTGGTGCGGTCCTCGGCTGCCTGCCAGGCACCCAACACGAGGCAGGCAGCTGCATTTCTGCCGGTGCTCACGCGGGCCAGGTTGCGCCAGGCATTCGCCGAGTCGCTCGCATGCACCCCGATGGAGTCGCCATGCACGCTGCCCACGGGCTTGCCAGCCACCTCATCCGAGGGGCGACGTCCGTGGTCGCGCAGCAGCAGTTGGTTCGCGGCCAGTGAAACGGCCTCGCCCACGGCCGCGGGGTCCATGCCTTCCCCCAGCGCCGCCGCAGCCGCGGTGGCGGCCTGCTCCGGAGTGCCGCCGAAAATGGCGCGGCTGAGTTCCTCCACAAAGGCGTCATCTGCCTTGCGGGTGGAAGCGCGCGGAAGTTTGTATTCGTCCAGGAGCTTGGCAAGCAGCAGTGCGGGCTTCTCCCAGTCCGGGCTCCGCCAGCTCTCCGCCCTCACACAATAGCGCAGGCTCTGCCGCAGCAGGGTGTCCGCATGTTCCCTTCCCACCACGGGCAGCAAATCCCAGGCCCGATAGGGCAGCACCGTGCGGTGCACCTCCTGGTCCTGACAAACGGTGGGCAGCAGCGCAGCCAGCATGTCCTCCGCGGTCGGCTGCGCAGCGAGAATCCGTTCCGCCTCCGCCGTATTCTTCTGTCGCACCTGGGCCAGCAGCGCGGCGGCGGGATCGCCACTATTGGCGCCAGCCTGGACCCGTTGGGACATCGCCTCGGCTTTTCGTCCGCCCTTTTCCTGAATCCGATTCGTATTGCGGTAGAGCACTTTGAACACTGGCAGCGCCGCACGGTCCTGCGGAGAATCCTCCGCCATCGCCAGAGCCGGCCCCAGCGCCATGATCGTGTGGAACCCCACATAGTCCTCGCCGCCGAAGGTCCGCGCATTCGCCAGCGCCCCGGCGGCAACCAGCTTTTTCAAGCCAATCCCCTCCCCCAACTTCTTCATCAGAGCGGGCTGCAAACTGCCCACGGGAGTGTCCTGTAAAAATGCCACCAGCGGCTCGATCTCGCCAAAGCGCAGGGCCTGCGAATCCGTCTCCGCAGCCAAACCAGACGGAGCCAGCCCCAGTTCCACGGCCACGGCAGGACTGAGCGTGGCTGCCAGCACCCCCTTTCCCACCTGACTTAAAAATTCGCGGCGACTGGAAAATGCGTTCATGGAACCTCCCGGGTTAGTTTGCCAAGGCAGTATGCCACACCTCCGCTTTCCGGCACAAGCACGATTTTGCCCCTTCAAAAAAGGTTCTTCGGGAAGTGGTGGGGAGTATTTTCTGGCCAAACTTAAGGCGTCTGGTAAGTCGTGAGGCATGAACGCATTAACGATCGAAGATTTTTACAGTCAGTCCATTGGGGTCAAGGCGCCGTGGAAAGTGGTCGGGGTGGCGATCCACGCGGAGTTGAAGGAAGTTC
>JAGNEJ010000056.1 GCA_018003315.1 Verrucomicrobiales bacterium
GGACAATGCGCTGACGGGAATTGCCGCCTCTTTTTCCGGTGCGCACAGCGGGGATTTTTCGCTGGTGACAGCGCCTCCGGCAACCCTCCCGTCCGGCTCCTCCGCCCAGTTTACAGTCCGCTTCACGCCACAGGCGGTTGGTGCACGAAGCGCCGTGCTCTCGGTGGCCAGCAATGACGCGGATGAGAATCCCTTTTTGATTGCACTTTCCGGCACCGGGCATTCCGCGCCGACCTTTCAGGGATATGCTCTCGCCGTGAAATCCGGCCAGTCCGCCAGTGTTTACCTGGCGAAAATCCTGGCCAAGGCCGCCGATGCCGACGGCGATGCGCTTTCGGTCTCGGCCGTTGGCAGTTCACAGATTGGCGGAGCCATTTCCCTGGGGCCGTCCACGCTCAACTACACCGCTCCGCAGAATGCCGCCGTGGACACGATCCCCCTCACCGTCGTCGACGCCCGCGGCGGAACCGTGACGAACAATCTCACGGTGACCGTGGTGGCGGACACTGCCTTGAGCGGCAACGTGGGACACATTCAGCTCAACATCGCCCAGAATACCGCAGACCTGCTGTTCTACGGCATTCCCGGTCGTTCCTATCAAATCCAGCGCTCCAGCGACCTGCAGACGTGGACGACCAGATTCACCCTTGGCGCGGACAGTCTGGGACGCATTGCGTGGACCGATCCCGGTCCGCTCCCCTCCCCGTGTTTTTACCGCACCCGTCCGGTACCATGAGCCATTGTTTCACCATGCCATGGTTGCGCTGCAGGCGGTCATTGGTCCTCCGTGCGGTCCTGGCTGGTCTTGCCGTGCTGCCGCAGCCCGGAAACGCGACAACGGTTTCGTTTGAGGGGGATTGGTCGCCCAATCAGACCATCCCTGACGGTGACTCCAACGGCATCGCTTCCAATCAGACAATCATCGCAGATTTCCGCACCATCGGCAGTGTCACGGTCCGTTTCTCCACCACTGGCGGCTGGAATGGCGACCTCTACGCCTATCTGCTGCATGATTCCGGAAACGCCATCCTTCTCAATCGGCCCGGAAAAACCAGTGGAAATCCGGGTGGATCGGACAACGTCGGCTTCAATGTGAGTTTCGCCGACTCAGCCGCGGCGGACATTCACACCGATCCCGCCGGAAGCGCCATCGTCACAGGGTCCTGGCAGCCGGATGGACGCATTGCCGATCCTGACATTGTGCTGGACACCAGCCCGCGCACCGCCCTGCTTTCCAGTTTCAACGGATTGGACCCGGGTGGATCCTGGACGCTTTATGTGGCCGATGTCGCCTCCGGTGACAGCGCCACCCTGACAAGCTGGGGTCTCACCATGATGCCCCCGGACATCCTCAATGTCAGCAGCGGCACCACCACCTTTTCCAACACCAAAAACGCCTACAACGGTCCGGTCAACGTCAGCGGCGGTGCCACCTTGGAAGTCGCCGCGGCTGGCACCATGACGGCGATGACTGCCATCAACGTCAACGGCGGAACCCTGCTGCTCAGCGGCTCCGGCACCGAACGCGTCAATGACGGAAACGGGGAGGCACCGCTGGCGTTGCTCAGCGGTGGGGCGCTGCTCCTCGATGGGAGTTCGATTACGGAAAGCTTCGGCACGCTCACCGTCACCAGCGGGGGCAAAATCGATTTCGGTTCCGGCACGGGGCGGGTGAATTTTTCCGACAGCTCGGCCCGTGCCTGGAGCGGAGTGCTTGCGGTCTGGAACTGGTCGGGCGGCAATGATCAGCTGTTTTTTGGGAACTCGTCCGGGGGTTTGACTTCTGCGCAGGCAGCCATGGTCCAGTTCTACAGCGACAACGGCCAGAACTTTCTTGGATTCGGCGGCATCCAGCCGAACGGTTCCCTGGTGCCGGTTCCGGAAATGACCGCGCTTCTTGTTCCAGGTCTGCTGCTGCCTGCCCTGTTTGCGCGACGCCGTCCGCGCTCTCCCTGACCAGTCACCCGCCGCCGGATGCAGACTATTTCAGCGTCTGCAGGTAGGCCATGAGATCGCGCAATTCCCGCGGCGTCAGCAGCGCCCCCATCGGCGGCATGGCGCTCAGGGGGCTGGTCAGGTCCTTGATTTCCGCGGTGCGAATCTGCCGGGGCGTGGTTCCTTCAAGAATGCTGGTGTGCTCGGCATCACGGGACAGGAGGATTCCGGAAATCGTCTTTCCGTCCTCCAGGGTGGCGGTCACGATGGCATAGCCGTCCACGATCTTGGCGGACGGCACGATCAACGATTCCAGGAGATAGGCGGCATCATGGCGGGTGGCGATGCCGTTGAGATCCGGCCCTGCCGTGCCGCCCTGGCCGCGAACGGAATGGCAGCGCAGGCATTGGGCGGTCTGGTGGTTTTGAAAAATGAGCCTGCCCGCTGCGGCATCGCCGCCGGACAGCGCCATTCGGTGCATGGCCAGCGGGTCTGCCTCACCTCCCGCCAGGGTTTCATCCCAGTGTTCCAGAATCTTGCGCCAGGGACTGCGTTTTTCATCGCGATGCCGCACCGCTTCCATGACCTCGACCTGAATGACCGGATCCAGCGTGCCTGCGGCCAGACTTTGTCCGAGTTCCAGCAGTTTTTTTTCCGCCTCACTGGACCGCAGGTGCGCCAGGGCGGTGACCGCCGCCTGCTTTTCCATGGGCGATCCGGCAATGAGCGCATCCTGCACCAGGGCGAGGGCGCTGGCGGGTTGCCGTTTCATCAACAGGCCGCGCGCCTCCATGCGCAGAGGCGGGGGCGAGTTCCGCGAAGCGAGGATAAACCGGCAGGCGTCGTCCAACTGGGCTTCCGCAGGCTGTCCGCGGACACCCAGCGTTTTCAGGCAGTCCAGCCGCAGGCTTTCGCCCAGCGACTCGTCTTTTGCCAGCTTCAGCAAATTGTCAGGTGATTTTTCCGCTCCGAATTTCGTTTCTACCTCGCGCGCCTTTGCCAGCACGGGACCTTTCGCAGACTGGATCAATGCCGGCAAATGCCGTTGAATCGCAGGACGTGCCAGCCCGGCTGCGCGCGCAGGCAGTGGCAGCCAGCGGCCCCAGACATCGTCGCGCGGTGGCGGTTCGTTCCAGGTGGCCAGGGCTTCCAAAGCAAGCAGGCGAAACGTGTCGGGCACACCGCTTTCCGGTGGCAGCGCGGCAAAGGCTGCCACGCATTCGGCCTGTTCCGCACCGCCGATCCTGCGGTTTGCCTCGATGGCCCGGCGCAGCACGCCATCGTGGCGCAGCCCCTCCGGAAATTCCGTGCGGTCGAGCAGCGCAGCCGCTGCGGGGAGTGCCGCGACAATTTGCAGATCGTAAATTGCACGGACAGCCTCTGCGATGACTTGCGGATCGACATCGGTTAGGAATTCCGCCAACTCCGGTGCGACCAGCTTGCGCAGCGCAAGCACCGCGGCGATCCGTGCGGAGCGGGACGGGTGAGTTTTGCCTTTGGCGGCGAGGTCCGCGGCGGTGGCGCAGCCTGCCAGGCCCATGACCACGGCGTGGCGCAAAAAGGCATCTTTATCCGCCGTTTCACCGGCAAGGTCCAGCAGCGGATCCACCGCATCGCGGAGCGGCACCCGCGACAACGCCAGCGCCGCAGCCATGCGGACACGGATGGAGGGGTCGTGCAGGGCTGCGGCCAGCCGGGGCGCGGCGGGCGCATGCCGGGCGTCACCGAGAAGCCTGGCCGCCTGCGCTCGCATTTCCGCGTCTTCATCTTCAAGAAACCCGGTCACCTCGGTGAGCAGCACCGGCCGGTTGCGCGCCATGATGCCGACAGCCCACAGGGCATGGATGCGTCCCGTCAGGGTTTCCGCCTTCCGCGCCGCAGCCAGCAGGCGCTCCAGCACTTCGGATGCCTTTTTTCCAGCCAGGGCAAACTGGGCCTTCATCCGGATGCGCCGGTCCGCATGATCCAGCAGTCGGCAGAGTTCCCTGGCATCAAATTTCGAAAAATCGGCGGGTGCCAGTTTCCTGACTTCTTCCACCGCCGGAAGCTGGCGCGACTCCGGATGCGCCAGGCTGTAAATGCGTCCGGCGTCATTGGCCTCCCAGGCATTCCCCCAGTCGGCAACATACAGCCGCCCGTCATAACCAAAAGCCACGTCGGCCACGCCGGCTCCGGTGTCGAAGACATGTGCACCGTCCACTTTGAAGCCGGCGCCATCCGGCAGGCATCGAAAAGCCAGGATGGATCCGTTGCCCCCGCCGCGGAAATCGCACATGAAAAAATGCCCACGGTATTTTTCGGGCAGCCCAACGCCCGGATAGCTGGCCAGACCGCTCGGGCCGGCACCCAGATGCGCCAGGGGCGGGAGGATCCAGGCCGGATAAGAAACGTCGTCGGCCGCAGGGCGCAATTTCCACATGTTTTCCCGCATCCAGGGCCCGCGGTGCGGCAGGTCCTGCACGCTCATTTCCCAGCCATATTCACCGCCCTCAACGATGCATTCAATGCGTGCCTTGTCTCCGGCGTCGCAATTGTTGTCGCCGGTGAAGAGGTTGCCGAAATCATCGAAGGCCAATTCTTGGGGATTGCGCAGACCGCGGGCGTAAAGCTCCAGGTCGCTGCCGTCCGGCCAGCAGCGAAACACCCCGCCGGTGTCGGCTCCGGAAAGAGTCCGCCCTTCCTTCGTCCTGACATGAAATCCGCGGTCGCCCGCCGAAAAGTAAATGCGTCCGTCCATGCCCAGCGCCAACCCGTGCAGGTCATGGCCGAAAAAGGAGGCGCGGATTCCAAACCCGGTGACCAGGACGGTGCGGCGGTCGGCGCGCAGGTCACGGTCGGTGTCTTCCAGCAGCCAGAGACTGGGAATGCAGGTGAACCAGACCTTACCGTCCCAGGTTAGGACCCCCGCCGCGGGACCGTCCAGCGGCTGGTTGAACCCGTTGGCGAACTCGCTGCGCCGGTCCGCGATGCCGTCGCTGTTTACATCGACGAGGCAGGCGAGGCCGTCGGAAAATTTGGTCAGGTAGGATTTCCGTCCCTCGGGAGGAGGACCGAACAGCTCCTTTCTGGTCGCGATGTCCTCGTCCAGTTCGCCGGAATCGAGCCACTGCTGCAGCGTGCGCCCGCGTTCCTCCAGGGTGAACGTCCGCAGGTCGTCCAGCACCCGCCGCTCCCTGCCGCGGTTCTGGGAAATGCCCCGCCGCTCATAACGATCCGTTTCCGCGACAAAGACTCGGCCGTGTTCATCCACATCCAGCGCCACGGGATGTCGCACCAGCGGCCCCTTGGCCACCTCCGCCCGTTCCAGTCGCAGGGCGTTCGGAGCAGCGGGAACGGCCTCGGATGGTCCATCGCCGTGGGCAGCGGCGGTTTTGTCAGGGGACTGACCGGAAGCCGATGTGACAGCCGTGAGCAGCAGCAGAAATTGGCGGGTTTTGTTCATGGGAAATGACCCGCGGATCAGGCATCGCCGTTCGGTCCGACCTGTTCGATCTTGGCGCGGCTTTTGAGATCATTCACCAGAGCCCGGGTGATCTGCTGTTTCTTTTCCGTCCGGTAAAGCTCCAGCACCTCCTGGGCGACTTCTTCATGCGGTTTGAGCTCCCGTTCCTCGCGCCCGATGATTTTTGCCAGGTGGAAACCCCAGTGGCTGGCAAACACGGGACTCAACTCACCAGTCTCCAGTGAAAAGGCAATGAAATCGAATTCCTCCATGAATTCGCCCCGCTTGAAATATCCGAGGTCCACCAGTTTGTCCTCCTTGTCCGTGTGCTCCAGGGCGAGTTGCTCGAAATCCTCTCCCGCCCGGGCCCGCTTCCGCAGGCTGCGCAGCAGTTGGTAGGTGGTCTCGCGGTCCTCCACTTTCTCCACTCGTTTGAAAATGTGCAGCGCCCGCACCCGCTCGTCTGTCAGGAAATGCTCCGCATGTTTCCGGTGAAAGGCGCGCAGGGTTTCCTCATCCGGCGTCAGGTCCGCACCCCATTCCTCTGCCAGCAGTTTGTCGAGCCGCAGGCCGCTGAGCACGTCCTGTCGCAGCAGCGGATCGTCCAGAGCTGTCACGCCGAGTCGCTCGCACAGCGCCGCAGCTCCGCCTGCTTCCTCTGCGATCTTTGCCAGTGCCGACGTCACCTCCGCCTCTTCCACTGCGGGATGCCGCCGTTCCGCCTCCTGATTCAGCAGCACCCGGGCAATCACGTTTTCCCTGGCGTAATCACGAAACTCCGGGTCCCGCTCGCAGCACGAAACCGCCCCCATCCGTTCATGCTGCGCCTTGATCACCTGGAATTCCTCCTCCAGCAGCGCGTCGGGAATCGGTTCGTCGTTGATGCAAAGAGGCATGGCGCAAAGTAATGATTCAGTGCCGGAAAAACCGGCACGGGGTGACCTCATCGCCCCACTGGGAATGCTCCGCAAGCATCTTCCCGCCCGCTTTCCAGGCAAGCCCCGTCAGCGGACAGTGCGCAGGGGCACCAAGGCGAACAACGGCGGCCGGCTGCCCGATGCCGCACTGCACCGACGCCCAGCACGCAGGACAGAATTTCGTCTGCCAGGAAATTGCTTCTGAGGGGTGCGAGTCGCGTTGAGCCGGGACGTGGAGCGGAGACGGGGTGTGAGGCGGCTGCCTCATTGTCCGGCAGACGCCGTTTTTGCGGACGGTTTCAAAATCTTCTCCATCGCCTTTTGAATCCATTCCTGGTTCTTCGGGAAGTCTGCGTAGGTCTTCAACTCGGCGAGCATCGCGTCGTCCGGCTTGATGCCCGCGCTTTGCAAAATGGCGTAATCCTGCAACGCCTCCGCGAAAATTTCCCAGCGCGTCGAATCCATCGGTTGACCATCCGGCCCCGGATACACCACAAACGGATCGCCCCAGGGAATGCCGGGCCAGGCCGCCGCCGAGCCGTCGTTGAAGGGATCGGACATTTCCTCGCTTTCGATCTTGTGCCAGTAGTTGAAACCCCAGTGGAGAAAGCCGCGCGCACCGAGTTTGTAAAACAACATCCCGCTCATGCGAATTTTCGACAGTGGCGTATCCATGAACCGGTTCAGCCATTTGTCCTGCGGTGTGCAGCAGTAATAAACCCAGTGCGGGATTTTTTCGTCAATGTAGGCCTGCGCCGAACTGACAAGGGGAATCGGAATATCGGTCAAACCCTCGCGTCCATATTCCACATGGCTGAGGGCATCCATCACTTTGCCTTTCATCCACGGCGCCAGGTCGCGCAAGACCTGTCGGGCACGCTTGTAATTGACCAGATGCTGGCCGTCACTCGGCTCGTCGGACAAATGAAAGTAGGAGTCGGGCAATAAATTTTCCTGATCGAGAAACGCTTTGAATTTCGGGAGAAATTGTTTCAGAAAATTCAGGTAAGTGTCCGAGAAGGCGTCCGTGTCCGGGGGCCACAGCATCACGTAATTTCCCCCTTTTTTGGTGTAAAGACGCATCGGGTTGTTCACGCCCCAGTAAATCCACAGGTGCGGCCATTCGAATTTCTTGAAGCCGATTTGGCGGCACAGGTCCGTGAAACGCTTCACCAGCGCCCAGTCGAATTCATATTTTCCCGCAGCGGGTTCGTTGATGGTGAGCAACTGGCACGGGCGCTTGAAGGTTTCGCGGCGGTTGAAAAACACCGGCACGTAAACCACATCCGAACCGTGCGCCAACATGTTCTCCAACTGCGCCTTCGTGATGTCCCACCAGCGTTGGTCTTCAAACATCCCGGTTTTGTAATAGTCCCACGTCGCCTCACCGCGCCACCAGTGAATGACGGGAAAATCTTTGCGCGGCTGCACGACCAGTTCCGCAATGTCCAAATGCACGGGCAACTCGACGGATTTGGAACCGGACAGCACGGAGAGTTTGACCTTGAACTCGCGCGGCCCCGGCTGGGCGTTGGCGGGAATGTTCAGCGTGATCCAGAAGGAGCGGCTTTCATTCGGGCCAATCGAATTCACCTTGGTCAACGGCCAGAGCGGATCCGGCACCAGACCGGGCAAATGCTCCACACCATCCAATTCATCCATCGGTGTGTGCGGCGTGAAATGGAGGATGGGCACCAAACCGACGTAACGAATCTGCGGCTTGAGATCGTCCGCTCCAAGAATCTGGCATTCGGCATTAAGCGCATCGGTGCGACGGTTTTTCAAACAGACCTGAAAGGAGATGCGGCTGTGGCGCGCGGCCAGCAGATGAAGATTGGTGGAACCCGGTTCGGTGCGGGGAAAGACACGTTGGAGCGGGCTTTCCAGCCAGAAGGCAATGTTGCCGTGATTTTTCGCATCCGTTTCGATCACCAGCGGGTTGGCCAAAGCCTTGTTAGCAAAAAGCAAGGCCACCAAAAGACCCAAAGCGAGGGTTGCTATCGTTCGCATTCGTCTGTCTGCCAGGAAATTGCTTCTGAGGGGTGCGAGTCGGGTTGAGCCTGGACGTGGAGCGGAAACGGGGCGTGAGGGGGGCTGGCATGCGCCTGGGGGAGTTGCCGCGCAAAGGAATGTTCCGCCGTGGAGATCGTGTTGCCCCCGGGGGATGTTCATCGCGATGACCCCGTGCCGGTTCGCCGCCGGAAGGTCGATGTTGTCCACTCCCGCTGTGGCGCACAGTTCTTCGATTCCACGCTCAGCAATCGAATCCGCGACAAGGACTTTCTGTTTTTTCATAGGGGGCGCAAACTGAAGGAGAACCCCGGGGCGTCAAGAGCCGCAAACCAGTCATGTCAGGGACAGTCCGCCCAGCGGCGTGGCGTCGGGCAATGGCAAGTTTCACGCCCTCGGCCGGGGGCGGCACTGCACCGCACGGGGAAAAACCATTCCCGGCACCGCCCTGGCAGTCAGGAAAGCGCCGCGATCAAATGCTGCAACTCGGCGGCGGCCTCCGCCGGATCGTTCACGGTTTGCGCAATTTCCGCCCGGACCAGTTCACGGTAGCGCTTCCGCAGCCGGTGGACGGCGACTTTTACGGCACCTTCACTCAGTCCCAGTTGCTCCGCGGCGAGGGCATGGGGACTGGGTGCTTCGCCGGTGAGCCAGGGTTTCAGCGTCTGAAACAGCGGAGCTTTCTCCCCTTCGAATTCCCTTTCGAGTTTTGTCAGTGCCCGGCCGGTCAAAGCCACGGCCCACTCCCTGTCAAACATGGCGTCGGCATTTTCCGTCGGCGCGGCCAGCTCCAAACCCGGCTGCGAGTCACCGGGAGCCTCCAGCGGCAGCGGTTCGAATCCGCCGCCGCGACGTGCGGACTGCCCGCGCTGCCACGCGTCCCGCAGGAAGTGTTTCACTGCGCCCAGCAGGTAGGAGCGGAATTTCCCGCGGCCCCGTTCCAGGTGCTCCAGTCCCGGCTTGGCGAGGAGACGGACAAAAAAATCATGCGTCAGGTCGCGGGCCTGGGCGGCGTCTCCGGTGGCATGGCGGATGAAGGCGAGCACCGGTTCGTAGTAGGCGGCGCAAAGATCCCGCAGGGCATCCGCCGCGGATGGAGATTCACCACGCGCTGCCAGCACCATTGTCCAACGGGTCTCGGAAAAATGCGACGCTGGGGAGTCGTCGTTCATGTCATTTCAGGGTGGGGGTGGGCCTGAGCTGCAGGCCGATGGTCAGTTCGCCCCTGCGGGTGAACAAGTCCACTCCAGGCGTCGAGTCGCTGCCCTCGAAGGTGCGCAGTTTTTCCAAATCCGGCGCAAAGACTCCGGCGGACCAGAGCGGCTTTTCTTCAAAGCGGTTCAAGGTGGTGGCCGCACCGCGTGTCCTGATTTCCGCTTCCGCCAGATCCGCCCGGTAGGGCCCGATAAAAGCTCCGAAGTGGGCCTTTCCGGACGAACTCCCGGTGGGGCTGGCCCAAATGGGCCGGCCAGTGTTGCCGATTGTCCAGACTACCTGGCCGCGAAGGCGCTCTTCCGTGGTGCCGCTGGAAGAATCGGTGATTCGCAGGCTGGATGTCACGGAGGGCGATTCCTTTGTCTCCACGACTCCCACCAGCCCGGAAGTATCGTTGGTGAAGGGTTCCATGCGATGCCCCGGCGGCACGATGGCCTCAAACTCGACGGCGATGGTGCCCGTGCCGACGTCGGCTGCCGGGGAGGTTGCCTTCACGGAGAGGACTTTGAATTCGGCGTGGCTGCGCGGCACGGCGGCGGGAACAGCCGGGTGGGGTGACGCCTGGGAAATGGACTGCGGATTTTCTGAACGAAGATTGGCCAAAATGATGGCCAGCAGGCCCAGCGAAATGAGGCCGCAAACGATCATGAACCCATGCCGCCGCGGGAGATTGGGATTCGCGTGGGTCAGCCCGCGCCAAGTGCCGCGGATGAGCCAGACGGCGAGCATCAGCCAAAGGACGCCCACCAGCGCCTTTCCGGCCGCTCCGACCAGGTCGCGGTTCTTCCAGATAAATCCAGTGAGCAACTCCAGGATCACCCAACCGATGCCTGCTGCGAGAAGTACGGCCGGAACCAACCAGGCCGCGAACATGGCGGCGATGCGGCCTTCTTCCTGATGCCGACGTCGCAGTTCACCCAGCGCAGACCAACCAAATACAGTCGCCAACAGCAGCAGGAATCCGGCGGTGCCGAGCACGGAAAACCAGCCTGCGGGTGGTTCAGACATTTCCGCATAGCGCCGCTCCGCGTCGCCAACCCGTGCGGCGGCTTCCGCTTCCGCCTCTTTTCGGTGCAGTTGGGTGATCTGCAAATCAGCGATCGAAACATCCGCAGGGCTGGCTGACCTGGCCTGGCGGAGTTCATCGGCGACCGCCGCGACCGCCGCCTTGGCCTCGTCCAGTTTGCGGTGCGCCTCGTTCATTTCGTTCAGCACGGCGATGGAGGCTCCCTGCTGGTATTTTGCGACTCCCAGAGAGGTGCCTAGTGCCAGGAGCGCCAGCAGCAGGAACACCACCGCGACGACATGACGGCGGGACCGCTGGCCGCTTGCCGCTGGCGTCGCCGACCGCCCCTGCGCCACGCACTGCACCTCGGTTTTCATCTGCGCGGCGCTCTGCTGGCGGCGTTCCCGTTCTTTCTCCAAGGCACGAAAAACCACTTCATCGACTCCGGCGCTCACCGCCGTTTTCTGAGACGGAGCGGCAAAGCGGCCCAGTGGCAACTCCCCCGTGAGCAATTCATAAAATACCACTCCCAGCGAGTAAATATCCGCACGGTGATCCACGTCCTGCGGCCGTTCTATCTGCTCCGGAGCCATGTATTGCGGCGTGCCCAGCGCGGCCCCACTGACGGTCAGATTCGGCGCAGTGCGGGTCAGGTCACCGGCCAGTTTGCCAATGCCGAAATCGGCCAGCTTCACCCTTCCCCTGGTGTCGAGCAGAATGTTTTCCGGCTTGATGTCGCGGTGCACCACGCCCTCGTCATGGGCATACTGCAGTGCTTCACAGACATGCTGGATCACCTGGAGGGCCTGCCTGCATGAAAACTTTCCCGCCTGCATGGCCTGGCGCAGGTTCACGCCATCCACGTATTCCATCAGCAGAAAAAAGAAGCCGCCGCCTTGTCCAAAGTCATGGACGCTGACGATGTTTGGATGATTCAGCCTGGCCAGCAGTTTCGCTTCGCGGGCGAAACGCTCGGAAAATCCGGGGATTTCCGCCAGCGCCGCCGGCAGCAGTTTCAACGCCACCATCCGGTCCAGATTCGGCTGGCGCACCTTGTAAACCGCTCCCATGCCGCCCTGTCCGAGCAGTTCAAGAATTTCCCATTGGGGAAAGGCAGCAGCCACCTCAACGACAGTCGGAGCGGGAGGGCGCAGAGGCGAACTGCCGGGAATGGTCTGCCGGGTGGGTTCCGCAGCACCGGACAGCAGGCATCTCGGGCAGAGTCCCTGCGGCGCATTCGGCGGCAGGACCGCACCGCAGTTCGAACAGGAGAATGAAGGCTGATTTTGCATGATGCCGCTTCCTGAGGATTTCAGGGCGGCAGGTTACAGAAAATCGCTCCAACGCAGTGGAAAAATTTTCACCCGCAATCATCCTTCTGTCTGTCAGGAAATTGCTTTTGAAGGGTGCGAGTCGAGTTGAGTCTGGACGTGGAGCGGAGACGGGGTGTGAGGGGGTCTGGCAGCAGGACATTGAGGAGGCCCGGGCTGTCGCAGGCCAACCCGGCACCGAATTCCGCGTCATCAACCTCATGCTGGACGACCGAAGCCGCGTGGTGGATTATTTGCTGGACGGCTACTGCGGCGGCCTGACGCCAAACCCCGATGTCATGTGCAACCGCGAAATCAAATTCGGCATTTTCCCCGCCGGCCATCGGCCGAAATCCGAGGCATCCCCCGTTTCCCGCAAGCCGTCTGGCATCGTGGAAAAACGTCCTGACAAAAAGGAAATCGTGGTCGCCTTCGACGCTCCCGCAACTCCGCGGCTTGATGCCCCGTCGTGCCGCATCGGGTCGGTGAGTTTTGTCAATCACCCCGTGACCGAAGCGGGGAGGGTGCAGGCGATGCCCCGCTACCGCTCGAAAGCCGTTCCCGCCACCATCGAGCTGCTGGAAGGGGGAAAACACCACCTGAAATACCGCGTCGCACAGCGCGCCCTTGCCCCGGGTCAGGTCTGCGCCTTTTCCGGCGGGGATGTCCTCCTGGAAGGCGGCCTCTTCGCGGAAATTTTCAATGCCCCATGAATCTCCTCATTTTCCAGCAATACCAGCGCGGTTCGCGGGAGTGGAAACAGGCCATCCTGCTCCGGCGGCGCGAACTGCGCATTCCGCTGGGGCTGGACTATTCGGAGGCTGACCTTGCCTCGGAGGCCAAGGAATGGCACTTCGCCGCACTGACCCGCGGGCGGCTGGTGGCTTCGCTGAACATGAAACCTGCCGGTCCCGGTGTCTGGAAAATGCGCCAGGTCGTGGTGCATCCCCGGCTGCGCGGACAGGGAATCGGGTCGAATCTGGTGCGTTTCTCAGAGGAAGCAGCCTGTCGGCACGGCATCCGCAGGGTGGTCCTCCATGCCCGCGCCAATGTTGTTCCCTTCTACGAATCACTCGGTTATGTCGCGGATGGCCCGGAATTTTTTGAAGTCTCCATCGCCCACCGCCGCATGCACCGCCTTCTCTGAGCCTGTGCCGCGCCGCCCATCACGGACGGCTCACCCGCCAGAAACCCCTCGACTCTGTGGCGGGATCGTAACTGACCGTCACGTCCATGCGCAGCCCTTCACCGGTGAAGGTGAGCACGTTCGTCCACGGACCGGCCGGATTGGTGGCATGTTCGAGATGATGGACGCTGCCGGGCTGCACTTTGACGCCGATGATGATCTGGTTGTCACTCCCCCGATGCACACTTTCGATTTGCGGGAAAGCCGGGCCACCGGTGACCGTGAAGTCCACGCGGTTGGAGATCTCCGTGTAGGAGTCGTTGATGAAAAGCGCGGCAAAGTAATCTCCGGCAGGCAGCAGGTCCTTGAAGGTCACACTCCCAGCCGTGCCGCCTCCGACGTAGAGATAGGTGACCAGGCGGTCAACTCCCGGCGTGGCGCCTCGCACAAAAATGCCGATGAAATCCTTCGGCGTCCCCGCACCTCCGCTGAAAACGGTGGTGAAGGGTGAACCATGTGAAAAGCTGGCCGCTCCGCTGAGGGAGAGGTCGGCCGGCGTGCTGCCGACGGAAAATGCCAGCCTGCTTCCCAGTTCGAAGTAGCCGTTGTTAGCAAAATAGGACGCGAAATAAAATCCCTTCGCCAGTCCGGCGAAGGTCCGCGAGCCGCTGGCACCGCTGGCGTATTGATATTGCGTGCTGGCAATCTGCCCGGGCGTCTGCCCCGTGCGGTAGATGCCGATCCAGTCCTGCGTGCCCCCCGGCGCATTTGTGTAGGAAATCACCGCACTTTCACCCTCGTCATAAGCAGTCTTGCCGGCGGACAGCACAGGCGTGCTACCAACATAAAACGGCACCCGCGGCGCCACCTCGGTGTAACCATTGCCGGTGAAAAATGCGACGAACCATTCCTGTGACTGCGCCAGGTCCGTGGTGAAGAGGAGCGTGCCGGCTCTGAGCGCCGTGGCTGGTGCGCTCTGTGTGTTGTTGAGATAGAACCAGGCCGTGGACGGCGACGTTCCCGTGCCCGTGCCGGGCGTCTGGCCCTTTTTGTAAATGCCTATCCAGTCGGTTGGCAGGCCCGGTCCGCCCTCGAAGGCCACCTCGATGTCCTCCAGGTATGCAAAGATGCGCCTGCCCAGCGTCAGGCGCGGTTCCGCAAACGTGCTGCCGATGATGGAAAACGCCAGCACCGGGCTCCACGGCGACCATGCGCAGTTGCGGTCCCGGTGCCGCACCCGTGCAAAGTATTCCCCGTTGGGAAGCTGGTTCGCGGCAAGCGGGTATGCGAGCAGATCCAGTCCGGCGTGCGTGTCCACAGGCGTGTAGTTCGGCGCTCCGCTGTCGCCGTAAAAATTTTCGAAATCCCGGATGTGGTCGATCCTTGGATTCAAAAAGGCGGCATCTCCCGCCACTTGAAACTGCGTCGAGTTCAGCAACTCCCCGGACGTGGTGGAAAAGGCGCTGCTCTGAAGCGCGAACGGAAGCGCATACTGGCCGGGCGCATTGAGCAGCATGGGTTGGTCCGGCGCTGTAAGGCCAAACTGCCGGTGAAACGTGTCGATGAGCACACTCGGATAAACAAAACCGCGCTTCGGATGCGCCTCTGCGAAACACTCCACGGTCAGCTTCCGCGCGGTCAGATCAAATTCCAGAATCTGCCACGCCCAGTTGGCCAGCGTCTTCTGCACGTCGTCGAAATCCTGCTCCGTGCTCTGCCCCCAGAACTGATCCCAGGCTGTGCCGCCGGAGATGATGTGATACGCCGGGGCATCGCGCATCTGCCCGCGGGCATAGAGATGGTGGTGCGCACCGATGCTGAGGACGTGCTTCGGCGTCTGGGAAAGGATGGGGGCTATCGTGTTGCGAAACCACGGTGAGATGTCGCCGACATACTGCTCGGCCTGATACGGGCGGTGTACGAGCGAAACGATGAATTCGACCTGTGGATCGTCCTTTGCCGCATTCACAATCTGCTGCACCCATGCCGCCTGCTGCGCGGAGGGATCCTCGCTGTTGGTGTGGATGAACAAAATTTTGGCGACATGGTTCGCATAGTACAGATCCCCGCCCGGACTCTGGATGCCGCCATACGTGAGGTGCTCGTAATTGAAATGTGCCTTGTAGAGCGCCAGCGACGGGTCGCTGTATGTTTCATGGTTGCCGACAATCGTCATCACCGCAAGGTTGGGCGACACCGCTGCCTCCTTTGCCAGGTGGACATACTGGTAGTGCTGCAGGGTGCCGACATCCACCTGGTCGCCCACATTCAGGAACATGTCGATCGCCTCCTCGATCGGCATGGCGTAGCGCGATTCGATCTTCGCCTTCGCACGGGCGATGATCGTTTCATAGCGGGGTTCGTTGAGTATTTGGTTGTCGCCGATGACCAGGAAGCGCAGCACCCGCGTATTCGTGCCGCGCGCCGGCGGCGTCCGGAAGCGAAACACCTCGGAAACCTGCGTGTCCGTCCGAACTTCATAATGATAAAATGAATCCGGAAGCAGGCCCGTGAGCTGCGCCATGTGCCAGTTGTAGTTCGTACCGAGAACCTGGTTTGTTCCGGAAACAGTATTGTTCAGAGCCACGGCGTCCTCACCCCACCGGACGGTTGTCTCCGTGCCGCTGTCGGTGCGCCAGCAGATCCAGACTGAATCCGGCGTGACACTTTGCAGATACGGGCGGATGGTCGTGGCGTCCTGCGCACGCGCCAGCCGCGGCGCCAGAGTGGCCGTTGCAGAAAGTGCCAGGAAGCGCCTGCGCGTCAGCGCCTCGACAAGCGGTCCACAGTTGATGTGCATCCGGCGGTCCTGCTGGTTTTTCATGATGAGATTTCGAACGGCCTGAAAATAAATCTTGGGTTCAAGCTCCAAGCCGAACGGCTTTGAGCTTGAACCCAAACTCCAGTCGAAACAACTCAAGAAGATGCAAGTCCAGCCGGTCTTTCATTCGCCCACTGGCCTTCTTGCTGGCGATGATGTCTCGCAGGTTGGCGACGGGAAAGATGTCTTCTTGAACGGCTCTTGCTTTGGCTGCAGCGAAGCTTTCGATGCCGTCTGGTGCGAAGATGAGATCAAGATCGTAGGGGCCGCCTTTGAGTTGCACGAAGTCCTTGTCTCGAATGATCTCGGCTTGGGTGTTGTCGTCGAGATTGAAACCGAGTTTGAGCAGGGCTTTGACCATGCGCTGGCCATTTTCGACAGACTTTGCCGGGAAAACATCGACCTCCTGCGCCTGGAGCGGATTGAATGGCAGGCGGTCGTTCATTCATCGGGAGCGGGTTGGAAGCCAAGATAGGCTGGCAGATTCGCGGCACACCACTCGCGGTAAGCTTTCGTGCTGGAGAAGATGCGGGTTACAGGTTCGTCCAGGACGGGGCGATTGACACGGCACCAGCCGTATTTCATGCGCGTCTCCAGCGGGCATGCCATCTGACGACGGCACTGCTCGCGGAAGGCTTGGGCTTCGGCTTCTTCACGATCGGTGATGGGTGATGCGGGCATGTTGGAAGGATACTTGGGTCTGCTTCGAGTGCCACTCGAAGCTGCTGGTGATACTCCTGCAACGCCCGCACCGGCACCTCGCTGGCTTGCGGTGACTCGGTCGCCATCAGCGCCGCATCGACACCACGCAACGTCGTCATGAGCTTCTGGGGCCTTCTGGTGTCCAGCGTGTCGAGAATCCGCCCCTTGGCGGGTTTGTGCTTTGCCTGATGGGCGTGACATCGAGAGCATTCGCAGACTTCTGTTCGGAAAATTTTGAGGAATTCACCACGGTGTCCGGTTCGGCTGGGGGTTCCACGCCGTCGTGACCCAGCACCGGCACGCTTGTTGGTGGCTTCGTGGAGGAGGCAATGCAGGCTTGGGCGGTTTCCCGAATTTCCGTTTGCAAATCGGTGGTGACTCCCTACGATGCCGACTCCTTCGCCCCCCGGAGGGTTTCATTTTCATTTTTAACAGCCAACCAAAGTCACCATGGGTTCTCTCAAAAAGAGACGGAAAACCAAGATCAACAAGCACAAGCGACGCAAGCGCATGCGGGCCAACCGCCACAAGAAGCGTTTGCGCTACAAGTCTTGAAGCCGTAACCGTGCGCCCATGCATCGCGGGCGCTTTTGGACTCAACCCTGGGCAGACAGAATCGGCTGCGGCTCGCCATTGGCGAGTCTCGGTTCCTCGCGGGAGCGTTTTCATGGATGCGCTGCGGTCGTGGCCGTGATGGGGTGTCTGTTGGCGGGAGCAGCGGCGCAGTCTGAATTGGATGGGTTATCCGAACCCTACAGTCCACCCCCTGCATATCTGCTGCTGCAGCCTGCTGGTGAAAAACAGGCCGAGGCGCTGGCGCTTTTCTACAAGGGCAAGCGGCTGGAACGGGAGGTGGGCGGAGAGTTGACGCTGAAAACGTATCGGGAAGCGTTGGCGCTCCAGCCGACGAATGTGGCCCTGGCGGAATATCTGGCGAAGTTGCTGGCGGAGGGCGGAAAATTCACCGAGGCGCTGCAGGTCGTCGAGCAGTGTCTCGCCCGAAACCCGAAATCCGTGGGCGCTTACCTGGCAGTTTCCCGCCATTGCCTGCGGCATCACCACGATGCGGAGGAAATCAAGTCGAAGGGCATGCAGTATGCCAACCAGGCTGTGGAAAAATTCCCTGGGTCGGCCGCGGCTTACGGGCATTTGATTTCCACCTATTTCCAGGTGGCGGGCCTGCTGGAGGGGGACCCGATGGTCAAAGCCCGCGTGCTGCTGGACCGGGCGCTGCTTGCGAAGTCTGAGGAGCCGGAATTTTACCTTGCCTTGGTCAGTCAGGCCATCCGGGTTTATCCCTTGCAGGACAAGGCGACGCGGGAAGACCACCTTGGGCGCATTCTGACCTTTGCCGACCGGGCGCTGGAAACGTCCAAGGGTGTGCCGGAGATTTTGGAACAGGTGGCGGATGTCCAGGCGCGGCTTGCCGGACAGTTGCAGATGGCCTCCCTGTTTGAAAAGGCGCTGCCCCTGCTGCGCAACGTTGTCAAGGCCAGGCCGGAAAATCTGACCGTGCGGCACAAACTGGCGGGCGCCCTGCTGCGCACCGGAAAGCAGGCGGACGCGGCGGCTGAATATGAGGAGTTGGTGAGGATCAACCCGCAGGACATGGAGGCGCACCGGGCTCTGGCGAAACTGTGCGCGGAGAAGAAGGATTTCAAAGCCGCCATGCGGCACCGTCAGGAACTCCTGCGCTGGGAAGGCGGGGCACCGAATGATTTCCTGACGCTCACCGCCGACATGCTGGAGCAGGACCTGAACGTGGAGGCGCTGAACATGGTCAAACGGGCCCGGGCCAATTTCCCCGACGATGCCCGGTTTCCCTATCAGATGGGGCTGATCCACCGGCTGGAAAAGCGCCAGGAGGAAGCGCTCGAATGCTTCCAGGAAGCGCGGCTGCTGGCAGGGCGGCTCAACGAAGGCAAGGAACATCAAGACAATGCCGCACTGCTGAAAAATCCGGACTTTTATTATGCATGGGCCGGGGTGGCCGCCACCGTGGGCAAGCGGAATCTGGCAGCGGATCTGTATCGCAAATCAATCGACGTTTCTCCCAAGGACCAGCCGGCCAAGATGGCCCGGTGCTACAATGACCTCGGCTACCTGTGGCTGGAGAACGACGAAAAGCTCGAAGAGGCGGGCGAACTCATCCGGACGGCGAACCAGCTTGTCGGGGACTCGCCCGGCTACCTCGACAGCCTGGGGTGGTTTCAGTTAAAGAAAGAGAACCCAGCCGAGGCGCTCAAACAGTTTGAGAAGGCGGTGTCCTTGCTGAAAACGCCCGATCCGGAAGTATTGGACCACATGGCACAGGCGCTCTGGCAGATTGGGCGCAGGGCGGAAGCCATCGCCAAATTGGAAACGGCCGTCCGGCTGGAAGACGCCTCCGAAGCCATGCGCAAACGCCTCGCGAAGTATCGCGAAGCGACCAAAACCCCATGACCGGGAGCCCTCCCACACCCAGGGATGCAAGCATTCGAGCCTCGCACAGCAGACCGCGCGCTTGTTTCAGATGGGCGCGGCGACAAACAGGGAATTGAGAATTGGAATTATTCTAATTCCTTTTGACACCGGCCGAGTCCGGCTATGCTGGGTGGGAACCCGGAGCCATTGCCATGCAAACGTCCACGCAGAATCCTGAATTGGATGACCAAACCTTGTCCGCTGTCAACATAGACCGCTCCGTAGGGGATTTTTCCTACCCTGAGGACCACGCGTTCGATGCCGGCTACGGGCTTTCCGACAAGACGATCCACTACATTTCGGATGTCAAAAACGACCCTGACTGGGTGCGTGAATTTCGCCTGAAGGCGCTGAAAACGTTTGAGGAGAAGCCGATGCCTACGAACTGGGCGACGCGGGACTTGGATAACATCGACTTTGCGAAGATCCGGTATTATCTCGCGAAGGGGCAGGCTCCGAAGCGGTCCTGGGACGAAGTGCCGGACGACGTGAAGCAGACGTTCGAGCGTCTGGGCATTCCGGAACAGGAACGAAAGTTTCTGGCTGGAGTGGAAGCGCAGTTTGACTCGGAAGCAGCCTATTCGAACATCCAGAAGGCGATCTCCGACCAAGGGGTGGTTTTTGTCAACAGCACCCAGGGATTGAAGAAGCATCCGGAAATTTTCCGCAAATGGTTCGGCAAAGTGATCCCCACGGGCGACAACAAGTTCAGCGCGCTGAACAGCGCGGTGTTCAGCGGCGGCAGCTTCATTTATGTGCCGCCGGGAGTGAAGGTGAAACACCCGCTGCAGGCGTATTTCCGGATCAATTCCGAAAACTTCGGCCAGTTTGAACGCACGCTCATCATTTGTGATGAAGGGTCGGAAGTGCTCTACATGGAAGGCTGCACCGCGCCGAAGTTTGAGACCGCCACGCTGCACAGCGCGGTGGTGGAACTGGTGGCCCTCAAGGGCGCCAAAATCCAATACGTGACGGTTCAGAACTGGAGTTCCAACGTCTTCAACCTCGTCACCAAGCGGGGGTTGGCCCACGAGGAGGCGGAAATCCGCTGGATCGACTGCAACATTGGCAGCCGACTCACGATGAAGTACCCGGGCGTGGTCATGAAGGGGCGCAAGGCCCGGGGCGAAGTGGTGAGCATTGCCCTGGCCAACAGCGGCCAGCATCAGGACACCGGCGCCAAGATGATCCATGCCGCCGACGAGACGACGAGCAACATCATTTCCAAATCCATCAGCATCGGCAAAGGACGCGCCTCCTACCGCGGCCTGGTGCACATTCCGAAACATCTCAAGGGATGCCGCAACAACACGGAATGCGACGCCCTGCTCATCAATACGAACAGCCGGACCGACACCTATCCGGCCATCACCGTGCGCGGCAACCAGCACGCCACCCAGCATGAAGCCAGCGTGAGCCAGGTGAGTGCGGAACAGATTTTCTACATGCAGCAGCGCGGCTTGAGTGAAGGCGAAGCGATGAGCCTGGCGGTAAACGGTTTTGTCAATGATCTGGTGCGCGAGTTTCCCATGGAATACAGCGTGGAATTGAAACGCCTGATCGACCTCGAAATGGAAGGCTCGGTCGGCTAATCCGCAAAGAACCAGTTTTGGGAAGTGCGGCCTGCGGGATGGTCGCAGGGAAAGCTTGGCGGAAAAGGAAGCCCGAACGGGGATGTTCGCATCCCATCCACAGGGCGGTGCCCGGTGATTGCCAGCGGCTGGCAAGAATTTCCATTGAGATTTCCGTCATCGCCACTGAGATTGGGCCGATCCCCGAGCGTTCCCCATGCCACGCGATCCCACTCCGCCCCACGGCCCCGCTCCCACCAGATGGTCACAGGTCTGGCGGGCCGGTTTCGGTACCCCGGAGGAACAGCGCAGGGCGATGGAAGAAATCTGCCGGGCATACTGGTTGCCGGTGTTTCGCTTTGCCAGACGCCATGCGGACACTCAGGAACAAGCGGAGGATCTGGCCCAGGGATTTTTCGCCCATTTCCTGGAGCGCGACCTCATCAAAGAGGCCAATGCTGCCAAGGGTCGGCTGCGCGGCTTTGTGTTCCTGCTGCTGGAACGCTACATCATTTCCAATTTCAAAAAGACCCGGACCCAGAAGCGTGGCGGAGGGGTGGTGCATGTGCCTCTGTCAGACAATGGTGACAGTGCCACTCCGGCAGACAACCTGACCCCGGAAAAACTGTTCAACCGCCAGTGGGCGCTCGCCACGCTGGAACAAGCCATGGAGGATACCCTCAGAGAGGCGGAACGGATGAAGAAAGAAGCCATTTTCCATGCCGTGCGATGCCAGCTCAGCCTGGATGGTTTGGAGGCGGAAACCACGGAACGATTGGCGGAGGAATTGAAGATGAGCGAAGCCGCCGTGCGGACCGCCGCCCATCGCTGGAGAAAGCGCTTCCTGGCCAACTTCCGCCAGCGGGTGGCGCTGAGCATTGACAGCTGCGACTCCAAAGAGGTGGACGAGGAAATCAGAAATCTGCGGAGTTTTCTCTGAGGCATTCCCCCCCGGCGTGGCCTCCGGCAAACATTTCCCTTCCCCCGAACATCACAAAACGCGTCCGTTCCGTTAAAACAGGAATGAGTCCAGCGCGGACCAGCGCTGACGCAACGCACCACCACCAGCAATTTCTGCCATGAAACAACGCTGCATTTTGCTAGCCTGCCTGGCTGCCACGCAATGCCCGGCGGCACTCGATCTCAATGGAAACGGGCTGAGTGATGTTTGGGAGGCGCAATTTCAGGCGCAAAATCTGCCTGCGGTGCAGGATGCCGACGGAGATGGCTTCAGCAATGCCGCGGAGGCCATTGCGGGCACCAATCCGTTCCTGCTGCTGTCGCGTCCGGAGTTGGGGATTCAAATTTCAGGCGGGAACCAGGCGTTGTTGAGCTGGCCCACCGTTCAGGGAAAACGGTTTCAACTGCTTGCGGCGGATCATCCCGCCGGTCCCTGGACGCCGCTGGATACCCGCACCGGAACAGGCAATCCCGCAGAACTGCAGCTTCCCGGGGATGGGCACGTCCGGCAGTTTTTTAGAATCGGCATCACCGACCCCGACAGCGATGCGGACGGCCTGTCCGACGGGGAGGAAGCCGCTCTGGGTTTCAATCCGTCGAGCCCGCATACAGATCGTTATGCCACCGCGGACCTGCAGCGGGTTGAAGCGGGCTGGAATGCCGCCAGCGTCGTCACCGTGGCGGTCCTGGATGCGGAAATGAGCGAACGCTGGCCGGATCCCGCCGTTCTGGCGGTGCGACGGTCCGGCGGAATGCAGCCAGTGACTGTGCATTTCACGATTTCTGGAAGCGCGGCTCGGGGCACGGACTACGCCATGCCCGTGGGAGACACCATCACCATTCCCGCTGGTTGCCGCGAGGTTTGGATTGCCTGTTCCCCGCTGGCGGATGCCCTGGATGCCGAGGGCGATGAAACGATCACGCTGACGGTGGTTCCCGGCGACGGCTATTCCCTGGGGGCGCCGGTGTCAGGGACGGCCACCCTGCATAACGAAATCGCCGCGGGACTTCCGGGTGCCAAGGCCGCCGCCCGTTTTCTGGTCCAAGCCGCCTTCGGGCCGGACCAGGATTCCGCGGCAGATCCTGACATGATTCCAGAAAATGTCGAGGCGGTCATGGCCCAGGGGTTTGGTTCCTGGCTCGACGCCCAGTTTGCCATTGCGCCGCAATACCATGAGCCGTTTGTCGCCCATGCCGCCAGCATCCCGGAGATGTATCTCGATCCGAAAGAGGTGGCCTGGTGGAACCGCGCCCTAGGCACGGCCGCCCTTTACCCCGGCGGGCCCGCAGCCCAGCATGATCCCCTGCGCCAGCGCATGGCCTTCGCGTTGAGTCAAATTTTTGTGGTTTCCGACCGTCCGGAAACGCTGGCGGTCGAATACCAGGGCATGGCGAACTACTACGATCTGTTGGTTAGGAACGCCTTTGGAAATTTCCGCACCCTCCTGTTCGACGTTGCCACGCATCCGGTCATGGGATTCTACCTCACCCACGTAAAAAACCGGAAGGCAAACCCGGCGGCAGGCACTTTTCCGGATGAAAATTTCGCCCGCGAAGTGATGCAGTTGTTCTCCATTGGCCTGTGGGAATTGAATGCTGACGGCACCCGCAGGCTGGATGCGCAACACCAGCCGATCCCCACCTACACCAACCAGGACATCACCCAGTTCGCACGCGCCTTCACAGGACTGAGTTACGGACCCGCTGCGAACACCAATTTCGACATTTATCCGAACCCGCCCCAATGGATTGTTCCCATGCGGGGATTCGATGCGCACCACGACCTGGCCGAAAAGCACCTGCTGCGCGGGACGATCCTGCCGGCACGGGTGGCCAGCAACCCGGACACCGGGGCGGCTACGCTGCTCGATGTCCATGCCGCCATCGACAATCTGTTCAACCACCCCAACGTCGGTCCATTCATCGGGCGCCAGTTGATTCAAAGGCTGGTCACCTCAAATCCATCGCCTGCCTATGTCGGGCGGGTCGCCGCGGCCTATGCCGATGATGGCGCCGGCGTTCGCGGGAACCTGAAGGCCGTCATCAAGGCAATCCTGCTGGACCCGGAGGCGCGCGACGGAGCCAAACTCTCGGATCCGGCCTGGGGAAAGGCCCGCGAGCCCTTTTTGCGCTGCGTAAACTACGCCCGCGCCTTCAACGCCAAGCCTGCCGGAGTCGATTTTTACCAGTTGGACGCCTTCCAGTTCGACCAGCAGCAGGAACCCTACAAGTCCCCCAGTGTCTTCAATTTCTACCTGCCCAACTACTCGCCGCCGGGCCTCGTGGGAGAGGCTGGCCTGTTCGCCCCGGAATTCCAGATCCTCAATGCCACCACGGCTGTTTCGTCGCCGAATTATTTCTACAATTCCCTCGCTGACCGCGACCTGCACCGCTGGGGAACCGCAGATCCCGCCCGCACGGTGCGGCCAAATTTCACTGCGGAAACCGCCCTTGCCGCAGCCGACATCGACGCGCTCATCCGCCGCCTCGACCTCCATCTGACTTGCGGACTGCTCTCCCCGCGGGAATTTCAGATCATCCGCGAGGCGGTCGCCCGGGTGGATGCCAGCGTTTCTTTCAACTGGCAGGCAGAGCGCGTCAATCTGGCCGTCTATCTCATGCTCACATCTCCGGAATTCTGCATCCTGCGCTAGCAAAACCAATCAGCCTGCTCCCGCTTCCATGAAAACAGGAATGATTTCCCGCCGCCGGTTCTTTGGTCAGGCCAACTGTGCCCTGGTCAGTGCCCTGCCCGCCTTGAACACCTTGCTGAACCTGAGACTGGCCGGCAGTGCTGCCGCAGCCGGGGGGGAGCCCGCTGGCTTCAGGGCGCTGGTCTGCCTGTTTCTCAATGGCGGCTGGGACTCCTTCAACATCCTTGCTCCGAAGGGAGCCGCCCACGCCGAATATGCGGCGATCCGGCAGGATTTGGCCATTCCGGATGCACAACTTCTCGGCGTCAATCCTGACAACAATCCAGGCCGTGCTCTGGGCGTGCATCCCGCCCTGCCGGGAATCCGCGATCTCTTTGAAGCGGGCAGGCTGGCCTTTGTGGCGAACGCTGGCACCCTGGTCGAACCGGTCACCAAAGCCCACTACCAGGCAGGCCAGTTGCTGCCCCTCGGGCTGTTTTCCCATTCCGACCAGACCGAGCAGTGGCAGACCTCGCTTCCTGACAAACGCAGCAGCATCGGGTGGGGAGGGCGCATGGCTGACGTGCTCAAAGGCTTCAATGCCCAGGACAAGTTCTCCATGAACATTTCCCTAGCCGGTTCCAACGTCTGGCAGGCTGGAAACACCGTGGCGGAATATGCCATTCGCGACACCGGTGCGGATGAACTGTTCGGGTATGCATCCGGACCATCCGGTGGCGATCTGACCCAGATACGCAGCGCGGCCATCGACAGCCAGATGGCGCTGGAATACCAGAATTTTTTCCAGCAAACCTTCCGGCAGTCCAAAAAGGACGCCATCGCCGCCAGCGACATCTTCAATTCCGCTACCGGCAGCACGCTGCCGCCCGAGATTGTCTGGCCGTCCACCCCGCTCGGCAATCAACTCCGCATGGTGGCAAAAACGATCGCCGGGCGCAATGGTCTCGGCATGTGCCGGATGACGTTTTTCATCAACTTCGGAGGATGGGACCACCACAGCGGACTGCTGGCCAGCCAGGCGGCCATGCTACCGGTGGTGAATGATGCCGTGAAGGCGTTTTACGACACCCTGACGGCGCTGGGAGCACAGGATGAGGTGGTGCTGTTCACGGCGTCAGATTTCGGACGCACCCTGACATCCAACAGCCAGGGGAGCGACCATGCCTGGGGCGGAAATCAATTCGTGGTCGGCGGACAGGTCAAAGGCAAACGGATTTACGGGCAGTATCCCGACCTCTACCCGGACAATCCGCTGGATGTAGGCCGTGGTCGGCTGATTCCCACGACCAGCGTGGATGCATTTTTTGCGGAGTTGGCGCTTTGGCTGGGAGTGCCGAAGGCCAGCCTGCCGCTGGTGCTGCCCAACATTGGGCGTTTTCATGACACTTCCGGTTCCTCGCCGCCGCTGGGTTTTCTGCTGTAGGCTGTCCGCCCTGAAAGCGAAAATCCGGAACGCACGGCTGCGTGCGTTCCGGATGGCGATGCTCACGGTTTCTGCAAACCGTAACGGCAGACTGCCGGGTTAAGCTTTGCGGATGGGTTTGGCTGTTCGCTTTGCTGCGGTCTTGGCTGCGGTCTTGGCTGCGGTCTTGGCTGCGGTTTTTTTGGCGCGTGGAGCGCGTTTGCGCGCAGCGGATTCCTGGCGGGCCAGCGGGAGTTTTTCCACCAGGGAATTGCGGTGTTCCTGGGCGAGCTTCAACGCCTTGGTTTTGCCGCCGTGGGTTTTGTCAGCGAAGAACTTCTGGGTGATGATCCCTTTGAGGGTGACACGCACGTACCAGCCGTGGTTCTTCTTTTCCGGCTGATCGATCCTGCTGATGCCATACATTGGCCTGGGAGTGATCATGCTACTGGTTTCCTTTCTGTTTGGTATTTGGTTGCTGCGGCAGGGTGGGGAAATCCCGCGCCTGGTTCAGGCGACTGTTGTTATCGGGATGACCTGCCGGGCGAATGATAGCCAATTTCCTATCAAGACTCAAGGGGAAATGCTTCGTCATCCCCCGATTTTGCTGCCGAAGCTAGTGGCAGGGGGGGGCGTCGCCGTCGTTGATGAGGCAGGCTCCCGGTTCCGAAAAAGTGCCTCATCGAACGGTCGGGTCACCGTGGGATTCCGCTGGATTCCGGGTTTGCTCTGGGGAACGTAATCCGGGAGACGCTTCACCGCTCCGCCCCTCATGAGTGTGCATTCCCACGATCCCGTCCTCTGGCTGAATGGCAGCCTGGTTCCTGCCGGCAGCCTCTGCATTTCGGCCTTCGACCATGGCCTAACCACTGGCGACGGGGTGTTCGAAGCCGTCATCAGCTACGGCGGCATTCCTTTTGAAATGGAGCGCCACTGGCTGCGCTTGCGTGCTTCCGCAGCGGCCATGGGCCTTCAGGTTCCGGAATTTTCCGTGCTGGCCGAAGCCGTCGCCCAGGTGCTGGAAGACAACGGGATGCGCGATGCCCGCATCCGCATCACGGTAACCGGTGGAGTGGCTCCGCTGGGATCTGAAAAAGGCAGCAGTGGAGAAACGGTGGTCGTGGCGGCGGCACCGCTGCCGCAGCGGCCCGCCGTGGCAAAGGTCGTCACGGTGCCGTGGGTACGCAACGAACGCGGTGCCCTGGCCGGAGTGAAGAGCACCTCCTACGGGGAAAACGTGCGGGCATTGGCTCATGCCAAAGCGCAGGGAGCCCAGGAGGCCATTTTTGCCAACACCCGTGGTGAGCTGTGCGAGGGAACGGGCTCCAACATTTTTGTGCTGACTGAAGGGCGACTGGTCACTCCGCCGCTGGAGTCCGGATGCCTGGCCGGGGTCACTCGTGCCGTGGTGCTGGATCTCTGCCGGGAAATGAATCTGCCGGTGCGGGAGGAGCCTGTGGAAATGAACATCCTGACCACCTGCACGGAGGCATTCCTAACTTCGACTTTTCGGGAGGTCCAGGCCATCGGAGCAATGGACGGGCGAATCCTGCGCGATGTCCCTGGGGCGCTCACCCGACAAATTCAGGAGGCATTCCGTGCTCATGTGGTCCGCGTCTGTGCTGACCGCGGCTGACTTCGCGGTTGCCTGGAACAGGAACCGCGCACACCATCCGTTCCATGCAACCGATTCCCCTGCGCACAACGGTCATTGGCAGTTATCCCTTTCCAGGCTGGCTGGAATTTGCCAGTCAGCACCTCGACCGCTTCGGCTCTGCGGACGTTGCCGAACTGCAGGAGGACGCAACCACCGTGGCCATTGGCGATCAAATGGCCGCGGGACTGGATGTCATCACCGACGGCGAGCAGGGGCGCTTTGATTTCAACCTGAGCTTCTACGGTTACATTGAAGGAATCGAACTGGAAAGCGCCAGCCCGCGCCGCTGGGGGCCGCCGGCCCATGACCAGCGGGGCAAACACGCGGTCATTGGCGATCTGCGGGCGCCCCGCGGACTCGGTGCGGTCGAGGAATTTGAGCGGCTGCGGCGACTTGCCCCGGACGGACCGGCAATGAAATGCAGCCTGCCCGGCCCCTACACGCTGAGCGGACGCCTGCTGCCAAACGCACAATATCCGGATCGCTGGGCGCTGACGGAGGCGCTGCTGCCGCTGGTCCGGGATGAACTGGGGCGGTTGGCAGAGGCAGGGTGTCAGGAAATCACCGTCGATGAACCGTCGATGAGCTGTTATGGATGGAAGGAGGACACGCGGCGATTCGTGGACATTTTCAACCGGACCGTCGAAAGCGTGGCGGGCCGCTGCCGGTTGTCCACCCACCTGTGTTTTGGCAACTACAAAGGCCGCGCTGTGGGGCTGCGCCGCTATGCGCCGCTTTTCCCGGCCTTTCTCGACCTCGCGGTGGATGAGATCCACCTGGAGATGGCCAGCCGGGAATATGCGGAAATTGAGATCATCCAAGCCATCGCACCGCGGCGCGATGTCAGCATTGGCATCATCGACGTGAAGAGCTACTTCATCGAACCGCCTGAACTGCTGGCGGAAAAAATCCGGCTGTGTCTGCGCCATGCGCCCGCTGAACGGCTCAGCGTCTCACCCGACTGCGGGCTCAGCCAGACGGCCCGCTGGGCTGCGCGGCAAAAACTGGCGAACATGGTTGCCGCAGCCCGCCTGGTGCGCAGGGAACTTGGCATTTCCTGACGAATGACGCCCGCCCATTTGCAGGATGACGCGCTGCTCGCGGATATCCGATCGGCCCCCTGCGGCCCGGAACACTTTTCCCTTTGGTGGCTGGGGCAAAGCGGCTTTTTGCTGCACTGGAATGGGCACTTTGCCATTCTTGACCCCTATCTTTCGGATTCCCTGACAAAAAAATATGCGGCTACGGACAAGCCGCATGTCCGGATATCGGAGCGGGTTATCGACCCGTCGCGGCTGGACATGGCATCCGTGGTCACTGCCAGCCATGTGCATACGGACCACCTCGACGCGGAGACGCTGGTGCCGCTGGTGCGGGCGAATCCGCACCGGCAACTGGTGCTTCCCGCGGCCATTGCGCAGACGGCGCGGCAGCGGCTGGGTGCGGACTGCCCGCTGCTGGTGGAACTGGATGCCGGCATGGCAGCAAAGGTCGGAGCATTCACCTTCCACGGCATCGCCGCGGCGCACAACACCGTGGAACGCGATGCCGCCGGGCGCTGCCATTTCCTTGGGTTCGTGGTGCAGTTCGGGCGCTTTGCCGTTTACCACAGCGGCGACACCCTGTGGCATTCCGCGCTGGTTCCTTCGCTCCTGCCATTTGCGGTGGACGCCGCGCTGGTGCCCATCAACGGCAACCGTCCGGAACGCCGTGTTGCCGGAAATCTCAACGGCACGGAAGCGGCAGCTCTGGCCAAGGCCATCGGGGCCGGGCTGGCAGTGCCGCATCACTTCGACATGTTCGCCTTCAACACGGAATCACCGGAGGAATTTTGCGCTGCCTGCAGGCGGCTGGAGCAGCCGTTTCGCGTGCTGCGCGGCGGGGAAAGGGTGGATTGCCCGCTGCGAGCTTCCTGACATTTCCGTTCAGGACTGCGGCAGCCCGCGCAGGCGCGGAAGTAGGCCGGACCACCGCTTCAGGCCACCGGCGCTGCGCGCCGCAATGCCGAGGGCCTTGGGATCGCCCACAAGCACCACGCACGTCTTGCCGCGGGTGATTCCGGTGTAGATCAGGTTGCGCTGGAGCATGACGTAGTGCTGCGTGGAAACGGGAATGATGACGCCGGGAAACTCGCTGCCCTGGCTTTTGTGGATGGTGATGGCGCAGGCAGGCCTTAGTTCATCGAATTCCGCCGTCTGGTAGTCCACCACCCGCTCGTCCTCGAATCGCACCCAGAGCTGCAGCGGTTCGGCATCGATCCGGGAAATGCATCCGATGTCGCCGTTGAAGACATCCTTTTCATAATTGTTGCGGGTCTGGATGACTTTGTCGCCGACGCGAAACGTCATGCCGTAGCGGTCCACTTCGGTTTTGAATTCCCGCGGCGGATTGAGCGCCGCCTGCAGCAGGCGGTTGAGGTTTTGGGTGCCCAGCAGTCCGCGGTTCATGGGGGTGAGCACCTGTATGTCCCGCAGCGGATCCAGTCCGAACGCTTCCGGCATGCGTTTCTCCGCCAGATGCACCACCGTTTCCGCGATGGCTTCCGGCGTTTCGCGTTCGATGAAAAAGAAATCGCTGCCCCGCTCCTGCGCGCCCGAAATGTCAGGAAGGATTCCGGCATTGATGGCATGAGCCGCGGTGATGATGCGGCTGGTCCGGGCCTGACGGAAGATTTCCGTGAGCCGCACCACCGGGATGCGTTCGCTGGCGATGAGATCGCGCAGCAGGCTGCCCGGCCCCACCGAGGGGAGTTGGTCCGCGTCGCCCACCAGCAGCAGATGGGCATGGGCAGGCACCGCCTGCAGAAACGCCGCCATGAGCGGAACATCGATCATGGAGGTTTCATCCAGCACAAAAAGGTCCCCCTCCAGGGCCCGGCTGGTATTGCGGGTGAATCCCTTGCCAGGCTGGTATTCGAGCAGGCGGTGGATCGTTTTGGCTTCCACGCCGGTGCTTTCGCTCATGCGGCGCGCCGCCCGCCCCGTGGGGGCTGCCAGGACACATTTCATGTTTTTGGCGCGGAGGATTTTCAGAATGGTGTGGAGGATGGTGGTTTTCCCCACACCGGGTCCTCCGGTGATGATGAGCACCCGGCTGGTCAGGGCGCGCCGCACCGCTTCCGCCTGTGTCGGCGCCAGCGGTTTGCCGGTTTTTTCCTGCGCCCAAGCCAGGGCGCGGTCGGCATCCATTGGCGGATACTGCGGCGGCTGCGCGAGCAGCATGGCCAGACGGGCGGCGATGAGTTCTTCCGCCCGGGCAAGATGCGGCGGGAAGATGAGTTCTTCGCCCGCGATGGTTTCCCGGATGACCTCGCGCTGGTCCACCATGCCTTGCAGTTGCGGGGCGATCAGGTTTTCGGCCACTTCGAGCAAGGTGCAGCCGCGCTGCTGCAGTTCTGTCACCGGCAGAGCGCAGTGGCCGTCATCGGACGCAGCCAGCAGCAGGTGGAACAACCCGGCGCGGATGCGCTCGGGCGAATCCGGTTCCAGCCCCATGCGCCGGGCGATGCCGTCGGCCGTTTTGAATCCGATGCCGTGAATGTCCTCCGCGAGCTTGTAGGGGTTGGCTTGCACCTGCTGCATGGCCATGGATCCATACGTCTGAAAAATTTTGACCGCCTTGGCCGTGCTAATGCCGTTCTGGTGGAGGAAAACCATGATTTCGCGCACCGATTTCTGCTTTTCCCACGAGTTCTTGATTTCGCGCCGCCGCTTCTGCCCGATGCCGTCCACTTCCTCTAGCCGCTTCGATTCCTGGTCGATCACGTCAAAGATCCGGTCCCCAAATTTCGACACCAGCTTTTTCGCATACACCGGCCCGATGCCCTCGATCAACCCACTGCCGAGGTATTTTTCGATGGCATCGCGAGTGGCTGGCGCTTTGGTCGAGATGGATTCCGCGCGGAATTGCCGCCCCCAGTTGGCTGCCTGAGTCCATTCGCCGGTGGCTTCGATTTCTTCCCCGGCATGAATGTCTGCCACTTTTCCCACCACTGTCACCGGGTCCGCACGCAGCGCCACTGTCACTTTCAACACGGAATACCCGGTGTCCTCCGTGTGAAAGGTGACCCGCTCCACCGTGCCGCGAATCGTTTCCATGCTCCAGTCATGTCAGAGTCCCCGCCGGTGGGCAAGCAGGGAATGCCCGGCATCCCACCCGCCCGCTGGCGGTGCGGGGAAGCAAGTTTCCGCATACAAGGAAAGCGAAAGGCTTTGTTTCTCCAACGACGCCGCCTAGGGTCGCGCGTTCCGGCAGCGGTGGGCCGGACTCCACGGGCAGCCCCCATGGCCTTTGCCACCATTTTTCTCCATTGACACCATGAAATCCAAATCCAGCAGACGATCTTTTCTGAAGGCGGCCGGGGCGACCGGCATGGCCATCGGATTCCCCAACATTCTCCACGCCCAGAACAAGGGGGACAAACTCCGGCTAGCCTTCGTGGGCTGCGGTGGCAAGGGCGGTGCCCACATCAGCAATGCGAAGGAATGCGGAGACATTGTGGTGACCCATTGTGACGTGGACCGCGACCGCCAGGGTGATATTCCCAAGTTCTGGCCGGAGTCGAAGTTCTATCAGGACTACCGGAAGATGCTCGACGAGCAGATGAAGAATATTGATGCGGTGGTCGTGTCCGCGCCGGACCACCACCACTACCTGCCCACCGCCCGTGCGATGGCGGAAGGCAAGCACACCTACACGCAGAAGCCGCTGGTGCACACACCGTGGGAAGCCCGGCAACTGCTGGAAGGCGTCAAGAAATACAAGACCGCCACCCAGATGGGCAACCAGGGGCACTCCAACGAGGGCAACCGTTTTATTTATGAATACGTCAACACCGGGATGCTGGGAGATGTGAGTGAAATTCACTGCGTGACCAACCGTCCGATCTGGCCGCAGGGCAATCCCAAACCGCAGGGTGAGGACCCCGTGCCGGACAATCTGGACTGGGACCTCTGGGTCGGCCCCGCTCCGATGCGCCCATTCAAAGGCAACCGCACCTATCATGATTTCGCCTGGCGCGGATTTTATGACTTCGGCGGCGGCGCCCTGGCCGACATGGCCTGTCATACCATGGACAGCATTTTCTGGTCGATGAATCCCGGCTATCCGAAGAGCGTTGAAGTGCTCGAAATCTACAAGCACAGCGACGACATGTTCCCCGGCGGAGCCATTTTCCGCTGGGTCTTCCCGGAAGGCAAGCTGCCGAACGGCAAGCCCCGTCCGGAGCTGACCATTTACTGGTATGAAGGCAAGCTGCTGAAAGACGGCAAGGAAGTGCCGGCGCTGGAGCGCGTGCGCCGTCCGGCCAAGCTGGAACCCGAGCGGAAGATGCCCCAGAGCGGCAATGTTTATTTCGGCAGCAAGGCCGATCTGCTCATTCAAGGCGACTACGGCGATGCGCCGCGCATCGTCACTGCCAAGGGAGAGCCGCCCGTCGGCAAGCCGCCGCAACTGCTGCCGCGCAATCCGCACGGCTCCGGAGACATAGCCCAGTTCAAGGAATGGCGCGAGGCAGCCCTCGGTCAGAAGCCGTGGACCTATCCAGGTTCCAACTTCACCTATGCCGCACCATTCACCGAGGCGATTCTCCTCGGCAACATCGCCCTGCGCGTTGGCAAGCTCGGTCAGAAGCTGGAATACGATGCGAAAAACATGCGCTTCACCAATTCCGAGGAAGCCAACAAATACATCACCAAGGCCTACCGCAAGGACTGGGAACTCAAGCTCGTCTGAGCCCCGGCGGCGAAATGGCGATCATTCCGGGCTGCGGTGCGCGTCACGCGATGCGCACCGCAGCTTTTTTTGGTGCGCCCGGCAGGGCGCATTCACTTGACGGTTCAAGTCCGTCGCACACCCGGCAAGGGGAAGTGCTAGCTGAAATCCAAGGGCGTCAGTCGCGAGGCTGAGTCTGGAGGAAGGAAGAG
>JAGNEJ010000150.1 GCA_018003315.1 Verrucomicrobiales bacterium
ACGTGAACTTCCTTCAACTCCGCGTGGATCGCCACCCCGACCACTTTCCACGGCGCCTTGACCCCAATGGACTGACTGTAAAAATCTTCGATCGTTAATGCGTTCATGCCTCACGGCTTACCAGACGCCTTGCGTTTGGCCAGAAAATACTCCCCACCATTTCCCGAAGAACTGCAAAATCAAGGGTTCCAGCGCCGAAAAGGGCCGAAAATTGGCAAAAATGGCGGAGAATCCGCGAAGTCGGGCTAACTCTAAGGCGCATTTCGGGAGCTTTTGGGATGCGATGCCGCGTGCGACGGAAGAAACGCCCCAGGTCCGTGGCTCAGAGATCGACGTGCTCCCCGACTTCGCGCGCCCGGCTTTCAAAGCGCATGAATTCCTTGAGAAATGTCAGGGGAACGCTGCCGGTGGCTCCGTTGCGGTGCTTGGCGATGAGCAGTTCGGCCTTGCCGCTTTCCTCCTGGCGCTCGTCCTCGTCGTTGGCGTAGTATTCCGGCCGGTAGAGCAGGCCGACGAGGTCGGCGTCCTGTTCGATGGAGCCGGACTCGCGCAGGTCGCTCAACTTGGGCTTGCCGCCGGGACCGCCGGATTTTCCGCCGGTGCGCTGTTCGGGGTTCCGGTTCAATTGTGCGAGGACGATGACGGGGACGTTCAATTCCTTGGCGATCGCCTTCAGGCCCGCGCTGATTTCAGCAATTTCCTGCTGACGGTTGTCCTGGGCACGTTTCGAGGTGCTGCGCATCAACTGCAGGTAATCGATGGCGATGAGCTGGATGCCGTAAGTTTTGTGGAAGCGTCGGGCCTTGGAGCGCAGGTCGATGATGCTGATGCTGGGGGTGTCGTCGATGATGAGCGTCGATTTCATCAGCGCGCTGCCGGCTTTGGTGATGAGGCTGAAATCCCCTTTCTTCAAGGCTCCGCCTTTGCCAAGGCTGCGGATGTTCACCTTGGCACGGGCGCACAGCAGGCGCTGCACGAGCTGGTCGGCGCCCATTTCCAGAGAAAATACGGCGGCGGGCTTTCCCTGGTCCACACAGACGTGCTCCACGATGTTCATGACCAGCGAGGTTTTCCCCATGGATGGCCGGGCGGCGATGATGAACATGTCCCCGCCGTGCAGGCCGCTGGTCATGTCGTCGAGGTCCTTGTATCCGGTCGGAATGCCCTGGAGCGCCTCGGGGTTTTTGAACATCAGCTCCATCCGGTCGATCGCTGACATGACCCTGGTCTTCATGTTGACGATCCCCTGTTTTTCCTGACGTTTCTGCCGCACGGACAAAATCCGCTCCTCCACTTCATCGACCAGCGGTTCGATGTTGTCCTGTTCTTCAAACGCTCGCTGAATGCAGGTGGAACAGGCGGTGATGACACAGCGCAGGGTGTGCTTTTCCTCGAGGATCTGGACGTAGTGATCCAAATGCGATGGCGGGACCGACATGGCAAAAATTTCCCCCACCGCGCCAGGGCCGCCCACTTTTCCCATCATTCCCCGGTCCAGCAGCGCCTGCTGCAGGGCCACCGCATCCACCGGTTTCGCTTTGTCGTGCAGCCCCACGATCAGTTCGAACAATACCTGGTGCGCCTCTAGGTGGAAGGCTTCGGGCGAGAGCTTTTCCGCTGCCAGGCCCACCGCCAGATCCGGAGCCTGCAGCATGCAACTGAGCACCGCTTTCTCCATCTCGTGACTGCTCGGCAGAGGGCGCAACACATCGGTCATTGGGTCGATCTTCGGCTTGCCGCGCCGGTCTTTTTGCGGTCCGGAATGCAGCTTGGGGTCGTCGGAATCCGAATTGGAACTGGACATGAAGAGTTTGGTGATGGGTTGGAGAAACGAGGGATGGGAACCTACGGCCACAGGCCGTTCCGTAAATGACAACCCTTCATTTTCTTGTTCACAGACTGTTCACCGGTTTGTTGGAATCCCCCCTTCAGTGCGTGCACGGACGTCGGCTCCGGTGCGGAAATTTGACCCTCGGCAAGCGGTGTCCTCGCCGGGATCGCCCCCGGTCAATGACATCCATCCAGCCACTGCTTAACCTCGGCGACGAGTTCATGAATCGGACGGTCGATGCCGACGATGAGGGTGTTCGGCTCACCTTCCGGCTCCTCCAGCGCGGCGAACTGGCTTTCCAGCAGGTCGCGTTTCATGAAATGGCCCTGTCTGGCCAGAATGCGCGAGGCAATGAGATCCAGCGAACCGCGCAGATGCACGAAATAGACATCCCCAACTCCGCTGCGCAGGAAATCGCGATAGGCGCGCTTGAGGGCGGAGCAGGCCAGGACGGTCTGCGAACCCAAGGGCGTGGCTTCGATCACCTCGCGGCGCATTCGCTCCAGCCACGGCTTGCGGTCCTCATCGGTGAGGGGAATGGCGCGGCTCATCTTGGCGATGTTTTCCGGAGGATGAAACTGGTCGGCATCCGCGAACGGCGCACCCAGTTCCCTGGCCAGGCGTTCGCCGACAATGGATTTGCCGGAGCCGGACACTCCCATGAGAACGATGATGCGCGGAATCATGAGTGCCACTGGAGCACAGGGCCGGGAATTGTCACGAAAGGCGGTGGCGCCGCGGGCACTGCCCGTGCTATGATCGCAGACTTCTCCCCGCCTTCCGTGAAAATGACAACCCCCTCCCTGTCGGCCAGGATTTTGGCAGGCGGCCCCGCGTTCCTGCTGACGGCCGCAGTCTGTGCGGCGCAGGCAGTATTCATCAACGAGATCCATTACGACAACAACAGCAGCGACACGGGGGAAGGAGTGGAGATAGCCGGCCCCGCGGGAACGGACCTCAGTGATTTCGATTTGGTATTTTATAATGGGAACAATCCGCAGGCCGCGGTGGAGTATGCCACGGTGCGGCTGAGCGGGGTGCTGCCGGACGCGGCCAATGGCAGCGGATTTGCCTGGTTCGGGCCGCCTGCCAACGGCATCCAGAACGGTGGAAACGACGGGGTCGCGCTCTATCGCAGGTCCACTGGTCAAGTGGAGCAGCTGCTTTCCTATGAAGGGGTCTTCACCGCCAGCAATGGCGTGGCCGCGGGGCAAACCTCGGTGGATATTGGCGTTGCCGAATCCAGCACCTCCCCCGCCGGACAGTCACTGCAGCTCGCCGGAGCCGGAACGCTTTACCAGCAGTTTCATTGGGTGGCGTCGCAAACCGCCACGCCCGGACAGATCAATGGCGGACAGACGTTTGGCAGCGGCGGGGCGTTTTCCAGCGTGCTCACCGTGGCGCCGGCCAGTGTCCGGGAGGATGCCGACAGTTCTGCGGCCACGGGCACCCTGGTGCTCACGCCGGCACCGGCAAGTCCGGTCCTGATTTCCCTTTCCAGCAGTGATGTGAGCGAAGTCACGGTGCCGCCAACCGTGGAAGTCCCCGTTTCAGGAACGGTGGCGTTTCCGCTGACCGCTGTCATGGACGGCATCGCCGACGGGAACCAGCCAGTGACGGTGACCGCATCGGATGCCGCCGGAAACTATCCGTTGCGGCAGGCGAGCCTGGTGGTGGTGGATGTGGACGAGCTGCCGCCACCGTTCACCGGCGGCACGATTCGTGTGGCCACTTTCAACGTGCTGATGGGGGTGGGCGCTCCCGGAAGCCCGGAGTTTCTGGCGGTGAAGGC